>CAVXCA010000067.1:0-79700 GCA_963759955.1 uncultured Alphaproteobacteria bacterium
CCAGCAATCCGCCATGACGTCCGCATATACCAATAATAAAGCTCACTGTTGCAGCAACATCGTAAATCACCCGGTAAATATTCGGCGTCATTACCATTCTTCTCAGATGAAGCAGACTTCTAGTCCTTAGATGTCGCGGCCTTTCTCATCACGTACCGCAGCTTATTGGCGGCGAGGCGATTGATCGAGGCGCGGCTGGCCGAGGCAGGGGCCTGGAACGTGACTTCGGTTCCTGTCGCGACGTCCACGGCGGCGACGCGCAAAATCGCGCCGATGCGTTGTGTTTCGATGATGATTTCGTCCGGGGCATGGCCGATAGTATTGATTCGCGCTTGCGACGTCACGGGAGGGGGAAGAAGGGATTGGCGTCTGGTGCAGCGTCTCACGCAAACGTTCACAATTGAAGGTTCGCGCTTCCAGCAGTTCCGGGCCTGTCTTCTCAGTTGCCTCGGATTGCGCGCAGCTTCGCGCTCGGTCGAGACGGCTTCGAATCCGCTAATGCGGGAGCGGCTCTACGACGACCCGCGCGGAAATCGCCCGTAATAGCGATCGACCTCGTCTTTCAAGAATTCCGCCGTGGATTCTTCCATGCCGAACGGACGATAGGACACCTCGGCGACGCCGTGGCCGGAAAGGAACCCGTAGATCATCAAGGCGGAAAGGTAGCTGCCGTTCAGCGTTGGATGATTTCCGTCCTCATAGAGAGGCAGGGAAGGCGCCGCGGCGAGGGTCTCCTCCCAAACGTCGCTGGTGTCGATCAGCTCGGCGCGGGCCTGCGAGGCGAGGCTGCGGGTGTCGGTCTCGATCGCCGCCACATAGCGCTTTCGCGCAGCGCTCGGCCCATCCGCAAAATTTACAAAGTTGGCGTTCCCGTAGCCCCAATTGACGATCAACGCTACGGGCGATCCGGCGTTGCTCGCCGCGCCGATCAGCTTCTCCCCATAAGTCAAGAAGCTCGCCCGCTTGTCGTCGTCGATCGACGCGCGGCTCTCGGCTTGAAGGATGACCTGCGACCACCGGCGCTGAAGCGCTTGCTGGACCCCGGCGTCCTTCCAATTCTCCTCGAACGACGCGCCGCCCCAGGCGAGCGTCGAAATGTCATAGCGCGTCGGCTCGCCGGCGGAGTTCGCCATGCGCCGCACCATCGCCGGCATGCCGTGGAAATAGGTTCGACTGTTGCCGACAATGAGAATCGACCGCACGGGGCGCTTGTCGAATTTGTCGAGCCATCGCTGCGCGGTCTCTTGCACGGCGGTGTTCGACCCGAGCTCGAAGGCGCCGCCCGTCAAGATCGCCGCGAGGAGCAGAAGGCGTGAAAGCGTTCCCATGTGACCGCCGCCATTCGTTCTGCGCGGGACGCTCCCGTCGGCGCGCGATCGAAACTCGCGCCAACGCAAAGCGCCGCTCGTCACTTCGGGGGATCGAGCGGCGCCGGTAGGCTGAATTGAATATCTTAAGACTTCTGTAACATGAGGGCCGATGGGCGCCGCATTGCGTTACGGGGACAGACGTCTCAGCCTTTGAGATGGCGGCGGCAGATCGAGCGGCTGAATTATGGCGATTGGCGCTCGTTTACGTCAAAAACTCTCGGCGTCATAACCCTTCCTCTCACATGACGCAGACCTCTCGTCCTTAGATGTCGCCGTCTTTCCCAGCACATAGCGCAGCTTATTGGCGGCAAGGCGATTGATCGAGGCGCGGCTGGCCGAGGCAGGGGCCTGGAACGTGACTTCGGTTCCTGTCGCGACGTCCACGGCGGCGACGCGCAAAATCGCGCCGATGCGTTGCGTTTCGATGATGATTTCGTCCGGGGGCATGGCCGATCGTATTGATTCGCGCTTGCGGCGGCAAGGGAGGGGAAGAAGGGGTTGGCGTCTAGCGGTCAGAATCTGACACTTGGCGTCCGGCTCTATCGCCCGCCCGGCGGAATCGACCCATAGCGGACTCCAACTTGCTATGAGATAACTGCGCAATGAGCATCATTGCGCTTGCGCTTGCAGTTGCCGTCCAGGCGCTCGGCCCCACGGCAGGACGCGCCCCGCTGGATTGCGCCTATGCGCCAAGTGCGGGCGGCGAACTGTCGACCTTCAAGCACTGCGCCTGGAACGACACTAAGGGGCAGGTCCATTTCTCTCGCCAGCACCTCAAGCGGATGGCTTACGACGAACGCGGCTTGGCCAGCGTCTTTGTTGGTGGCTGGCGATACGTGGCGCGGAATGGCCGTTCGGCGACCGTCATGACATTCGACAATGGCGCTGACCCGTTCGCAAGCGGTTTGGCGCGTTCTCCCGACGGCGAGAAGGTCGGCTACATTGACCGGAGTCTCCGGACCGTCATACCAGCGCGTTTTGACGGAGCATATCCGTTTGAGAACGGGCGCGCTGTGGTTTGCAGTGGGTGCCGGATCTTCTCCGACGGCGAGCATTCGTCCTATGTCGACGGAAGCTGGGGCTGCATCGATCGTCGAGGCCGCTTTGTCGTCGCCCTGCACCCCGCTAGGGACTACGTGCAGTGTTCACGCCCCAACAATTGAGCGACCGCTCGCCACCGATTGCGTTGAAAAACTCGCTTGCGTCATAACGGCGCCACCCACACGTTTCCCCTTTTCGGCTCACAACGGGCCGAATTGGTCGTTTCCGCGCTTGGCGATCCACCGTGCCGAACGGCCGAGAAAAAGGGAAATAGCGCTGTCACGGCAAGCCACGGCAAGCGTAAGCTCTCGCCCGAGGGGGCGGCCCAGTCGAAGACCGGCGGCGAAGGCGAACTGCCGTGGCTTGCCTCGCCGCGGGACCGAGCGGCGGAAAAACGTCACGCAAGGCGTTGAAATCAGGCCCACGCGCCGGAAAACGGCGCGGGCCTTGCGCCGCGCCGCTTTATGATTCTTACAGCATGCTCGGCAGCACGCGGTCGGGCGGGCGGTGGCCGTCCATGAAGGTCTTGATGTTGATGATGACCTTCTCGCCCATGTCGTTGCGCCCCTCGTGGGTCGCCGAGCCCATGTGCGGCAGCAGCGTCACCGTGCCCTTGTTGGCGAGCGCGATCAGCTTGTCGGAAACGGCGGGCGCGTGCTCGAACACGTCGAGCCCGGCGCCGGCGATTTCGCCGGCCTCGAGCATGCGGGTGAGCGCGTTCTCGTCGATCACCTCGCCGCGCGCGGTGTTGATGACGATCGCCTCGGGGCGCAGGTACTTCAGCCGCCGCGCCGACAACAGGTGGTAGGTCGCCGGGGTGTGCGGGCAGTTGATCGAAACGAAGTCCATCCGCGCCAGCATCTGGTCGAGCGAATCCCAATAGGTCGCCTCCAGCGACTCCTCGATCTGCTGCGCGACCCGGCGCCGGTTGTGATAATGGATCGACATGCCGAAGGCGCGCGCGCGCAGCGCCAGCGCCTGACCGATGCGGCCCATGCCGACGATGCCGAGGCGCTTGCCGCCGATGCGACGCCCCAGCATCCATGTCGGCGACCAGCCGGTCCAGCGTCCTTCGGGGATCACTCGCGCGCCCTCGGCGAGCCGGCGGGCGGTGGAGAGAATCAGCGCCATCGTCATGTCGGCGGTGTCCTCGGTGAGGACGCCCGGCGTATTGGTGACGATGATGCCGCGGCGCAACGCCGAGGTCACGTCGATATTGTCGACGCCGGTGCCGAAATTGGCGATCAGCTTCATCTGCTCGCCGGCCTGTGCGATCATGTGCGCGTTGATGTGGTCGGTGATGGTGGGGACGAGGACGTCGGCCTCGCGCATCGCCTCGGCGATTTCGCTCTCCGCCATCGGTTTGTCGTCGAGGTTGAGCCGCGCGTCGAACAATTCGCGCATGCGCGTCTCGACCAGCTCGGGAAGCCGGCGCGTGACGACGACGAGGGGCTTCTTCCTAGACATGGGCCGTTCCCTCCTCGCTCCCCTGGCGCCTGTTTGACGACGGCCCGATTTCAACCATGTTCGCGCGCAATATCAAATGCCTTTACGCCTCGTTAACGGCGCGCCCCGCAAAAGAAAGCCTCAAGGGAGACCGAGAGGCCGAGCCTTCGTTTCGTGCGCCGCTGCGGCCTCTCTAGCAGATGGCGAGGCAAAGACAAGGATGCGCGGCGTCGCGCCCTCTTTGATGGATCGGGAATGAAACTCATCGCCTTTGTTCTCCGCTTGATCTCGCCGCGCAAGGGGCGTCTCGGCGCCGCGGCGGCGCTGCTGACGCTGTGGCCCGCCGTCGCGCTGGCCGACCAGATGGGCCCGGTGACCGGCCTGCCCCTGCCGCGCTACGCGAGCCTGAAGACCGATCGGGTCAACCTGCGCGAGGGGCCGTCGAAGGATCATCCGACCAAGTGGGTGTTCCAGCGCGCCGGCCTGCCGGTCGAGATCACCGCCGAATTCGATATCTGGCGCAGGGTGCGCGATTCCGAAGGCACGGAAGGATGGGTCCTTCATTCCTTGCTTTCCGGGCGCAGGACGGGGCTGGTCGGGGTCGGCAAGAAAGGCCAAGTCTTCAAGATCTACGCCCAGCCGAGGGAAAACGGCGAAGTGGCGGCGACGTTGCAGTCGGGCGTCATCGCCAATGTGCGCGCCTGCGACGGCGCCTGGTGCCTGATCGACGGGGATGGGTACAAAGGGTATATTGAACAGCCCACCCTGTGGGGCGTATACCCTAACGAAAAAATCCAATAGCGGCGTCGCGTTGCGACCCACGGGCACAGGTTGCGAAGACATTTTGGACGCTTTCGACGCTTTTGACGACGAGGATTTCGGCCAAAGGGCGCGCCGACTTAGCGTAGACACGCTGATTTGGCTGCGCTGGATCGCGGTATTTGGCCAGTCGACCGCAGTGCTTATTTCCTATTTCGCGCTGGGCCTGAAATTTCCATTTGTCCCTTGCTTTGCGATCATTGGCGCGTCGGTGCTCCTCAACGCCGCGCTGCGAATGCGTTTTCCTGTCAGCCACCGCCTCAACGATTCCTGGGCCGCCACTATTCTCGGCTTCGATATCGCGCAACTGGCCGCGCTGCTGTTCCTGACGGGCGGTCTCGTCAATCCCTTTTCGATTCTGTTTCTGGCGCCGGTCATGATGTCGGCGGTTTCATTGCCGCTGCGCCGCACGCTGACCTTGCTCGGCTTCACCCTGGTTTGCGCGACCGCGCTGCAACTTTGGCATTGGCCGCTGCGCTGGCCGGGCGGCGAGGAATTCCAGCCGCCGGCGCTCTACGGCGTCGGGCTGTGGACGGCGATCGCGGTTAGCGCCATATTCGTAACGATTTACGGCAACCGCATCGCTGAGCAGGCGCGCCAACTCGCCAGCGCGCTGACCGCCACGGAGTTGAGTCTGGTCCGCCAACAACATCTCTCGCAGCTCGACGGCCTCGCCGCCGCTGCGGCGCACGAATTGGGCACGCCGCTGGCGACCGTGGCGCTGGTGGTTCACGAATTGGCGGCCCAGCCGCTGGTCGCCGCGCAATGCGCGGACGACTTGCATCTGGTCGAGGACCAAGTCGGGCGCTGCCGATCGATCCTCGGCAAGCTGTCCTCGCCCGCCACGATCGAATCCTCTTCGCTGGAGGAAACCACGCTCGGCGAGCTCATCGAAGAGATCGTCACGCCCCATCGCCTGCTCGACGTCGAGATCGAGGTCGAACGCGAGGGACCGGCGCCCGAGCCCGTCTGTCGCCGCAACGCCGGGATGATCTACGGCTTGACCAATATCGTCGAGAACGCCGTGAGTTTCGCCGAAAGCCGGGTCAAGATTCGCGCGACCTGGACGAGTTCGATCGTCAAGATCGTCATCGCCGATGATGGGCCGGGCTTCCCTGCGCAGGTTCTGGCGCGTCTGGGCGAGCCCTATATTTCGACGCGCGGCGCGGCGCGCCGCCGCGAGGGCGAGGTCGCAGGCGGGATGGGTCTGGGGCTGTTCATCGCCGACGCGCTGCTCGAGCGTTCCGGCGCCTCGCTCAAGATCGCCAATGCGCCACCAACGCAGAATGGGGCCGTGGCGACGATCGTCTGGCCGCTGGCCGCCTTCGAACACGGTCGACTGTCGCGTCGACAAGGGCTAGAAAGCTATGATTATGTCAAATCGCAGTGATCTGATGGACATTGAAAGAGACGCCACCCGACAATCGTCGCCGAGCGAGTCGGCAGCGTTCGACAAGTCCTTGCTGATCGTCGACGACGACAGGCCGTTCTGCGAACGTCTGGCGCGGGCGATGGGTTCGCGCGGATTCACGCCGCGTCTGGCCGTGAGCGTCGCAGAGGGCCTGGCGGCCATTCAGGCGGAGGCGCCCGCCTTCGCCGTCATCGACCTAAAGCTCGGCGACGGCAGCGGGCTCGACGTGATGCGCGCGTTGAAAGCCAAGCGCGCCGACGCGCGGGCGATCATCCTGACCGGCTATGGCGCGATCGCCACCGCGGTGGTTGCGGTCAAGCTCGGCGCATTCGACTATCTCGCCAAGCCCGTCAACGCCGACGAGATCGTCGCCGTCCTGATGGCGGAGCGCGCAGACCCGGTCGACAGTCCCGAACACCCGATGTCGGCCGACCGCGTCCGTTGGGAGCATATTCAGCGCGTCTATGAATCGTGCGATCGCAACGTTTCGGAGACCGCGCGCCAGCTCAACATGCATCGGCGCACGTTGCAGCGCATCCTCGGCAAACGCGCCCCGCGCTGACGGTCGGCTAGGGCGCTCGGCTCGGCAAGGCGCCCAAGCATTGCGCGCGATGGCGCGCGTTTTGGCGCCGATCCTTTGCGACGACGCCCGATTTCCCCCCGCTTCGCTGGCATAGCGCTTGCGTCGCCGTTCCGGTACAGGCCGGCCGCGCGAGCGCGCCGACCTCCACCTGTGGACGAGAGGATGGGGTCGAACATGTCAGTCACCAGACGTTTTGTATTGCGCGCGACGGGCGCGCTCATCGGCGGCGCCGTGGCGCTGAGCGCCTTCGCCGCCAGCGCGGCGGAAGATACGATCAAGATCGGCATTCTCCATTCGCTTTCCGGCACGATGGCGATCAGCGAGACGACGTTGAAGGACGTCATGCTGATGCTCATCGACGAGCAGAACAAGAAGGGCGGCCTGCTGGGCAAGAAGCTGGAGCCGGTCGTCGTCGACCCTGCGTCCAACTGGCCGCTGTTCGCCGAAAAGGCGCGCGAACTCATCGCCAAGGACAAGGTCGCCGTCGTCTTCGGCTGCTGGACCTCGGTATCGCGCAAATCCGTGCTGCCGGTCTTCAAGGAGCTCGAACTCGGTCCTGTTCTATCCCGTGCAATACGAGGGCGAAGAATCGGAGCGCAACGTCTTCTACACCGGCGCCGCTCCCAATCAGCAGGCGATCCCGGCCGTCGACTATCTCATGAGCCCCGACGGCGGCTCAGTGAAGCGCTGGGTGCTGGAAGGCACCGACTACGTCTATCCGCGCACGACCAACAAGATCCTCGAAGCCTATCTGAAGTCCAAGGGCGTCGCGCCTGAGGACATCATGATCAACTACACGCCGTTCGGCTTCTCCGATTGGCAGACCGAGGTCACCAAGATCAAGGCCTTCGGCGCTTCGGGCAAGAAGACGGCAGTGGTCTCGACGATCAACGGCGACGCCAACGTGCCCTTCTACAAGGAGCTCGGCAACCAGGGCGTCAAGGCGACCGACATCCCCGTCGTCGCCTTCTCCGTCGGCGAAGAAGAACTCGCCGGCCTCGACGCCAAGCTGCTCGTCGGGCACTTGGCCGCCTGGAATTATTTCCAGACGATCGACACGCCCGAGAACAAGGAGGAGATCGCGAAGTGGCGCGCCTTCACCAAGAACCCGAAGCGCACCTTCAACGATCCGATGGAGGCCCATTACATTGGCTTCAACATGTGGGTCAAGGCGGTGGAGAAAGCCGGCACGACCGACCCGGACAAGGTGATCGACGCGATGATCGGCGTCGCCGTGCCGAACCTGACCGGCGGCATCGCGACGATGATGCCGAACCATCACATCACCAAGCCGGTCTACATCGGCGAAATCCAATCGAACGGCCTGATCAACACCGTCTGGCAGACGCCCGGCACGGTGGTCGCGCAGGAATGGTCGCCGTATCTCGAAGGCTCGCGCGACCTCATCGCCGATTGGCGCAAGCCGCTGTCTTGCGGCAACCTGAACGTCAAGACCGGCAAGTGCGGGGGTTGAGCGGCCGAATCGTGATCTAAGCAACCGCGCCGCCCTCACCCTAACCTCTCTCCCGCGCAGCCTGTCGGAAGACGGGCGTTCTACCGAACGCCCTATGCGGGAGAGGGGCGAGCCCCTTCTCCCGCTTGCGGGAGAAGGTGTCGCGCGAAGCGCGACGGATGAGGAGCCGCCCGCCACGAGAGTCGCTCGCCATGCCCATCGCGCGCCTGATCGCCACCCTCGTCTTCCTGTGCTGCGCGAGCCTCGCGCGGGCGGACCCGCTCGACGACGCGTTGGCGAAGTTTTTCGACAATAAGTTCGCAAGCACCGAACAGGCGGTCGGCGAACTCGCGGCGAGCGGGGCGGCGAACGCGCCGGCGATCCTCGACGCGCTCGGCGACAACCGGCTGCTGTTCGATCCAGCGGCGCATGTCCTGGTCTATCAGACCAGCGCCGGCGACGTGATCAACGCCAAGACCGGCGAGAAGCTGGAGGGCGTCAATGTCGATTCCTTCAAGACGGTTCGCGTCAACAACGGGCTGCGCAACGCGATCGCCGCGGCGCTCGGCGCGCTGACCCTCGCCAATCCCGACCCGCAAAAACGCATCGCCGCGGCCGAAGAGGTGTTCAAGTCGCGCGACGCCAAGGCGTTGCCGGCGCTGGAGGCGCAGCTCGCCAGGGAGCGCGATCCCGCTGCCGCCGCGGCGTTGCGCCAAGCGCGCGCCGCGATCCTCGCGCTCGACGCGAGCGCGCCGACGTCCGATCGCCTGGCGGCGATCGCGGCGCTCAAGGAGCGCGGCGATCAGGACGCCCAGAACCTGCTCGACCAGGTCGTGGCCGCGACCGACGATCCCGCGCTCAAGACTGCGGCGCGGGCGGGGCTCGCTTCGATCAAGACGCGCCTCGCGTTATGGGACGTCGCGCAGAACCTCTGGTACGGCGCCTCGGCCTCCTCGGTGCTGCTGCTCGCGGCCATCGGCCTCGCCATCACGTTCGGCGTGATGGGCGTCATCAACATGGCGCACGGCGAAATGGTGATGCTCGGCGCCTACACGACTTTCGTCGTGCAGAGCCTCTTGCCGCCGGCCGCCGCGCAATGGTCGCTTGCGATCGCGCTGCCGCTGGCGTTTCTCGTCGCCGGCGCGGTCGGCATCGCGATCGAGCGGCTGGTGATCCGCTTTCTCTACGGCCGGCCGCTCGAGACGCTGCTCGCCACCTGGGGCGTGTCCCTGATCCTGCAACAAGGCGTGCGCAGCCTCTTCGGCGCCAACAATCGCCAGGTCGGCGCCCCGGACTTCATGTCCGGGTCGATCGAGTGGGGCGGATTGTCGATCACGGTCGGGCGCATGTGGATCGTCGCGCTCGCCATCCTGGTGTTCGTCGCTTTGCAACTGGTGTTGCGGGCGACGTCGTTCGGGCTGCGCATGCGCGCGGTCACTCAGAACCGCCGCATGGCCGCGGCGATGGGCATTTCCACCGGGCGCATCGACATGTTCGCCTTCGGCCTCGGCTCAGGGATAGCCGGCATCGCCGGCGTCGCGCTGTCGCAGATCGACAACGTCTCGCCCAACCTCGGCCAGGGCTACATCATCGACAGTTTCATGGTCGTGGTGCTCGGCGGCGTCGGCAATCTCTGGGGCACGGCTCTGGGCGCGCTGACGCTCGGCGTCGCCAACAAACTGCTCGAACCCGTCATCGGCGCGGTGCTCGGCAAGATCTTGCTGCTCGTGTTCATCATCCTGTTCATCCAGAAGCGTCCGCGCGGCCTGTTCGCGCTCAAGGGCAGGGCGGTCGAGGCGTGACGATGAAAGCGCTTTTCCCGCGACTCGATCGCCTCGGCCTCGCCTTCCTCGCGCTGACGCTGATCGGCGCGGCCCTGGTGCCGATCCTCGCGCTCGCCGTGCCGCGCGATTCGGCGTTCGCCATGCCGCCTTACGTCGTCGCGCTGCTCGGCAAGTACGTGTGCTACGCCATCCTCGCGCTCGCGCTGGATCTGGTGTGGGGCTACTGCGGCATCCTCTCCCTCGGTCACGGCGCGTTCTTCGCCCTCGGCGGCTACGCGATGGGCATGTACCTGATGCGCCAGATCGGCGCGCGCGGCGTCTACGCCAATCCGCTGCTGCCCGATTTCATGGTGTTCCTCAACTGGAAGGAACTGCCGGTCTATTGGTGGGGCTTTCATTCCTTCGCCTACGCCGGCCTGATGGTGATGCTCGTCCCCGGTTTGCTCGCCTTCGCTTTCGGCTGGTTCGCGTTCCGCTCGCGCGTCACCGGCGTCTATCTCTCGATCATCACCCAGGCTCTCACCTACGCGCTGAAGCTCGCCTTCTTCCGCAACGACTTCGGCTTCGGCGGCAACAACGGCCTGACCGATTTCAAGGACGTTCTCGGCTTCAACGTCGAAACGGACGCGACGCGCGCCGCGCTGTTCTCGATTTCGGCGCTGACGCTGGCGCTTTGCTTCCTGCTGGCCAAGGCGATCGTCGGCTCGAAATACGGCAAGGCGCTGATCGCGGTGCGCGACGCGGAGAGCCGCATGCGCTTCCTCGGCTACCGCGTCGAGAATTACAAGTTGTTCGTCTTCGTGGTTTCCGCGGTCATCGCCGGGGTCGCGGGCGCGCTCTACGTGCCGCAGGTCGGCATCATCAACCCCAGCGAATTCGACCCGGCCAATTCGATCGAGGCGGTGATCTGGGTCGCGATCGGCGGGCGCGGCACGCTGATCGGCGCGGCGCTGGGGGCGATCGTCGTCAACTTCGCCAAGACCTATTTCACCGGCGCGTTCCCCGAATATTGGCTGTTTGGGCTCGGCGGACTGTTCGTGCTGGTGACGCTGTTCCTGCCCAAGGGCCTGATGGGTCTCGTCGGCCCGCGCAAGGCGACGCCCGGTCCGGCGCCGGCGACGGGGCCGGCACGCGAGGAGGGCGTGCAATGACCGATTCCGACGACTCCAAGCTGACGAGCTCGCTGCTCTATCTCGACGGCGTCAGCGTCTCCTTCGACGGCTACAAGGCCCTGCGCGGCCTGTCGCTGGTGGTGGCGCCGGGGGAGATGCGCGCGATCATCGGCCCCAACGGCGCAGGCAAGACGACGATGATGGACGTCGTCACGGGCAAGACGCGCCCCGACGAAGGCGACGTCTATTTCGAGGGCCGGCACGACCTGACCCGGCTCGACGAGGCCGAAATCGCCGACCTCGGCGTCGGCCGCAAGTTTCAGAAGCCGACGGTGTTCGAGAACCACACGGTGTCCGACAACATCCTGCTCGCCGCCAAGGCGCCGCGCACGGTGTTCGCGACGCTGTTCGGCGGCGCAATAGCCCGTCGAAAGACGGGCGTCCTGACGAACGCCCTATGCCAAAGCGAGCGGGAGACCATCGAACGCATCCTGCAGACGATCCGCCTGCGCGATCAACGCGGGCGGCTCGCCGGCGCGCTTTCGCACGGGCAGAAGCAATGGCTGGAGATCGGCATGCTGCTCGCTCAAGACCCCAAGCTCCTGCTTGTCGACGAACCCGTGGCCGGCATGACGGACGCGGAGACCGTCGAGACCGCCGAGCTGTTACGCGAAATCGCGCGCGACCATTCGGTGGTCGTCGTCGAACACGACATGGCGTTCGTGCGCGAACTCGGGGTCAAGGTCACGGTGTTGCATGAAGGCGCGGTGCTCGCCGAAGGCTCGCTCGACCAAGTGAGCGCCGACGAGCGCGTCATCGAAGTCTACCTCGGTCGATAGGCGATGCTGAGCGTCGAAAAGATCGATCTCTATTACGGCGCCGCGCAGGCGCTTCGCTCGGTTTCGCTGAAGGCGGAAATCGGCCGGGTGACCTGCGTGCTCGGGCGCAACGGCGTCGGCAAATCCTCGCTGCTGCGCGCCATCGTCGGCCAGCAGAAGATCGCGAGCGGCGCGATCCGCTGGATGGGCGAGGACATCGGCGCGCTGGCGCCGCATGTTCGCGCGCGGCGCGGCCTCGGCTATGTCCCGCAGGGACGCGAGATTTTTCCGCTGCTCACCGTGCGCGAAAACCTGATGACCGGATTCGCTGCGCAGCCGCGCGCCAACCACTTTGTCGACGACGAAATCTTCAACCTGTTCCCGGTGCTGCGCGAAATGATGGGCCGGCGCGGCGGCGATCTCTCCGGCGGCCAGCAGCAGCAATTGGCGATCGCGCGCGCGCTGGTGACGCGGCCCAAGCTCCTGGTGCTCGACGAGCCGACCGAAGGCATCCAACCCTCGATCATCCGCGACATCGGCCGCGCGATTCTCTATCTGCGCCAGAGGGGCGACATGGCGATTCTGGTCGTCGAGCAATATTTCGAATGGGCGCGCGACATTGCCGACGACTACGTGGTGATGGACCGCGGCGCAGTCGTGCTCGCCGGCGAACGCAAGGACATGGTCGAGTCGGAGGTGAGGAAGCGGCTGTCGGTGTGATGGGGCGCCGAATCGAAACGCAGAGTGCCCGCTTCGCGGCTCGAAAGCGCGGACGAACCGCGAGCGGTGGGGCGGCAGCGCCGGAAATTCGCTGCGGTTGCGACAAAACGCACTCTGGTAAGCGCTGGCAAAGTCCGCTCATTAGGAAAGTGACGTAAATTGAAGCGGGGGCGCGAAAATGAGCGACCGACGAGACGCTGGGCAAGCAAGCGCAGCGAATTCGCGCCCCGAAGCCGTGCCGCCCAAATGCGCGCTGGCGACTCGGCCGATAGGGCGTCGGCGGGCGCTGGCGTTGCTCGGCGGCGTAATGGCGCCCGCGCTGGCTGGGGCTCAAGAGCCTTCCCCCGCTCCGACGCCCACACCTACACCCACGCCCACGTTTCCGCCGATCACGTTCGCGCCGCGACCAACCCCAACGCCGGCTTTCTCACTCGGGAACTCGCTCGGACCCATCGACAAGGAGAAAGCGTATTTCCTGTTCTTTCAGCAAGGCGTCGATCTGCAAACCGTGAAGATGTTACGCGGCCACCTCGTCGCGCTGACCGAAGGCGGCGCCAAGGAAATCAACCTCGTCATAAGCTCGAGCGGTGGTCTCGTGACGCCGGCCCTGCAGCTTTACAGCCTCATTCGATCGCTTCCGATCAAAGTCAGGACTCACGCGCAGGTGTTTGTTGCGTCTGCGGCGACCATCCTCTTCCTCGCCGGCGCCGAGCGTTCGACCGACGCAAACGCGAGATTCCTGTTTCATCCCGCGCAAGCGCCGATTTTCGGCATGTTCAACAGTCCGCAGTTCGAGGATCAGTTGCGGATGATGAACGAGTCCGACGAGGTCTTGGAGCAGATTTATCGTGATCGCACCAAGTTGCCGGACACTGAATTCAAGCGCTTTCGGCACGAGACGGTCGTTTACGGCGCGGCCGATGCGGTGCAGTTCGGGATCGCCCAACGTATCGGCGAACTCGCCATACCCGGCGATGGCAAGGCCAAGTTGGTGTTCGTGGAGTAGCCGCGACGGCCTGACTAGCGATCCGCGCAGGCGGACGGGTTTTCGCGCTGTCGCCGAGATGGCTGCATGCGCTCGACGATGAGGATCGAGCCGAGCGGTGCGACGCGAGTCCTTTCGATCGCTGCCGTCGCCTTCACCCGGCGATCGCCTCGCTCTTTTCCCACAACGTCCGCGCCGCCGCATCGTCGCGCGCCGCGGCCGACGGCTTGAGGACTTTTCGCCTGGCGAAATACTCGCCGCTTACGCTCGCGACCTCGGGCGAGGACGCGAGATAGACGATGGCGCCAGCGCCCGCTTCGGGCGAAATCGCGAAAAACTTCGCCAGAGAAAACAGGCGGCCGGTCCACCCGCCGGCCTCGTCGCCGAATCGCGAGGCGACGAAGCCGGGATGCAGGCAATTGGCGGTGACGCGCGTTCCCGCGAGCCGGCGCGCGAGCTCACGGGTGAACAGGATGTTGCAGAGCTTCGAGCGGCTATAGGCCTTCCAAGCGCTATATCCGTTGGCGCATTGCAGATCGTCGAAATCGAGCTTGGCGCCCGCGTGCGCCATCGACGCGGTCGAGACGATGCGCGCCGGCGCCGAGGCGACGAGCCTTTCGCGCAGCGCCTGGGTGAGCACGAAATAGGCCATGTGGTTGAGCGCGAAGGTCGTCTCCAGGCCCTCGGCGGTGACGCGGCGCTGCGAGAACATCGCGCCGGCGTTGTTGACGAGCGCGTCGATGCGCGGTTCGCCAGCCGCAATCTCTGCGCCGACGCGCCGCGTCTCGGCGATCAGCTGGAGATCGGCGATGTGGGCGCGATGGCCGCGGCCCGGCGCGATTTGCTCGAGCCTCGCCAGCGTCGCCTCGGCGCGCTTGGCGTCGCGCGCGACGAAGACGATGCGCGCGCCCATCGCCGCCAGCTTGCCGACTGCGACTTCGCCGATGCCCGACGTCGCGCCGGTCGCGACCACGGTTTTGCCTTGCATGAAGAAGCTCTCGTGTTCGATTGGGATTGCCGCGCGGCGCCCTGCGGCAAACCGCCACAGGCCCGCGAATTCGTCCACCTTGTTCATAGCCAAGGCGTCGCGCACACACTAATTTTAGCACGCTTTCGTTTGACGGCGCGCGGATCGAATATGGCTGTTTCTGGTCGCCATAAGACCTACGACATCTCGACCGATCCCAATCGCGGGCGGGTTCGGCTGCGCATCATTGCGCTCGTCGGTCTGTGGGCCATCCTGTTCAATCTCGTCGCTGCGACGTTGCTCGGCGCGACCGCCCAGGCGAATGCGCCGATGTTCGGCGATCTTACTGGCGATCGCATCGTCGTGTGCACCGGATTGGGCATGATCGTTCTCGATCAACACGGCAATCCGGTCAATCAGCAAGACGGCGGCAGCCAGCCGCTGTGCCCGTTCTGTCTGCCGCTCATGCAGGCGAACGTTCTCGCGCCCGACGACGCGACTCTCGACATTGCGCCTGTTCGCGAGCCGTCGGTCTTCACGCCCCGGCAAGAGACCCTTCGCCCCATCCCCGCGCGCTTGGCCGGGGCGTTTTCGCCGCGCGCGCCTCCTCTCATCTGATCCTTCCGGCGTCATCGCCGCCATGCGTCCCGCTTTCCTCCTAGCGAGGGAAAAGGCGCGCGTCGGTCAGGTTCATCCGACCCAATGATGGTCGCAGATGAAAGGTCAGGGTTTCGATAGGGGTCAGTCTCCTCGACGCAGTCGCTCTCGGGCATCGCTTCGATGACTTCGGCTGTCCGGCCGAAAACCCTTCTCGCCCTTCGCCTCGATGACGCCGCGCTCGGCCGACCCATCTGCGCGCCTCTCGCACGCGAGCGTCCCGAGAAAAGCGTCTGAAGATCCGACGTCCGCCTTGCTCGATGTCGGGCGGGCGACAGCAAACAAATCGCCGACTGGATCAACAGTCTCAAGTGACGAACGAAGGGGGCGAGTCCGACCTCGGTCGGCTCGCTCTCGAAGCTTCGGGGCGCCGCGCACGAGTTCGTCTTCATGCGGCGTCCCGTAGGACTCGACGACAGATCTTTCATTTCCTCCAGCGCGGAGAATGAACATGGACGGTGAATTTCTTCTTCTGCCCGAATTCACGCCGAGCGAAGTCGTCTCCGGCGCGCCGCGATCGAGCGCGCGATGGCGCAATGCCGCCGCCGGCCCGAGCGTACATGTGCGACGGTTCGCCCCGGGCGGCGTCCTCTTCGCCGAAGGCGACACGGCCTCGGAGATCCACGAGCTCACGCAGGGCATGGCAATGATTTCGCGCCGCCTGCCGGACGGGCGTCGCCAGATCGTCGACATCGTCGGGCCCGGCCGTCTGTTCGGCTTCACGGCGGCCGATCGGCACGATTGCGACGCTGTCGCGCTGTCGTCGGCGGTCGTATGCAGTCTCGACCGCTGCGCCGCGCAGCGCCATGCTCAGATCGCCGAGCGCATCGCGCGCGCGATGATCGGCGAGATCCATCGCCTACGGGACTTGGCGCTCCTGCTCAGTTGCAAGACCGCCATCGAGCGCGTGGCGAGCTTTTTCGTCGATCTGATCGCGGACGACGCGGGAGGCTCGGCCGAGATTCTGCTGCCCGTCTCGCGGGCGGAGATGGCGCTCTATCTCGGCCTCACGATCGAAACCGTCAGCCGCAACATCACCCATCTGAAACGGCGCGGCCTGATCATGGCGGACAGTCGAGACGCCTTCACCATCGTCGATCGCTCGGCGTTGAGGAAGATCGCGCAAGGGAAGGCGCCGCGCGCGATGTGAAGCAAATTCTGCGCTGGCCCCTTATCCGGCCGTTCGGGCCGACTGTCGGCGAACGAGGCGTTTGCCTGGCGCCCGCGTGCGAGAGAAGGGTTTGGGCGAGGAAGAGGCGTCACCGTCTTCGCGAGATCAGGCGCCATCGCCAAGGGCGGCCCGGCGACATCGTCAGGCTGCGGCCGTTGGCGAACGCCGAGCGTTCGCCTAGGTTGCCGTCGATTCGCGCACGAGGGAGGAAGCGCCGATGTTCGCCTTGACCGATCTTTATTCCGTCGCCGGACGCACGGCGCTGGTCACCGGCGGGGCGACGGGGCTCGGCCGCATCTGCGCCGAGGCGTTGCTCAGCGCCGGCGCGCGCGTGCTGATCGCCTCGCGCAAAGGCGAGGCTTGCGAAGCGGCCGCGCGCGAATTGAGCGCGATCGGTCCCTGCGAGGGCTTCGCCGGCACGGTCGCGAGCGAGGCGGGCGTCGCGGCGCTCGCTTCCGAAGTGCGCCGGCGCACGAAAGAACTGCACATTCTCGTCAACAACGCCGGCGTCAGTTGGGGCGAGCCCTTCGAGGCCTTCGCGTGGAAGGGTTGGGAGCGGGTGATGGCGGTCAACGTCGCCGGCCTGTTCACCTTGACGCGCGACCTCATGCCGATGCTGGTCGCTTGCGGCTCGGTCGATCGCCCGACGACGATCGTCAACATCGGCTCGGTGATGGGGACGGTGACCCAGGCCGAGAACGCCTATTCCTATTCCGCCGCCAAGGCCGCCGTGCATCACCTCACACGCATCCTCGCCCAGGAATTTGCGGCGCGCTGCGTCACCGTCAACGCCATCGCGCCGGGGCCGTTCCCGACCAAAATGACCGCTTACGCGATCGGCGACGAAGAGGGCGCGGCGCGCGCGGCGGCCACGGTGCCGATGGGGCGGCTCGGCCGGCCCGAGGACATCGCGGGAACGCTGCTGTTCTTGACCGGGCGCGGCGGCGCCTACACTAGCGGCGCCATCGTTCCCGTCGACGGCGGCCTCAGCGCCTCCGCTCCGCCGCCGATGTTCGGCGAGCACGCCTGATGCATGGCGCGATGCGGCGGCAAATGACCATCGAAGACTTCATCGCGCGCGTCGGCGGCGAAGCGTTCGTCTCGCGCTGGTTTACGATCGATCAGCCGCGCATCGACGCCTTCGCCGAAGTCACCGAGGACCGGCAGTTCGTCCACGTCGACCCCGAGGCGGCGCGCGCGACGCCGTTCGGCGGGACGATCGCCCACGGCTTCCTGACGCTGGCGATGCTTTCGGCTTTCGCCAACGACGCGCTGCCCGAAATTGCCGGCGCCGCGATGGGCGTCAATTACGGCTTCGACCGTCTGCGCTTCCTCGCGCCCGTCCCGGCCGGAGCGCGCGTGCGCGGCCGCTTCGAACTCGTCGGCGCGATGCGCCGCTCGGATCGCGAATGGCTGACGAGCTACGAAGCGAGCGTCGAGATCGAGGGGCAGCAGAAGCCGGCGCTCGCGGCGCAATGGCTGACGATGATCGTGATGGCGGGATAAAGGCGTTTGCGGCCAGGGCTGCGGCAATACGCCGCCACGAACGGCGAACACAGAGAAATCAGCGGTAAAACCGGGTTTCAGGGCCGGACGAAAATACCCGATCCGAAGCGGGCGCCAGGAAACCCACATGAGGTATGGGTTTATTAACCATTCGGCGCTGCCATGCCGGTATGACGCGTCGATCCGTTGCGTTGAAAGCTGACGGGTCGAGGGCATGACGCCGGGCGCTCATATCGGTTCCGACCCGAGATTCCCATTCCACTACCAAGGCCCGCACGCAGGCGTTCAGCGCGTGGCGGGCGCCACGTGCGGACCCAGAGGGCGTCATGTTCAATCGCTTGAGAATAGCCTCGAAGCTTATCCTCGGATTTGGCGCGCTTCTGTTGCTGCTCGCCTGCGTCGCCGTCCTCGCGGGGATCAGCAGCGTCAAATTCGAGAGTTCCCTCGAAGACTTCGCCAGACGCAAGACGCACGAGGTGCTGGATCAGCGCGCGGAAAAGCGCTTCGAGGACGCGCGCATGGGCGCTTGGTCGGCCCTGGCGACGGGCGATCAGAACGGTTGGTCGAACTCCGACGAATCCATGAAGACCGTGGGCGAATACCTCGACTCTCTCGCGGAGACGACGAAGGATCCGGGCCGGCAGGCCAAAGTTCGGCAATGGATCGGGTTGATCCAGAGCTACAACGAGACAGCGAGCAAGTTCCGAACCTTTCACGGGCAAAACGACGCTCTGAACACCCCGGAAGGCAAGGCGGTGACGGCCAGCGCTCTCAAAATCGGCGACGACATCGCAAACCTCAGTCGAGAGCTCTCGAACGAATATCAAGCCGCCGCCAACCAGACGGAGTCAGACGCGCGCGCATTGGCCGGCTTCATCGTCCGTCTTGCCGTCGGCGTCGGCGTCGCGAGCTTTCTGATCGGCCTGCTCGTTTCCTTGGCAATCGCCCGAAGCATCAGGCAGCCGATCGTCCGCCTGACCCGCGCCATGAGCGCGCTCGCCAGGGGCGATCTGGACGTCTCGATCCCGAATACGAGCGACGGCAACGAGATCGGCGAGATGGCCAAGGCCGTGCTCGTCTTCCAGCAGGCGGCCGTCGCGAACGCGCGTCTGGAGAGCGAGGCGGCCGATCATCGCGCGCAGGCCGAAGAGGCGCGCGCGCGCAACGAACAGGCTCAGCGCGAGGCGATCGCACAAGAACGTGCGGTCGTCGCCAGTTCGATCGGCGCCGCGTTGTCGAAACTCGCGGCCCAAGACCTGACCTATCGCTTGCCGGCCGACATCCCCGAGGCCTATCGCAAGCTGCAAGTCGATTTCAACGCCGCGATCGGAACTCTTGAAGAGGCGATGCGCTGCGTCTCCGCCCGCACGGACGCAATCCACTCCGGGACGCGAGAAATATCCACGGCCTCCGACGATCTGTCGCATCGCACCGAAGAGCAGGCGTCGAGCCTCGAGCAGACCGCGGCGGCGCTCGACGAGATCACCGCGACGGTGAAGAAGTCGGCGGAGGGCGCGAGCCATGCGCGCGAGGTGGTCGCGGCCGCCGACGACGACGCCAAGAGGAGCGCCGAGATCGTGCGTGAAGCGGTCGACGCGATGGATGCCATCGCCAAGTCCTCGCAGCAGATCAGCCAAATCATCGGCGTCATCGACGAGATCGCGTTCCAGACCAATCTGCTCGCGCTCAACGCCGGCGTCGAGGCGGCGCGGGCGGGCGAGGCGGGCCGCGGCTTCGCGGTGGTGGCTTCCGAGGTGCGCGCGCTGGCGCAGCGTTCGGCCGGAGCGGCCAAGGAGATCAAGGGCCTGATTTCGGCTTCGGCCACGCAGGTCGATCACGGCGTCAAGCTGGTGGCCGAGACCGGCAGGTCACTCGAGCACATCGCGGCGCAGGTCGCCGCGATCAACAATGTCGTCGCCGAGATCGCCGCGGGCTCTCGTGAACAGGCAACCGGACTTCGAGCAGATTCGCGTCGCGATCAACCAGATGGATCACGTGACGCAGCAGAACGCGGCGATGGTCGAGCAATCGACGGCGGCGAACCATTCGCTTTCGACGGAAATCAATCAGCTCTTCGGACTGATCGGGCAGTTCCAGGTCGGTCAGGCGGGCGGCGACGGCGGCCTGCGAGATCAATTGCAAAAGGCCGCGCCGCACGCGTTCCGTGAGCCGGCCAAGCCCGCGGTCGGTTCGAAGACGGAGCTGCGCGTGGCGGCGAGCAACGCGCGTAAAGCGGCGCCGCGGCCCGTGCGTTCGGCGTCCAAAGCGGTGGCGAACGGCCCGCCGGCGAGCGACGATTCCCATGATTGGAAAGAGTTCTGAGCGCTGTCGCGCAAGCCGATCTGAAAAGGCCGCGCGCTCGCGTTTTCGCTAAGGCGTTCACAGATCTTTTGATGCCGGGCGGCCAAATCGGCCCGTCACCGGCAAGCCGCTTCGCGGCTGCTCCACTGCGCTTCGCCCGCTGCGCGGTGACTGCGCCGCTCCGATGTGGCGGACCCGGATGAGATCGAATTTCGAGTGCGAATGCCGTAGCCCCTTGCGGGAATGGCGCTTTAGTGCGGGCGTGATACGGTGCCGTGGAAACGCTGGGGGAATTGAAATGACAAAGCTCAGCCTGTTGTGCGCGGCGGTCGTCTCATTGTCGCTAGGCGGCTGCGTCACCACGTCGATGCAGGGGTACGCGGATCGCGATTTGCCCTCTCATCCTGTATCTCATGTCGCCGTCCTGATCATTGCGCCGCCGCCGCTATCTGAATCGTTTCAGACAAATTTGGCCATCGAAGCGTCGAAGAGGGGCGTCACCATAGAAGACGCGAGCGCGATTTTCCCTCCGACGCGGCAATATAGCGACGCCGAGATCAAACAGGATCTTAAGGCGCGGGGTGTGGACGGACTGCTTGTCATCAATGTTGGGGATTCAGGGGTTGTTCGCGAATACGCCGGCACAATGTTCAGTGGCAATTACAGCGGGACTGCGACGGTGAACACGTTCGGCAGCATGTCGAACGTTTCCTACGGAGGAACATCGTTCGGCGTTGCGACGCCAATTATTCGCCAAAGTCGCCAAACGTCATTCAACGCTCGATTGGTCGAACCGTCTAGCGGCAGGAACTTGTGGGTGGGCAGCGGCCAAGTAAGCGCGGGCGGCGCACTCTTTGTCGGAAACGGCACAAGCGCGTCGAATGCCGCCGCCGCCATTTTCAATGATCTGCAATCGAAAGCGATAATTCCGAGCCCGCAAAGCTGATCTGGCGCGACCCCTCATCCGTCGCGCCTTCGGCGCGACACCTTCTCCCGCAGGGGGAGAAGAGGAGCGGCTTCGCCCCCCTCACCCAAACCGCACCGCCGCCCCCTGCGCCGGCGTAACGAGCTCGCCTTCCCACATCACCCGCCGGCCGCGCACGAACGTGCCGACCGGCCAGCCAACGACCTCGCGCCCGTCGTAGGGCGTCCAGCCGCAGCGCGAGGCGATCCAGGAGTCGCGGATCGTCTCGCGGCGCTTCAGGTCGACGATGGTGAAGTCGGCGTCGTAGCCGGCGGCGATGCGGCCTTTGCCGACGATGCCGAAGATGCGCGCCGGACCGGCGCTGGTCAGATCGACCAGGCGCTGCAGGCTAAGGCGGCCGGCCGCGACGTGGTCGAGCATGATCGGCACCAGCGTCTGCACGCCGGTCATTCCCGACGGGCTTTCGGGATAGGGCTTGGCCTTTTCGGCGAGCGTATGCGGCGCATGGTCGGAGCCGAGGACGTCGATCACGCCCTGGGCGAGGCCGCGCCAGATTCCGTCGCGGTGTTCGGGGCCGCGCACCGGAGGGTTCATCTGCAATTTCGTGCCGAGCCGCGCGTAGTCCTCGGCGCTGAAGGTCAAGTGGTGCGTCGTCGCTTCGCAGCTGGCGACGTCCTTGGCGGCTTGCAGCAGCGGAATTTCCTCGCGCGTCGAAATGTGCAGCACGTGCACCTGCGCGCGCGCAGCCCGCGCGAGGCGGATCAGCCGCTCGGTGCAGCGCACCGCCGCGATCTCGTCGCGCCAGACGGGATGCGAAGACGGATCGCCGGGGACGCGCAGGCCCTTGCGCTCGGCGAGCCGCGCCTCGTCCTCGCTGTGGAACGCCGCGCGCCGGCGCGTCGCCTTGAGGATCGCGAGCACGCTCGCGTCGTCGGCGACGAGCAGCCTGCCGGTCGAGGAGCCCATGAACACCTTGATCCCCGCCGCGCCCGGCAGGCGCTCGAGTGCGGGAATGTCGGCGATGTTGTCGTGCGTTCCCCCGACCCAGAATGCGAAGTCGCAATGCATCCGCCCGCTGGCGCGCGCGACCTTGTCGGCGAGCGCTTGCGCCGAAGTCGTCGGCGGATCGGTGTTGGGCATTTCGAACACCGCGGTGACGCCGCCGAGCGCTGCCGCGCGCGAGCCGGTCTCCAAGTCTTCCTTGTGGGTCGGGCCGGGCTCGCGGAAATGGACTTGGCTGTCGATAACGCCGGGCAGAATATGCAGGCCGCGGCAATCGACTCGCTCGCCCGCGCTCGCCGAGCCAAGATCGCCGATCTCGGCGATTTTGCCGTCGACGATGCCGATGTCGCGCTCGCCCACGCCGTCCTGGTTGACGACGGTTGCGTCGGCGAGAATGCAGTCGAAGATGCGCGACATGGTGGTTTCCTTCCTTGCGCGGCGGCTCGATCGGCCTAATTAACAAGTTCGCGCATGGCAAGCGCCGGAGGCCCTGAGATGACGAAACGCGCCGCCTTCCTCGAAGACCGCGGGGTCGTTCGCGTCAGCGGCGAAGACGCGGCGAGCTTTCTCCAGGGGCTGCTGACCAACGACGTGGCCACGCTCGGCGCGAGCGAGGCGCGCTACGCGGCGCTGCTCTCGCCGCAGGGCAAGATCCTGTTCGACGTCCTCGTCGTGCGCGCGCCGGTCGCTACGGACGAGTTTCTGCTCGATTGCCCGGCCGCGCTGGCGGGCGACCTCGCCAAGCGGCTCGCGCTCTACAAGCTGCGCGCCAAGGTCGTCATTGCCGATGAAAGCGCCGACCACGGCGTCATCGCCTATTGGCAGGGCGAGCCGGAGAACGCGCCGGGCGGGGTGTTCTACGCCGATCCGCGCGCCGGCGCCCTCGGCCATCGCGCCATCCTGCCGCGCGCCAAGGCGGTCGCGGTCGGCGAAGCGAACATCGGCGAATACGAGGCGCTGCGCATCAGCCTCGGCGTCCCCAAAGGGGGCGTCGATTTCGCTTACGGCGACGCCTTTCCCCACGACGCCGACATGGATCTCTTCCACGGCCTCGATTTCGAAAAGGGCTGCTACGTCGGCCAGGAGGTCGTCTCGCGCATGAAGCACCGCGGCGAGGCGCGCAAACGCGTAGTGCGCGTGCGCCTCGTCGGCGCAGCGCCGGCGCCGGGCGCGACGGTGACCGACGGCGAGCTTCCTGTCGGCGTCCTCGGCTCGTCGTCGGGCCGCCACGCGCTGGCGATGCTGCGCCTCGACCGCGTCGAGGACGCCAAGGCGGCAGGGCGGACCTTGAACGCCGGCGAAGTCGGCGTCGTCATGGCGGCGGGCGAGACCGCCGGCGGACATTCGTGAAATCAGTCCCGCCCTCACAAATCCATCACGATGACGCGTTAGCGTTCTAATGA
The DNA here is from genome assembly GCA_963759955.1 of uncultured Alphaproteobacteria bacterium. Lineage (GTDB taxonomy): Bacteria > Pseudomonadota > Alphaproteobacteria > Rhizobiales > Beijerinckiaceae > Roseiarcus. Next base: position 23,475 of record CAVXCA010000067.1, read on the forward strand.
CTGCGACACGCCGGCCTATGGCCATGCGCGCACGACGTCGCTACTGTCCGCGTCGTCCCGTAAGCGCCAAGGCGCGCGTCGGCGGATGGACCGCGGTCCGAAGGGAGAACCTACGCCAATGATCGAAGGATTCAGCGTCGTCGCGATCGTCATCGCGCTGTTCGTCGTCCTGACCGTGCTGATGGGCGTGCGACAGGTGCCGCAGGGCTACAATTACACCGTCGAGCGCTTCGGCCGCTACAATAAGACCCTGACCCCCGGTCTCGGGCTCGTCATTCCCTATATCGACCGCGTCGGGCGCAAGCTCAGCGTCATGGAGCAGGTCGTCGACGTTCCCAGCCAGGAGATCATCACCAAGGACAACGCCACCGTGACGGTCGACGGCGTCGCGTTCTATCAGGTGCTCGACGTCAGGCGCGCGTCCTACGAGGTCGCCAACCTCCAGCAGGCGCTGCTCAATCTGGTGATGACCAACATCCGCACCGTCATGGGCTCGATGGACCTCGACCAATTGCTCTCTCACCGCGACGAGATCAACGCGCGGCTGCTCGGCGTCATCGACGCGGCTTCGGAGCCGTGGGGCGTCAAGGTCACGCGCATCGAGATCAAGGACATCGAGCCGCCCAAGGACCTCGTCGAGGCGATGGGCCGGCAGATGAAGGCCGAGCGCGAAAAGCGCGCGGTGATCCTCGAGGCCGAGGGCATGCGGCAGTCCGACATCACCCGCGCGGAAGGGCGCAAGGCCGCGGTCATGCTCGAGGCGGAAGGGCGCAAGGAAGCGGCGTTCCGCGACGCCGAGGCGCGCGAGCGCACCGCCCAGGCCGAGGCGTTGGCGACGCGCGTGGTGAGCGAATCGACCGCCAACGGCGACGTTGCGGCGCTCAATTACCTGATCGCCGACAAATACGTGCGCGCGTTGCAGGCGTTCGCGCAGGCGCCCAACCAGAAGGTGTTTATCGTGCCGATGGAGCTCTCTTCGCTCGCCGGCACGCTCGGCGGCATTTCGCAGATCGCCGCTAGCGCTTTCGGCGAGGGCGCGGCGCGCGCCGCCAGTCGGCCGGTCGGCGTCGTCCCCAATTCGCCGCCGCCGGGAGGCGCGGCGCCGGGGCAGGGCTAGGCCATGATTGATTTCGGCCTGTTCGCGCTCCCGGTCTATGTCGTTTGGCTGGTCGCCGGTCTTGTGCTCTGCGCCGCCGAGACGCTCGCCCCCGGCGCCTTTCTGATCTGGATCGGCGCCGCGGCGGTGGTCGTCGGCCTGATCGAGTTTTTCGTCGCCCTCGCGCTGACGCCGCAGCTGCTGCTGTTCGCCGCGCTGGTCGTCGCCTTTGTGTTCATCGGGAGGGACGTCTACGGCTCGCTCGACGCAGGAACGCCGCAATTGCCGCTGAGCCGCGCCCACGCGCTGATCGGCAAGGAGTTCTTCCTCGACGAGGCGATCGTGCACGGTTTCGGGCGCATTCGCGTCGGCGACAGCGTCTGGCGCGTCGCCGGCGAGGATATGCCCGCCGGCGCGAAGGTGCGCGTCGTCGCGGTCGAAGACGGCGCGAAAGTGCGGGTGGAGAAGGCGTAGCGGGCGCGCGCGCCCGGCTGCCCCCTTACGGGCGTGCCAGCTTCGTCCACTTGCCGTTGGCCTTCGACGAACTCGATCGCCGCCTCGATGAAGGCCATGCCTTTGACGCCGTCTTCGACGCCGGGAAAATGCGCGCCCGCCGGCGGCGCCTTGCCCTCGCGCGCGGCTTTGATGGCGAGCGCGACGTCGGAATAAATGTTGGCGAAGCCTTCGAGATAGCCTTCGGGATGGCCGGAGGGGACGCGCGTCACCCGCGCCGCCGCCGCGCCGGCGCCAGGGCCCCCGCGGGTGAGGATGCGCGGCGGCTCGCCGAGCGGCGCATGGAGCATTTCATTGGGATTGGCTTGCGTCCATTGCAGCGAGCCCTTGGTTCCGTAAACGCGCAGCTTGAGGCCGTTCTCGTGGCCCGGCGCCACCTGGCTCAGCCAAATCGCGCCGCGCGCGCCGTTGGCGTAGCGCAGCATGATCTGGGCGTTGTCGTCGAGCACCCGGCCCTCGCCGAACGCGCTCAAGTCGGCGGCGATCTCGACGAGGTCGATTCCGCAGACGTAATCGGCGAGGTTGTAGGCGTGCGTGCCGATGTCGCCGAGCGCGCCGCCGGCGCCTGCGCGCTTGGGATCGACGCGCCAAGTCGCCTGCTTGTGCCCTTGCTTCTCGATCGCCTCGGTCAGCCATTCCTGGGCGTATTCGGCCTGGATGATCCGGACTTGCCCGAGTTCGCCCGCTTTGACCATTTCGCGCGCACGCCTGATCAGGGGATATCCGGTGTAATTATGGGTCAGCGCGAAGATGCGCCCCGATCTTTCCACCGCCGCCCGGATGGCTCTGGCTTCCGCGAGCGAGGTCGTCAGCGGCTTGTCGCAAATGACGTGCGCGCCCGCGGCGAGAAAGGCGAAGATCGGGCCCGCGTGCATGTGATTGGGGGTGACGATGGCGACCGCCTCGATCCCGTCGGGACGCGCCGCCTCGGCCTCCGCCATCGCCTGGTAGTCGTCGTAGATGCGCTCGCGCGGCAGGCCGAGCGCCTCGCCCGAGCGGCGCGAGCGCTCCGGCGTCGAGGACAGCGCGCCGGCGACGAGTTCGTAATGGTCGTCCATCCGCGCGGCGAGCCGGTGCACAGCGCCGATGAAGGCGCCTTCGCCGCCGCCGACCATGCCGAGCTTGATCTTGCGGCCCGCCGCCGCGTCGCTGCGTCCCTCGATCGCCATCGCAATTCTCCCTTCGGCGCAGCCCCTCTCGCTGGGAGGTCAAGTTAGCCCCGAAGCGCTGCGCGTCAACTTCGGCGCAACTCGCGGGCGAATGGACGGAACGCCCCATTTGACGTATCCATAGCGAACAATTTCGAAAGGGGCTGTCGTCTCTTGCGCAGCGGGAAATGCGCGGGACGGGAGAAATTTGATCGGCGGCGCGCCGAACTTGGCGAGACGACCGATATCTCTGGGGATGGAGACCGCATGCGTTCGCTCTCGTTTTCCGTGCTCGCGCGAATGGCCGTCGCGGCGCTATTTCTGGCCGTTTTCGCGACGGGCGCGCACACGCAGGCGGCGGAGGGTCCGTCCGGCCACGCGCCCGGCCCATCCTCGGGGCCCGCCACAGCGGCTGGTCACGGACCCGATTGGCTCGGTGCCGTCGATCCGAGCGATTGCGGCGGCGGCCTTGCGCTTGCCGCGCCTTCGCCGTTCGGCGATGCCGGCGGCGCGGTGAAGGCGCTCTCGCGCGCCACCCAGGCCTACATCAAGCAATGCCGCTGCGCCTCTCAGCAATGCGTCGCCGACGCCCTCGATCAATACGCGGATGCGCTCGCCGCCGTGGCGCCGCGGCTGCCGCCGGAACTGCAAGACTTGCCGATCGTGGTCGCGCGGGCGGCGCATCGGGTTCGCGCCGCGCGAACGAAGGGGGAAGCGGTCAAGGCCTTGCATGAGGCGATTGCCCTCATCCACAAGGATATGTCGCTGGTGCGCGCGGAAGACCCCGAAACGCAGCAGCGCCAGACGCGCAGCGGCGGCTTCGTCGCCGACACGCTGAACGTGGCGAGCCTGTCGCTGGAAAAGGCGGGCGGGCTCTAGGCGGGGCGACGGCGCTCGCGGCCTCGCGCCTGCAGCCTTGACTCGCGGCGCGCCCGACCGCATCCGAAACTGAGTTCGGTTTTTCTGGATGACGCCCATGGGCGCCGCACGAGAATTGGCAAGGATCGGATCGGCTGCAACGTACGGCGTCGTCGCGCTGGCGTTGTTGGCCCTGGTCGCGGTCGGCCCGGCGCTGGCGGAAAGCCGCGTCGCGCTGGTCATCGGCAACGGCGGCTACCGGGCGATTCGCGAGCTCGCCAACCCGCCCAACGACGCAAGGGACGTCGCCGAGGCGCTTAAGTCCTTGGGGTTCAGGGTGACGCTCGGCGTCGATCTCGATCAGGCGGGGATGCGGCGCGCCATCGCGGATTTCGGCGAGCGCGCCGCGGCGGCCGACGTTTCCCTGTTCTATTACGGCGGCCATGGCCTGCAGGTCGCCGCCCACAACTATCTCCTTCCCGTCGACGCCGAGCTGCATGCCGTCGACGACATCGAGAAGCGGACGATCCATCTCGACGACGTGCTCGACGCGTTGTCGAAGGGCTCGGGCGTCCATCTCGTGTTTCTCGACGCCTGCCGCGACGATCCGCTCAAGGATCTCAACGTCACGCTGAAATCGGCGGGCCTGGCGCGCGTCGGCGACGCCGCGGGTTTCCTGATCGCCTTCGCCACGCAGCCCGACGCCGTCGCCTACGACGGCTTCGGACGCAACAGCCCATTCGCGCAATCGCTGCTCGGGCATATGGCCTCGCCCGGCGTCGACATTTCCAGCATGATGATCGCGGTGCGCCGCGACGTCATCGCCTCGACCGGCGGGGCGCAAATTCCCTGGGAGAATTCCTCGCTGACGCGGCAATTCTATTTCGCCGGCGACGAGGAGAGCGAAGCTTCGCCCGACACCCTGCTTTGGCGGCTCGCCGGCGCGCAGCGCGACCGTAGCCTGCTCGACATCTATCTCGAACGCTACCCCGAGGGCTCGCACGCGGCGGACGTAAGGGCGATGCTCGCCGAGCTCGGCAAGGCGAGCAAGCCGCCGCGCCCGGCCGCGAACGCCAACGTCGACGACCTTCTTTGGAAGTCTCGCGCGCAGCGGGCGGCAGAGCCAGCTCGTCGAGCTTTACCTCGCCCGCTATCCCTCGGGCGCGCACGCTCAGGAAGCCAACGCTTTGCTCGCCAGCCTGCGCGGCGCCCAAGACGCGGCGTCGGAGCCCGGCGTCGTGTGCGAGCGCCTCGCGACCCATCCCGACGACGCGACGGCGAGCACGCCGGGGGTCGATCTCGCCGATCTCCGAGAGAACGCCGCCGCCGCGATCGGCGTCTGCGGCGAGGCGGCGGCGCGCCATCCGGAAATCGCGCATTACGTGGCTCTGCTGGCGCGCGCGACCGCCGCCGCCGGGCGCCTCGAGGAAGCCTATGCGCTCTACAAGAAGGCGGCCGACGCCGGCGACGCGCGCGCCATGTATTCTCTGGGCGTGATGCTGGAGACCGGCGACCATGCGCCCAAGGATCTCAAGGCGGCTTACGCGCTTTACCAGAAAGCGGCCGAGCGTGGCCTCGCCGACGGCGCCATCAATCTCGCCGTCGCGCTGGCGCAGGGCAGAGGCATCGAAAAGAACCTGCCGCGCGCCTACGCGCTGCTGCAACAGGCCTCGGCGAGCGGGTCGGCGCGAGCGACTTACGATCTGGCCGAATTCGCCGAACACGGCTACGGCGGCCAGAAGTCGGACGCGCTCGCACTCTACGAGCGCGCCGCGAGCTTCGGCTATCCCAAGGGCTACCACACCGCCGCGGCGGTTCTCGACGAGGGCCGGGGCGTCGCCAAGAATCCGGCTGCCGCGGCCGACGAATTGCTGCGCGCTGTCGCCGCCGACGCGGGCGAATCGATCGCCGATCTGACCAGAAAGACCCAGACCTGGACCGTCGACACCATCAAGGCCGTCGAGATGCGTCTTTCGGCCGCCGGCTATTATTCCGGCCCGATCGACGGCAAGAGCGGGCCGGCGCTGGCGCCCGCGCTCAAACAATGGCGCCTGCTCGGCCCGCCGGAGAAGAGCTGACGGCGAAGCGCGCCGCTCACGGCGCGGGGGTCAGCGCGAACAGGCAGGTCTCCATCAGCGCGCCGCCGTCGGGTCGCGGCTTGGCGTCGGCGCCCACCATCGGCTCCTTCCTCGGCGCGACCATGCCGGGCGGGACGACCTGGATGTTGGCGCCGATGCCGCGCCCTTCGCCGAGCAGCTTGTCGCGCAGCGCGAAATCCTTTCCGAGGTCCCGCCTTTGGCCTTCGCTGGCGGCGAGGGCGGTCTTCAGCCGCTCGAGAAACGGCGCGGTCTGGCGCGCCATCGCCAGGACGATCGTTTCGCCCTCGGGCGGCGCCGCGACCGGGATATTGACGTCGGGGACGGTCGCGAGGTCGCGGATGGCGCCGGGCCGAGTTTCGTCGAACGCGTAGAGCTTGGATTGCAGCAGGCCGGAATGTCCGACGCGGAACGTCGCCGCCGCGCCGACCGGCAGGCGGTCGTTGGGCGCCAGCGGCACCGCGAGCGGCGCATCGCCGGGGGAAGGAGCGGCCGGATCGGAAACCCACACCTGCCACGAGCAGGCCGGCGCGCCGGGCGCCGCGCCGAGCTGCGGCGCGATCCAGGCGAGCGGCGCCGCCGCGCCGGCGAGGTTGGGCGCGGCGTCGGCGAGGGTCTGCGCCTTGACGCGCGCGAGGAGATAGCGGTTCGAAGGCGTCAAATGAAGCGCGAGCGCGGCGACGGTCGCGTCCGCGTCCGCTTGCGAGTTGGCGGCGACGATCCACCTCACCCGGCTGGCGCCGGAATAGGCGCGCAACTGATCGGCGAACGCGGCGATGTCGGCGTCGCCTTTCAAGGTCAGCGGCGCGGCTTCGCTCGCGGGCGCGAACGCCATCGTCGCGAGGATGGCGCCGACGCCGGCGGCGAGACGGCGCAACCAGGCGAGCCGCGCGCGCTCCGGCGCGAACTCGTCACGATGGACAAGCGTGCGGGTCATTGGTCACCTTGAACTGGTACTCGATTTCCGCGCCGACGCGGTCGGCGAGAAAACTCGTCGTCGTGGTCAGCACCGCCGCGCCGGAAAGGCCCTGCAGATCCTTGCGTAGCGCCTCCTGCAGGCCGGTGATGTCGAGCGAGGGATCGCGCGTGGCGACGACGAACAGGCGAACCTCGTCCTCGACCGGCTCGATCGGGATCAACGCGGTCAGATCGAACGCGGAATCGGAGAGCGGCGCGACGACGAGCGAGCGAAACTGCTCGGCGTCGAGGATGACCGGATCGGCGGCGCGCGACACCGAGGCGATGAACAGCCGCGGCGCGCGCAATCGGCTGGCGAGCGGCAGGCCGTCGCGCGCGCTGACCCGCATGACCAGCGTTTCCCCGCCGATGACGACGGGTTGGCGCTGATCGTCGAAACAGGGGCCGAGCAGTTGCAGCTTGTCGGTTCCCGCGTCGTATCGCGCGCGCTGCGGCGCGGCGTCGTCGAGGCCCTGCGTCGCCAGCGCGGCGATCGGCTCGAACGCCAGCGCGATCGGCGCGCGCGTCAGCGCGATCCAGCCGCCGACCAGGGCAAGCACGAAGGCGAGCGCGGCGGCGAGCCCGGCCGCGCGCGCCGGCGTGACGATCTCGCGCATCGCGAAAGGGCCGAGCGCCGCCTCGACGCCGTCGAGCGTGTCGGCGAAGACGAATTCCAACCGCGCGCCCGCCGCGCGCGCTTCCCGAGCCAAGCGATCGAGCGTCGTCGCCTCGGCGGCGGCGAGCGTTCGCCCGTCCGTCGCCGCGGCCGGCAGCACGACGATCATCCGCTTGCCTTCGAGCGCCTGGCGATGCTGGACGATATAGTCGCCGACCAGCGACAGCTTGCCGCGCAAGCCGCCGACCGGCCCGATGGCGACCGCCGGCGCATCGGGGGCGGAGGGCAGCAGGATTTCCCCGGTGGCGAAGACGATGCCGGGGTCGCGCGCAAAGGCCTGGCAGATGGCGGCGAGCGCGAGCCCGAGGCCGGCCGAGCGGGCGTTCTCGTCGGACAGGCGGCCGATCTGCAAATCGGAGATGCGCAAGTTCCAGGAGGCGACGCGGCCGTTGCGGCGGCTCAGCCAGAGTCTCGCGCGCCGCGCCGCGCCGAAGCGCGTCACCGCTTCGCGCACGGTCTGGCCGATGCCGTAGAGGCCGAAATCGAACAATTCGGAGATTTGCGGCAGCAGCCGCGCGGGGTGCGCTTCGGGCGCGAAATCGCCGGCGATCGCCTCGAACAATTGCGCGCCTTCGCCGTTCGCGCCGACCAACGGCACGAAGACGCGCGCCGTCACGGCGCGAGGTCCAGCAGTTCGATCTCGAGCAGCGAAAGCTCGGCGTCGCTCAAGGCCTTGTCGTCGAGCACGATGTGCAGCCGGCCGTCGCGGTCGAACACGCCCTCGGTCTGCAACGCCTCGCCCAGGCGCACGCGCACGCCGCGAAGCGCGTAGGCGGCGAGCCCGGCGGCGCCCTGGGCCTGGAGGGCGAGGACTTTCGTCTCGTCGCCTTCGTGCGAGAGGTGGGCGAGCACGAGGCCGTCGGCGCTGAGCAGGCCGGCGGCGGGAAACCGCCATTCTCCCGTCCCCTTGGCCGCCAGGGCGGCGAACGAGGAGACGGGCCGCGCCCGGCCGCGCGCGCGTTCGACGTCGGCGAGCGCGAGGGCCGTCTGTGTGGTCACCCGCAAAGTCCGCAAGAAGCGCGCCGCTTCTCTAGGATCGAACGTGGGGTTCATCTCGTTCTCCTCGCCATCACTCTGGCCGCCTCGACGAAAACGCGCAAGAGGTCGCCGGATGCTTACGGTCTGACGTTCGCCTGCATGACGAAACGAGCGGTTCGCGACGACAAGTCCTCGACATAGGCGGCCAGATCGCCGCCGAAATCGTTCTTCAGCCGCCGACGTAAGAAGAGGTTGGCGCCCAGCGCCTCGGCGAGCGACTGGCCGGCCATGATCGCCGCCAGCAGCTCGCGTTCGGGCGGCGCGATGGCGCCCGCTTCGACCGCGCCCGTGAGAAACGGCGCGGCGTCCTCGGCGCTCATCAGCGGCTCGTCGACGTCTTCGGCAGGCTCGGCGCCCTGGGTCGCCTCGATCGCGTCGAAGGAGACGAGAAAGGTCTGATCCTGGCCGGCGAGGCGGGTCAGGACGGCCGAGCCGAGCAGCCCCGCGGCGAACGCCTGAGCGTCCGGGTAGCCGGGAACCGGCGCGCTGGCGAAGGCGGCTTCGAGTTCGCGCTGCGTCGGCCGGCGGCCGAATTCGCCGCACATCTCGGCCTTCAGCGCCTTGAGGAACGCGTTGGCGGATTTGAGCGTGTTGACGCCGACGGCGTCGTCGCCGATGAGCCACTCCTTCGGGCAAAGCCCGAGCCGCAGCGTTTCGGCGTAAGGCCGGTTGGCGGCGTCGAGGCATTTGAGGATGCGGTTGGACAGTTCGAACAATTCGCTTCGTTCTTTGAACCGCCGCAGCTGCGAGGCGCCGCCGGTGAGCGCCTTCCAGGTCGACAGCGCTCCTTCGCTCCGCGCGGCCTGGCTCGGCCCCGCGGCGCGGCTCGCCACCAGCGCGGCGAGGTTGTTGGCCGAGGTCGGCTCGCCGCGCCGCGCCGCGATAGGCCGGTCGAGCACGGAGTCGAAATAGAAATCGGCGGCTTCCTCGACGCCGTCGGGCGGCGGATAGGCCCAGACGCCGACGAGCCCTTCGGAATAGCGGCGGTTGGCGATCAACAGCCGGCGAACGCGCTCGAACAGCTGGAACGGCTTGACGACGACGATCTCCTCGGCCTCGTCGAGCGCGTCGTTGCCGTTGACGAGATTGGCCAGATGCCCGGCGAAATAGGCGACGATGTCGCGACCCGACTTGGCCGCCGGCCTGGGGTTCATGGCTCGAATCTTTCGCGTTTTCGCTCTCTGGCGGCCGATCGCGGCCCGCGTTCCCGTCGCGGCCGGCTCCGCCATTAGCGCCCGATCGCGGCGTTGACAAGCGCGCCGCGCTGGCGCTGGAGCGCGAATGGTGATTGTCTCGCCGTTGAAAGAATCGAGGACGGGCGAGGCGATGCAGGACGACGAAGCTCTGACCAAGGCGCGGGCGCTGCTGACGCGCACGCCGGTTTTCGACGGCCACAACGATCTCGCCTGGGTCATCCACAAAGACCCCAAAGCGCGCGGCGACGTGCGCGCCTACGACCTGACGCGCGTCCACGCGGAGGGCGACACCGACATCCCGCGCCTGCGCGAAGGCATGGTCGGCGCGCAGTTCTGGTCGGCCTACCAGCCAACCGGCGCGCCCCATCCCGCGCGCACCACGCTCGAGCAGATCGACCTCGTCCGCCGCATCGAAGCGGCGCACCCGGACGTCTTCCTGCCCGCGCGCAGCGCCGCCGATTTCGAGCGCGCGCGGCGCGCCGGCAAGATCGCCTCCTACATCGTGGTCGAAGGCGGCGTCGGCCTGGAGAATGCCTTGGCGCCGCTGCGCCTCTGGCATGCGGCGGGCGCGCGGATGCTGATCCCCTGCCACAACGAGACGCTCGACTGGGTCGACTCGGCGACCGACGCGCCGCGCCACGACGGCTTCAACGCGTTCGGCCGCGCGGTGATCGGCGAATGCAACCGGCTCGGCATGATCGTCGACGGCGCCCACGTCTCGCACGAGGGCATCCGCCGGTTGATGGAGGTCAGCGAGGCGCCGATCCTGCTCTCGCACTCCAACGCCTTTTCGCTGTGCGACCATCCGCGCAACGCGCCCGACGACGTGCTCAAGCGCCTCAAGGACAACGGCGGCGTCGTGATGGCGACCTTCGTGCCCGGCTTCGTCTCGCAGCACTTGCGCGATTGGCTCAGACGCTCGCGCGACGCCTACGGCAAGGCGCCGCCCGGCGACCCCAAGGCCCAGCTCGCCGAACTCGAGACGCGCTACGGCGCCGCGCCGCGCGCCAAGCTGACGCAAGTCGCCGACCACATCGCCTATCTCGTCGAGGCGGCGGGAATCGACCACGTCGGCGTCGGCTCGGATTTCTTCGGCGGCGCGCAGCCCGACGGCTTGGAGCACGTCGGCCGCTTCCCGCACCTGTTCGCCGAACTGCTCCGCCGCGGGTTTTCGGCGAGGGACCTGGAGAAGATCGCCAACCGCAACGTGCTCAGGGTGATGCGGGAGGTCGAGCGGGTGGGCGAAGTGCTGCGCGAAGTGCGCGAGCCGGCGGTTGGGAGGATCGAGGATTATCCGGGGCCGTGAGGGGGGCGGGGGTGCGGCGCCGTTTTTCGTAGGCGTTGCGGCGATATCAAGGACTTGCGTGACGATTTTCCGCCGGGCTTGTTCGTGGGCACGGGGATTGGGGCGGGGCGGATGGGACGGTAAGTGTCGGACGGCGATGGGGCGGGGGCCGGTTGAAGGTCGCAATTTACGAGCGTATCAATGTAATGAGCAAATTGAGCCCTTTGCAAAACCGCGGAACCCGTGATTCTCTGGGGCATTCCGAGGACGTGAGTTGCCGATGTCGCGCCGTAACTTCAGCCAACCTTCGCTCGCCGACGCCTTTGTCAAGGCGTATTCTCGCGGCAGCGGGTTTCTCGAAGACATCGCCAAGACGTTCGAGTGGGGCGCGTTCGACGTCTTGATGCGTCCACTGCATTCTTCTTCGGAGGGCGCTCCGGCGTATCCGCCGCTGGCGATGTTCAAGATCGTGCTGTTGCAGCAGTGGTACGGGCTTTCCGACGCCGGCGCGGAGGAAGCGGTGCGCGATCGGCTGTCGTTCCGGCGCTTTTGCGGCATTCCGCTCGACGAGGAGACGCCGGACCATTCGTCGATCTGGCGGTTCCGGCAACGGATCGAGAAGCTCGGCCTGTCTGAGAGGCTTCTGGCCGAGGTCAACCGGCAGCTCGACGCGCGCGGCCTGATCGTCAAACGCGGCACGCTGGTCGACGCGACCATCATCGCCGCGGCGGTAAAGCCGCCGAAGGTCGAGGAAGGCCAAGTCAACGAGCGCGATCCCGACGCGAGCTTCACGGTCAAGAACGATGAGACGTACTTCGGCTACAAGGCGCATCTGGCGGTGGACGAAGAGAGCGGCGTCGTCCGTCAAGCCGAGATGACGAGCGCCGACCTGCACGACAGCCAGCGCGGCGAGGCTATGATCCAGGGCGACGAAAAGGCCTATTACGCCGACAAGGCCTACGATGCCCAAGCGCTGCGCGACAAGCTGAACGACCTCGGGATCGAGGACAAGATCGCCTACAAGGCCAAGCGCAACAAGCCGCTCGTCAATTGGCAGGTGTGGTTCAACAAGACCGCTTCGAGCATTCGCGTCGGCGTCGAGCGCGCCAACGCGACGATGAAGAACTGGTACGGGATGGAGAAGGTTCGCTATCTCGGCCTGGATCGCAACAACTGCCACCTTCAGTTCGTCGCGATGGCGATGAACATGAAGCGCGCGATGGTTCTCATCGCGGCGACGTGAGCCGCCGCGAGGGGGGAGTCTGCCTGGAACAGGGGAAAGGCTCGAAAATGACCGGTTGAGAGCGCTCAAAATGGCGCGCGACGGGACTTGCGCCTTCGTCGCGGCCCGCCGAAGCGGTCACGATACCGCTAATCCGCAGCACACGGCGTTATGCGAAGCGCTCCAAATTCTCAATTGTCGTTGTGGTGTCGGAAGGCTCGGCCGCGCGCCGTCGCGTCGTAAGTTGCCGTCCACCCCATCACTCCAATCGAGGCTCGTGTGTTCGAGCTGCGAGCACGGACGGTTAGTTTCAGTCGAGTATCTGTCATCGAAATGGCAGCTCCAGAGCAATCGGGGGGAACAGTGGCGATAGACAGAGATGCCAAGGCGGGTGCGAACCCGACGAAAGCGTTCTTCGTGAAGATGATCACACGTGACATCACCCTCGACGATTGTATCTTGGATCTGATCGACAACAGCGTCGACGGAGCGTGGAGAAGCGAGGGTAGCAGGCCAATGGGTTTGGCTGAGGGGGCCGATCTATCGAAATATTCCATTTCGATTACCGCTTCGCCCAACCATTTTTCTATCAAGGACAACTGCGGCTGTATGACTCTTGACGATGCCGTCGAACATGCGTTCAGCTTCGGCAGACGGGCGTTGGACGAACACAATGACTACAGCATCGGTGTCTATGGGATCGGGATGAAGCGAGCTGTTTTTAAGCTCGGGACGGACATTCGTATTCGAAGCACTTACCGCGAAAAGGATGGGTCAAGGCAACCCTTTGCGGTCCCAATCGCAGTTGGAAATTGGCTGGCCAACGACGATCCCCCTTGGGACTTCGATATCGTTGAGGACGGGGCTCTTGACGAAGACGGAGTGGAAATCGTCGTCAACACCCTTACGTCAGGGGCCGCAACGTCGTTCGGAAGCCCCGCCTTTCTTCAGAATCTCCGACGGACCATCGCTCGAGATTATTCGCTTCACCTCAACAGGGGCCTGAAGATATTAGTCAATGAAACGGCAGTGGTGGGCTGGCAAATCGGGCTTCGCCAGAGCGATGAGTTCGCGCCAATGCGGGTCGACTATGAAGATAGGTTGGAGGACGACGAAGTTAGGGTCGAAATAATTGGAGGGATGGCCGCACCGCCGCCGGAGAGTATTGACCCAAGCGAGGACGACGAGGGCGACAAAAGGTTCGGTTGGTATGTCGTATGCAACGGTCGCATCGTGCTCGCAGCCGACAAGTCGAACGTCTCCGGATGGGGAACAGATGATTGGCCACAGTGGCACTACCAGTATTCGGGCTTCATAGGCATCATCCTCTTCACCGCACCAAACGCCGTGGCCCTTCCACTAACAACCACAAAGCGCAGCGTCGAAACGTCGTCGGAGATTTTCCGACGCGCGCGACCGCGGATGCGCGAGGTATCGAAGCAATGGATCGCCTATACAAACGCTAGAAAGCAAGCCCTGGAAGAAGCAAAACGGAAGGAGGCGGCAGCGGTTGTCGTTCCGATCTATGCAGTGGAACGCCGAGCATCGGCGACGCTTCCAGCGCTTGTCGGGCGACCGGCAGAGCGCCCCGCAAACGTCAATTACACGGTTCCAGTCACCAAAATGAAGAGGCTCGCAAAAGAACTCGGCAGCATTAACATGCCATACCGTGAAGTTGGGCTAAAAGCCTTTGACTATACTTACGATGACTTGGTCGGGGGTGAATGATGGCGTCGTTCGATGTCGTTAACTACAGCCTTCGCCCAAGCAAGAGCATTCAGAGGCAGATAGTCTTTGGAGGCGTTCGAACTCTTCAGTCTCACCTGGATCTTGAACGACTGGTCTACATCGGCTTCGGTTCGATCTGGTTCACGGACTTTGTCATGGCCCACAAATTGTTGGACATAGAGGACATGGTCTCGATCGAGAGCAACGACGTAGGATTCCGTCGCGCGGTTTTCAATTCCCCATACGCCACGGTCCGAGTCCGCCACGGCTTTTCATCGAACGTTCTCCCGACCTTGTATGACGACGAAATCATTGCTCGGCGGCCATGGATGCTCTGGCTCGACTACGACTATCAATTTGACGAAACACTCAGAGATGACGTCCGTTCTGTCGTCGAGAACGCCCCAGCGAACAGCATCCTTCTCATTACTTTCAATGGACTCAAGACGAAGTATGGCCAAGCCCAAGAGCGGCCGGGCCGGCTTCGAGAGCTGTTTGGAGCTTCCGTGCCAGATGATCTCTCGAAAAACGCCTGCAAGGATGCGCGCATGCAGGAGACGTTGGCCGACCTCGCGATCGACTTCATGAAATCGGTTGCCGCGGATTTGGCAAGACCTGGAGGCTTTGTGCCGGCATTTCGGATCGTCTATAGGGATTCAACACCAATGGTAACCGTCGGCGGCGTACTGCCGGCGAAAGGGGCAGTTCGCACTGCTGCGGACACAATAAGCGGAGCGAGTTGGCCGTGCCGCCCCGCGAAACCGATTATCGCTCCTCATCTGACGATCCGCGAGGCCGTGCTTTTGCAGTCTCAATTGCCCAGTGCGAAACCGTTATCGCGAGACCTCGTGCGATCGCTTGGCTTCGATCTTGAGGACGAACAGATCGAGGCATTCGCGAAATACTATCGTCAATACCCAGCATTTACGCAGATCGTCGCGTGAGGCCAGTCGTTTGCGGCGATCGCCAACGGATAACCCGTGTGCTAGGATACGTACGTAAGTCGCGAAGATGTTAGCAATATGATTCTGGTTGATCTGTTCTGTGGCTGCGGAGGCTTCTCGCTCGGTGCCGAGGCGGCCGGGCTGGGCCCGAAGCTAGCGTTCGACAGCGACCCTATCCTTACCTCCTCTCACTCGGCAAATCACCCGAATACGAAATTGATACTGGCCGACCTGTCGAAGGTCGAGGGCGCCGATATCCGACGCGAGTTGGGCTCGAAGATCGCCGGGGTATTTGGCGGTCCGCCCTGCCAGGCGTTCAGCGAAATCGGGCATCGAAAGGCCGACGATCCCAGACGCTCTCTTCTGGGTCATTTTTTTCGCCTCGTCGCCGAAATCGAGCCGGCGTTCTTCGTAATGGAAAACGTCAAAGGCTTGGGATACGCACCGGCGCGCCCCGAACTCGATCGGGCGCTCGAAGGGGTCCGCAGCAAGTACCAAATTCTCGGCCCCGTCGTGCTCGACGCTGCGGATTTCGGCGCCGCGACACGGCGCCCTCGGATATTCATAATCGGATACAATTCCGCCCGCGTCGATCCGCTGACAATGACCGACATCGAGGCCAGGAAGCTGAGTCCCGCAACCGTTCGCGCCGCAATCTCCGATCTGCAGTCGGCGGTGCAGATCGACAGCAGCGACGATTTCGACAGCTGGCGAATCAAGCAGAGCGGCAAACCGAGCAAATACGCGGCTGCCTTGAGAACGGAGGATTGCACGTTCACGGGACATCGGCGAACCGCCCACACACCTGCGGTGGTCGATAGATTCGGAAAGGTCGAGCAAGGCGGGGTCGAGGCCGTAGGCAGGCACCCGCGTTTGAGTTGGGCGGGCCAATGTCCGACGCTACGTGCGGGCACGGGAAAGGACCGCGGATCGTTCCAATCGGTGCGGCCGATACACCCGGACGAGCCGAGAGTGATAACGGTGAGAGAGGCGGCGCGTCTGCAAGGTTTCCCGGACCGTTTCAAGTTTCACCCAACCGTTTGGCACAGCTTTCGGATGATCGGGAACAGCGTCTCGCCGATCATGTCGAAGGCCATCTTTTCGCTCATCGCCGAACGTATCGACATCGGGCAAAAGATTCCGGTTGCTGCGGAGTAAGAGGTTTGGTCGATCGGCTGACGCCGGAGCGGCGGTCGTGGCTGATGTCGCGGGTCGGCGGGAAGAACACGACCCCCGAAATCCGCGTCAGGCGAGCTGCCCACGCTTTGGGCCTGAGATTCAGACTTCATCGCAAGGATCTGCCGGGCACTCCGGATTTGGTGTTTCCGAACCGGCGCGTGGCGCTATTCGTACACGGATGCTTCTGGCACCGACATCCGGGGTGCCGCAAAGCGTCGATTCCGACAACTCGCAAAGAATATTGGGCCGAGAAATTTCGGACCAATGTTGCAAGAGACATTCGAACGACAGCCGAACTCGAGGCGCTGGGCTGGCGAGTCGTCGTCGTCTGGGAGTGCGAAACCAAGGACGAAGGCGGGCTCGCGCAAATTCTTCGAAAGAAGGTGTTGAATAAGCGCCTAAAGTAAGTTGCGCTGCTCGTCGCGGCGCCCGTAATTCCCCAGCTCCACCGGCCACGCCGCCCTGTCGCCGTCAAGCGGCTGCGCCGCTCCTGCGCTTCGCAGCGGCTCAGCGGACGAACGCTTCGCATTCGCCCCGGGCCGACGGCGACGGGCGGGGGGTCGGGGATTTGGCGAGGCGTCCCCGGAACCGGTAACCTCCGAGCCTAAAGAGCCCGCACGATCTCTTTGAAACTCTCCCATTCCGTGGCGGACCAAATCTCGGTCTGGGCGTGACCGAATGTCCGGATCAGCGTCGAGACCTTGCAAGCGGTCTCGATGTCGGAAGCGCGGAAGACATCCAAATAGTCGTAAGGTCCGAGGATGGCGTAGCTGCTGACCCATTCGACGCTCGGACAGTCTTTGCGCACGCGCCCCATGGCTTGGCGTTCGAGCTCCTCGAGCGCTTTCGGCGATCGAGCGGATTCCGGGCTCAAACGGGTCAACATGATGAAAGTCGTCATGTCTCAGCTCCGTTAGAATTGACGTCTCGTCAAATCCTCGTCCTGAGATGGCGGCGATCGCCGCCTTGGCGATGTTCCGCGTCAGCCGCGGGACATCGGTCCGGGCAGTTCGTTCCAATCAAGGCCGAGGTCGTCGACGATCTGGCGCACGATCCTCGGATCGAGCGCCTTGTTCGTGCCGACGTCGGGAAGAACCGCCTTCCGGTTTTCCCGATGAACCGTCACATAGACGTGCCCATGCGGTTGAACGCTGTCTTTGCCGGCCTCGAAGCGGCAGCCCCGCTCGGCCAGCCATTTGCGAAAGGTTGCGCTTTCCACAATTGCCTCCTTCGCTATGCGGCTAGGGAGCGCCAAGACGCGCAGGGGCGCCATGACCTGCGTCAATCGCCTTCGCGCTCCAGCACGCAACAAAGCGGCGCTTCGGCGCCGCCCCCGGCCTCGCTGATTACGGCGCCGCAAAGCCCCTCGCCCGCATAGCCCGTCGAGAGACGGGCGTTCTTCCGAACGCCCTTTGCGGGAGAGGGGTTGGGGTGAGGGCGAGCGGATCACATTCGCCGTATCGCTGGCCCCGCCGCGCCCGGCCTGCGACGTTTCGGCGCGGCTTGCGTCTTGCCTTGCGCGGGATAGGCTCGGCGCGACAGGCGGCGATTCTCGACGGGGGCGGGCGGCGTGGGAAAAGGGCTTGTTTGGCTTGGCGCGGCGCTGCTCGTCTGCGCGACTCCCGGGGCCGCCGGCGCTGAGACGCCGCTGCCGCCCTGTCCGAGCGACACGCAGTCGGTGTGGACGGATTGTCTGGGCAGCGTGGCCTATCCCAACGGCAATCGCTACGTCGGCGAATTCCGCAGCGGCCAGTACGACGGCCAAGGGACGCTCACTTTCGCCAACGGCGAATCCTATGTCGGCGCGTTCCACAACGGCGCGTGGAGCGGCCAGGGCGTCTATACGTTCGCCAACGGCGAGCGATACGCGGGGCAGTTCGCCGACGGCAAATGGAACGGGCCGGGCGTCTACTTCTATCCCAACGGCGAGCGCTGGGTCGGACCGTTCCGCGACGGCCGGCGCGACGGCCCCGGCGTGCTTTACGACGCGAGCGGGGCGATCAAGCAGGCGGCCGCCGCGCCGCCCCCGGCCGCCGCCGCCGCGCCCGTCGCGACGCAAGCCGACGACGGCGCGGCTGAGCGCATCGACGTCGTCGATTTCGGCCTCTACGCCACTCGGACCCAGCGGGTCGTCGCGGCGCCGACGACCGCGAGCGGCGACCAGAAGATCGTTTCCGGCGAGCGGCTGCAGGCGAAGACGCGCGCCGTGCCGGCGCGGCTCGGCGTCGAGTTCGGCCTTCGTTTTCGCATCGTCGGCAGAAGCGGCGCCGTCGTGACGGTAAGAAAGGTCACCCGCTTTCCCGCGCCGGGCCTGACCAATCCGGCGACGGGCAAGACGCTGACGGAGGACGTGTACGTCTCCCCCCACCGCGTCGGTCCGCTCGCCTACGAGGGGTACAGGTTCGAAAACGCCTGGGAGCTGGTTCCAGGGATTTGGACGATCGAGTTGTGGGTCGGCGAGCGCAAGCTGGCGAGCGAGAGTTTCCAAGTCGTCGGGCGATGACGGCCGCGAACCCCGCGCATTCTCACGCGCTTCCCCGCAACAATCCCTCGCGCCGCAGCGCCGCCGCGAGCGCATCGGCGTTCGTGTAGAGATGCCCGTGCAGCCCCGCGCGCTCGGCGCCGGCGACGTTTTTGGCGCTGTCGTCGACGAACAGCGTCGCCTCGGGCGTCGCGCCGAAGCGGGCGAGGCAGCGTAGATAGGCCTCGGGGTCGGGCTTGCGGGCGCGAAAATCGGCGGAGACGAAGAAGCTCTTCCCGAAGATCGGCCGCAGCTCGGGAAAGACGCGATCGATCTCGCGCGCGACCAGGAGATTGTTGTTGGTCAGCGCGGCGACCCGCGCTTGGCGCGCGATTGTCGCGGCGAGCGCGAGCGCCTCCGGGATCGGCGTCACCGAGGATCGCAGCGCTTCGACCCATTGGTCGAGCGTCAGCGCGGCGCCCAGGCGCTCGGCGAAGCCGGCGAGGTAGCTTTCCGCGTCCATCGTGCCGGCGTCGCCCAAGTCCTCGTAGCCGGAGCCCCAGATCGCCGCTTCGACGAAGGACGGAGTCCTGCCGCAGGCGCGCGCGAGCCAGGCGACGCGCGCATTGCGGTCGTAGCGGCAGAGAACGTCGTTCATGTCGAACAGAACGGCTGAAATCATAGGTTTGCCGCGCCCGCTCGAGTTTCGCGCCGCCATTATCGCCCCGGGCGCGCCGACAGCGAAGCGGGATTTGGCGCGCGCCGCCGCTTGAAAGCCTATGTTGCAGTGCACAATTACGCGCTACGGGTCTTGAGCAACAGGAAGGCGCCAGCCATGAACGCCATCAACAAGGCTCTCGCCTTCGTCGGCCTCGGCGAGGCCACGCCGCAATGGCCGCCGCAGCGGCTTTCCCTCGCGCTGCAAGGCGGCGGCTCGTTCGGGGCGTTCACCTGGGGCGTCCTCGAGCGGCTGCTCGAAGAACGCGCGATCACGTTCGACGCGATCAGCGGCTCCAGCGCGGGCGCGGTCAATGCCGTTCTCATCGCCTCGGGGCTGATCGCGGGCGGGCGCGAGGAGGCCAAGGCGCGGCTCGAACGGTTCTGGAAGCGCATGAGCGTGGCGGCGGCGTTCCTGCCGAGCGCCTCGCTTTCCGCCTCGCCTTTGGGCGCCGGCCTCGGCCTCGTCGCGCGCTCGCTGTCGCCCTATCAGTTCAATCCGTTCAACCTCAATCCGTTGCGCGAGGCGCTGGCGGCGGAGGTCGACTTCGCATCTTTGCGCGCACGCTCGCCGATTCGGCTGCTGATCGGCGCCACAAGGGTGCGTGACGGCAAGTTGCGGGTCTTCACCAACGGCGAGTTGACGCTCGACGCGGTGCTCGCTTCGGCGTGCCTGCCGCTCCTTCATCACACCATCGAGATCGGCGGCGAGCCCTATTGGGACGGCGGCTACGCCGCCAATCCGCCGCTCATTCCGCTCGCGCTCGCCTCCAAGGCCGACAATCTGTTGATCGTGCAGGTGACGCCGAATTCGTCCGACCGGCTGCCCAAGAGCCCGCGCGAAATCGCCAAGCGACTGGAGCAGATTCATTTCAACGCGACGCTCAACTCCGAGCTCGAAGCGCTCAAGTACGGCATGATCGTCGGCGCGACGCCGAAGCTGCGCCGCCTGCGCATCGGACGGATCTCGGCGCAGGACGAATACGAGGGGCTCGCGAACGAGAGCGCGGGAAACCTCGGCTGGGCCTTTCTCCAGCGCTTGCGGCAGAGCGGCCGCGGCGCCGTCGAAGTCTGGCTCGACGAAGCGGCGCCGCGGGCGTCGCCTAAATCGAAGGGACGCGGCCCTTCCCCTCTCGCGAGGGAAGGTGTCATCGCGAAGCTATGACGGATGGGGGGCGAGCGAAGCGAGATGGCTTCGACGAGCGCCGGTCAATTTGCGATAGCTCAGTGAATTCGCGCAACTGTCAGTTCATGCGTTGCAGTTGCTTCGTACGTTGAACATCGAGAGCCATCGCGCTTGCGCGCGATGCCCCTCATCCGGCCGCCTCCGCCGGCCACCTTTTCCCGCGAGGGGAGAAGGAGTGCGCGCCCTTCAATTTAGCCGCCGCCGCTACTCCGCCGCCTCAGCCGTCGTCGGCGCGTAATTGAGCACCGGGGCGAGCCAGCGCTCGACCTCGCGCACCGCCATGCCCTTGCGCGCGGCGTAGTCCTCGACCTGGTCGCGCTCGACCTTCGCGACGCCGAAATAATGCGCGTCGGGGTGGGCGAGATAGAGGCCGCAGACCGAGGCGCCAGGCCACATCGCGAAGCTCTCGGTGAGCTTGACGCCGATGAGGCTTTCCGCGTCGAGCAGGCGGAAGATCGTCGCCTTTTCCGTGTGGTCGGGCTGGGCGGGATAGCCGGGCGCGGGGCGGATGCCGCGATAGGCTTCCGCGATCAGTTCGTCCGGCGACAACGTCTCGTCGGGCGCGTAGCCCCAGAGTTCGCGGCGCACCCGCGCGTGCAACGCCTCGGCCAAGGCTTCAGCGAAGCGGTCGGCGAGCGCCTTGGTGAGGATCGAGGAATAGTCGTCGTTGGCGAGCGCGAAGCGCTTGGCGATGGCGTCCTCCTCGAGGCCGCTCGTCACCACGAAGGCGCCGACGTAATCGGGCTTGCCGCTGTCGATCGGCGCGACGAAGTCGGCGAGCGCGACATTGGGACGGCCGTCGCGCTTCGACAGTTGCTGGCGCAGCGTGAACAGCGTCTCCAGGCTCAACTGGCGGTTCTCGTCGGCGAACAGGCGGATGTCGTCGTCGACCCGCGCGGCGGGCCAGAAGCCGACGACCGCCTTGGGCGCGAACCACTTCTCGGCGACGATGCGCTTCAGCATCGCCTGCGCGTCGTCGAACAATTGCCGCGCCGCGTGGCCATGTTTGTCGTCGTCGAGAATGGCGGGATAACGGCCCTTCAGTTCCCAGGTGTGGAAGAACGGCGTCCAGTCGATGGTGCGCGCGAGATCGGCGAGGTCCCAGTCGTCGATGACGCGCACGCCGAGGAAGCTCGGCTTGGGCGGCTGATAGGAAGCCCAGTCGATTTTCGGCGCGTTGGCGCGCGCCTTGTCGAGCGACAGGCGCGCCTTATCGGCTTCGCCGCGCGCATGAGCGTCGGCGATCCTGCGATACTCGGCGCGTAGCGATTCGACGTAAGAAGTCTTCGTGTCCGGCGACAGCAATGCGCCGACGACGCCGACGGCGCGGCTCGCGTCGTTGACGTAGACGGCCTGGCCGCGCGCGTATTTCGGGTGGATCTTCACGGCGGTGTGCACGCGGCTGGTGGTCGCGCCGCCGATCAGCAGCGGGATTTCGAAACCCTCGCGCTCCAGCTCCGCGGCGACATGCGCCATTTCGTCGAGCGAAGGCGTGATCAGACCGGAAAGCCCGATGACGTCGACCTTGCGCTCGCGCGCCACGGCGAGGATTTTCGAGACCGGCGTCATCACGCCGAGATCGATGATCTCGTAATTGTTGCACGCGAGCACGACGCCGACGATGTTCTTGCCGATGTCGTGGACGTCGCCCTTGACGGTCGCCATCAGGATCGTGCCGGCGCTCTGCCGCCCGCCGCCGCCGCCATTGGCCAGCTTTTCCGCCTCCATGTAAGGCAGCAGCAGCGCCACCGCCTGCTTCATCACCCGCGCCGACTTGACGACCTGCGGCAGGAACATCTTGCCGGCGCCGAAGAGATCGCCGACGACGTTCATGC
The DNA here is from genome assembly GCA_963759955.1 of uncultured Alphaproteobacteria bacterium. Lineage (GTDB taxonomy): Bacteria > Pseudomonadota > Alphaproteobacteria > Rhizobiales > Beijerinckiaceae > Roseiarcus. The sequence continues at coordinate 45,610 of CAVXCA010000067.1, forward strand.
CCGCCATCAGCGGGCCCTCGATGACGTGCAGCGGGCGCGCGGCGGCGAGGCGCGCTTCCTCGGTGTCCGCGTCGATATAGTCGGTGACGCCGTTGACCAACGCATGGGCGATGCGCTTGTCGACCGGCCATTCGCGCCAGCTCAGATCCTGCGCCTTGGCCTCCCTGGCGGCGCCGCCGCGATAGCGTTCGGCGAGCAGCAGCAACCGCTCGGTCGCATCCGCGCGCCGGTTCAGCACGGCGTCCTCGCAGGCCTCGCGCAACTCCGGGTCGATCGTCTCGTAAACGGCGAGTTGGCCGGCGTTGACGATGCCCATGTCCATGCCGGCCTGAATGGCGTGATAGAGGAACACCGCGTGCATCGCCTCGCGCACCGGCTCGTTGCCGCGGAACGAGAACGACAGGTTGGAGACGCCGCCGGAGATGTGGACGTGCGGCAGGTCGGCGCGGATTTGCCGCGCCGCCTCGACGAAGGCGACGCCGTAGCCGTTGTGCTCCTCGATGCCGGTGGCGATGGCGAAGACGTTGGGGTCGAAGACGATGTCCTCGGGCGGGAAACCGGCTTGCTCGGTGAGCAATTTATAAGCCCGCGCGCAAATCGCGACCTTGCGCTCCAGCGTGTCGGCCTGGCCCTGTTCGTCGAACGCCATGACCACCACCGCCGCGCCGTAGGCGCGCACCAGCCGCGCCTGACGCAGGAACGCCTCTTCGCCCTCCTTCATCGAGATAGAATTGACCAGCCCCTTGCCCTGCACGCATTTCAAGCCCGCCTCGATCACCGCGAACTTCGAGGAATCGATCATCACCGGCACGCGCGCGATGTCGGGCTCGGCGGCGACCAGATTGAGGAACTCGACCATCGCCTTGGCGGAGTCGATCAGGCCCTCGTCCATGTTGACGTCGATGATCTGCGCGCCGTTGGCGACCTGGTCGCGCGCGACGGCGAGCGCGCCGGCGTAGTCGCCCGCGGTGATCAATTTACGGAACTTGGCCGAGCCGGTGACGTTGGTGCGCTCGCCGACGTTGACGAAGGGAATGTCCTTGGTCAGCGTCAACGGCTCGAGGCCGGAAAGGCGCATTAGCGGTGGCGATTGCGACGGGACGCGGGGATTGACGCCGCGCACGGCCTCGGCGATCGCCTTGATATGCGCGGGGCTGGTGCCGCAGCAGCCGCCGACGACATTGACCAGGCCGTCACGCGCGAAGCCCGCTATTTGCGCCGCCATCTCGTCCGGCGTTTCGTCGTAGAGGCCGAATTCGTTGGGCAGGCCGGCGTTGGGATAGGCGCAGACGAAGGCGTCGGCGACGCCCGAAATCTCTTCGAGATGCTCGCGCATCGCGCTCGCGCCGAGCGCGCAGTTGAGGCCGATGGTGAACGGGCGGGCGTGGCGCAGCGAGTACCAGAACGCGGTCGGCGTCTGCCCCGACAGCGTGCGCCCCGAACGGTCGGTGATGGTGCCGGAGATCATCAGCGGCAGGCGGCGCCCGCGCGCGGCGAAAGCCTCCTCGCACGCGAACACCGCCGCCTTGGCGTTGAGCGTGTCGAAAATCGTTTCGATCAAGATGATGTCGGCGCCGCCGTCGATCAGGCCGGCGATCTGCTCGGCGTAGGCCTCGCGCAGCGCGTCGAAGGTCACCGCGCGAAAGCCGGGGTTGTTGACGTCGGGCGAAATCGACGCGGTGCGGTTGGTCGGCCCGAGCGCGCCGGCGACGAAGCGGCGCTTGCCGTCGAGGCGCTGCGCTTTGAGCGCCGCGCGGCGCGCGAGCCGGGCGCCGTCGCGGTTCAGTTCGTAGACCACCTCCTGCATGCCGTAGTCGGCCTGGGCGATCGAGGTCGAAGAAAAGGTGTTGGTCTCCAGGATGTCCGCGCCGGCCATCGCATAGGCGAAATGGATGTCCTCGATCGCCTGCGGCTGGGTGAGGGTGAGAAGGTCGTTGTCGCCCTTGAGGTGACATTCGCAGCCGACGAAACGCTCGCCGCGGAAATGGCCCTCGTCGAGGGCGAGGTCCTGGATTTGCGTCCCCATCGCGCCATCGAGGATGAGGATGCGCTCGCGCGCGGCCTCGGCGAGCGCCTGCGCGACGTCGCCTTGCGCCGCGGCCGGCGCGGCGAAAAGTTGCGTGGGGTTGACGCTCATGGGCGGGATCCGATCGGGGCGCGACATAACCGTATAAGCATATCTTTATATAGTTGCAACTTTATCTCGGGCGACGACTTCGACGCCGCGGAACGACACGCCGAAATGCGCGCCCGCTTGGCCTGCTTGACGCGCGGTTTAATTGACATAAGCTCCCAACTCGTAAACGGGAGTAAAGTCGCGTCGTCGGCGCGTGAGAGCGTGGTTCGAATGTTCCGTATGTCCCTTCCGGAAATGGCGCCGATGGAGGAATAGATGAGCAAGAAGAAATACTGGCTCTCTGCGGCGGCTCTTGCGGCATCGAGCATTCAGGCCTCGGCGTCCGTTCCCCAGACGACGTCGCCGGTCGAGCGCCCCGCTCCGCCCGTTGTCGCCGGCGTCACCGGGTTGACCGCCGCGGACTTGATCGTCGGGCGCGACGGAACGGTGGCCGTGGATTTGAAGACGCGGGGGGTGACGGTTGCGAGTTGCAGCAACACCGGCAACAACGGCGCAGCTTGCAATGGCAGCGGAAGCTGCTGAGCGCACAAGGCGATTATGACCCGGCGCGGCGGGAAGAAACCTGCTGCCGCTGAGCGCCATCCCGTCGGGGCGCGCCCATGCGGCGCGACGTGATGTCTCCGGAAATCGCCGCCGCGGCGACCAACGACGATCTGTGGCTGATCGTCAATCCGACTGAGCGCTGCAACCTCCGCTGCGTCTATTGCTACGAGACCTTCGCGCTGGGGAAAATGCCGCAGACCGTCGTCTCCGGCCTCCTCAACCTGGTGAGACGGCGCGCTGAGAAGGGGCTGAAGACCTTCCGGCTCGAGTTTTTCGGCGGCGAGCCCTTGGTCGCCTGGGATGTCGTCGAAACGCTGTCGCGCGGCCTTTTCGATATTTGTCGCGCCAATGGAACCCAAATGTTCGGCAGCATGACGACCAACGGCGCGCTGCTCACGCGCGCGCGGCTCGATCGGCTCAATGATTGCGCGGTGCGCTCGTTCCAGGTGACGCTTGACGGACCCAAGGCGGCGCACGACCGTCGCAGGGTCACGCGTCGGCGCGAGGGCAGTTTCGACGCGATTTGGCGCACGTTCGAAATGCTCAAAACCGCGCCTTATCCGATTGATGTCCTCATCCGAATGCATTTCGATCCGACGAGCCTTGAGGCTCTTCACGGCGAGGCGGGTTTCATCAGAGCGGTTGTGAAGGCCTTGGCCAAGGACGACGCCCGGTTCCGCTTGCACTTCCATGCGCTGCGTCGTTGGGGCGGTCCCAATGACCGCAGGACGCCGGTCTTTTCGTCCGCCGCCGACGAACAGGCGGCGATCGACAAGTTGATCGACGAAGCGCTGGCCGCCGGCTGCTCGCCGGCTCAGTTCGCGCAGTGCCGCCGCGACGCGGCTCTAGGGGAATCGGGACACACGATCTGCTATGCGGCGCGCGCGAACGCCTTCGTCATCCGCTCGGACGGCCGCGTCGCGAAATGCACGGTTGCGTTCGAGGATGATCGCAACACGGTGGGACAGCTATTGGAGACCGGCGGCCTCGTTATCGACCAATCGCGGCACCTTCCCTGGCTTCGCGGCCTCATCTCCGGCGATCCGGTCGCCTTGAGCTGTCCGGCGCTGACCTATCTCTGGAGCGCGCGCGATCGTTCGACGCGAGCGGCTTGAGCGCGGAACAACAGTCGCGAAGGTGCATTCGCAGCTCTGAACGCGATAGGCTATGAAGCGTCGTCTTACGGGGCGAGGGTTCTTGCCACGCGGAACCCCAAACCATTGTGCCGATCCGTGGGGGCGTTCAAGTCGCGGCTCGCCGAACGAAGATATTGCGGACGGTAGGTCCAGGAACCGCCGCGCACGACGCGGCGACTGCAGGCGGTCTCAATCCAGGCCGAGCCGTCTACCGGCGCCCCTTCATAGGTCCGGTGATAGCAGTCCTCGACCCACTGCCAAACGTCCCCAGCCATATCGTAAAGTCCGAATGCGTTGGGAGGGAAGGAGCCGACAGGCGAAGTCTCTTTGTCGTCCCATTGGCTGCCACAGCCGTCGCAATCGGCGTCTCCCGCTGGGATCTCGGCGCCCCAGATATAGGGCGTCTCGGCGCCGGCACGCGCGGCATATTCCCATTCCGCTTCGCTGAGCAGCCGGTATGGTTTGCCGGTCATCCTCGAGAGCCAAGCCGCGTAGGTCCGGGCGTCGTCCCAAGTGACGTTGATGACCGGCCTGGCGCCACGCCCCATGCCGCCGTCGCTGACGGCGGGACAACCCCCGACCGAGACGCATGCGTCCCAGTCAGCGAACGTCACGTCGAATTTCGCCACGGCGAAAGGCTTGGGGATCGTGACCTCGTGCTGAGGCGATTCCGTAACATCGTGCACCGGGCCTTTATGGTCGTCGGCGACCGTTTCCGTCGCTAGCGATCCCATCGTGAAATGACCTGCCGGCAATACGATCATCTCCGGACAGTCCTTGGCGCATTCGCGGAAGCTCGCCCCCGGCTTCAGCGCGCGCACCGCCTCGGCGCCGAGCACGTAGGGCCGCACTTGGCTGAGCATGTAGGGACGCATCGTCACCCACCAGTTCGCCTGCTCCTTGATGAACGCCTGATTGATCCAGCCGACAAGACCGGCGATGACGCCGAGCAGCAGCGCGTAGATGAGCGCTTGCACGCGGCGCATCCGGCTTCTCGCCGCTGTTTCCTTGGCCCGGCACGCCGCGAGATACTCGCGTTCCGGCGCGCCGATCAGGGGGGCGAGATCGGCGCGCGCCTCGAGCCGCTCGGCGTCCTCCAGCCGACCGCCGGCATGGTTGAGCCAACTCACGTCCTTGGCGTTCGCCGCCCAGTCGCGCGTGGCGCGCCTGAGCCCTTCCAACGCCGCCAGCAGGCCAAAATCCTGTTCGAGCCAGCCCTGGAGCAGGCCCCATTGACGCAGCAGCGCCTCGTGGGCGGGCTCGATCGTCGCCTCGCCGTTCTCGCCGACATCGGTCGCCAGCAGGCGGGCGGCGACGAGATGCTCGACGAGCGGGCGCGCCTCTTCCGGGATTTCCGCCATTCGCGCAATGCGGCGGCGCGGCGCGCCGGTCTCCGGATCGATGCCCGCGAGCCAGGGGATCAGCGCCCGGCGCAACAAAGCGAGCCGCGCGGCCCTATCGCGCGGCACACCGGGGTCCGAGTCGGCCGCCGCCAAGGCGCGCTCCACCGCGGCCTCGATCGAGCCTTTCACGCCCCCCGTTTGACGATACTCGGCGAGCGTCATATCGCCGTCGCCGCCGTGGTCGACGTAGAGCCGCTCCAGCGTGAAGGCGAGCAGCGGCAGCGCGTCTTTGGCGCCGCCGGTCTCGATTTCGGCGAGCAAGGTCTGCGTCAGCGCCGGCTCGATCGTCAGCGGGCGGCGCGATTGGCTGAGCCGCTTCGCCGGGCCTTCGATGACGCTTTGGTAAGACCCGCGCGGCAACGGCGAAAGGCTGAAAGTCTCCTGCCGCACGCCCTCGAGCTCCCGCGCCGATTGCAACCGCTCGTAGGCGTCCGAGCGGATCGCGACGATCACGATCAGGGCCGGCGCCGGGGTGTTCACGAGATCCTTCAATAGCGCGAGAAAAGGGCGCGCCTCGGCCGCCCCCTCGGCCAAGAACAATTCCTCGCCCTGATCGACCGCCAGGACGAGGGTCGGAGCCGCCGGCTGCGGCTCGTCGGCGAGCGCCGCCGCGCGCCGGCTTTCGGCGAGCCGCGCCAGCAATGGCAGAAGCGCCGCGGCGCCGGCGCCGATCGCCGCCTGAACTTGGGCGCGCGTGACGCCCAAGCGCGCGTCGGCGAAGGCGGAACTGAGCGCGCGCAACAAACCGGACTCGCCGATGAGCGCCGCGCGCTCAGGCCGCACCACCGGCAGCGTCAGGAAGCGCCGGTCGTCGCGCGCCAGCCGCGGCAGAATCCCCGCTTTTAGGAACGATGATTTGCCCGCTCCCGAAGCGGCGAGAATGGCGAGAAACCGCGGCGCCGCCGCCTCGCGCAAACCGCGCAGCTGGTCGAGCGCGGCGACCGTCGGCGCTTCCCGGCCGAAGAAAATGCCGGCGTCTTCCGCCTCCAGAGCTTTGAGGCCGCGATAGGGCGCCCGGTCCGGATCGCTTTCGGGCGGCCAGGCGAAATACTTCGGATCGAGCCCGGCCCGGTTCAGCCCGGCTTTGAGACGGGCGAGGCCGCTCTGCGAGAAGGTGACGTGCCGTTCCGCGCCGCCGTCGGGCGTCACCGCGCGAAAGGCGACATGATCGCGCCCTGACGCGAGATCGACCAATTGCCAGTCGCGCGCGATTTCCGGCGGCAGGTCGGCGACGGCGAGTTCGTCGATCAACAGGCCGAACATGCGCTTGTTGAGCTTGCCGGCGAGGCGGAATTCGTTGAGGCACCAGCCGGAGGCGAGCCAGTCGCGGCTGACCACGAACAGAACCGCCTCGCAGCGCATCGCCGCCTCGTTCAGCGCCCGCTCCCAGCGCTCGCCGGCGGCGATGCCGCGCTCCGGGTCGAGATCGAGGAAAAGATCGTCCCATCCCTGCGCGGCGAGCCAATCGCGGATCGCGATCGCCTCGAAGTTGTTCTTGCTCGAATGGCTCAGAAAAATTCGGGACATGAAAGACGAACCGCCGCCGCAGGAACAATCGATCGAGGCTAGTTCAATTCCAGGAGCTGTTCCAGCCTGCCGATCGTCGCTGCGTCGCCGGCATGTTCGGCGGCCTGCTCGGAGCCGAACGCGGACAACTTGGGAGGCGCCGGGGCGTCAAGCGTCCGAATTCGGGCCCTAGCGCTTTTGTCGAGTTGCCAAACGCACGCCATGCTTTAGAACCAAGCGCAACCCGACAGCGAGGCCCGACGCGCGCCTCGCGAGCGGACAGCGCGCGAGGAGGCGCCGATGTGGAGACGCTCGCCGTTTCGCCCGCGCCGCCGCGCGCGCGGCGCGATCGCAGCCATCGCCGAAATCCGGATTTGGCGCCGCGTCGACGCCCGCGCCGCTTGTTGCTCTTCCCGCCATTTTTCGCGAACCCTCCAGGACGATTTCTCATGACCGATAAGTCCGACGGCCCGGCCAAACGCCCCTCGATCACCGATCAGGAAGCGTTGCTATTCCATTCGCGCGGGCGGCCGGGCAAGCTCGAGATCGTCGCCTACCAAGCCGATGGCGACGCAGCGCGATCTCTCGCTCGCCTATTCGCCCGGCGTCGCGGTTCCCGTGAAGGCGATCGCAGCCGATCCCTCGAGGGCTTACGACTACACAGTGCGCGGCAACATGATCGCGGTCATCACCAACGGCACCGCCATTCTCGGCCTCGGCAATCTCGGCGCCCTTGCGGCCAAGCCGGTCATGGAGGGCAAGGCGGTTCTGTTCAAGCGCTTCGCCGACATCGACTCGATCGATCTCGAAATCGACACCGAGGACCCCGAAGAATTCATCAACAGCGTGCGTTATCTCGGGCCCTCGTTCGGCGGCATCAATCTCGAGGACATCAAGGCGCCGGAGTGCTTCATCATCGAAGAACGCTTGCGAGAATTGATGGACATTCCCGTTTTCCACGACGATCAGCATGGCACCGCGATCATCACGGCCGCCGGCCTGATCAACGCCATTCAATTGACTGGACGCGACATCAAGACGACGCGGCTGGTGTGCAACGGCGCGGGCGCGGCGGGCATCGCCTGTCTCGATCTCATCAAATCGATCGGCTTCGAGCCGTCGAACGTAATCCTTTGCGACACCAAGGGCGTCGTCTATCGCGATCGCAAGGAAGGCATGAACCAATGGAAGTCGGCGCACGCCGTCGACACGCAGCTACGCACATTGGCGGAGGCGATGGTCGGCGCCGATATCTTCTTCGGCCTTTCCGCCAAGGGTGCGCTGACGCCCGAGATGGTCAAGTCGATGGCGCCCAACCCGATCATCTTCGCCTTGGCCAATCCCGATCCCGAGATCACGCCCGAGGACGCGCAGAAGGTGCGCGACGACGTCATCATGGCCACCGGACGCTCGGACTATCCCAATCAGGTCAACAACGTCCTGGGCTTTCCCTACATCTTTCGCGGCGCGCTCGACGTGCGCGCTAAGACCATCAACATGGAGATGAAGATCGCGGCCGCGCACGCCCTCGCCGAGCTCGCGCGCGAGGACGTGCCCGACGAAGTCGCGGCCGCCTATCGCGGCGCGCGGCCGCGGTTCGGGCGCGACTACATCATCCCGGTGCCATTCGATCCGCGCCTCATTCACGTCGTGCCGATCGCAGTCGCCAAAGCGGCGATGGACTCGGGCGTCGCGCAGCGCCCGATCGTCGACATGAACGCCTACAAGGCGCAGCTTTCCGCGCGCCGCGATCCGATCGCCGGCGCGATGCAGCGCATCATCGAGCGCGTGCGCCGCATGCCCAAGCGCGTCGTGTTCGCCGAAGGCGAGGAAGAACAGGTCATCCGCGCCGCCTATTCGTTCGTCAATCAGGGTCTCGGCACGGCGATCCTGGTGGGGCGCGAGGACCGCGTGCGCGCGGTCGCCGAGCGTTCGGGCTTCGATCTCGCCGACAAGGGCGTCGAAATTCACAACGCGCGGCTTTCGCAGCGCAACGCGCTCTACGCGCAATTCCTCTACGAAAAGTTGCAGCGGCGCGGCTTCCTGTTCCGCGATTGCCAGCGCCTGATCAATCAGGATCGCAACTATTTCGGCGCCGCGATGGTCGCGCAGGGCGACGCCGACGCGCTGGTGACCGGCGTGACGCGGAACTTCTCGATCGCGCTCGAGGAGGTCCGCCGCGTCATCGATCGCAAGCCGGGCCATCGCGTCATCGGCGTTTCCCTGATTTTGGCGCGCGGCCGCCCGGTGCTCGTCGCCGACACGGCGATCACTGAGATGCCGAACGCCGAAGATCTCGCCCAGATCGCGGTCGAGGCGGCCGGCGTGGCGCGCCGGCTCGGCTACGAGCCGCGCGTGGCGATGCTCGCCTTCTCCAATTTCGGCCACCCGCCGGGTGAGCGCGCGCTCAGGGTGCAGGAAGCCGTGCGCATTCTCGACGCGCAACGAGTCGATTTCGAATACGACGGCGAAATGGGGGCCGACATCGCGCTCAACAAGGAATTGATGGGCTCCTATCCGTTCTGCCGTCTTACCGACACCGCGAACGTGCTGGTGATGCCGGCTTTCCATTCCGCGGCGATCGCGACGCGCATGGTGCAGGAACTCGGCGGCGCGACGGTGATCGGGCCGCTGATCGTCGGCCTGGAAAAGCCGGTGCAGATCGTCTCGCTCGGCGCCAAGGATTCAGACATCGTCAACATGGCGGCGCTGGCGAGCTTCAATATCGGAGGGTGAGGCGGAGGGCGGGCTCGTCCGGCGTCCGCCCGACCCCCTCGAACCAACCGCCGTCATGCCCGCGCTTGTCGCAAGGCTGTCCGGTTCGATTTTGTTGGCGCCGGCGCACGGCGTTGATTCTAATCATTTCCAGAGTTTGGCGACTCGCTTGGACATGAAAAGGATCAGCGCCGTGCCCCATACGAATACGGTCTTCCGCGACGTTTTGAAACTGCTTCCCTGGTCTGTCTTTGAGCGGCTTGTGGAGAAGCACGGGACCGACGATCTGGTTCGCAGTTTCACGACCAAGCGGCAGCTGTCGGTGCTGCTGTTCGGTCAATTGTCGGGCTCGCATTCGCTGCGCGACATCCAAGCGTCGATGGCGAGCCATCAGGCGCGGCTTTATCATGCGGGCGGCGCCGCTCCGGCGCGCTCGACCTTCGCAGACGCCAACCGCGACCGGGATTCCAGGGTTTTCTCCGGGCTTTTCATGCATATGCTGGGCATGGCGACGCGCGGCCTGCGCCGCAAGATGGGCGATGCGGTGCGGCTGATCAACTCGACCAGCCTGCATCTGGCGGGCGCAGGGACGCAGTGGGCGCGCTTTTCGGCCGAGGTCTGCGGCGCCAAGGCGCATTTCGTCTACGACCCCGATCTGGGCTGCCCGATCTATCACATGGTCACCGAGGCCACGGTCAACGACATCGTCGCGGCCAAAGCGATGCCGATCGAAGCGGGCGCGACCTATGTCTTCGACCTCGGCTATTACGATTATGGCTGGTGGGCCGCGCTCGACGAGGCGGACTGCCGCATCGTGACGCGGTTCAAGAAGAACACGCCGCTCCTTTCGGCCCGATCCATGCCCGTCGCGCCGGGAACGGGCGTCGTCAGCGATCGAACCGGCTTTCTGCCGGGCCGTCAGGCTAAAAACCGCAAGAATCCGATGCAAGGCGCGGTGCGCGAGGTCGTCGTGACGATGGAGACCGGGGGGACGTTGCGGATTCTGTCCAACGATCTGGACGCGCCCGCCAAAGAAATCTCCGACCTCTACAAGCGGCGCTGGCAAATCGAATTGTTCTTCCGCGTGATGAAGCAAACCTTGAAAATCACCCATTTCATAGGCCGCTCCGAGAACGCCGTGCGCATTCAGATCGCCGTCGCGCTGATCGCCTTTCTGTTGCTGAGCCTTTTGCGAAAGATGGCGCAAGACAATCAAACCCTGCTCGAAACCACGCGACTCGTGCGCGCGAACCTGATGCATCGAAGAGACTTCACCTGCCTCAAGCAACCGCAAAAACCGCCGCCGCGCGACTCTCGGCAGCTCTCCCTAAACTGGAGCTCATCATGAACCGGACAGTCGTGCGCTTGTCGCGGGCATCCACGCGGCGAAGCTGCTTCCACGCGTCAATATGATGCTGAGAATTCGCGGCGTCCCGTCCGACGAAACAGGGGCGCTACGGCGTGGATGGCCGGGACAAGCCCGGCCATGACGAGTCGTGAGTTCGGGACCCCGCTCACACCTTCATCTGCGCGCCGAGCTCGACCACGCGGTCTGAGGGGATGTTGAAGAAGTCGGGCGCGCTGGCGGCCTGCTTGGCGAGCGCGATGAACAGCCGGTCCTGCCATTGCGGCATGCCGGAATTGGGCGCCGGCTTGAGGGTGCGCCGGCCGAGGAAGAACGAAGTCGTCATGATGTCGAACTTCAGCCCCGCCTTGCGCAACGCGGCGAGGGCGACGGGAATGCGCGGCGATTCCATGTAACCGAAGTGCAGCGTCAGCGACAGGAAGTCGGGCGAGAGCGCGTGAATCTCGAACCGCTTGGCCGGCTGCACGCGCGGCGAGTTTTCGGTCCTCACGCACATCATCACCACGCGTTCGTGCATGACCTTGTTGTGCTTGAGATTGTGCATGAACGAGGAGGGCGCCACGGTAGGGTCGCTGGTCAGAAAAATGGCGGTGCCGGGAACGCGCACCGGCTTCGACTTCTCCAGCATCTTGATCAGATCGGTCATCGGGATCGAATCGCGATGGGTCTTGGCGCTGAGGATCGCGCTGCCACGCGACCAGGTCCACATCACCACGAACATCACGCCGGCGAGCGTGAGCGGAACCCAGCCGCCGTCGAGCACCTTGTAGAGATTGGCGATGAAGAAGCTCACGTCGACCGAAAGGAACCCGCAGACCAGCGCCAGCGCCCCCCACAGCGGCCAGCGCCACAGCTTCCAAACGACGAAAAAGGACAGCGCCGTGGTCGCGACCATCGTGCCGGAAACCGCGATGCCATAGGCGTTGGCGAGAGCGTCGGCGGAGCGGAACATCAGCACCAGCGCGAGAACGCCAAGCAGGAGGATACGGTTGACGCGCGGAATGAAGATCTGCCCCTCGAGCCGGTCGGAAGTGTGGACGATCTCCAGGCGCGGCAGCAGGCCCAGCTGAATGGCCTGCCGCGCGAACGAAAAGGCGCCGGTAATCACCGCCTGGCTGGCGATGACGGTCGCGGCGGTCGACAACAGGATCAGAGGCAGCAGGCCCCAGCTCGGCGCCATGAGGTAATAGGGATTTTCGACCGACTTCGCGTTGGAGATGATCAACGCTCCCTGACCGAGATAATTGACCATCAGCGCCGGCAGGACGAGGAAAAGCCACGCGGTCTGGATCGGCCGGCGGCCGAAATGGCCCATGTCGGCGTAGAGCGCCTCGGCGCCGGTCACGGCGAGGAAGACGCTGCCGAGCGCGACGAAGCCGATCGCCCCGTGCGCATAGAGGAACTCGATCCCCGGCTTCGGGCTGAGCGCGTGCATGATGATCCAGGCGTCGGGGATGTGCATGGCGCCGAGCACGGCGTTGACGACGAAGAACAGCGCCATGATCGGCCCGAAGAACGCCGCCACGCCCGCCGTCCCCCGGCTCTGGACCGTGAACAGCACAATGAGGATGATCACCGTCGCCGGCAATATGAACGGCGCGAGTTCGGCGTCGACCTGCTTGAGGCCTTCGAGCGCGGAAAGCACGGAAATGGCGGGCGTGATGATCGCGTCGCCGGAAAACAAGGCCGCGCCCGCCACGCCGATCAGGAACGCGACCATCGTGCGCCTGCCCAACGCGATCTGGGCCAGCGCCTTGAGCGAGAGTATGCCGCCCTCGCCCTTGTTGTCCGCCTGCATCAGAAACAGCACGTATTTCGCCGTCACGACGATCAGCAGCGCCCAGATGATCAGCGACACGACGCCGACGACCTGAGCGACGCCGAAGCCGGTGCCGATGAAATGGCTGAGCGCAGTTTGCAGCGCGTAGAGCGGGCTGGTGCCGATGTCGCCGAACACGACGCCGACGGAACCCAGCGCGAGAACGAAGAAATTGTCGGGGGCGTGCGCTCCGCCCCCCGCGTCGTGGCCGTTGGTCGCAGGCGCGATGGCGGCGGGCGATGAATCCTGCGACATGAATATTCCGATGAAAGCCCCGCCCCGGCCGCGGCGCGGCCGGACCGGCCGGTCTCTATACAGCTTCGCCGTCGGCGCGGGAAGGGCGCCTGCGCGACCGTTTTTTGGGGGGTTACCCGGTCGCCTCACGAGCCGCCCCGCCCTTTAAGGGTCGCCCCTCACGCCGCCGCGCCCTTGGCGTGGGCCTCGATCAATGCGCGCAAAACGTCCGCCTGCTCGAGATTGGGCAGATGGCCGGCGCCGGCGATGATCTCGAAGCGCGCCTGTCCGATCATGCCGGCGAGTTCACGCACCATCGCCACCGGCGTCGAGCCGTCCTCGTCGCCGACGACGCACAGCGTCGGAACCTTGATGTGGACGCATTCGGGCCTGAGGTCGGCCTGCGCCAGCGCGCCGCACGCGGTCAGATAGCCGTCCTTGGGCGTGCGCGTCAGCATCAGGCGCCAGCCCGCGAGTTCGTCGAGCCGCCGGCTGCGGAAATCCTGGGTGAACCAGCGCTGCATCACGCCGTCGGCGATCGCTTCGACGCCGCCGCGCGCGATCTCCTCCATGCGTTGGCGCCACATCTCCTCGGTGCCGATTTTGGCTGCGGTGTCGCACAACGCGAGCGCGGCGACGAGATCGGGGCGCTGGCGATAAAGCTCCTGCGCGACCAGGCCGCCGATCGACAGGCCGACGATCACCGCGCCGCTCACCCTCAAGCGATCGAGCAGGCCCGCCAGGTCGGCGGCGTAGTCCGCCATCAGCGCAGGGCCGGCGGGCAGCTCCGAAAGCCCGTGCCCACGCTTGTCGTAACGCACGACGCGATAGGCCGAGGCGAGCGGACGCGCGACTTCGTCCCAGATGCGGAAGTCCGTCCCCAGCGAATTGATGAACACGACCGAACGCGCGTCGCGCCGGCCTTCGTCGGCATAGTGAACCACCGCGCCGTTGACATTCGCGAACGCCATGGCGGAGCCCCTCCCCATTCGCTGCACGCCGCGCCGACGCCGAAGGGCGCGTCCCGCATGACAGACAATGCGACGCCCGCCGCTGTCAAGGGCGCTCCCGCGCTTGCTTGCGCTAGGCAGGCGGCCGACGATTGGCTAGACAAGGCGCCCGTTTCGCGCCCTCGGGCGATCTTGGAGCCTTGCGCATGCGTCCCGTCGTCGTCGCCGTCGCGATCACTGGCTCGGTGCCGCGCAAGAAGGACAACCCGGCGCTGCCGACGACGCCCGCCGAGCAGATCGAGTCGACTCGGCAGGCCTACCTGGCGGGCGCCAGCCTGACCCATATCCACGTGCGCAACCCCGACGAAAGCTCGTCGTCCGATCCGGCGCTGTTCGCTCAGGTGATGGAAGGCGTGCGCAAGACCTGCCCCGGCATGATCGTGCAGTTCTCGACCGGCGGGCGCGGGCGCGATCCTTCGGCGCGCGGCTCGGCGCTGCCGCTGAAGCCCGACATGGCCTCGCTGGCGACCGGCTCGGTCAATTTTCCCATTGCCGTCTACGAGAATTCGCCCGCGCTGGTTGAGGATCTCGCGACCAAGATGCGCGACAACGGGGTGAGGCCGGAAATCGAGATTTTCGATCTCTCGCACATTCACGGCGCGTGCCGGCTCGTCGACGCCGGCCTGATGGGCGAAGCGCCGCACGTGCAATTCGTGATGGGGGTGAAAAACGCGCTTCCGGCCGAGGAGCGCCTGCTCGACATGCTGCTCGACGAGACGCGCCGCGTGCTGCCGAAGGCGACCTGGACGGCGGCGGGCATCGGCGTCAACCAGGCCCGGGTGATGGAATGGGCGCTCGCGCGCGGGGCCGACGGCGTGCGCACCGGCCTGGAGGACAATATCCGCCTCGCCAAGGATCGGCTCGCGCGCTCCAACGCCGAGCTCGTCGAGGTCGCCGTCGCGCTGATGGCCAAGCACGGCGCCCGGCCGGCGACCTCAGCCGAGGCGCGCGCGATACTGGGATTGGCGCCGGGGTGAGTGCGGCCTCTTGCGCGCGCGCCGCGCGGCTGCGATCAAGCGCCGATGCGCGTTTTTCCCGACAGCCTGCCGATCGACGAAGCCCTGCCGCGGCTCTGCGCGACGCTGGACGGCGGCGCGCGCGCGATCCTGGTCGCGCCGCCCGGCGCCGGCAAGACGACGCGGGTTCCGCTCGCGCTGATGGACGAGCCGTTCGCGCGCGGCGGCAGGATTGTCGTGCTGGAGCCGCGCCGTCTCGCCGCGCGCGCCGCCGCGGCAAGGATGGCCTCGACCTTGGGCGAGAAGGTCGGCGAGACGATCGGGCTCAGGGTGCGTCTGCAGAGCCTCGTCTCGGCGCGCACCCGCGTCGAGGTCGTCACCGAAGGCGTGTTTGCGCGCATGATCCTCGACGACCCCGCGCTCGAAGGCGTCGCGGCGGTGCTGTTCGACGAATTCCACGAGCGCTCGCTCGACGCCGATCTCGGCCTCGCGCTCGCGCTCGACGCGCAAGGGGCCTTGCGCGAGGACCTGCGTCTGCTCGTGATGTCGGCGACGCTCGACGGCGCGCGGGTGGCGAAGCTGATGGGCGAGGCCGCGCTGATCGAGAGCGCGGGGCGGTCTTTCCCCGTCGAGACGCGCTATCTCGGCCGCGATCCCGCGATGCGCGTCGAGGACGAGGTTTTGCGCGCGACGCTGCGCGCGCTCGCCGAGGAGGCGGGCTCGATCCTCGTCTTCCTGCCCGGGCAGGGCGAGATCACACGTGTCGCCGCCGCGCTCGCCGAGCGCGTCAAGAACCCCGCCGTCGACGTCGCGCCGCTCTACGGCGCGATGGACGCGCGCGCGCAGGACCGGGCGGTCGCGCCCGCGGCGCCCGGGCGGCGCAAGATCGTGCTGGCGACCTCGATCGCCGAGACCTCGCTGACCATCGAAGGGGTGCGCGTCGTCGTCGACAGCGGGCTGATGCGCGTGCCGCGCTTCGAGCCCGAAATCGGGCTGACGCGGCTCGAGACCGTGCGCGTTTCGCGCGCCAACGCCGACCAGCGGCGCGGGCGCGCCGGACGCATCGAGCCGGGCGTCTGCTATCGGCTGTGGGAGGAGGCGGCGAACGGCGGCCTTTTGCCCTATGCCCCGCCGGAAATCCTTTCCGCCGACCTTTCGGGGCTCGCGCTCGATCTCGCGCTGTGGGGCGTCGCCGATCCCGCGAGCCTGAAGTTCCTCGACCCCCCGCCGCGCGCGGCGCTTCATGAGGCGCGCGCGTTGCTGACCTCGCTCGGCGCGCTCGACGACGACGGGCGCATCACCGAGGAGGGCAGGGCGATCTCGAAGCTCGCCCTGCCACCGCGCCTCGCGCGTATGGTGGTCGACGCCGCGCACGCGGGCCGCGCCGATCTTGCCGCCGAAATCGCCGTCGCGCTGACCGAGCGCGGCCTCGGCGGCGACGCGGTCGATTTGACCCATCGGCTCGACGCTTTCCGCCGCGACCGCTCGCCGCGCGCGGAGGACGCGCGGCGGCTGGCGCGGAATTTGGCGGGTCGAGCGCGCGCGCCCTCACCCCGGCCCTCTCCCGCGAGCGGGAGAGGGGGGCGCGCGCCCGAAGGCCCGGATGAGGGCGCTGGCTCGACATCCCTCTCCCGCGTCGGCAAATGGCTCGCCGCCGCATTTCCGGACCGCATCGCCGCCGCGCGCGGCAAGCGCGGCGAGTTCCTGATGGCCAACGGCCGCGCGGCGGCGCTCGAACCGCACGACGCGCTGGCGGGCGCGGCGTTCCTCGCGATCGGCGAAATCGTCGGCCGCGCGGCCTCGGCGCGCATCCTTACCGCCGCGCCGCTGACGCTAGAGGAAATCGAGGAGATCGCCGGCGGCGAAATCGTCGGCGTCGACGAACTGGCGTTCGATCGCGCCTCGGCGTCGCTGCGCGCGCGCCGCCGCCGCCGGCTCGGCGCGCTGATCCTCGCCGAACAGAACCTGAGCGTCCCCGCCGACGAGCACAGTGCGATCGCGCTGGCGCGCGGCGTGTTGAGCCTCGGCCTCGCCCGGCTGCCGTGGACCAAGAGCCTGAAGCAGTGGCGCGACCGCGTGACGTTCCTGCGCCGCGCCGAGGGCGAGCCGTGGCCCGATCTCTCCGACGCGGCGCTCGCCGCCTCGCCCGACTGGCTCGCGCCGTTTCTGCTCGGCAAGACCCGCCTCGACGAAGTCTTCGGCGACGATCTTGCGCAGGCGCTGCATGCGCTGCTGCCCTACGCGCTTTCCCGACGGCTCGAGGCCGAGGCGCCGACGCATTTCGTCGCCCCGACGGGCTCGTCCGTTCCCGTGGATTACGAGCCCGAGGGCGGGCCGAGCATCGCTTTGCGCGTGCAGGAATTGTTCGGGCTTTCCCAGCATCCCGCCCTGGCGGGCGGCCGCGTGCCGCTGACGCTGCATCTCTTGTCGCCCGCGCATCGCGCGATCCAGATCACCCGCGACCTGCCCGGCTTCTGGAAGGGCTCGTGGGCGGCCGTGCGCGCGGACCTGCGCGGCCGCTATCCCAAGCACTTCTGGCCCGAAGACCCGGCCTCGGCCGCGCCGACGAGCCGGGCAAAGCCGCGGGGCGCGTAAGAGGGGCTAGGGGGCACCGTTCGTCGCGGCGGGCGTGCCGATCATCGATCCCTGGCGGTCTTGAGCGCATTTGCGCTTTCCGCCATACCAAGCGCGTTTCGCCTCGGGTCGGAACGCCGATTCGGTTGGATTTTCATGAACGCCGCTTTGCCGAAGGTCGCCATTTGTTTTCCTTCGGGGGACATGGTTCACGCCGATTTCGCGCTCGCTTTGGCCGGGCTTTGCAATTCGACGCCGCCGATCGAGACGCCGATCGTCAACAACAAGTCCTCGATCGTCGCCGTCGCGCGCAACAACGGGGTCAAGCGCGCGCGGGAAATGGGCTGCGACCACATCCTGTTCCTCGACAGCGACATGGTCTTTCCGAGGGACACGCTGCACCGCCTGCTCGTCCATCGCGAAGACATCGTCGGCGCGATCTACACCAAGCGCGTGCCGCCCTATCCGCTTCTGGGAACGGCGCTGCACGGCCAGCCGACTTGCGACGCGCGCGGGCTCACTGAGATGAAGCGCGTTCCGACCGGCTGCCTGCTGATCCGCATGGCGGTGTTCGAGGCGTTGTCGGAGCCTTACTTTCGCTTCCTCAACGACGAGACGAGCGGGGAAATCATCGGCGAGGACTACGTCTTCTGCGATCGCGCGCGCGAGGCGGGCTTCCGCATCTGGTGCGACGCCAAGCTTTCCCTGGACATCGGGCATATCGGTCAGCAAGTCTGCAAATTCCCGAGCGATCCGAAAGAATAACGCCGGCAGCCGAACGAATCGAATCGTCATCGCCGCGACCAACCCGCCCACGGCGGCGGCTGAGACTTGCAGCCGCAGGAGTCATTTTCCCATTCGCGCTGCGAGAGCCTTTCGTAAAAGGTCCGCGCGAATTGTCGCAGCGCGGTCGTGTCCTCTTTTCCGCCACGGCCAATACAGTTTCGTTAACCATATTTTAACCAACGGTTCCCAAAAGTAAGTTTAAAAGCCGGGGGATCGAAGATGAGTTCTTACCGTATCGGGAAGCAGCGACCAAAGCCTGCTGATGAAACTGTTGCAGGCCAGTCTCGCCAACCAGAACAGCGCGTCTAGCGAGTTCGAGCGCAACCGCGAGCACGTCGGCGTCGGCCACCACTTCCGCCTCGTCGACGGACAGCGCGAGTTCGGTCGGGTTGTCGGCGGCGGTGCTCGCTTTTCTCTCGCAGCTCAGCAGCAGCAATTCCTCGAAGCGGCGACAGCCAGGGATCGGGTGGACCGGGTGGACCGGGCGGCCCCGGCGGGCCTCCGCCGGGACCGCCCCCGGGACCGCCGCCGTCCTCGACGTCGTCGACTTCTTCGACGTCCTCGACTTCGTCGACGAGCGCATCGAGCTTGCTCTCGACGCTGGAGACCGATCTCACCAACCTCATCTCCGCGCTCGACTCGTCCTCGTCGTCGTCGACGACCTCGTCCGCCAGTTCGTCGTCGGCCTCGTCGACATCGTCGTCGACGGTGTCCGCTCTCAGCGCCGACCTTAGCCAATTGTCGAAAGACCTGAAGACGTTCCTGACGGATTTGACGTCGGCTCTCGATTCTTCGTCCTCCACGTCCTCGACTTCGGCTTCGTCTCTGGCTTCGGCGCCTCCGCCCCCGCCGCCGAGTGAGACGAGTTCGTCCGACAGCACAAGCGCGACGAGTTCGACCAGCGCCAGCACGAGCACGAGCGACGCGACCACGCATTCCCGCCACTCCAGGCAGGACAGCGGTCTTCAGCAGCTCCTGCAAGTGCTCGAAGCCTACGGCGCCAACAGTTCCTCGACGGCGACGTCGGTGAGCGCCTCGTCGTCGTAACCTCGAGCGCCGAAAGCAAGGACTTGCGACGGCCGCCCGGCCATCGCAAGTCGCGTCGCCGAACGACCGCCCGCCGCGTCGCCCCTCGCGCGCGGCCGAAAGACACAGGCGCCATTATTCTCGCTGCGAGGCCGATGCGCGCGCTTGCTAATGCGGCGCCGCGGCGCCTATCGTGCGCGTGATCGTTCGATCCGAACGAAGCGAGCGAGGGACGTCGACATGCCATCAGCAAATCGGCGCCTGTTTTTCGGCCTCGTCGCCGTTTTGCTCGCGCTATGCGGCCCCGTCGCAGCGGCGCCGTTCGACGACGCGCTCGCCGCCTACAACAAAGGCGAATTCAGCAAGGCGGCCCATCTGTTCCAGCAACTCGCCAACGCCGGCGATCCGCAAGCCGAGCACAATCTCGGCTTCCTCTATCACGCTGGCAAGGGCGTCGCGAAGAACGACGCGACGGCGATGAAATGGTATCGCAAGGCCGCCGATCAGGGCTTCGCGGCTTCGCAATTCAATCTCGGCGTCATGTACCAAGAGGGCCAGGGCGTGTCGGCCGACATGGATCAGGCCGTCGCCTGGTACACGAAGGCGGCGAACCAGAACTACCTCGCCGCCGAGAACAAGCTTTTCCAATACTATTTCGCCAAGCAGGACACCGCCGACGCGATCGTCTGGCTGCGCAAGGCGGCCGAACAGGGCGACGCCGGCGCGCAGTTCAATCTCGGCTCGTTTTATTTCAACGGCTGGGGCGCGCCGAAGGACAACCAGCAGGCCCGCGTCTGGTACGCCAAGGCCGCGGCGCAAAACTTTCCGGGCGCCGCGGACGTGCTCAAGAAGCTGGATGCGGTCAAATAGTTCTACGCGCGTGGATGCGCGGCGCGATAGGCGGAGAGGAGCCGTGCGCCGTCGACGGCGGTGTAGACCTGCGTCGTCGACAGCGAGGCGTGGCCGAGCAGTTCCTGAATGGTCCTCAGATCGCCGCCGCGCGCGAGCAGATGGGTGGCGAAGGAATGGCGCAACGCGTGCGGCGTCGCGCTGTCGGGCAGCCCCAGCGCGCCGCGCAGGCGCTCCATCGCGAGCTGGATGATGCGCGGCGACAGCGGCCCGCCCTTGGCGCCGACGAATAGCGGGCCGTCCGGCTTCAGCACATAGGCGCACAGCTGGAGATAGTCTTCGATCGCCGCGCGCACCGGCGCGATGACGGGCGCGCTGCGCGTCTTGGCGCCCTTGCCGAGAACCGTGATCGAGTCGAGGCCGCCGATCGGAGCGTCGGCGCGGCGGATCGACAGCGCTTCGCCGATACGCAAGCCCGCGCCGTAGAGCAGCGCGAGGACCGCCGCGTCGCGCGCGATGACCCACGGCTCGCGCGCTTCGCCCTCGCGAACGGCGGTCGTCGCCACCGCCCTGGCGTCGGCGACGGGCAGCGCCCGCGGCAGACGGCGGGCGGCGCGCGGGGCGCGTAATGCTGCGAAGGCGGAGGCCGTCCCGCCGCCTTCGCGCGCAATATGGCGCGCGAGCGAGCGCAAGCTCGAAAGGGCGCGTTGCAGCGAGCGCCCGTCGATCTCCTCGGCGCGCCGGCGCGCCAGGAACGCGCGCAGATCGGCGGGGGCGAGGCCGACGAAATCGACAACGGCGGGCGGGGCGCCGAAGCGCTCGGTCAGGAAGGCGAGAAACTGCCGGACGTCGCGCCCGTAAGCCTCGAGCGTCAGCGCCGCGAGCCGGCGCTCGTTACGCAAATGCGCGAGCCACGCGAGGGCGAACGCGGCGAGATCGGGCGCGGCGGGCAGGGCGGCTTGCGCGAGGGCGTCTTCACGGGTCATGCCTGGTCCGGGCTCCCCCATCATCGACGCGGCGATGTTCGCACGCCATCGTTAACCGGTCGTTGCAGCCAGGCGTCACGTCCGCCGCACGGCCTCGATCCATTCCTCCGGCAGTTCCTCCGCCGAGCCGACGCGGCGATCGCGCCGCTTCAACCGCGCCCATTCCTCCGCCGACATGACCACCAAGGAATCGCGCCCGTGCTTGGTGATGACCACCGGTTCGCGGCGCGCCTTGTCGCTCAGCGCGCCGAAGGATTGCTGGAACTGGCTGGCGGTGACGCGGGTCGAAGGCATGACAAAATCTCTATTTTGGATACTTTATCCAAAACTGGTCGGTTTCAAGGAGACGCCCTGCCGCACGACGAATAGCCCCCCGCCTCAGCCCAGCAAATCCACCAGGTGCGGGATCAGCGGCTCGTCCGCCGGCGGCATCGGATAGCTGCGCAAGTCCTTCGGCCGGACCCACTTGAGCGCCTGGCCCTCCAGCGGCTGCACGAAGCCCTCCCAGCGGCGGCAGACGTAGAGCGGCATCAGCAGGTGGAAGTCGTCGTAGGCGTGGCTGGCGAAGGTCAGCGGCGCGAGGCACGGCGCCTTGACGGCGATGCCGAGCTCCTCGCGCAATTCACGGATCAGCGCGTCTTCCGGCCGCTCGCCGGCGTCGAGCTTGCCGCCGGGAAACTCCCACAGGCCCTCCAGCGCCTTGCCCTTGGGCCGCTGCGCGATCAGCACGCGGCCGTCAGCGTCGACGAGCGCGACGGCGACGACGAGCAGCAGGTTCAAGACCGGTAGTCGCCGTTGATGGCGACGTAGTCCTTGGTGAGGTCGCAGGTCCACACTTTGGCGGTCGCGGTCCCGACGCCGACGTGGACGCCGATGACGATGTTTTTGCGCTTCATGTAGGCGGAGGCCGCCGCTTCGTCGTAGTCGGGGTCGCGCTGGCCGGCGTGGGCGACACGGATGTCGCCGAAAAAGATGTCGAGCTTGTCGCGCTCGGCCTTTTCGCCCGCCTTGCCGACCGCCATGACGACGCGGCCCCAGTTGGCGTCCTCGCCCGCGCAGGCGGTCTTGACCAGCGGCGAATTGGCGATCGACATCGCGATGCGCTTGGCCGCCTTGCGCGAGGCGGCGCCGGCGACGCGGACCTCGATAAACTTGCGCGCGCCCTCGCCGTCGCGAACCACCTGCTGGGCGAGATCGAGCAGCAACTTGTCGAGCGCGCGGCGGAACGCGGAAAGGCGCGGGTCGGCGGCGTCCTCGATCTCGGGCGCGCCGGTGGCGAAGATGAGCAGCGTGTCGGAAGTCGAGGTGTCGCTGTCCACGGTGATGGCGTTGAACGAGCGGGTGACAGACTTGCCGAGTAGCGCCTGAAGGGCGGGGGCGGCGATCGGCGCGTCGGTGAAGACGAAGGACAGCATCGTCGCCATGTCGGGCGCGATCATGCCGGCGCCCTTGGCGACGCCGTTGATCGTCACTTCCGCCTCGCCGATCTTCGCGCGCGCGGTGGCGACCTTGGGGAACGTGTCGGTGGTCATGATCGCTTTGGCGGCGTCCATCAACGCGTCAGGTTTGGCGCTCGCGACCAGCGCGTCGAGCGCGCGCGTAATGCGGCCGGCCTCCAGCGGCTCGCCGATCACGCCGGTCGAAGCCATGTAGATTTCGTGCGGGGCCGCGCCGGTCGCCTTTGCCGCCGCCTCGGCGACATGAGCGACCGCGCTCGAGCCGGCGGCGCCGGTGAAGGCGTTGGCGTTGCCCGAATTGACGATCAGCGCGCGCGCTTGTCCTTTGGGCAGATTGGCGCGGCACCAGTCGACCGGCGCCGAAGGGCATTTCGAGCGCGTGAACACGCCCGCCACCTGCGCCGGCCGATCGAACAGCGCCAGCATCACGTCGGTGCGGCCCGCGTAGCGCACGCCGGCCGCGATGGTGGCGAAGCGCACGCCCTCGATCGGCGGCAGTGCGGGGAATTTCTTCGGCGCGAGCGGGGAGAGCGGGGCGGGATCGGCCATGGGGCGGGGTTCCTCAGTCCAAGCTTCGAGAGCGTGACCCTGGCGAGGCGAAGTTCGGCCTCGCCAGGAAATCACGCCCGGGAGAGTGCTGCGGCGCCGTCTACGGCGTCTTGGGCTTGGCGGCGTCGCCGGCGGGGGTCTTCGTCTCGCCGGGGGTCGGCGCGGCGGCGGCCGGCGGCTGCTCCTCGTCCATGCGCTCGATCTTGACGCCCTGGTGCAGCGACGTGATCAGGTCGCTCTGCGCCTTCTGCGCGACATAGCGCGCCGCCTGATCCTTGACCTGATCGAAGGGCGGGAAGGTCCTCATCCGCCGTCCCTCGACCTTGATGATGTGCCAGCCGAACTGGCTCTTCACCGGATCGGAGACTTGGCCGGGTTGGAGCTTGAACGCGGCGTCGGCGAATTCGGGCACCATGCGGTCCTTGGTGAACCAGCCCAGATCGCCGCCTTCGCCCGCCGGGTCCTTCGACAATTCGGTCGCGACCTTGGAGAAATCCTCGCCGGCCTTGATGCGCGCGAGCGCCGCCTTGGCCTCTTCTTCGGTCGCCAGCAGGATGTGGCGGGCGTGAATCTCCTCCACCGGCGGCTGCGCCTTGGCGGCTTCGTCATAGGCCTTGTGTTCGGCTTCGTCGGTGGTCGCCGCCTTGGCGACGTTGGTCAGCAACGCCTCCATCGCCAGCTTGTCGTGATAATAGGCCATGCGGCGGGTGAAATCGGCGCCGGCGTCGAGCTTGTCGGCCTCGGCCTTCTTGGCCACGAGTTTGAGATCGATGAGGTAGTCGAGCACGTATTTTTCGCGCGCCGGCCCATCGAGCTTTTGCGGCAGGCCCGGACCGATGTCGAGCAGCGCGTCGGCGACGTCGTCCGAGGTGATCGGGGCGCCGTCGATCTTGGCGAGAACCTTGGGGTCGGCGTGCGCGACGCTCGCCAGAGCCAAGGCCGCGCCGAGGCTGGAGGCGAGGAAAAGGGCGAGCCGGCGAGCCGGCGCTTGCGAGGAAGGTTTCATGGAGGCTCCTGTTGAGAAGGCGTCCGAGCCTCCTCGTTTCATGTCTCGGCTCGCGCCTATAATGCGATTTCGCCGAATTTGCGAGTGGGGAAGGCGGCGGCGGCGCCACATTTGCCGAAGATCGAGAGCGGCGCAGCGGATTTGTCGAGCCTCCGAGGACGAGGCGGCGCGGCGGAGGCGCAAATTTTGCTTCGTCGGCGGGGCGCCGGTCGGTCGACGGCGACCGGGCGCGCTTTCGCGATAATTCTTAACGTCGTGAAAAGGCTCACCGGGTATCGTGATGCGCCGGAGAAGGCGATCTTTCGCCAAAACGAGCCGTCCAGCGGCGAGCGCCGGCCGGAGCGAAAAGCCATTCGGCGCCGACAGGCGTCAAGGACGCCCATGATCGTCGAGCCGAAAGCACGGGAAATCGGGCCGATGCCGCCAACGCGCGAAACGGGCTGCGCCACGACCTCCGGCGCGGCCCATCCGCAATATCTCTATCTCGACGCTCTGCGCGGCTGGGCCATTCTGATGGTCATGCTCGTGCATGTCGGCGTGCAACTGACCGCGTCCGCCGGCGGCCATCCGCTGGTCGCGCTGCGACCGTGGGTCGCCAAGATCTGCACGTATTCACAGCACGGCGTCCAGCTGTTCTTCGTCGTCAGCGCCATCTCGCTGACTTTCAGCGCCCTGTCGCGCGATAAGCTCGACATCAGGGCGTTTGCGGTTCGGCGCTTCCTGCGCATCGCGCCGATGTTCTATCTCGCCGTCGTCTTCTATCTCCTGCGCGACGGCTGGGCTCCGCGCGAATGGGCGCCCTATGGCGTCGACGGTGTCGACGTGGCCGCGACCTTTGGCTTCGTCAATCTCTGGCGCGACACCGCCGTCAACAGCGTCGTTCCCGGCGACTGGTCGATCGGCGCCGAAATGAATTTCTATCTCCTGCTGCCGTTCGTCCTGTGGATCGCTCGACGCTCGTTCAAAGCTCTGGTCGGGCTCGTCGCGATCGCGTTCCTCGTCGGCTTAGGCTACGCGCGTCTCCATCATGTCCCCGCAGGGTTCGAAGACGATCTGCCGATGATGTTTCTGCCACAGCTTCCCGTCTTCCTGTTCGGCGTCGTCACCGCCTTTCTCATCGTCAAGGCGTCGCCGAAGACGGTGAATCGCGGCCTCGGCGCCGCCCTGCTGGCGTTCATCGTCGTTGCGCTGCCGCTGACCCCATTGGCGAGCAACCTGTCGCTCTTTGGCATGCTGTCCTGCCTGTTAGCCTATGCGCTGCACTTTACGCCCAAGAGCCCCATCGTGAATCGCGTCCTCGCCAGGGTTGGGACGGTCTCGTTCAGCATGTACCTCATCCATTTCGCGTTGCTGACGCCGATCTCGAGCCTGTGTCTGGCGTTGACGGCGAACCGCGGCGCGCCGATGCTGGCGCTCGATTACGCGCTGGTCGCCGCCGCGACGTTCGTCTGCGCCTCGGCGACCCACAGGTTCGTCGAGACGCCGTTCATCCGTCTCGGCGCACGCCTCACCGCCCAATGGTCCGCATCCGCCGCGCCTCGGCGCCCGGCAGCCGACGCGAACGAGCCCGCCGGTGCCCGAGCGGCCTAACAGGAACACGACCGAGGCGACGGCGCCCCGCGGTAAGACGCTCGGTCGAAAGGCGTATTCGCCTCGCCTCGATCGAACGCCGAGGGGACCCGATCCGCGCCGCGCGCCGAAAACCCGGCACGAAGCCGAAAGGCGTAGGCGTCCGGATCGACCGAAAAGCCAAATCGACACATTCGGAATGCGGAACCATTATTCTGCTGCGCGAGCCTTCCCCCGGCACGCGCGACAGTGAGGCGTATCGAGCCCTCCGGCCCCGCGACCGGGGGGCTCACTTTGGCCGACCGCTCAGGCGCTTCGCCATGACGGGCCGAGAGCGGCGGAAATTGCGGAGAAATCGGTTTTTGCATTCCAGCGAGCGGGTGCGACGATGAAAACGCTGTGGTCCGGGCCCTCCCGAGAGGAAGTCAGAGCTGTCGCCATCGATCTGATCGTCCGTCACGGACCGCAGGCGAGCGAGGAAGCGTTCCATTTGGCCAAGGTCGCGCAACAACTCGGCTCAGCGGAAAATACGCAATTGTATTCGCGCGCGGCGCGTTGCATCGAGAATTTTCTTTATGCCTCGAAGCGCGAGCATGCGGCTGCGGCAAGACGAAGCGTTCGGCATTGAGGCGCAGGAGCGGGATGGGCCGCGACGCTCGTCGGCGTCGCCGATGAGGCTCGGCGAACGCGCCAGCGCCAAACAGCGATAAAACGCGAAAGGCTGTCGGCTGGCCGACAGACGGGGTCCGCGCGGCCTTCCTATAGTCCTATGCATCGAAGTCGGCGGTTCTGTCCGAGGGTGGGGCGGCCGGCGGTCGATAGCTCGGTGTTCGGGTGCGGGCGCTCGCGTTGGCGATGCCCGAGCGGGGCGCTTTTGCCCGCGCGGGCGTGCCCAGGCCGCTTCGCCATGCTTGGCGGGCCCCTAGGAACGCCGCGGAGAGGAAAAAATAAAATGGCTCAAGCACATTCTTCATTCCGTCCGTCAATATGATGGGCGCGGGTTGCCTGGCGGGCGCGGTGGACGCCATCGTTTCCTATCGCTTCAAGCGAGCGTTGATCGTCACCGACGCGCCGTTGAACAAGCTCGGCGTGGTCAAAAAAGTGGTCGATCTGTTGGCGGCCAAGCGGATCGGGGCTTCCGTTTACGATGGCGTCAAGCCCAACCCGACGATCGCCAACGTCGACGCCGGCTTGACGTTGCTCGAATCCGACGGCTGCGACTTCGTGATCTCGCTCGGCGGCGGCTCGCCCCACGACTGCGCCAAGGGCATCGCGCTGTGCGCCGCCAACGGCGGCTCGATCGCCGATTACGAAGGCGCCGACAAGTCGAAGAAGCCGCAAATGCCGCTCGTCGCCATCAACACCACCGCCGGCACCGCCAGCGAAATGACGCGCTTCTGCATCATCACCGACGAGGCCCGCCACATCAAGATGGCGATCGTCGACCGCAACGTGACGCCGCTGCTTTCGGTCAACGATCCCGAACTGATGCTCGCCAAGCCCGCGGCGCTCACCGCCGCCACCGGCATGGACGCCTTGACCCATGCGGTGGAAGCCTACGTGTCGACCGCCGCGACGCCGATCACCGACGCCTGCGCGCTGAAGGCCGTCAGCCTGATCGCCGCCAACCTGCGCCAGGCGGTCGCCAAGGGACAGGACATCGTCGCCCGCGAACAGATGGCCTACGCCCAGTTCCTGGCGGGCATGGCCTTCAACAACGCCTCGCTCGGCTACGTCCACGCGATGGCGCACCAGTTGGGCGGTTTCTACGATCTGCCGCACGGCGTCTGCAACGCGGTGCTGCTGCCTCATGTCGAAGCCTATAACGCCTCCGTCTCGGCCGCTCGGCTGCGCGACGTGGCGGAGGCGATGGGCGTCGACGTCAAGGGCCTCGGCGCCGAAGCCGGCGCCAAGGCCTGCTTGGCGGCCATCCGGAAATTGTCGGCCGACGTCGGCATCCCCGCCGGCCTGACCGAGCTGGGCGTCAAGGAAGCCGACATCCCGACCCTCGCCGCCAACGCGCTCAAGGACGCCTGTGGCTTCACCAACCCGCGTCAGCTGACTCAGAAGGAAGTCGAGGCGATCTTCAAGAGCGCGCTGTAATCGACCCCTTGGGGACAGGGGTCCGGAGCGCCGGCGGCTTCACGCCGGCCTTCTCCGCCCGGGCGGCCGAGCGATCACTGCCCGGGATATTCGGGGGGCAGCACGAACGGGAACGGCCCGGGCGCGCGATCGACGAAGGCCGTATGGGTGACGACTCCGACGCTCTCGTCCCACTGGTGCAACAGAAACGCCGGCGGTTCGAGCACGAAAGCGGCGGCGCCGTCGGGGCTGAGGTCGAGCGCGACGGCGTGCCCAACCGATGGCGCGATCTGGCAGATCGTTCCAGCGAAACGGGCCTGAATCGAGCGGTGATGGTGGCCGGCGAGGATTCGCTCGACCTGCGGATGGGCCCCGATGATCCGAGCGAGGTCCTCGCGGCCCGCGATGAGGCGGATGCGGTCCATATGCGCAATGCCGCAGTCGAACGGCGGATGGTGCAGGCAGACGATCGTCGGCCGATCGCGGTGCTCGCTCAGCTCGGCTTCGAGGAAAGCCAGCGTCTCGCTCGTAAGCTCGCCGTGGCTCGCGCCTTCGACGACGCTGTCGAGGCCTACAATTCGCAGCGGACCCGCGTCTGCGGCGAAGTTCAGCGGGCCGTGCGCGCCGAAATTGGCCGACCGCGCGAAAGCCGCGCGCATCGCTTCGCGGCGGTCGTGATTGCCGGGAATGACATGAACAGGACAGGGCAGGCGAGCGATGAGCGCGAGGAGGATCGCGTATTCCTCCTCGAGGCCGCAGTCCGTCGCGTCGCCGGTCAGGATCACGACATCGGGCGCGGGGCGCAATCGCGACAGCGCGTGGATCGCGCGTTCGGCCATGACGGTGGTTTCCGAGATGCCGTAAGCCAGCTGCCCCGCCGGCCGGATATGAAGGTCGGATATCTGCGCGATCAGCACCGTCATTCCTCCGCGAAGCGCAGCACCGCCGCTGCGTCGATTTCGACGCCGACCGCCGCCCCGACGGCGGCCGCGGCGGCGGGCGCCGCGAAAAGGCTGATCTCTTCGCCCTCGCAAGCGACGATCATGCGGGTTTGGGCGCCGAAGAAGGTCGCCTGCGTCACGCGGCCCTCCAACTCTCCGGCGCCGGGCGCGGCGAGGCGCGCCGCTTCGGGGCGGAACCAGACGTCGCGCTCGCCGAGGCCCGCTCGCGCCGCCATCCGTCCCGACAGGCGGTTCATCTCGCCGACGAATTCGGCGACGAAGCGCGTCGTCGGCGTCTCGTAGATTTCCTGCGCGGTTCCCAATTGGATGATCCGGCCGCCCTGCATGACGGCGATGCGGTCGCCGATTTCCATCGCCTCGCCCTGATCGTGGGTCACGTAGAGCGCGGTGATGTGAAAGCGGCGAAGCATCGCGGCGACTTGCCCGCGCAAGTGATCGCGCAACGCCGCGTCGAGGGCGGAGAGCGGCTCGTCGAGCAGCAGAATCCGCGGCCGGATGGCCAGCGCGCGCGCGAGCGCGACACGTTGGCGCTGGCCGCCCGACAGGCTCGCGATCCGCCGGTCGGCATAGCCGTCCAAATCCATTGTCCGCAAAAGTTCGGCGACCGCAGCCTCGCGCTCGGGCCTGGCGACGTTGCGCAGCTTCAGGCCGTAACCGACGTTGTCGGCGACCGACATGTTGGGAAACAGCGCGTAGGACTGGAAGACGATGCCCACCTGCCGTCGCTCCACCGGCGTTGTTGTCACGTCATCCTCGCCGAACCAGATCGCGCCGCCCTCGTCGGGCGTCTCCAGGCCGGCGATCAGGCGCAGCAAAGTCGTCTTGCCGCAGCCCGACGGCCCGAGAACCGCGAGCGTCTCGCCCGCCGCGACCTCGAGATCGACATGCGCGAGCGACTTTTTCTTCGCGCGGCCGTAGGTCTTCGACAAATTGCGCGCGCGCAGGCGAACGCCGGTCTTGCTCGCCGCGTTCATCGCGCCCGCCCCAGGGCGCCGCCGCCGAGCCATTGGATGGCGATCAGCATCGGTACGATCATCAGGAAGAACGCCAGCGTGTAGGCCGAGGCGATCTCCAGCCGCATCGAGGCGTAGGCGTCGGCCAGACCGACCGGGAGCGTTTTCGTCTCCGGCGTATGCAGCATCCATGTGATGTTGAACTCTCCGATCGAAAGCGTGACGACGGTCAAGGCGCCGGCGACGATGCCGGACGCTGCGTTGGGGACGATGATGTCGCGCAAGCGGCGCGCCGGCGCGGCGCCGAAACTCGCCGCCGCCTCGTCGAGCGTTCGCCAGTCGATGGTGTGGAGCACCGCGAGGATCGATCTGAGCATGAACGGGAAGGTGTAGAGCACGTGGCCGACGACGATGAAGGCGCTCGACTGTCGAAAGCCGTGGAACGAACCGTAGGCGATGATGAGCGCCAGCGCCAACGCGAGGCCGGGAATGGCGACGGGCAGGGTGACGATTTCCTCGATCAGCCGCGCCGCCGCGCCGCCGCGCCGCACCAGGGCATAAGCGGCGGGAACGCCGATGAGAAGCGTGATCGCCAGCGTCGCCAGAGCGATGATGAGCGAGCGCGCGATCGTGTCGGCGTAGAGCCGCCAGACTTCGGCGATCCATTGCAGGGTGAGCCCCTCGGAAAGCCCGCGCGCGTAGTTGACCGATACGCCCGCCAGAATCGACACCAGCGCCGGCGCGATGAGGAAGATCGCGAGACAGGCGGTCACGCCCGCCGAGGCGAATGCGGCGGCGCGCATTCCTAGGCTCCGGTCATCACGACGCCGCCGGCGAGGCGCCGGGCGAGCGCGAGCGCGAGCCAGGTGACCAATCCGAGCGCGAGCGACAGCGCCGCCGCCGTCGTCATGTTGGCCGACAAGGTGAACTCGGTGTAGATCGTCATCGCCAGCACGTCGATGCGCGTGGCCAGCGTGAACGCGGTGCCGAAGGCGCCCATCGCGGTGGCGAAGCACAGCGCGCCCGAGGCCGCCAGCGCCGGCGCCAGCGCCGGCAGAACGACGTCGCGCTGCAAGGCGAAGGGGCCGGCGCCGAGCGATCGAGCCGCCTCGACGCGGCTCGGATCGAGCCGCTCGACCGCCGCAATGACCGTCACCAACACGCGCGGCACCGAGAAATAGAGATAGCCGACGAGCAGTCCGGTCAGCGAATAGGCGAAGACGATCCTGCCGCCGAAGACGAGCTCGCTCGCGCGGCCGATGAGGCCGAGGCGTCCGCCGAGCAAGATCACCATGAAGCCGACGACGACGCCGGGGAACGCCAACGGCAGCACCATCGCCGCCACCAGCGCGTCGCGGCCGGGAAATCGCCGGCCGGCGAGGAATTGCGCGGCGATCGTCGCGAAGAGGAGGGTCAGAAAAGTCGTCGCCGCAGCGACCGCCAAGGTGTCGACGAGCGTCGCGCGATAGCCCGGATCGGTGAGGACGGCGAAATAAGCCGCCGCGCCCGACGGACCGGAACCGGCGATTGCGACGAGCCGCGCGAGCGGCAGCGCGAGGAACGCGCCGACGAACGCGATCAGCGGCAACAGCGCAATCCAATCAAAACGCGCGCCGCGCATCGGCGATCGGCCCCCTGTAAAGTCCGGCTCGCTCTACCGCACCTGGGCGATATAGAGCGCCTGAAAGGCCTTTTGCGCCGCTTCGGCCTTCTCCCAGTCGACCGCGTGGACGCGCTCGTAGTCGGACGCGGGCAGGAATTTCGCCGCGACATCGGGGGGAATCGGAACAGGGCGCGCGGGGCGCATGTAGGCGCGGGTCCACAGCGCCTGGCCCTTGTCGGAAAGCAGATAGTCGAGAATTTTCTTGGCGTTCTCGGGATGCGGCGCCCCCTTCACCATCGTCATCACGTAAGGGAATGACACCGACCCCTCGCAGGGAATGACGAATTCGAACGCGCCCTTCTCCGTGTACTTCGCGCGGTAGGCGTTGAAGTCGTAATCGAACAGGATCGGAATTTCGCCCGAAACGACGCGCGCGTAGGAGGTCTGCTTGGGAACGATGGCGTCGTTCTGCGCCAGCCCCTTGAAGAAGTCGAGCGCCGGCTGGAAATTGTCGAACGAGCCGCCGAGCGCGTTGTTGACGGCGACGACGCCGACATAGCCGACCGCGGCCGAAGTCGGATCGAGATAGCCGACCAGACCCTTGTATTCGGGCTTGAGCAGATCGCGCCAGCACGCGGGAACCGGCTTGCCGCCGAGCGCGTCCTTGTTGACGAACAGGCCGAGGGCGCCCTGATGAACCGTCCACCATTGGCCGTCGGGGTCCTTCAGGTCGGCCGGAATCTTGTCGAAATCCGCCGGCTTGTAAGGCTGCGTGACGCCCGCCGCCTTGGCCTTGTAGCCGAAGGTGACGCCGTAATAGGCCATGTCGGCGACGGGGTTGTCGCGTTCGGCGAGAACTTGCGACAGCGCCTGGCCGGAATTCTTGTTGTCGAACGGCATATCGAGGCCGAGGTCGCTCTTGATCGACTTCAGCATCGTCTCCCAATCCGCCCATTGCGGCGGACAATTGTAGCAGATCGCGTCGGCGGCCTGGGCCTGGCGGATCGGCGCGCCGAGCGCGAGCGCGACCGCGAAAAGGATTGCGAGAGCAATGTGTCTTACGGCCATGGCGCGCCCCGAAGAAGGAAAGTCCCCTCCGCGCGATCGTTAGGCGCCGTTTGTCACAGATCGATGACAGCTGGCCGCCGAAACATCGGCGAGCGCAACGCGGCGACGCGCCCTTGCACGAAGCCATGCGCCGTCACAAGTCTGGGATGGAGTTGGCCGATCCTGTCGGGAATGCCGGGACTGCGTCCTGCGAACGGCGGGCTCGGCGCCCGCTTCGCCTTCGAGACGGCTCGACGCCGCCGAGAGCGGAGGCTTGCGATGCGCTACAAGGGTCTGCGATGCGCCGTCTTGACGATCGCGCTGTCGGTCCCGCTGGGAGGTTGCCTGGAAGTCGCGACGAGGACAATGAACCGCCAGCCCATCGCGCCGCAGGCGACGCCCTGCCCCCATGGCGTTCGAACGGAGGGCGAGAGCGTCGGATACGGCTGCGCGTCGACGGCGCCCGCCGCTCGCTGAGCGCCGCGCCCCCCCCGTCGATCAGCGTTCCCAGTTGAATTCGGCGATCCGAGGATCGATCGCGAATGCGCTACGGTCGAATTCGATCCTCGCCAGAGGAAATTCGCAGATCGCCTGAACTCCCGTCGGACCCAACCGCATGCGCCAGGTCTGGCGTTCGAGCGGTTGGGGCTCGGCGAACGCCGCGCATTGCAGAACGGCGACGTTGGCGCCCGCGAGCGGATCGCGAACCAACTCGTACCGGATGACGGCGGCGCCCGCCGCGCGCGCGGCGTCGGCGAGATCCTGGCACGGCTCGTAGCGGATCGGATCGACCCAGGCCGCGCGGTCGGCGGCGAGCGGCGGCTCGGTCAGGTCGAGGCGGCTCTTGGCGGCGACGGCCGCGGCGAAGGCGGTGTATTCGCCGGCGTCGCTCGGCCACGGCGTTTGCGGCGAGTCGGCAAAGAACAGCAGTCGGTGGAACGCCATCTCCGCGACCGCCGTCGCCGGCTTTTCCGCCGCATAATAGACGCCGAGCGTTCGCCCCGCCCGGCGGAAGCGCGACCCTTTGGGGTATTCGGCGCCGTAGCGGAAGGGCGTCGCCAGCAGATAATTCAGATGGCGGCATTCGCTCGGGATCGCCGGCTTGGTCGCCTCGATCATATCCTCGAGCAGGCTTTGCTCGTCGAGCGCATCGACCAGCTTCAGCGTCGAGACCTGATGTTGCGCCTCGACCAGACGCCAGCACCGGGCTCGGTAATCCGTCAGTTCAGACGAGAGCGCGGCGGGCGTCCAAATAGGCGATGACATCGATCAGCCCCACGACGGTTCGGATTTTTTCGATCGGACGGCCGTCGAGCGCGAGGTTGGGGTTGGCGAGCCAAGAGCGGGCGACGGCTTCGTCGCCGCCGACGATGGCGTCGAGCGAGCGGAACAGCCGGACGAAGAGCACGGCGAGCTCGAACGGCTTGGCGCCCGCCTCGAGCGTGAAGTCGCCCTTCTTCATGCGCGACACCGTCGCTTCGCTGACGCCGAGCACGGCGGCGAGCAGCCTAGCTTTCACGTCGAGCCTCTCCGCCGCGCGGACGACGGCCTTAGTGAGCACGACGCCGCGGTCCGGTCGGACCACACGATTCTCTGCAGCGACTGGCATGGCGACCTCCTACCGGCAGAAAGTATACGCCCATAAAATTGCTATGGAAAGGAAAATCTGTGGCCGCGGTCGTCGCCGTGAGGCCTTTGAAGCGGCGGAACGGCCGGCCGTGGGCGACGATTTCCAAGCACCGAAGGCCCCGACTTTGTCGCCTGGGAACGTCAGGACATAACAATTTCGGTCATTTGCAGAAATGGCGTCCCGGAAG
>CAVXCA010000068.1:0-16152 GCA_963759955.1 uncultured Alphaproteobacteria bacterium
GCTCGCGGTCGCGGCCGAGATCATCGTCGTCGATTCGTTTTCGACCGACCGAACTGTCGATCTCGCTCGCTCGGTCGGCGCGACAGTGTTCCAACACGCCTTCGTCACGCAAGCCCAGCAATTCCAATGGGCGCTCGATAATCTCCCGATCGACGCCGAATGGGTCATGCGTCTCGACGCCGATGAGACCTTGACGCCCGAACTCGCCGAGGAAATTGGCCGCCGTCTGCCGGAGTTGCCGCCCGACGTCACCGGCGTCAACCTCAAGCGCCGCCACATCTTCCTCGGCCGTTGGATCAAGCACGGCGGCCGCTATCCGCTGACGCTATTGCGCATTTGGCGCAAGGGCGCGGCGCGCGTCGAACAGCGCTGGATGGACGAACACATGGTGCTGCTTCACGGCCGCGCCGTGACGTTCGACCACGACTTTTCGGACCACAACCTCAATGACCTGACGTTTTTCATCGATAAGCACAACAAGTACGCGACGCGCGAGGCGATCGACGTGCTGATGCGGCGTTACGGCCTAGGCGGGGCCGGTGAAGCGCTCACTTGCGAGGGCGCCCCGCGCCAAGCGGCGGCGAAGCGCTGGGTCAAGGAGCGCGTCTATAACCATTTGCCATTTTGGCTCGGGCCAACAGGCTATTTCCTCATCCGATATTTCATCCAGCTCGGCTTTCTCGATGGACGAGAGGCGTTGATGTACCACTTCCTTCAAGGGTTCTGGTATCGCTTTCTCGTCGGCGCGAAGGCG
Organism: uncultured Alphaproteobacteria bacterium; assembly: GCA_963759955.1. Taxonomy (GTDB): domain Bacteria; phylum Pseudomonadota; class Alphaproteobacteria; order Rhizobiales; family Beijerinckiaceae; genus Roseiarcus. The sequence continues at coordinate 755 of CAVXCA010000068.1, forward strand.
CTCGAATTCGACCGCGCGTTGAAGCCGCTCGCCAGTTCCGACGCTCGTCTCGTCGCGCTCGCGCGGCTCAGCGGTTACTCGCTCGTCGATCTCGAACGCCGCCCTTAACCGCCTCCTTAGACGAAGCGCTCGCGATCACGTCGAGAAGCGCCAGCGCATTGTTTTCGAGATTGAAGCGCTGTTCGAACGAGCGGCGCGCGGCGGCGCCCATGCCCGCCCGTTCCAGCTCGGTCATCGCGAGCATCCTCCCCAATCCATCGCTGACGCCCTTGACATCGTCGTCGACGACGATCCCCGCGCCGTCGATTTCCACTTCGCGCCAGATGTTCACCTTGTTGGTGACGAGCAGCGGCTTGCTCAGGGCCATCGCTTCGGCGACGACGATGCCGAAATTCTCCTGGTGCGAGGGCAGGGCGAAGAATTCCGCTGCGCGAAAGGCCCCCCATTTCGCCTCGCCGGTCAGCATGCCCGGCCAATGAATTCGGTTGGCGACGCCGAGCCCCTTGGCGAGATTCGTCAGCGGCGCTTGCAATCCTCTCTGGTCCGGGCCGGCGATCGCCAGATCGTAATCCGGATGCGAGGCGGCGTAGCGCGCGAACGCTTTCACCAGAAGATCGATTCCCTTCTTCTCGTGGATCCGGCTGAGGAAAAGGATGAGCTTGCGGCCCTCGGTCGCCGGCGCCCTCGCCAGGAAAGCGGCGCGTTGCCCTTGCGCGTCGCCTGACACGTCGCGCGCGCCATAGCCGACGACGAACTCACGCGCTTGGTAAGGCGCAAAAGAGCGGCGCGCGAGTCGGCGCTCCTCCTCGCAGGTGAACATGACGCCGGTCGCGTCGCGCAACACCTTGTGCTCGATGAGCCGCCAGAAGATCGATTTGAAGAAGGTCTTGGTCGGATAGGCCGTGTTGAACCAGGGATCGAGCATGCCGTGGGTAAACACGAAATAGGGGATCGGCATGTCGCGCAACGCGCGCCAGGCGCCGAACGAAGCGTAATTCCATAGGCCGTTGACGATCACCGCATCGTACAGGCCAGCATGGGCGCGCAGCCAAGGCGCGAGACGGGGCGAGTAGCCGTAGCGCAGCACCGGAATGAGGCGGCGCAGTGCCGCATAGACGGCGCCACCCGGCCCGACCGCCTCGGTTGGCGCGCGCGCTTGGCTCAGCCATGGCGCGCCTGGCGGGTCCAGGCAAACGATATGACGCACGTTGCCGTGGCGGAACCACACTTCCGAACTCGAAAACACTCCTTCAATCGGGCCGCCGCTGCGCGGGTCGGCCGAACCGATGACGTGGAGAACTCTCAAGCCACGAGCTGGCTGCGCCTCCGGCAGTTTCGACTCGAGGATCATGTCCGGCCACCGCAGCGATGGATTGGCAGCGCGAAAATCGCGGGAACGTGGAGCGCGGAACCGACGGGTCGCTAAAGCGCTCGCCGGCGATCCAGGCTCCAAACAAGACGCTTGCCGCGAGCCCCAATTGAAGGTCTCGCGACGGCGCGGCCAGGACGCCGCGCTACGATTGTGATTCTAATCGATGCAACTTATGAGAGATTTGTCCGAGATGTTCAAGGGCGCGATTTCGCGCCCACGAGATCAATGGTCGGATTTTCTCGTCATCGCCGTCCGCCGAGTTCGTCGATGTGGACGAGCAGATCGGCCGGGTCCTCGTAAACGCGGAACGCCGTGGCCTGTTGAAGTTCGCTGGCGCCGTAGCCGCCGCAAAGCAAGCCGACGCCGAGCGCTCGGCAGCGCGCCGCGGCGAGCATGTCCCAGATGCTGTCTCCCACCACCACGGCGGTCTCGATCGGCGCGTTCAGCCGCTCGGCGGCGGCCAAGAACAGGTCCGGATCGGGCTTGGCGTATTTGACCTGATCGCGCGTCACCACCGGCGTGCGCTCCGGGTCGACGCCGAGCGCCTTCAGGTTCACCGCCGCCGTCTCCATCCGCCCGCTGGTGGCGATGGCCCAACGAATGCCGGCGTTGGTGAGCCACGACAGCAATTCGCGAGCGCCCGGAAGCGGCCGGATGTGATCGCCCATCCGGCGATAGGCGCTCGTGTGGGCTCGGCGCAGTCGCTCGATGCGGTCCTCGTCGATCTCGACGCCGGTTTCGCGAACGAGCTGGTTGGTGAACAGGCCGCCGCTCATGCCGATTTTGCGGTGGATGCGCCAAACCGACAGCTCGATGCCTTCGCTGTCGAGCGCTTCCTTCCAGGACAGGACGTGCTGATAGACGCTGTCGACCAGCGTGCCGTCGAGGTCGAAGAGGAAAACAGGCTCGATGCGCATCGGTCGATCTCCTCACCGCAACAGGATCGCAGCAGAAGCCGCGCGCTCACGCTTCGAGCGCAAACGACGGGGCCGGCTCGTCAAGGACGTCCGACGCGCGCGGCGGGCCCTCGTTCTTTCCGACCATACATGGATCGAGCGACGGAAAAAACCGGAGAATCCGCCAGTGCGTGGTGGCCGCAGCCACCCGCGGCGCGCGCCGGTCTTCACGTCAGGATGAACGAGCGCATCGAGATCGACGCCATATCGAAGGAGGCGTTGAAGAAGCGCAATTCGTCCTTCGCGTCGGCGACGCCGAGCGGAAAGAGGATGGGCAGGAAATGCTCCGGCGTCGGATGCGCGAGCTTGGCAATCCGCCCGAGCGAACCAGCTTGCGCGATGGCGAGCATGTCGCGCTTCTCGATCAAGGCGCTCAATCGCGCGTCGAAGTCCTGCGCCCAGTCGTAAGCCGGCGCACCCGGCGCCAGGGCCATCAGATTGTGCACGAGGTTGCCGCTGCCGATGATGAGCACGCCCTTTTCGCGCAACGGCTTAAGTTCGTGCGCGAGGTCGAGGAGGGCCGTTGGCGACTGCGTCAGGTCGAGCGACAGCTGGAAGACCGGAATCTCCGCCCTGGGAAACATGCGGATCAGCACCGACCACGCGCCGTGATCCAATCCCCACTCGACGTCCGGCCGGACGTGGCTCGAGCGAACCAGATCGATCGTCACTTGCGCGATATCCGGGGCGCCCGGCGCGGGGTATTGCTGCGCATAGAGCTCCCTGGGAAAACCGCCAAAATCATGGATCGTCTTCGGGTGTCCGCCGACATGGGCCAGCGTCGCGCCGCGGGTCGTCCAGTGGGCCGAAACACAAAGGACGGCGCGCGGCGTCGGCATGGATTCGCCGAGGGCCCGCCAGGAACGGCTATAGACGGTGTCCTCGATCGCGTTCATCGGATTGCCGTGGCCGACGAAAAGAGCGGGCATGCGCGGCGTCGTCGGCAAATCCGCGAATGCGGCGTTGAGGCTGGTCATGGGCGACCCTTTCGGTAGGTAGAAACAACAGATGTTGCGGTGTCCCGCCAATGCAAGCGAAACGAACGCCGATTGAAGCGAAGCGCTCCGCCCGCGTGCGTCAGGAGCCGAGACTTTTCGCCAGAAATTCCGCGGCGATGGCGATGCCTTCTTTCGAGATGGTGTGGCCCAAGCCCGGCAATACCTGACTTTCGACGCTGACGCCGCCTTCGCGAAGCTTTGCCGCCGCCGCCCGCGTTTCCTCGGCCGGGATGACGGCGTCGTCCTCGCCGTGAACGAGCAGGGCCCGCGACCCGGCAGCCGGCGCCAGCGGCGCCGGCGAAGAGAGTCGGCCGGAAAAGGCGACGACGGCGGCGACCGGCCAACGCCCGGACGCCATGGCGTCGAGCGCCATGATCGCGCCCTGGGAGAAGCCGACCAGCGCCACGCGTTCCATTCGGCCCATCAGGCCGAACCGGTCGATCTTGGCGCTCAAGATGCGATCGAAATCGGCGCGCGCCGCCTCGATGCGTTGCGGTCGGTTCTGAGGGCTCACGCCGGCGACGCTGAACCACTGCCGGCCCGGTCCATGATCGAAACGGGTCGGCGCGTCCGGCGCGGCGAAATGGGTTCGCGGCAGGAAAGCCCGCATCGCGTCGGCGAGCGACGCGAGATCGCGGCCGCTGCTGCCAACGCCGTGAAGGAGGACCGCCAGAGTGTCGCGAGGGGCTTCTGTCATGCGCGCCTCCGGGCGGGCGGCGCCGGCTCGACCCACGCCAGTTCGGGGCCGAGCGGCACGACGCCGTTGGGGTTCAGCGCTTTGATCGAGTAGTAGCCTTGCTTGATGTGGTCGATGTTCACGGTCTCGCGGACGCCAGGCGCGTCGAGCATGCGGCTCAAATAGGCGGAAAGGCGCGGATAATCGGCGATCCGCCGCAGGTTGCATTTGAACAGCCCATGATACGCCGCGTCGAACCGAACGAGCGTGACGAAGACGCGGATATCGGACTCCGTCAGGCGCCCGCCGAAAAGGAACGGCCCGGTCTTCAAACGCTCCTCCAGTTCGTCGAGCGTTGCGAAGACGTCGCCGAAGGCTTCTTCGTAGGCCCGCTGCGTCGTGGCGAAACCGGCGCGGTAGACGCCATTGTTCAGCCGGAGATAGACCCGAGCGTCGAGCGCGTCGATCTGCGCCCGCAAGTCCTCGGGATAAAGGTCGATGGAGGGTTCGGCGAGGGCGCCGAAGCCGGAATTGAACATCCTCAAGATATCGGCGGACTCGTTGTTGACGATTGTCTCGCGCGCTATGTCCCACAGCACCGGAACCGTGGCGCGCCCGGTGAAACTCGGGTCGGCGCGCGTGTAGATTTCGTGCAGATAGGTTGCGCCGTTCAAGGAATCGCGGTCAGCGCCGGGATAGTCGCCGAAGCGCCAGCCCTGATCCGTCAAGGCGGGCTCGGCGATCGAGACCGAGACGAGCTGTTCAAGCTTCTTGAGCTTGCGGGCGATGAGCGCGCGCGAAGCCCAGGGGCAGGTCAACGCGGCGTAGAGCCGATAGCGGCCCGGTTGGGCCGCAAAGCCCGCTTCGCCCGTCGGCCCGGCGCTGCCGTCTGGCGTGATCCAATTGCGAAAACTCGAGGTCTGGCGAACGAAGCCGCCTTGGCCGTCGCTCGCCTGGACCGGCTGCCAATCGGCGGTCCATCGGCCGTTCACCAGCATCTTTCAAACTCCCGAAGATGCGCCGGACGCGGCGCGCGCGAGATCGGCGCCGCAACACGATGCAGTTTAGGGCGAACGGCGGCGCGCCAGGCGCGCCGCCCTCTCGTCGACCTCATTCCTGAACGAACCCATAGCGACGATCATCGGCTCGCTTCGCGCCCCCGACCGCCGTCGGCAGCAACGCGAAAGCGCCGTCGCCCGTCGCGGCGAGCGCGACGAGGGCGACGATCCAAAGGGCGGGGAATTCCCAGCCGCCGTTCGGACTGGTGAAGAAGAACCCGGCATGGCCGTGCACCGTGGCGATCGCGCCGACGAGGATCGGAACAAGAGCGAGCGCGGCGACACGCGGCCATACGCCGAGTATGAGCGCGGCGGCGCCGACCAGTTCCCAAACGATCGTCACATAGGCGAGCGCCAGCGGAAGGCCCAGGGAGCCAAAGAACTGGGCGGTTCCGGCCGGCGTGAACACGAAGATCTTAAGCCCCGCGTGAGCGAGGAACAGCGCGCCCAACGACAGGCGCAGGACGAGGGCGGCATAGGGGGCGGTTCGGATATCGATCATGGGTTTTCCTTTGAGAGGTTGATGTGGGGATTCTTCAAAACAAGCGATACGCAGAGGTTCGCGCTCAGGCCGCCTTGGCGGCGGCGCCGAAATTCCAGGTCGGCGCGATGTCGGTTCCCAATCCACGCGCGTAGCCGAGAACGATATTGAGTCCCGCGAGCGGCTCGAGATAGCGCGCGAGCTTGAGTCCGCCGGTCTGGACCGGCGTCAGGCCGGCCTTGCGCACGACATCCGCGACGGCCTTGTCGGCGGCTTCGTCGTCGCCGGCGATGAACACGGTCGCGCCGACGCCGCCGACCCTGCCGCCGCTTTGCAGCACTTGCGCGAACACGGTGTTGAAGGCTTTCACGATCTTGGCGTGCGGAGCGAGCTTCTGGATTTCTTCCGCGGCGCTGGTGGTGTGTCCGATCGTCAGGCCTTGATAGTCGGCGGTCAGGGGATTGGTGATGTCGACGAGAAGTCTTGCCGGCGAGGTCGCCCGCGGCGGCGATGGTCGCCGCGACGGCGTCGAAAGGCACGGCGAGGACGATGAGGTCGGACGCGGCGGCGGTGGTCTTGACGTCCGCCGTTCGCACCTTCGCGCCAAGCGAGGCGACGGCGGCTTGCGCCCTCGAAGGGTTCGCGGGAACCGAGAATGACTTCATAGCCGGCATGCGCGAAAATTCCGGCGAGGCCCTTGGCCATATTGCCGGAGCCGAGAATGGCGATGGACATCGTGCGCTCCTTCAATCGGTCGGGATTGACCGTCTCCGTGCGCAATATGCTTATGTTCCTCGCCGATGATTATCCGTGATCTTGTGCGATAATTGTTTCCGGAATGGAATTGATCGCTCGCCGCCTTCACCACCCCTGATCCCAGGCTGGCACGCCGCGAAAGCGTTCGGCGAGAAAGTCGACGAGCACGCGAACCTTGAAAGCGAGGTGGCGTCCGGGCGGATAGAGGACGTGAACGCCGAGCGGTCTTTCCTCGAAACTTTGCAGCAGCGGCTTGAGGACGCCCGCCCGGAAGCGCGGCCCGGCCATGAAGCTCGGCACGTGGGCGACGCCGAGTCCCGCCTCCGCAGCGGCAAGGCAGGCTTCGGCGCTGGAGAACCGCAGCCGGCCTCTCACCGCAATCATCGTCGGCTCGCGCTCGCCCGCGGCGTGAAAGCGCCAGACCAGCGGTTCGCGGAAATTAGTGTCGATGATGCAGTCGTGGTCGGCCAAGTGCGCCGGCGCGAGCGGCTCGCCTCTTTCCTCGAGATAGGCGGGCGAGGCCGCGGTCACGACCCGCATGGGGCAGAGCTTTCGCGCGATAAGGCTGGTGTCGCTGGGATTGCCGACGCGGACCGCGACGTCGAACCCCTCGTCGACTAGGTTGACGACGCGATCGGAGAAACTGACGTCGAGCTGAATGTCGGGATAGGCGCGCGCGAAATCGATCAGCACCGGCGCCAATTGCGCCGTGCCGAACGACATCGGCACCGTCAGGCCGAGCCGGCCGCTCGCTTTGCCCGAGGCGTGCCTGACCGAATCGTCCAGCGCGTCGAATTCCTCGATCAGGCGCTTGACCTGCTCGAAATAGGCCTGGCCGAGTTCGGTCGGCGACAGCGCGCGCGTCGTGCGGTTGAGAAGCTGGACGCCGAGGTCGGCCTCGAGTTTCGAGACCAGTTTGGAGGCCTGCCCAGCGCTCGTCCCGAGCCGCGCGGCGGCGCGCGAAAAGCCGCCGGTCTCCAGCACCGCGACGAACATCCGATCACAATCGAGCCGATCCATGGAGCGCATCCGCAGCGGTGTCGCCTGGTCTCACTATGCCGGGCGTTGCGCGCCGGCGCCACGATCGACCCCGCCTAGGTCGCCCGCGCCAAAGGCCGCGCGGCCAACCGCCGTCGTGACCGTAAGCCGAATCCCATGCTAAGGCTCGCGGCGCAAGGGCTGCGCGCGAGGCCGCCGCTGATCCGAACGTCAGAGAGAGGAACGAAGCTTGACTGCGATCCATTCGTCGATCGACCGCGCCGCCGAAGCCCGGGAGCTGCTCGGCGCGCTCGGCGTCGATCCTTCCCTCTTGAGCCACGGGACGCTCGCGGCGCACACGCCGATTACGGGCGCTGCGATCGGCCAACTGCGCGAGATCGACGCGATTGAAGCGGGCGGCGCGATCGAAGGCGCGCACGAGGCGTTCCGCGTCTGGCGCGACGTTCCCGCGCCCAAGCGCGGCGAACTGGTGCGCCTGCTCGGCGTCGAACTGCGCGCCCACAAGGCGGCGCTCGGACGGCTGGTTTCGATCGAGGTCGGCAAGATCGCCTCGGAAGGGGCGGGCGAAGTCCAGGAGATGATCGACATCTGCGATTTCGCCGTCGGCCTGTCGCGCCAGTTGCACGGCCTGACGATCGCTTCCGAGCGTCCCGACCATCGCATGATGGAGACGTGGCATCCGCTCGGCGTCGTCGGCGTGATCTCCGCGTTCAATTTTCCGGTGGCGGTTTGGTCGTGGAACGCGGCGCTCGCGCTCGTCTGCGGCGACAGCGTGGTGTGGAAGCCCTCGGAAAAGGCGCCGCTGAGCGCGCTGGCGACGCAGAGCCTGTTCGAGCGCGCGCGGCGACGGTTTCTCGCCGAGGGCGGCCACGCGCCGGAAGGCCTTTCGACGTTGCTGATCGGCGGGCGCGAAATCGGCGAAGTCCTCGTCGACCATCGCGATGTCGCGCTCGTCTCGGCGACCGGCTCGACCGCGATGGGCCGCAAGGTCGGGCCGCGGCTCGCGGCGCGCTTCGCGAGGTCGCTGCTGGAGCTCGGCGGCAACAACGCGGCGATCGTCTGCCCGAGCGCCGATCTCGATCTGACCGTGCGCGCCGTCGCTTTCGCGGCGATGGGCACGGCGGGCCAACGCTGCACCAGCCTGCGGCGGCTGTTCGCCCACGAGGACGTCTACGATGCGCTGATCGCGGGCTTGAAGCGCGCCTATCGCTCGGTTCCCGTCGGCGATCCGCTGGCGGCGGGGACCTTGGTCGGCCCGCTGGTCGACCAGGACGCGTATGAGGCGATGGGCGCCGCGCTGGAGGCGGCCAAGGCCGCCGGCGGCGTCGTGACCGGCGGCGAGCGCGTCGAGGCCGGCGCGCCCGCAGCGGCCTACGTGCGGCCGGCGCTGGTGGAAATGCCCGCGCAGACCGGCCCCGTGCTGCGCGAGACCTTCGCGCCGATCCTCTACGTGATGAAATACCGCGATCTCCACGAGGCGATCGCGCTGCAGAACGCCGTCGCGCAAGGGCTCTCCTCCTCGATCTTCACCAACGATCTGCGCGAGGCCGAATTGTTCGTTTCGGCGCGCGGCTCCGACTGCGGCATCGCCAACGTCAACATCGGCCCTTCGGGCGCCGAGATCGGCGGCGCCTTCGGCGGCGAGAAGGAGACCGGCGGCGGGCGCGAATCCGGCTCCGACGCCTGGAAGACCTACATGCGCCGCGCCACCAACACGATCAACTTCGGCCGCACGCTGCCGCTCGCGCAAGGGGTGACGTTCGAGGTCGGGTGAACGGGCGGCGGCAAGCACACATCTCGGAGAGGCCCACGGCCAATCCCCCGAGCCCCTCACCCTACCTCTCCCCGTTGCGCGGGGAGAGGGGCGCGGCGGCGCCTTTCTTCCCCTCTCCCCGCTTGCGGGGAGAGGCAGGGTGAGGGGCGGGGCGAGTTTCCGCCCTGGCGCCGAAATCGGTGCATACCGTAGGGGCGCTCGGGACGCGGCGCGCAGCGGCGGATGCGCCGGGCGAACCGACTTGAGGCCGGCGCCATTTTCGGGACCGATAGTTTGTTTTCAAGCGCTTGCGTGACGATTTTCCGCCGCCCCGCCGCGCGGCGCGGGCCTCGCTCGCCAGCCGACGCCGGCCCAATGAGGGGTTGAATATCCCATCGCCGCGGCGCCAAGCTTTTCCAAGGATTTCCAAACTTTTCCAAGGAAATTCCAAGGAAATTCCAAGCTTTTCCAAACTTTTCCAAAGATTTCCAAACTTTTTCTTTGGCCGTTTCGAGGGAAATCAAGGGGTTGTCGGCCAGTCGAAGCGGAATCGCGTTGTCTCCAATGTTTGCCTCGTCTCGGCCGCGACGAGCGGCCCGGCGATACGCTGCCGAGCGCGCCCGCGATTCAACATAGCGCGAAGTCCGGCTATCGGAAAGAAATTGTCGGCGGCGATTTCCCGGCGGGACCTCGGGGCGGGGCGGCTCCGATCGGGAAAGTCTGGCGTCGACCGCGGGCCGCGAAATTCGGCAATCCGCATCGTGTCCCCGCAAACCCCTGTCGGAAATGCGCGCGGCGGTTGGTCTGTCGCCTTCGCTCCTTGGAAGGCCGCGCCACTCGTTTGGCGTGTGTCACTTCCGGGGCGCAGTCCAGTCCACACGCCTGTCACGCTAATCTGCCACGCAGGCGGTGGACAACCGGACGCCGGTGGCGGTATGGCGTCATGGCCGTCGTCGACGAGCTCGCCGGCGCGGCTGCCGATATGACGCTGCGCTTGGACAACGCACGCGCGTTGCCCACGCACCCACAGCCGCCACAACAGCAACGGGTCGTTTTGGTTCGATGATCTCAGCAGAACGGGGCGGCCCCGCTTCCCATTGAGAAACGGCGCTCCGTGGTCCCTCGGACCGGGTCCACTTCGGGGTTCAACTATGCGAGCAGCGGCTGTTGTTCTCGATAACCAACGCAGGCGATGAGAGCGAACCATGGCCGACGATCAAATGGGCGGCGCAGGGGGTTCACAGATGGCGCCGACGTGGGAGGCCCCCCTCACAGGCTCTGTTGTCGTCGCGCCGCTCGGCGTGGCCAGTCTCGTGCGCATCCCTGTGCCCGGGACCGTGCTGCCGAACCTGCCGAAGGGCCTCGTGCTGACCGTGCAGCCGCCCGCGGGCTACAAGGGATCGACCACGTCCGTCTTCATCCGCAACCCAGAGGACGCGAGGTTCGGTAGACCCGGCCTGCGCCTCGATTACGGATGGAACAAGGCGACCGGCCGCATCGACTACCATTGGAACGTCGAAGGCGGCGCCTCGGCTCGGGCGCGCTTTCCGAACATCACGAACCACATGCCTGCCGGTCCCGGAGGCGCCGCGCTGCACTGGGGCGCGCGCGCGTTCCGCATTGTCGGGCGCGTGTTCGTCGTGACCGGCGCGGTGTTGGACGGGATATCGATCGTGGTCGCCGACCGGCCGTGGCGGCGGTCGCTGCAGGTGGTCTCGGCCTGGGCCGCAGCCGCTGTCGGCGCGACGCAATTCGGCCGCGTGGGGGTTGCGATCGGCACGGCGATCGAGCCGGGCGCCGGCACGGCGATCGGCGGCGTCGTCTTTGCGGTCGCCGGCGGCTTCATCGGCTACATCTCCGCCGAGGCGACTGCCGGATACCTGTACGACTTCGCGGAAGGGACGGTGTTCTCGCCGATGGAAGAAGTTCCGGCGCCTGCGGAATGACGGCGGGAATCGAGATCGCCGAGGGTGTGGCCGCCGACCGCGGAGTCGAGGCGGCTCGGCTGAAGCCGCGCAACGCGGTTTGCGCCACCGTGGACTGGCCGCTCCCGCCCGATGACGGCGAGGAGACGATCCTGCGCGGCGTCGTCGCCGCCCTCAGCCGGGCGCTGGCCGCCTGCGGCAGCGTCGCCTTCCGGCACGACGGCCCGCTGGAGGGGGCGAAGAGCTATCATCCGCCGCCCACGCGATCCGTCGAGGACCGGCTGCTCGATCTCGCCGGCTTAGGCGAGGACTCGTTCGGGCTCGTGGTCGCGACGGACCCGACCGCGGTCGCCGCCCTGTTCGCCTATGGCGGGTGGAGCTGCGCCGCGCAGGCGGCGCTGGTGTTCGACCCGGCTGCCGATCCGGCGCCCATTCTCGACGCGCTTCGGCGCGGGTTGGATTGGCGCCGGCGGACCCTTCCCGATGGTGCGCGGCTCCTGTTCGGCCCGGGCCACGATGGGGACTTCGCCGTGATCGCCGCGGCGGACCCAGCTTGGCTAGGGCGGTTCAAGGCCGCGTTGGACTGAGCTCGTGCGGGCGCCGGGGAGGCCATGATGTCTCGCAGACTGCGGCGCCCGACCCGAATCTGGCCCGGTTCCTCGAAACTCGTCACACGGTCAACTTTTCGGAACGACGCAATCAAGAACAGTTTTGAGAACAGACATCTTGGCCCGTCGATGCCGCTCTGGGCGCCGTCCACCGTAACGCCGTAGCGCCGGCGCCAAAGCGTCGGCCGCCGCTCGCGGCTTCGTGCTTCACCCTGCCCACGCCCAACCTTGCCGGCTCTTCGCCGGCGGCCTAGTGATGCGGCGACCGAAAACGGAGGGTGTCGATGACGCAGCAAGCCATGAACAAGGTCCGCCTGGGCCGAACGGACCTCATGGTCACGCCGATCTGCTTCGGCACGTCGGGACTCGGGGATATGCCGGACACCTACGGCTACGACGTCGACGTGGAGCGCGCCAAGGCGACGATGCGGGCGATTTTCGACGGGCCGGTGAACTTCGTCGACACCTCGCGCATCTACGGCATGGGGCGCAGCGAGGAGCGGATCGGCGCCGCCATCCGCGAGCGCGGCGGACTTCCCGCGGGCTTTGTCGTCTCCACCAAGCTCGACCGCGATCCTCAGACCAATGTTTTCGACGCCGCGCAGGCGCGCCGCTCGCTCGAGCAGAGCCTCGCCGCGCTGGGGCTCGATCACATAGACCTGCTCCATCTGCACGATCCCGAGCATTCCCGTTCGCTCAGCGAGGCGACCGGCCGGGACGGCGCTTTGGGCGAGCTCTTCCGCATCAGGGAGGAGGGGTTGGTCAAGGCGGTGGGCCTCGCGGCCGGCCCGGTGGACATGATGATCCCGCTGCTGCGCGACTGGGATTTCGATGCGCTGATCACGCATAATCGCTTCACGCTCGCCAATCGCAACGCGGAAGCCATGCTGGATCTCGCCCAGTCCAGAGGCGTCGCCGTCCTCAACGCCGCGCCCTACGCCGGCGGCGTCTTGGCCAAGGGGTCGAGCGAGTTTCCCCGCTACGTCTATCAAGAGGCGTCCGCCGCAGCGCTCGACCCGATACGCCGCATCGAGGCGATCTGCGCGCGTCATGGCGTGCCCCCCGGGGCCGCGGCGCTGCAATTTTCGATGCGCGATCCGCGGATCACGGCGACGATCTGCGGCGTCAGCAAGCCAGAGCGCGTCGCGCAGACGCTCGATTGGGCGCGTTTTCCCATCTCCGAGGCGGCGTGGGAGGAATTGAAGGCGCTGCCGTATTCGAGCGACGACCCCGAGGCGACGCGCGCGTACCGGCCGGGCTAGAGCAGGCCGTCATCGGGTTGAAACTGACCTTCCCCGTCATCGCCGCGAGCGAAGCGTGGCGATCCAGAGATCGAGGGGTTCCGGTTAGAGTTCGCGGCGCTTGCGACATCGGCGAGGGCGCTCGGCGTGCGAACGAGCGGGCGCCACGACCTCTGGATCGCCGCGCTTCGCTCGCGATGACGGGGCAGGCCGTTTCAATCCGAAGACGACGCGCTCCCGCAGCGATCTCGCGCCCGCCTACGACACGATCCAATAAGTGAGAAGCCCGGAAACGAGCGCGCCCATGATCGTTCCCGCCGCGACGTCGGAGGCGTAGTGATGGCCCACCGCCAATCGCGACCAGGCCATCGCGGCCCAGACCGCCACACCGAGAGGCCAGGCTCTCGGCGCGACGTAAAGAATCGGCGTGAGCGCGGCGCTCAACGTCATGACGTGGCCGCTGGGAAAGGAATATTTGTCGAGCGTCGGGATCGAATCGGGAAAAGCCGCTTCGACGTCGCGCGGCCGCGGACGCGCGGTCGCCCTCTTCATCGAGGGGTAGATGCAATGCAGCAGCAGGATGCTCGCGGCCGCGCACAGGATGATCGTCATCGCCTCGTGCGGATGAAACAGGATCACCGCGCCGACGATCAAGAGATAGATCGGACCGTTGCCGAGCCGCGACACCACGTTCGCGGCGGCGAGCGGCATGCGCCTGTCTTGTCCCAGCGCCAGCGCGCGGGCGATAGGCCAGTCGATGGCGCCGAGCCTGTCCGACCAGGTGCGCCCGCGAACTCGCATGTCCCGTAAACGATTCAGCATTTTCCGCCGAAGCAATTTCAAGGATGCTCTTTCGAGCTTGACGATGGCCAAGCGTAGTCCGTCAATGTGACATCCAAAATAACGCTCGCGAATTCGACACGCCGGCGCACTCACGCAAACCTGCAGGCCCAATCTCGCGAAACCGCGGCGCGCGGCGTCTCGGCTCCCTTGCGGGATGGCTCGCGATCGTTCTCTTCGCGCCGTCGCCGAAGCGAACGAACGCATCCTATCATATCCGGACGCTCGCCGCCTCACGCGCGACCCGGCCCGCGAAAGACAAGAGCCCATACTAGAGACGCGCGTGGCGGAATCTTGGCGGCCGCTATATCGATTGGCAATCTTGGCCCGCCGATCTCCGCGGCCGGTCCGTGAATCGACGCGGCGGACCGCCTCTCGCGTCGGGTCGCGCGATCGCGGCGCCGAGCGAAGCGACTGGCGAATTGGGTCCGCTCAACGCGCGAACTTGGCCTGCGCCCCAAAGATGTTGTCGACGAATTGCCGCGCCGAGGCGCCGAGGCTGAAGGTGAGCGCGTGGGCGCGCGCCTTCTCTCGCGGAATTTCGAGCGCGGCGAGCGCGGCTCGCCTCAGATCGGCGTCGAGCACGCCGGCGCCGCTGTCGCCGATCACGTCGAGCGGGCCCATCACCGGATAGGCCGCCACCGGCAGACCGGAGGCGAGCGCTTCGAGCAGCACCAGGCCGAAGGTGTCGGCCACGCTCGGGAACACGAAGACGTCGGCGCTCGCGTAGGCGGCGGCAAGCGCGGCGCCGTGCATCTCGCCGACGAAATGCGCGTCGGGAAAGCGCGCCTCGAGCCTCTTCCTTGCCGGGCCGTCGCCGACGACGACCTTCGAGCCCGGAATCGGAGAGAATCGCGGCCCCCTGCGGGAGAGGAGGAGGTGGACGAAGGCAGCGCCCAGCGACGCGTTGGGGGCGTTCAGAGGGCACGGTCACCGAGAACAGCACCGGCGCCGCGACCACCGACTGGGTCCCTCCCGTGGACGTCAGGATGTCCGTGGAGAGCTTCGCGTAGTCCGCGAGGGCCGTGCTGTTGTTCGCCAACAGCCCGACGATCGGGTCGAACGAGACGTACGACATATGGTTTACGACCGCGAAGGACCGATAGGTGATCACCGCAGAGATGATCCCGGTCTTGACCAGGGTGGCGGCCTGGGACTCGTGCTCGACGATCGTGGTCGCCGGGTTGCCCACGGCAATCCCGTCCGAGCCGGTGGTGTAGAAGTGGCTGTAGATCGCGCTCGTGCTGCCGTTGTAGAGCATCCCCTGGAGCTCCATCGAGAAGATCTCGTTGTAGCCGTTCGGGTCGGTCGAGGCGTTCCAGATCCCCATCGGCTTGTTCCCGGGCGTCGTGACGTGGTGACGGCTTCTGGGCCCAGTTGGTCGTGTTGATGCCCCGGAAAGGCGGAGAGGCTCGAGTTGTAGGCCAGCACCTCGGGGGTCGTCCCGAAGACGACCTCATAGCTCGCGTACTTGGGCTCGAGCAGGTTCGGGACCAGGCGGTAATCGGCCACGGCGGCCACGTCGGCGAGCGCGCCCGTGCTCGTGATCGCGGTCGTGATATCGATCGACCCCTCGTACGTCTGAGCGGCGGAAGGAACGCTGATGCCGGGCGTCGAATCGTTGGCGAGCTCGTTCGCCAGCTCGGGGAAGAGCGTGTCGAGCGTCCCCGCGCCGAGGACGGTGAGCGTGGAGTTCACGGTCGCACTCGGGTTGGACGCCGGAGAGCCCCAATAC
>CAVXCA010000069.1:0-20665 GCA_963759955.1 uncultured Alphaproteobacteria bacterium
CGGGCGTCGTCAGCGATCGAACCGGCTTTCTGCCGGGCCGTCAGGCTAAAAACCGCAAGAATCCGATGCAAGGCGCGGTGCGCGAGGTCGTCGTGACGATGGAGACCGGGGGGACGTTGCGGATTCTGTCCAACGATCTGGACGCGCCCGCCAAAGAAATCTCCGACCTCTACAAGCGGCGCTGGCAAATCGAATTGTTCTTCCGCGTGATGAAGCAAACCTTGAAAATCACCCATTTCATAGGCCGCTCCGAGAACGCCGTGCGCATTCAGATCGCCGTCGCGCTGATCGCCTTTCTGTTGCTGAGCCTTTTGCGAAAGATGGCGCAAGACAATCAAACCCTGCTCGAAACCACGCGACTCGTGCGCGCGAACCTGATGCATCGAAGAGACTTCACCTGCCTCAAGCAACCGCAAAAACCGCCGCCGCGCGACTCTCGGCAGCTCTCCCTAAACTGGAGCTCATCATGAACCGGACAGTCGTGGGCTTGTCCCGGCCATCCACGCGGCTCCGCCACAAGAAATTTTCGAGATTGGCGTCGTCGGCACGGCGTGGATGCCCGGCACAAGGCCGGGCACGACGCGCGGAGGCTGCACAGACCTCAAGCCGACTCGCGTTCCGCGCGCATCTTCGTTTCCCCGGACAGCCGTGCCGCTTGCGGGAGAAGGTGGCCCGAAGGGCCGGATGAGGGGACGCTCAAATCAGCCTCAACCCACGCAGCGACGCGTGGCCGTTGCGGCCGACGATGACGTGATCGTGCACGGTGACGCCGAGCGGGGCGGCCACGGCGATGATGTCCAACGTCATCTTGACGTCCTGGGTCGAAGGCGTCGGATCGCCCGAGGGGTGGTTGTGGACGAGGATGACCGCGCTCGCTGCGAGTTCCAGCGCCCGGCGCACGACTTCGCGCGGATAGACCGGCGTCTGGTCGACCGTGCCGACGCCCTGCGTTTCGTCGGCGATGAGGCCGTTCTTCTTGTCGAGAAACAGCACGCGGAACTCCTCGCGCTCGCCGAACGCCATCGCGGTGCGGCAATAGTCGATCACTTCGCTCCACGAGCCGATCGGCAGGCGCTTTTTCGCGGCGCCCTTGGCGAAGCGCTTGGCGCTCGCCTCGACGATCTTGAATTCGCCGATCGCGCCCGCGCTCATGCCTTCGACCTCGGCGAGCCGCGCCGGCGGCGCCGCGATCGCTTCGGCGAACGAGCCGAAACGCGCGATCAGCGCCTTGGCGAGCGGTTTGACGTCGCGGCGCGGGATCGCGCGAAACAGCACGAGCTCGAGGAGTTCGTAGTCGGCGATCGCCTCCGCCCCGGCTTCGCGCAGGCGGTTTCGCAATCGTTCGCGATGGCCGAGATAATGGGCGGGTTCGCCCTGATCTCGGTCGGGTGTCATCGCGTGTAGGGCGGATGCTCGAGGCCGGCGGGCGAAGCGGTGAAAATCTCCACGCCCGTCTCGGTGACGCCGACGGTGTGCTCGAACTGCGCGGTGAGCGAGCGGTCGCGCGTCACCGCAGTCCAGCCGTCGGAGAGGACTTTGACGCCGGGGCCGCCGAGATTGATCATCGGCTCGATGGTGAAGAACATGCCTGGGCGCAGCGGCACGCCTTCGCCGCGCCGCCCGACGTGGAGAATGTTCGGCTCGTCGTGGAACAGCCGGCCGAGCCCGTGGCCGCAGAAGTCGCGCACCACCGAGCAGCGCTCGCCTTCCGCGTAACTTTGGATGGCGTAGCCGATGTCGCCGGTCGTCGCCCCCGGCCTGACAGCGGCGATGCCGCGCCGCAGGCACTCGTAGGTCACGTCGATGAGGCGCTGTGCGCGCCGCGGCGCTTCGCCGGCCACGTACATGCGGCTGGCGTCGCCGTGCCAGCCCTCGACGATCAGCGTCACGTCGATATTGACGATGTCGCCGTCGCGCAGCGGCTTCTCGTCGGGAATGCCGTGGCAGACGACGTGATTGATCGAGGTGCAGATCGACTTGCGATAGCCGCGATAGTTGAGCGGCGCGGGGTAGGCGTTATGGTCCCTGGCGAATTCGTAAACGAACTTGTCGAGCGCGGCCGTCGTGACGCCTGGCCGCACCCGTTCGACCAGGAGATCGAGCGCCTCGGCGGTCAGCTTGCCGGCCTTGCGCATCGCCGCGAAGGCCTCGGGCCCGTGCAGCTTGATATGGCCATTGCGCCGGCCTTGCAGCAGCGCCGAATCGACGAAAGTCATAAAAAGAACCTTACCGAGGGGCTGGGGCGCCGCCGCGCCCGGTTACGCCCCATTTAATACGCCTTCGTCGGCGCGCAATACAAGGATCGCGGGCCTCGAAGCGAAAAGGGCCCGCCAGCGAGGCGGCGTTCGGCCGAACTCTGTGGTATCGGTCGGCGCCGCCCGGGCCGGAGCGAACTCGACGCTCGCGGGCAGGGGCTTCCAATCGGCGGGAGGGAGAATGACGACTATGGAAATCGGCCTGCTCGTCTTTCCCCGCGTGCAGCAGCTCGACCTCACCGGCCCTTACGAAGTCTTCGCGAGTTGGCCGGAAGCGCGGGTTCATCTCGTCTGGAAGAATCTCGAACCCTTGCGCTCTTCGACCGGGCTGGTTCTGACGCCGACGGCGACCTTCGGGGCTTGTCCGCAGCTCGACGTGATTTGCGTTCCCGGCGGGGCCGGCGTCAACGCGCTCATGAGCGACGAGGAGGCGTTGTCCTTCGTCCGGACGCAGGCCAAAGGCGCGCGCTTCGTGACCTCCGTATGCACCGGCGCCCTGGTTCTGGGCGCCGCCGGGCTGCTGCGCGGCAAGCGCGCGACGACGCATTGGGCTTCGCACGATCTGCTGGCGGCGTTCGGCGCGCTTCCAGTCGAAGCGCGCGTCGTGCGCGACGGCGCTCTCGTCACGGGAGGCGGGGTCACCGCGGGCGTCGATTTCGCGCTGACGCTGCTCGCCGAGCTCGCGGGGCGCGACGTCGCGGAGGCCGTGCAATTGAACCTGGAATACACGCCGCAGCCGCCGTTCGCGGCCGGGACGCCCGCGACGGCGCGCTCGGAAATCGTCGCGCGCGTTCGCGCGATGAGCGCCGGCGTGCGCGCGGAGCGCGAGCGGCTCGCGGACCGAGCGCGCCGTGAAAGCGAAACGCCGAAAGCGAGCTAGCGCTGGGATCGGGCGCCCGCTCGTGCTAGGAGAGGCCGCTCTCAAGACCCATGGCGCGCGCGAATGCCCAATGACAGCGTCGTCGAACCCGCGCCCTTCGGCCATTTCGCGCCGAGCGGCGTCTGCGCCCTCGCGTTGCGCGTCACGCGCCGCTGCTCGATGGGGTGGTTCGGCAAACGGACGGCGTTTTTCCTGCGCGGCGTCGCGATGCGCTCGCTGCGCGGCCGCCCCGTCGACATCGATTCGCTGGGCGCGCGCATGCGCCTCTACCCGTATCATAACGTCGCCGAAAAGCGTCTGTTGTTCACGCCGCAATATTTCGACGCGCCCGAACGGGCGCTGTTGGCGGAGCGTCTGAAGGGCGATTTCGTCTTTCTCGACATCGGCGCCAGCGTCGGCGGCTATGCGCTCTTCGTTGCGGGGCTGGGCGGGCCGCGCGCGAGGATTCTCGCCGTCGAACCGTTGCCGGAAGTTTTCGAGCGGCTCGCTTACAACATCCGGCAAAGCGAGTTCGCCAACGTCAAGGCGGTCTGCTGCGCGCTCGCCGACATCGACGGCGAGATCACGCTGTTCGTCAACACGAGCAACCAGGGCGAAACGTCGATACGGATCGTCAGCGCCGAGGCGCGCGTCGAGCAGATGCGCGTGCGCGCGAAAAAACTGCTGACGCTGGTGCGCGAGGAAGGCTACGGCAAGATCGACGCGATCAAGCTCGATATCGAGGGCGCCGAGGATCTCGTGCTCGACCCCTTCTTGAGCGAGGCGCCGCCGGCGCTGTGGCCGCGGCTCGTCATCATGGAGTTCTCGCTTCTGCGTGTCGGCGCGCTGCTCGAGGAGCGCTTGCGCGCGCTCGGCTATCGCGAGATCCTGCGCACCGGCGAGAACGTCGCCTATGAGCTCGATGGCGAGGGGCCGCGGCGATGAGCGACAAGATCATCACCGCGGCGATCCTGGTCATCGGCGACGAAATCCTTTCGGGGCGCACCAAGGACCGCAACATCGGCTACATCGCGCAGTATCTCGCCGATATCGGCGTCGATCTGCGCGAGGCGCGTGTCGTCCCCGACGACGAGGGCGAGATCGTCGCCGCGCTCGACGCCCTGCGCGCGCGCTATGCCTACGTCTTCACCACCGGCGGCATCGGGCCGACCCACGACGACATCACCGCCGACGCCGTCGCCAAGGCCTTCGGCGTTGCGATCGACGAAGACGAGCGCGTTCTCGCGATCATGAGGCAGCGCTACAAGCCCGACGAGCTGACGCCGGCGCGACGGCGCATGGCGCGCATCCCCGCGGGCGCCGCGCTCATCGTCAATCCGGTCTCCTGGGCGCCGGGTTTTCGCATCGGCAACGTCATCGTGATGGCCGGGGTGCCCACGGTCATGCAGGCGATGCTCGACTGCGCCGCCAAGGGCCTGGAGACGGGCGTCAAGCTCGCCGTCGAGACGATCGAGGCGAACGCAATTCCCGAGGGGCGCTACGGCGACGCGCTGCGCGAGCTCGCCGCCGTCCATGGCGAGACCATCATCGGCTCGTACCCCTCGTTCGCCGACGGGACGTTCAAGAACCAGATCGTGGTGCGCGGCCGCGATCCCGAGAAGGTCGCCGCGGCGCGCCGCGCGGTCGAGGCGATGCTCGCGGCGATCCGGGCCGACGCCAAGCCGGCCTAGCGCGAGCCGCGCTCGGGCAAAGCTGTTGACGACGGCCGCCCGCGCTCGCCCGCGGCCGCGCCGCTTGCTATGGAGGGGTCGCCAACAGCGCCCCCTCTGAGGAAGCCGCCATGTCCGACGGTCGCGAAAAAGCCTTTCCGGTCTCCTGGGACCAGTTCCACCGCGACGCGCGGGCGCTCGCCTGGCGCCTCGCCGCGTCCGGGCCGTTCGAGGCGATCGTCGCCATCACCCGTGGCGGTCTGGTGCCGGCGGCGATCATCGCGCGCGAGCTGGAGCTGCGCGTCATCGAGACGGTGTGCGTCGCCTCCTATCACGACTACAAGAACCAGGGCGGCCTGCAGGTGCTCAAGACGATCGCCGCGGAGGTCGGCAAATCCGGCGGCGGCGCCGGCATTCTGGTCGTCGACGATCTCGTCGACACCGGCGCCACCGTCAAGGTGGTGCGCGAAATGCTGCCCAAGGCGCATTTCGCCACCGTTTACGCCAAGCCGCTCGGGCGGCCGCTGGTCGACACCTTCATCACCGAGGTTTCCCAGGACACCTGGATCTATTTCCCCTGGGACATGGGCCTCGCCTTCCAGCCGCCGATCGCCAAGGACGCGGCGGGCTGAAATACGCGAAGGTTCAATTGCGCGCCGAAATGTGAAACAACGGCGCGCAGTGCGGACGTGGCGAAACTGGTAGACGCAAAGGACTTAAAAACCCTTTTGTGTGCCTGGCGGGGAACTTTTTTCGCGGTATGTTTTGCGTGGGAATATCAGGTGCTTGCGAAGGGTCTGGATTGGAAGGCAGTTGAGCTGTTATTGGGGCTAGGAACCACACAGGAGCTAGGTGCGGGAATCGGACCTGCACTGCGCTATCGCGCGACGAGGCGCTCTGTGGCACGAATAGAACAATGCGGACGTGGCGAAATCGGTAGACGCAACAGACTTCAATTGGAGTGCCCACGGGGAAATCCGTGGAGTAGAACCGCTCAAAGTCGGGGAACGCTAACGGGCTCACGCCCTGTGCCAATCCCGAGCCAAGCCCTCGATAGAGGGAAGGTGTAGAGACTGGACGGGTGGCGCCTACGGCTGAAAGGCCTTGGCGAAGGGACAGTCCAGACCACGAACGCCGAACGGCGGCGGCGAAAGCCGAAGTGGTAAGAAAATCTGTTTCTCTATGAGAGTGCGGGTTCGAGTCCCGCCGTCCGCACCAAAGTTACGTTCGTGGGTCTGACCTTGCTATTTTATGTCGACAATCCGCTTGTTATGCTCCTCGGTTCTCAATTCGAGTGTCGAGATTGTTGACGAAACGTGCGGCAGTCGATCGTTGATTCTGAACGGAAAGTTGACCGGAAGGAACTCGATTGCTGGCAAGGAAATGGGACGGCCCGCGTATCGCAAACAGGCTTCCACGAGCCAAGCGCCGAAAGATTCCTCTCCACCTTGGATAAGTTGTTGCCGTGGAACTGGATGCCGCGAGCATCAGCTATCCTCGCTCAGGCCGCCTGAACATGCGTGTCAACAAGGTCCACCACGTCACGACGATCAACGGCGTCGCCAAGGATCTTGGCGAAAACGAGGACTGGCTATTCGACGTCGCCAACGAAATGGACGTCGAAGACGGCGTGATATGGGTCTACGGGGTCGGCGACGACGGCGTGATGGCGTTCACCGACTTTGGAATCGAGAACCTCATCGATCTCATCAAAGTCCATAAAGCCGACCCTACGCTGCTCACGCACCGGCACGACGACAAATAGACGCCCTGCGGCCTACGGCCGGATGGATACCGCGGGTTCGACCAGCACGACGCCTATAGCGTCGGTTCTTGGCTACGCGTGTCGTCCGTGGCCACCGCACGAACTCGTGTCGGAGCCCTGGTCCAACTGCGAATCGGCATCGCCTCGTCGCTCCGGTCACCCCGCGCCAACTCACTCTGAGAGCGAGCGCGCCGGCACGCCCGATGACGAGGTCAGACTTACGCTTACCTCGATCAACGATGCAGCGCAGAACCGAACAAGCGTTTGCGTCGACTGCCTGCGCAGAAACGAATTTTGCCCGGGGTAGCGTCCTGTGCAACAATTGCTCGCTGGCGCATAGTTGGGCTTGGGGGAAGACATGGCGTCGGAGAATGGCGATATCGAGCGGCGCCTGTGGAGCGTCGCTGATCAACTGCGGGCCAATTCCGGGCTGAAGCCGTCGGAATATTCTCGCCCCGTGCTCGGTTTGCTGTTCCTGCGCTACGCCGACGGCCGCTTCGCTGAGATTGAAAAGCAGCTCAAGCCGCATCCGGGCAGCCGACTCGGCGCGCCGACGCCGGACGCCTTCAAGGCGCAGGGCGTCGTCTATCTGACGCCGGAGGCCCGGTTCTCGCATCTGCTCGCCTTGCCCGAGGGGTCGAACCTCGGCCGCGCGCTCAATCAGGCGATGGAGGACATCGAGAAGCACAATCCCGATCTCGCCGACGCCCTGCCCAAGAACTATGGCGCGGTCGGCGACGACATCCTGCGCGAACTCATCAAGACGCTCGCCCCGCTCGCCATCGCCGGCGACGCGTTCGGGCAGGTTTAAGAATATTTCATGGGCTCGTTCGCCATGCAGGAGATGCAGAAGGGCGGCGAGTTCTACACGCCCTCCAGCATCGTTCGGCTCATCGTCGAGATCATCGAGCCCTATCACGGCCGCATCCTCGACCCTGCCTGCGGCTCGGGCGGCATGTTCGTTCACTCCGCCGATTTCGTGCGCGCGCACAAACGCGCGCCGGAAAAGGAGCTGTCGATCTTCGGCATCGAGAAGGTCGCCGAGACGCAGCGCCTCGCGCGCATGAACCTCGCGGTGCATGGCCTCGGCGGCACGATCCGCGAGGCTAATGCCTATTACGAAGAGCCGTTCCCGATCGTCGGCCGGTTCGATTTCGTCATGGCCAATCCGCCGTTCAATGTCGACGGCGTCGACAAGGAAAAGGATTCGATCAAGACGCGCCGGGATCGCTTTCCCCATGGCCTTCCGAAGCCCGACAACGGCAATTATCTCTGGATCGAGATGTTCTGGTCGGCGCTCAATGAGGCGGGCCGCGCCGGTTTCGTCATGGCCAATTCCGCCGCCGACGCGCGCGGCAGCGAACTCGAAATTCGCAAGGCGCTGATCGAAACCGGCACGGTCGATTGCATCGTCTCCGTCGGGCCGAATTTCTTCTACACCGTCACGCTGCCGTGCACGCTGTGGTTCTTCGACAAGGGCAAGGCGAAGACGAAGCGCAAGACGCAAGTGCTGCTCATCGACGCGCGGCACGTCTTCCGCCAGATCGACCGCGCCCATCGCGATTTCACGCCGGCGCAAATCGAGTTTTTGGCAAACATCGTGCGGCTATGGCGCGGCGAGCAGACTGAGCTGATCCACAATTCCTTTGACCTGCTCGACGAGCGCGGCCTCGCCGAGGGCTACGTCGACGTTCCCGGCCTGTGCAAGGCGGCGAGCCTTGCGGAAATCGAGGCGCAGGGTTGGAGCCTCAATCCGGGGCGCTATGTCGGCGCGACGGCGCGACGGCGCGAGAGGCCGAGACCGAGGAGTTTTGGGAGAAACTGGAGGAATTGCAGGAAGAGTTTGAGCGGCTAACCGGAGAAACGCGATCTTTGGAGCTGCAGATTGGAAGCAATTTGGCTGAACTGCAAAGGGTGCCATGATGCCCGTGCTTCGTGATCTGTTGACCGAGACCAAGGACGGCGAATGGGGGAGCGGGGAAGCCTCGGACGACACGCTTCGCATGCGTGTCGTGCGTGGCACGGATTTCGAGAGCTTCCGTCTCGGGCGAACAGATGACTTGCCCATCCGGCATGTGCTGACGAAACACGCTCACCGAAAGACGCTAGAACGAGACGACATCATTATTGAGACCGCTGGCGGCTCGAAAGATCGTCCGACCGGGCGCACCGTCATTGTGAATTCGAAACAAATTGAGGGCTCAGATAGCCCGCTTGTGCCAGCGAGTTTTGCTCGGTTTCTGCGGATCGACAAGAGCACGGTATGCCCTCGCTTCCTTTTTTGGAAGCTCCAAGCGATGTATGCCGATGGAACTTTACGAAAATATCATACCCAGCACACCGGCGTAGCTCGATTTCAGTTTACGACTTTCGCCACCCAGGAACGCTTTGAATTGCCGGATCGCGACATTCAAGAACGCATCGCCTCGATTCTCTCCACCTACGACGACCTGATCGAGAACAACACACGGCGAATCGCGATCCTGGAGGAGATGGCGCGGCGCATTTTCGAGGAATGGTTCGTCCATTTCCGCGCCCCCGGCTGCGAGGGCCTACCGATGCTCGATAGCGCCATTGGACGTGTTCCGCAGGGGTGGGAGGTGAAGCGGTTGCGCGATCTAGCCGACGAATTTCGTGACCCTGCCGATCCCCGCGCTGTCGCTCCGGAGACAGCGTACATCGGGCTGGAGCATATCCCTCGCAGATCGACCACGTTCGTTGATTGGGGGAAAGCAGAGCAAGTTGGCAGCCTAAAGCTCAAGTTCCGATCCGGCGATATCTTGTTCGGAAAAATCCGCCCCTACTTTCACAAATGTGCCGTTGCGCCAGTCGACGGGGTCGCGTCGTCCGACGCAATCATCATCCGGGCAAGGTCGCAGAACGTCCGCGCCCTTGTTGCGTTGCTGGCTTCGTCGGATGCGTTTGTCGCCCACGCCGTCAAGACGTCAAACGGCACGAAAATGCCCCGCGCAGATTGGAAAGTTCTTCGCGAATATCCGATCGCAGTTTCGCCCGCCGATCTGGGGCGCCGATTTGAATCAGTTGTCTGGCCAATGGTCGAGTTGGCCAATACGGTTGTGGCGCAAAACCGCAACCTCCGCGCCCAGCGCGACATGCTCCTCCCCAAGCTCATCTCCGGCGAGATCGACGTCAGCGTCGCCCCCGCCTTGCGCGAGGCGGCGGAATGACGGGCAATGCGCATTCAATCGCCAAGCGCGCATCCTTCCCCCCTCGCGGGGGAAGGTGGCCCGACGAAGTCGGGTCGGATGAGGGGGCGGTTCAGGATAAAGCGCCGAGGTTGACGCGGGCGGGCGCCCAGTCGCGGCGCCCCCTCATCCGGCCGGCTCCGCCGGCCACATTCCCCCGCGAGGGGGGAAGGGGTTCGCCGCCATGACCGCCGTCCTCTACCACGCCGGCGGCTTCCCGCCGCGAGAGCTCGACTGGCCGCGCCTGTTGCCGCTGATCGGCCCCGCCAACGCGGCGATCGCGCGCTACGACGGCGTGCTCGACGGCGTGCCCAACACCGACGTGCTGCTGGCGCCGTTGACGGCGCAGGAAGCCGTGCTGTCCAGCCGCATCGAGGGCACGCAAGCGACGCTCGGCGAAGTGCTCGAGTTCGAGGCCCAGGGCGAGCTTTTCGACGAAAGCACGCCCAAGAAAGCCGACATCCGCGAGGTGCTGAATTACCGCGCCGCCTTGCATGAGGCCATCCGTCTCCTCGATACGCTGCCGTTGTCGCAGCGCCTCGTGCGCGAGACGCATCGCGTGTTGATGCAGGGCGTGCGCGGGCACAACAAGGCGCCGGGCGAATATCGCCGCATCGCCAACTGGATCGGCCCCGCCGGCTGCACGATGGAAACCGCGCGGTTCGTTCCATGCCCGGCGGACCGACTGCCGCAGGCCATGGACTCGTGGGAGCGCTATCTCCACGCCGACGCCCCCGACCGCCTCGTCCAACTCGCCGTCGTCCATGCCGAGTTCGAGGCGGTGCATCCGTTCCTGGACGGCAACGGGCGGCTCGGGCGGCTGATGGTTCCGATTTTTCTCTTCAGCACCAAACTGCTGTCGCGGCCCAACTTCTACCTCAGCGCTTATTTCGAACGGCATCGCGACGCCTATTACGAGCGGCTGCTGGCCGTTTCGCGCGACGGCGACTGGACGGGCTGGTGCGAGTTCTTCCTGCGGGCGCTGATCGCGCAGGCCGAGGAAAACCAGCGCAAGGCGCAGCAGATCCTCGCGCTCTATCGGGCGCGCAAGGATTGGATCGCCGAGGTCACCAAGTCGCAATATGCGGTTCGCGCGCTCGACTGGATGTTCGGCCGCCCGATCTTTTTGACGGCCGACTTCATGGGGTCCGCCGGCATCCCGAGATCGACCGCCAAGCGGATTCTCCGGGATGTTCGCGACAAAGGGCTCTTGCGGGAAATGCGGCCCGCGAGTGGAAATCGCCCCGCTCTGCTCGCCTTTTCGGAATTACTCGAGATCGCCGAAGGAGGGGAAGCACTTTGAAGCTCATCCATGACACACAAATCGTTTTGTGGGTCATGAAAGGCCATTCCATGACCCACAAAAGGGATTGCCGCTCACATGCGAGCCACAAACGAAGCTCGGCTTTCGCGCGATGGGGCTCGGTATGACCGCTGGCCCGGACGATCCTGAAAACTTCGCCTACCGCCAGCGCACGCCGCTCTACGGCGGCTTTTCCGAGAACGATCTCGTCGAGCAGCCCGCCATAAACCTGTTCGGCGCTCTCGGCTGGCAAACCGCCAATCTCATGGGCGAATTCGGCGCCAAGGGCGGCGGCGCCAAGAGCCCCAAAGGGCGCGAATCGAAGCGCGACGCGATCTTGCCGAACCGATTGCGCCTCGCCCTGAAGCGGCTCAATCCGGGATTGCCGCAGGAGGCGCTCGACGAAGCCTATTCGGCGCTCACACGCGAGCGAAGCGCGATCGATCCGATCCGCGCCAACGCCGAGGTCCACGCGCTGCTGCGCGAAGGCGTCAAGATCGAAGCGCGCAGCGCCGGCGGGGCGCGGATCACGCAGACCATCCGCGTCATCGACTGGCGGACGCCCGAGGCAAACGATTTTTTCCTCGCCAGCCAAGTCTGGTTCGCCGGCGAGCTCTACACCAGGCGCGCCGATCTCGTCGGCTTCGTCAACGGCATGCCGCTGCTGTTCGTCGAGCTGAAAGCCAGCCACAAGGCGATGGCCGACGCCTACGACGGCAATCTCAGCGACTATCGCGCGACCATCCCGCATGTCTTCACGCCCAACGCTTTCGTCATCCTGTCGAACGGGTTGGAGGCGGTTCTCGGCGGCGCCCAGGCGCCGCTCGAATATTTCAACGAGTGGAAGCGCATCGACGCGGAGGAGGAGCCCGGCGTCGTCAGTCTCGACACGCTGATCAAGGGAACGTGCCGCCCGGCGCGCTTCCTCGACATCGTCGAGAACTTCATCGCCTTCGAGGAAGGCAAGCACGGCCTCGTCAAGAAGCTGGCGAAGAACCACCAATTGCTCGGCGTCAACCGCGCGATCGACGCCGTCGCCAAGATCAAGGAGAACCGAGGCCGCCTCGGCGTCTTCTGGCACACCCAAGGCTCGGGCAAGAGCCTCTCGATGCTGTTCTTCGCGCGCAAGGTCTTGCGCACGAAGCCGGGCGACTGGACGTTCTTGATCGTCACCGATCGCAGCGAGTTGGACGACCAGATCGCCGGCGCGTTTTCCGCCTGCGGCGCCTTGACCAAGGGGCGGGAGACCGTGCAGGCGGGAAGCCGCGACCACTTGAAGGCGCTGCTGCGCGGCAACGAGCGCTACATCTTCACGCTGATCCAGAAATTCGGGACCGCGCGGGGTGAAACCTATCCCGAGCTGTCGGCCCGGGACGACATCATCGTCATCAACGACGAAGCGCATCGCAGCCAATACGACATCCTCGCCGCCAACATGCGCGCCGCCTTGCCCAACGCGGCCTTCATCGGCTTCACCGGCACGCCGCTGATCGCCGGAGAGGAAGAGCGCACGCGCGAGGTGTTCGGCGACTATGTCTCGATCTATGACTTCGCGCAGTCGATCGCCGACGGCGCGACGGTGCCGCTCTATTACGAGAGCCGGTTGCCTGAATTGCACCTCACCAACGAGCAACTCGGCGAGGAAATCGCGCGCGTCATCGACGAAGCCGATCTGGGCGAAGACGAGGAAGACGCGCTCCAACGCCGCTTCGCCAAGCAATATCACCTCATCACCAACGACGACCGGCTGGAAAAGGTCGCCGCCGATCTCGTGCGCCATTTCTCCCGGCGCGGCTATCGCGGCAAGGCGATGTTCGTCGCCATCGACAAGGCGACCGCCATCCGCATGTACGACAAGGTCCGCCGCTATTGGGGCGAGATGCTGGCGCGGGAGACCAAGCGCGTCGCGAAAATCGCCGACGAGGTCGAACGCGCCGCGCTGCAAGAGCATCTCGATTGGCTCGCCAAGACGGACATGGCCGTCGTCGTCAGCGCCTCGCAGAATGAAATCAGCCTGATGAAGGAGCGCGGTCTCGACATCGAGCCGCACCGCGCGCGCATGGTGAAGGAGGACTTGGACGAAAAATTCAAGGCGGCCGACGACCCGTTTCGTCTGGTTTTCGTTTGCGCGATGTGGATCACGGGCTTCGACGTGCCGACCTGCTCGACCGTCTATCTCGACAAGCCGATGAAGAACCACAGTTTGATGCAGACGATCGCCCGGGCGAACCGGGTCGCGCCTGGCAAACAGGCGGGCCTCATCGTCGATTACGTCGGCGTGTTCCGCAATCTCAAGGAGGCGCTGGCGATCTACGCCCAGCCACGCCCCGGCGTCGCCACCGACCCCATCGAGGGCAAGGCCGAACTCGTCGAATCGTTGAGGATCGCGCTTCGACGCGCTGTCGTATTCGCCGAGGCGCGCTCGGTCCGGCCGGCGGACGTATTGCGCGCGACCGGGTTCGAGCGACAGGCGGCGCTGCGGCAAGCGACCGAAAACCTTCTCGGCAAGGATGAGGACAAGCGCGCGTTTCTTCATCTGGTCGGCGAGGCCTGGACGTTGTTTCGGGCGGTTCTGCCCGACCCCGCCGCCAATGAGTTTCGCGGCGACATGATCGTGCTGCAGGTCGTCGCCGAAATGATCCGCACGATGACGCGCAAGAGCCCCTCGAAGAATGTCCTGGCGGTGATCGCCGAAATCGAACGCATGATCGACGAAGCGATCTCCGGCGTCGCCATCCGCGCGCCTGTGCCGTCCGGCGAGGACATGCGGCGCCTGTTCGATCTCTCCACCATCGATTTCGAGAGACTGGCCGAGCTGTTCGCGCAGGGGCGGCGAAAGACGGCGGCGGAAATCTTACGCGGGCAGGCCGAAGAGCGAGCTCGCGCGCTTGTCGCCCGCAATCCGACACGGGTCGATCTCCTGGAGCGTCTGAACGACCTCATCGATCGCTACAACGCGGGCAGCATGGACGTCGAGCGTTTGTTCGAGGAACTGACCGCTTTCGTGCAAGGGATGGACGAGGAGGAGCAGCGCCATGTCAAGGAGGGTCTGACGGAAGAGGAACTGGCCATCTTCGACATTCTGACGCGACCCGAGCCCAAGCTGACGAAGGCCGAGGAATTGGCGGTGAAGAAAATCGCGTGCGAGCTTCTCGCCAAACTGAAGCGCGAAAAATTCATCCTGGATTGGCGCTTGCGCGAGACCGCCAAGGCCGACGTGCGGGAAACGATCCGCCAGGAGTTCGACCAGCTTCCGCAGGTCTACGAGCGCAAGCTGTGGGAGGAAAAGGTCGAGCGGACCTATCAGTTTGTTTTCGAGCATTTTGCGGCAATGTAGGAGTTCGACTTCCGTGACGCCCTCATGGGAGAAATCGACGACTCCCTGCGCGGCGTCGACGATCGCGGTGGTTTGGCCCTGGCGCTCCACGGAACTGACCGGCGATTACGTTCTCCGCTTGATATGCCTGTACAAGTGCGACAATCTGAAACATGTGAAGCCACAGGCTTTAGGCATCGCCTAAAGCGGTTGCGTCAGTTGCGAGTTGCGGCGATGGCACGAATTCGCGGGCGTTCCTGGTTCTCGATCGGCGCGGTCGCGGTCGGTCTTTTTTTGGCGGTTTCGGCCGCGCAATCCGGACAACAAATTCCTGGGTTCTTCGGCATCTTCGGCGGCATGATCAATTCCGCCATCATCAACTCGGCGCGCCGTGAATGGCAAAGTCGCCCGCTCCGCGATTACAATTGTTTGGCCAGTCACGGCGTATCCGCCGACCAATTGGCGAATCGCGGGATTGGACCCGACGATCCGCGAGTTCGCCAGATTCTGTCCCAGTGCGCCTTTGCCGCTCCTGCTGCTCCCGCTCCCGTGGCGCCCCAACCCGCCGAGGGCCCTGTCGCAGCGCCGCCCAATCCGGACTATGTTGTCAATGGTCTCGCGCTCGGCGCGCCGTTCAATCCGCAGTCGGATCCTGCGACCGACTACGCCTGCCACGCCAGCGACGACTTCCCCGGCTTTTCCTGGTGCTCATCGCACCATGTCGAATCCGGAAGGTTCGGGCCGGACACGATTTGGATGTCGGTCTTCCGCTCGGAGAACAACGCCGCAGTCCAAATCATCCAAGCGGTCGTTCCGGCGTTCTTCCAGCAAGGCGACCCGGAACGAGAAATTCAACGCCTATCGCGCCATTTCGGCCAGCAGGCGCGCGTCATCGCCGCCGACCTGCCGTCGGGCGGCCACGCCGTCATCGCCGTCTGGGGTGCCATCAGCCTCACCGCGCTCGACCCGTCGATGATCGACGCCTTGCGAGGCGGCGAACAAATTCACCGCGGCCTACTCGCCGACTTCCTCGGCGATCCGCGCAAATCCGCGCGGCTCGGCCTGCCGGTCTACAGCCTCGGCGGCGGCGCTGGCTTCCTCTGGAACGCCGACTACAACACTTCTGGAAAAGGCGGGCTGCGCGTCACCGCCGTCGATCCCAGCGCCCTGAGCCCGGCCGCCGAATCCCAGCCGGTTACGGCGCCGTCGCCAGCAGCCCAATCATACGCTACGTCGCCGCCCTCGATCGCCGCGCCTGCCACGCCGAGCCCTGAGGAAGTCGCGCGGCGCGAGCGCGAACGCGCCGACCGCCTCGATAGGGTCGTCACCGCCGCCAAGAAGCAACTTGAGGACGCCGCACAGTTCATCAAGGAGCACCCACAGAACCCGAAGCTGCTCGATTACGTCGATCGCACCGCCGCGCTCAACGCCGCCATCGGACAGGGCGACCCCGACGACATCGAGCGCAGGTCAGCCGACTTGTCGGCTGAACTCAACCACGACAAGGACTACCAGCAGTTCGCCGCCGCGCTCGCCGCCGCGCGCGCGGAGCAGCAGCGGGTCGCCGCGGCGCAATATCTCGGTGACGCGATCCATCACGCCCAGGATCAGCGCGCCTTCCTCATCGACTACGTCAGCAAGAACCCGCTGGCGCCCGAAGTCGCCAAACTGATGCCGCTGATCAAGCAGATTGGCCCGGCGCTCGACAAACCGAGCCTCGACCAACTGCAGCCGCTGACCGACCAGATCGACCTCGCCATCCGCGAGGCCAAGCTCGACGACGCTTTCCGAGCCGCACAGGCCGCCCGCGCCAACCAAGCTGCGCAAGCGGCCGCCGGCGCCAAGCCCAGCGAGGCGGCGAATACAACCCTGCCGACCACCGAAAAGAACCGCTTCCTGCTCGAGGGCGATCTCGCCGACGTGCTCGCGCTCTACAACGCCGGCGCCAACGCGCCGCATGTCGCGCTCAACCTGCGCGGCCAATTCATCTTCGCCGACGACCGCGTCGACGTTTGTCTATTCGGCGACAATCCCGACGGCGTCGCGCTCACCATCCGCTCGGCGCTCGCGCCCTACCATCTGAAAACCATAACCGGGCTCGACCAACGTTGCGATCCGCAGCGCCTGGACAGTTATGACATCGTCGCCACGCAACGTGGCGCATTTCTGAAAACAGCCCAAGTCGACGCGTTGTCGCTGATCAAGCAGATCGAGACCGGCGCCGTCCGCCAGTTCACGCTGGTCAGCGCCGCTGACCTCGCCGCCGCGTCGGCGGCCGAACGGCACGGCGATCGAACAGATCTCCACCGACGTCGCCGCCGGCGCCCGAAACGGCTATGGCGTCATCCTGCTGAAGACTGACTCGCCGAGTCTCTGCGTCGTCGCGCCCGACAAGAGCGAAGCGCACGCGCTGCTCATCCTCAAGAACGCCGACAAGCTGACATTCGACATGCACGTCGCGCCCGTGCTCGCCGCCAAGTCGGCTGAAGACGCCTTCGTGGGCGCGCAAAAAGCCCAGTGCGGCGCGGTCTATGCCTCGGCCGCCGAGCTCAAGACGCTCAGTAAAGGCCTGAGCCGCGCCAACATTCCGTTCGCCTACTCAAGCCTTTGGGTCACCCCCGCCGAACTCGACGCTAAAAACGCCGAGGTCGCCCAGAGGCGCCGCCTTGAGGCGCTACAGGCGACCGAGCGAGCGCAAAAGGCCGCCGACGAGGCACGACTACAGGCGCGGCGCGCCAAGGACCTGGGCGTGACGCAGGCCGCCCAGCAGGCCGCTCTCCGCGCCAAGTACGATGGGTTGGCCAAAGCCGCGGTGGCGGCGATCGTCGCGGACGTCACAAGCTGGGGACAAAACCAGCGCGGCCCGGTAGGGGCCGACTATCCGGCCTACGCCGCCTGGCTCGCTGAAATGAAGGCGGACCATTGGGAAATCATGACCACCGAGTCCAACGTTCAGGACTACGGAACTTCGGATTTCAAGGGCCGGCCGCTGGACACCGCCTTCGCGAGCGTGACCGTCCGGCTCAAGAACTCGATCCTCGGCGAATACAAAGACGCCTGCTTCGTCTTCGGACGAATCGCCGACCCCGAGTTCAACGTGACGCGCGAACCCATCGTCGCCGTCTGCGACGACGAAGACGCCATCAAGCTCTGGCAAGAGGGACACAAGTTCCAGAGCCGATGGGTCGTGGGCGGTTGACAATGGACTCGGCGTCGGGTCGACGGGATGGCGGCGATTTACGTCTGTCCTCCGAAGGCAGAGGCCACAGGTTCGAATCCTGTCGGGTGCGCCAATAATATCGTTGAAATCAACGGCTTACATTCGACCTCCGCCGCCTAGCAATTGCGCGGAATTGCCGCGGAAGCATCACGGAAACAGCTTACGGACGGGCGCGGGATAGATTGTCGCGCTGCGTTCGGCCAAACGCGTAGCGTTCTTGCGTCATTTCGCTATGCCGAATCAAATCATGGATCCGCGCAGATCAGAACTTGCGCGACTCGACGCGCCAAGCTGTGAAACGGCGCGGGGTCCTATCGCCGATCAGCGCGGTAAGTCGTTGAAATAACCGAATCGGTTGGGGTCAACTCGCGGGGCCGATTCACAGTCAGATTCCGCGTCGATTCGCATTAATGATGTTAGCGGCTTCACAATACCAAGGTAAAAAAATCGACGAATCTCTCTTTGCGCGAATTCGTAAAGAATGTATAACCTCGCTATCTGTAAGTAAATCGTCAATATCAACTTGTTGTCTATATAATTCGCTTTGGATTAGCTCATTGCTGATAACAGCAGTCTCGTCAACGTCTAGAATAGATGCATTTGTATTTGATATATTTATTATATAGTTATCTATTGCCTCATACGCGCGACGCGCGGCCCATGCAGCTTCCTGAGAAGCGCCGCTTTTTAAGCAATCCAGTGTATATGCAATAGCTGCGACGGTATCTTCTGCAGAAGCTTGCTCTAAGATCCACTCTCCATCGTTCTCATCTGGAGACAGTGATTCTACGGTGTCGGTCTGTTTGTCGATTACGCTTACATCAATGCTGCTGTTCTCAATTGACGACCAAATATCATCTAGTATTTCTCGTAATACAACCCAATTGCCGCGCCCAGACTTGTCATTGAAGACGATATATCCCGGGAACAATCTCTCTGAACAAGCCGCAGCAAATGCAGCGCGCCGTATAGGCGATGTGCAATCGAGCCGCCGCTTAATGTTTTCTTCGGAAAACAACAAAGCCATAAGTCGACCCTCTCTATTGATGTCCCCATGTTGCCGTAGTTGGGCTCGTTATCGTTCCGCCAGAATTTTCAATTAACTGCTGACAATCAGGACAGAACGGACGGGATGCAGCCAAGCTACTCGGTGTCTTTCCCGCGTCTTTTGCGGCACCTAGTGGATGAAATCTGACATTTGAATCCTATTGAGGATTCCCGGCGGACTGGCGATGTGCGAGTCTGGCGCATGCGCACGGGAATATCGCTTGCCGTTTCGGCGGAAGATCGGCTCCGGCTTTTGGCTCTGATCAAGGATCGCAACGCGCCGCAGAAGCACGTTTGGCGGGGCCAGATCGTGCTTTTGACGGCCGACGGCGTGGGCACGAACGAGATCATGCGCCGGACGGGCAAGTCGAAAACTTGTGTCTGGCGCTGGCAGGAACGGTTCGCCGACGAAGGGTTCGAGGGGCTGGCGCGCGACAAGACGCGGCCTTCGCGCGTCAAGCTGCTGGCGGACGAGATCGTTGCGCGGGTCGTGGCCCTGACGCTCGATCCGCCGCCGGGGGAGACAACGCATTGGACCGGCGCTTTGATGGCGAAGGCCTCGGGCGTCTCCGTCAGCTCGGTTCAACGCATCTGGCGCAAACATGGTCTTCAGCCGCACCGCATGCGGCAGTTCAAACTTTCCAACGATCCGAAATTCATCGAGAAGCTGCGCGATGTGGTCGGGCTCTATGTCGATCCGCCCGCGCACGCCATCGTCCTGTCTCTCGACGAGAAGAGCCAAATTCAGGCGCTCGACCGCACCCAGCCCGGGCTGCCGCTCAAGAAGGGCCGCGCCGGCACGATGACCCACGACTACGTCAGGAACGGCACGACGACGCTGTTCGCCGCCATGAATATTCTCGACGGCACGGTCATCGGCCAAAACATGCAGCGCCACCGCCATCAGGAGTTCATCCGCTTTCTCAACGCCATCGACGCTCGGGTTCCCGCCGGCAAGATGGTGCATGTGATCCTCGACAATTACGCCGCCCACAAGCATCCCAAAGTGCTCCAGTGGCTCGCTCGGCACGAGCGGTTCGTCTTCCACTTCACGCCGACGTCCTGCTCGTGGCTCAACGCCGTCGAAGGCTTCTTCGCCACGCTCACCAAGCGCAGACTCAAGCGCGGCGTATTCCGATCGGTCGTCGATTTGCAGGCCGCCATCAATCGATTCCTCGAAGAGCACAATCGGCAATCCGCGCCCTTCACCTGGACCGCCGACCCCAATAAAATCATCGCCGCCGTCAGGCGCGGGCACCAAGTGTTGGATTCGATCCACTAGAACGGTTGGCTCTGCATGCAGACCTTTCGCCTTGGCCGCTACTTCTCCTTCAACCAAGATCGAACGTTGGGCGGGTGATAAATCTCGAACGCCCCCACCCACAAATCTAGTGCCATCTGTCGTTTCCAATACGGCTGCGGTTCTCCCGGCTTGCGCTCTTGGATCGAGGACTTGTTGTACCGCTTTCGCCCGATCAAAGAGCGAGTCTAAGTGTGAGCTTAGGCCATGTGGATCTGTCGACCTGTTTGGATTCTCTGCATACCCCTGCGGCCTCGCTCCTCCTTGCAAGCCAATCGGGTCCGGGCTCGCATATTGCCCGCAGAGCGGATCGTAATGGCGATGGCGGTTGTAATAAAGGCCCGTTTCTTCGTCCGCCCACTGGCCGGGGAAGCGGAGCGAGCAGAATTGCTCTAGAGCCTTTTGCTTTTGGCATTACGCGTATCCGGCGTTGGTGACGTAGGCGGCGCATTCGTCGGGGGCGTACTGGGCGAGGATTTGAGCGCTGGCGTCGGAGACGGCGTCGTATGTCCTGGCGCCGGCCTTCCTCAGCAGGGTTTTGAATTTGGCGAAGACCTGCTCGATAGGGTTGAGGTCGGGCGAGTATTTCGGCAGGAAGACAAGCCGCGCGCCGACGTCTCGGATGGCCTGTCGCACGGCCTTTCCTTTGTGGGAGCCGAGATTGTCGAGGATCACGACGTCGCCGGGCTTGAGGGTGGGCGCGAGGAACTGTTCGACATAGGCG
>CAVXCA010000070.1:0-8045 GCA_963759955.1 uncultured Alphaproteobacteria bacterium
GGCCCGTCCCGGCCATCCACGCGGTCGAACCGCCGCCCGGATGAAGAGGGGGCTGAGCGGACCCAGCCCCTCGCGGGGGCCAGCGCGGCGCTTCACGGCGTGGATGGCCGAGACGAGCCCGGCCATGACGGCGGTGAATATCTCCGGCTGTCGTCACTAGACCATAGCTTCCTCAGACCTTGGAGATTGCGATGATTTCGCGGCGCGAATTCATACAGGTCGCGGCGGCGACCGGGGCGCTCATCGGCGGATCCGGGTTCTCGCGCAGCTTTGCGCAGCAGAAGCTGACCCAAGCCGAGTTGCTCGCGTTCGAACCGCTCGGCAACGTGACGCTCGTCCATGTCACCGACATCCATGGGCAGTTGAAGCCGCTCTATTTTCGCGAGCCCTCGGTCAACATCGGCGTCGGCGAGGCGCGCGGCCAGCCGCCGCATCTGACCGGCGTCGATTTTCTCAAGCGCTTCGGCGTTGCGGCGAGCTCGGCCGCCGCCTATGCGCTGACGTCGGAGGATTTCGAGGCGCTGGCGAGAACCTACGGGCGCATCGGCGGGCTCGATCGCGCCGCGACGGTCGTCAAGGCGATCCGCGCCGAGCGCGGCGACAAGGTCGCGCTGCTCGACGGCGGCGACACTTGGCAGGGCTCGTGGTCTTCGCTCAAGACGCGCGGCCAGGACATGATCGACTGTATGGCGCTGTTGAAGCCCGACGCGATGACCGCCCACTGGGAGTTCACCTACGGGACCGATCGCGTCAAGGAAGCCGTCGCCTCGCTCGGCTTTCCCTTTCTCGCCCTCAACGTGCGCGACACCGAATGGGACGAAGCGGCGTTCAAGCCGATGACCATGATCGAGCGCGGCGGCGTCAAGATCGCCGTGCTCGGCCAGGCCTTCCCCTATACGCCGATCGCCAATCCGCGCTGGATGATCCCGAACTGGTCCTTCGGCGTGCGCGAGGAGGACGTCCAGGCGCAGGTCGACGACGCGCGTAAGGCCGGCGCCGGCCTCGTCGTTCTGCTCTCCCACAACGGCTTCGATGTCGACCGCAAACTCGCCTCGCGCGTCCACGGCATCGACGTGATCCTGACCGGGCACACCCACGACGCCATTCCGGAGCCGATCCTCGTCGGCCGAACGCTGCTCATCGCCTCCGGCTCGTCGGGCAAATTCGTCTCGCGGCTCGATCTCGACGTGCGCGGCGGCGAGGTGAAAGCCTATCGCCACAAATTGATTCCGCTGTTCTCCGACGTGATCGCGAGCGACGCCGAAATGGCGGCCAAGATCGAGGCGGTGCGCCAGCCGTTCGCCGCGGAGCTTTCGCGACCGCTCGGACGCACCGAATCGCTGCTCTATCGGCGCGGCAATTTCAACGGCACGTTCGACGATCTGATCTGCCAGGCGATCCTCGCGGAGCGCGACGCAGAGATCGCGCTGTCGCCCGGCTTCCGCTGGGGCACGAGCCTGCTCTCCGGGCAGGACGTGACCTTCGAGGATCTGACCAACGCGACCGCGATCACCTATCCCAACGTCTACCGCAACGCCATGACCGGCGCCCAGTTGAAGAGCGTGCTGGAGGACGTCGCCGACAACCTGTTCAACGTCGATCCGTACTACCAGCAGGGCGGCGACATGGTGCGCGTCGGCGGCCTCGCCTACACGATCGACGTGACCAAGCCGCAGGGCCAGCGCATTTCCGACATGACGCTGCTGAAGCCCGGCGCGCCGATCGATGCGGCGCGCGAATATCGCGTGGCGGGCTGGGCGAGCGTCACCGAGGGGGTCGAGGGGCCGCCAATCTGGGACGTCGTCGCCGATCATCTGACCAAGACCAAGACGGTAAAGCTCGAGCCCAATCGGGCGGTCAAGGTCGTGGGCGCTTAACAAAGGAGCTGAGGAAACGCCGATGGAATCTCTACGCGCGACCCTGACGGAAAACGCCCCCTTCTGGCTGGCGGCCGGCGGACTGGCGATCGGCGTCTTCTTCGGCGCCGTGGTCGCCGTCACCAATTTCTGCACCATGGGCTCGATTTCCGACATGCTCGCGTTCGGCGATTCGCGCCGCTTCCGCGCTTGGGTCCTCGCGACCGCGACGGCGGTCGTCGGCGCTGCGGCGCTGTCGGCGATCGGCGCGGTCGACCTGACCAAATCGATGTATCTGGCGCCGACGTTCGATTGGGCGGGCTCGATCGTCGGCGGCC
Source organism: uncultured Alphaproteobacteria bacterium (assembly GCA_963759955.1). GTDB lineage: Bacteria > Pseudomonadota > Alphaproteobacteria > Rhizobiales > Beijerinckiaceae > Roseiarcus. The sequence goes on from CAVXCA010000070.1 coordinate 2,195, forward strand.
TATTGTTCGGTTTCGGCATGGCGTTCGCCGGCGGATGCGCGAGCCGCAATCTGGTGCGCGCGGGCAGCGGCGATTTGCGCTCGGCTCTGGTGATCGTGCTGATCGGCGTCTCCGGCTATATGGCGATCGGCGGACTGCTCGGGCCGGCGCGGGCGACGCTCGCGAGCGCGACGGCGATCAACCTCGGCGCCTACGGGCTCGGCAATCAGGGGCTCGGCGCCCTGCTCGCGCGCCTGAGCGGCCTCGATCCGGCGCGCGCCGACCTCGTCGCCGCGGCGGCGCTGGCGATCGCGCTTTTCGCCTTCTGCTTTTCGAGCGCGCCCTTTCGCGCCTCGGGGAAGCACATCTTATCTGGGCTCGGCGTCGGCCTCGCGGCGGTCGCGGGCTGGGCGCTCACCGGGCTTTGCTATGACGAAATGTCGGACGGCGCGGTCGCGCCCGGTTCGCTCAGCTTCGTGCGCCCGTCGGGCGACATGCTCGAATGGATCGAACGTTTCACTGCGCAGCGCATCCCCGCCTTCGGCGTCGCAACGGTGCTCGGCGTGCTCGCCGGCGCCCTTCTCGCTTCGCTGATGACCGGGCGGTTCCGGCTGGCGACGTTTTCCGACACGCCGGACACGCTGCGCAATTTGTTTGGCGCGGTGCTGATGGGCGTGGGCGGCGTCGTCGGGCTCGGCTGCACGATCGGCCAGGCGGTGACCGGCGTCTCCACCCTCGCGATCGGATCCATTCTCGTGTTCGTCGCCATCGTCGCCGGCGGCGCGCTCGGCATCAAGACGATGGAGCGGTTGGCGTGACGGGAGCGGGACGATGAAACGCAGAGCTTTCTTAGGCGCCCTCCTCGCGGGCGCGCTCGCGGCGGGCGCGGCGCACGCGGCCGATTCCCACAAGCTGGCGCTACAAATCAGCGACGCCGATCCGGCCAAGATGACCGCCGTGCTCGACATCGCGGCCAACGTCTCGCGCCATTACACCGGCAAGGGCGAAGAGGTCGACATCGCTGTCGTCGCCTTCAACGCCGGGATCGGCATGCTGCTCGCCGACCGCTCGCCGGTCGCCGAACGGCTGGTCCAATTCGAGCATTCGATGCCGAACGTGCGCTTCGAAGCCTGCAACCAATCTTTGGCGGGCGTGGAAAAGCGCGAGGGCAAGAAGCCGCCCTTGCTGCCCGGCGTCACAGTCGTCGACGCGGGCGTGCCCGAGCTCGTCGACTTGGCGGAGCAGGGTTACACGATCGTCCGGCCGTGAGCGGCCGGACGCGGATCTAACGGGAGGTCGAACATGGAACGACGGGGTTTCTTTCGTACGCTCGCAGCGGGCGGCGCCGGGCTGATCGCCATGGCGGGATTGAGCAAGGCCGAGGCGGCCGACAAGGACAAGGTCGTCTATCATCTCGACGATCTCGACAAGGTCGGCCCCGTGCTCGGCAACATGCGCAATCACATCGCCGGCACGGGCGGCCCCGGCAAGGTGACGATCGCGCTGGTCGTTCACGGCCCGGCGCTGAAGGCGTTCCACGCCATTTCCGCGGAAGCCGACATCGAGAACCAGCTCACCGACCTCCATCGCGACGGGGTCGCGCTCAACGCCTGCATCAATACGATGCGCGCGCAGAAGGTGGAGCTGAGCGATCTGTTGCCGGGCTTCGTGGTGGCCCAACAGGGCGGCGTCGTGCGCCTCGCCGAATTGCAAGGCCAGGGCTACGCCTACTTGAGGCCGTGAGCGGCCCGAGGCGATCGGCCGAGGGCGTCACAGAATGAACCGACTCAAGTCGGCGTTGTCGGCGAGGTCGCCGACATGCGCCTCGACGTAGGCCGCGTCGATGGCGATCTCCTCGCCCGAGCGGTCGGGGGCGGTGAAGCTGACTTCGTCGAGCACGCGCTCCATCACCGTCTGCAGGCGGCGCGCGCCGATGTTCTCGACGCTGGCGTTGACCTTGGCGGCGATGCGCGCGATCGCCGCGATGGCGTCGTCGGCGAAGGTGAGCTTCACCCCCTCCGCGCCTAGCAGCGCGGCGTATTGCTTGATCAGGCTCGCCTCGGGCTCGGTGAGGATGCGCTTGAAATCGTCTTCCGTGAGCGAGGCGAGCTCGACGCGGATCGGCAGGCGTCCCTGCAATTCGGGCAGCAGGTCCGAGGGTCGCGAAACGTGGAACGCCCCCGAGGCGATGAACAGGATGTGGTCGGTGTTGACCGAGCCGTGCTTGGTGGCGACGGTCGTGCCCTCGATCAGCGGCAACAGATCGCGCTGCACGCCCTCGCGCGAGACGTCGGCGCCGCCGCGCCCCTCGCGCGCGCAGATCTTGTCGAGCTCGTCGAGGAAGACGATGCCGTTGCTCTCGACTTCGTGGATCGCCTCGCGCACCACCTGATCCTGGTCGAGCAGCTTTTCCGCCTCGGCGGCGACCAGCGGCGCGTGCGCTTCGGAGACGCTCATGCGTTTGGCCTTGGTGCGCTGGCCAAAGCCTTTGCCGAAAATATCGGAAAGGTTGATCGCGCCGACCGAGGCGCCCGGCATGTTCGGCAGCTCGAACATCGGCATGCCGCCGCCGCCGCCGTGCGGCAATTCGATCTCGACCTCCTTGTCGTCGAGCTCGCCGGCGCGCAACTTGCGCCGGAACGTGTCGCGCGTCGGCGCCGAAGAACTCACGCCGACCAGCGCGTCGAGCATCCGCTCTTCGGCGGCGAGCTCCGCCTTGGCCTCGATGTCCTTGCGCTTGCGCTGCTTGACCAGCGCGATGCCGATCTCGACGAGATCGCGCACGATCTGCTCGACGTCGCGCCCGACATAGCCGACCTCGGTGAACTTGGTCGCCTCGACCTTGAGGAACGGCGCGCCCGCGAGCTTGGCGAGGCGACGCGCGATCTCGGTCTTGCCGCAACCGGTCGGCCCGATCATCAGGATGTTCTTGGGCATGACTTCCTCGCGCATCGGCGAGACGAGGCGCAGCCGGCGCCAGCGATTGCGCAACGCGATCGCGACGGCGCGCTTGGCGTCCTTCTGCCCGACGATATAGCGATCGAGTTCGGAAACGATCTCGCGCGGCGAGAATTCGGTCATGAGGTCACAGGCTCTCGAGGACAAGATTGGTGTTGGTGTAGACGCAGATGCCGGCGGCGATGCCCATCGCGCGGCGCACGATTTCCTCCGCTTCGATTTCCGTCGGCAGCAGCGCGCGCGCGGCGGCGAGCGCGTAATTGCCGCCCGAGCCGATCGCGATCGCCGAGCCGTGGGCGTCGCCTTCGGGCTCCAGCACGTCGCCCGAGCCGGTCAGCACGAACCCCACGCCCTTGTCGGCGACCAGCAGCATCGCTTCGAGCCGGCGCAAGTAGCGGTCCATCCGCCAATCCTTGCCGAGTTCGACGCAGGCGCGCGGCAATTGTCCGGGGTATTGTTCGAGCTTGCTCTCCAGGCGCTCGAACAGCGTCAGCGCATCGGCCGTCGAACCGGCGAAGCCGGCGATGACCTCGCCCTTGGAGAGGCGGCGGACCTTGCGGGCGTTGCCCTTCATCACCGTTTCGCCGACGCTGACCTGGCCATCGCCCCCGATGACCACTTGCCCGCCCTTGCGCACCATGAGGATCGTCGTCGCGTGCCAGCCCGGCAGGCGAGCGCCCTTGCTTTCGTTCATGACCTGAATTCCCAGACGCCCTTGCCGGGCGAGGCCCCGATTTATGGCGGCGAGCGGGGAAGCGCAAGGAGCGGGGCTCAGCCCAATTCGTCGAGCCAGATCGGGTTGGTCCAGGCGCGCCGGCCCGCCGCGTCGATCGCGACGATGCGGAACCACTTTTCGGCGCCCGGGTCGGTCCAGGCCTGGCGTTCGATTTTCGTGAGATCGAAGGCGGCGCCCGTGACATGACGGCCGATCTTGGCGAGCGCCCGCGAAGTCCCCGTCAGCAGCGACACCGAATGGACCGGCGAGCAGCCGACAGCGACTTCCTCGCGGCTGACGCTGACGTCGTGCAGGCGTGGCCCCTGGCTGGAGTAGAAATGTCCCGCCTTCAGCGCCGCGAGCAGCGCCTCGGGGTCGAGGCTCTCGGCCTTGACCTCGACGAAGCCGCCGAACGCGTCGTGTTCGCCATGGCGGAAATGGGCGTCGTCGACGGCGATCGCCGTCAGGCGCCGGCCTTCGTTCACTAGGCGGTCGAGCAAATAGAAGCCGTCGCCGCGATCGTTCTCGACCGCGCAACCGTGGTTGTAGATTTCCACGGCGTGGGCCGCTTCGAGCGCGCGCCCGTCCTCGGCCGTGAGCTGCGACCAGGCGGGATGGGCGATGGCGACGAACGCCCCGGCCGCGCGGGCGCGCGCCGCCAGTTCGGGGCCGCTCTCGGCGGGCCCGGGCGCGGGAAAATCGAGCGGCAAGCCGGCGGCGAGAATATGCCAGAGCTCGCCGACCTTCGTGCCCATCGCATGAAGTTCGCCGCCGATCAGGGTGGTGAAGTCGTTGGAGCGCCAGCGCCGGGTATCGGCGATCGGCCAGCCGAACCGGTCGAGAAAATGCTCGGAGAGCTGGACGAAGTCGTACCCGGCCCCCTTGTAGGCTTCGATCACTGCTTCAGGCGTCAGCGCGCCGTCGGAGAGCGTCGAGTGGGTGTGAAGATTGCCGCGCCAGAAACGGCCGGGCGTCGAGAAAGGGGCAATGGACGGCAAAGGCGAGAGTTCCGCTGCGTGGCGTCTCGGCGAAACGGTCGCCGAGGCTGATTCGGCCAGGATCGGCCAACGATATGACAGCCGCGCGTCGGCCCTGGCCGTCAGCGCGCCCGCTCGATCGCCATCGCCGTCGCCTCGCCGCCGCCGATGCACAGCGAGGCGACGCCGCGATCGAGGCCGCGCGCCTGCAAGGCGGCGATGAGCGTGACCAGGATGCGCGCGCCCGAGGCGCCGATCGGGTGGCCGAGCGCGCAGGCGCCGCCGTTGACGTTGACCTTGTCGTCGGGGAGCGCGAGATCGCGCATCGCCGCCATCGCGACGACCGCGAAGGCCTCGTTGATCTCGAACAGATCGACCGAATCGGCGCTCCAGCCGCATCTTTCGAACAGTCGGCGCATCGCGCCGATCGGCGCGGTGGGGAAATTCTTCGGCTCGGCGGCGTAGGTCGCGTGGGCGACGACGGTCGCGAGCGGCTTGACGCCGCGCCGCTCCGCCTCGCTGTCGCAGGAGGACTACAACGTCCTGCTGGCCTACACGCTGATCGGCGCCGTGCTCACCGTGGCCGGAATCTGTTGGCTGACATCTCGCTGACCGTGGCCGACCCGCGGATCCGGCTGGCCTGACCGCCTGCCGCCCGCAGCCACCCAAGGAGGCACACCGTGGCTATAGCCCCATCGCTCCCGCCGCTTGACGTAGGCCGGGCGGCAGAAGGCGGCGAGATCGGGCAGATCCAGAGCGGCTGGCGGCTGGCGCTGCGCGAGTTCGTCCGCAACAAGCTGGCCGTGGTCGGGGTCGGCGGTCCTGGTGTTCTTCATCGTGTTCTGCTGCGGCCCGCTGGTCTACCACGGCGACATCCTCAGCGGCAACCTGAACTCGACGCGGCCGCGCCCGGGCCGGTGATCACCCGCTCGGCACCGACAACAACGGCTTCGACGTCCTCGGCGAGCTGATGAAGGGCGGCCAGGCGTCGCTGGAGGTCGGCTTCTTCGCGGCGGCGATGGGATCATCATCGGCGCGCTGTGGGGCGTGATCGCCGGGCTGGTCGGCGGCTTTTTCGACTCGGTGCTCATGCGGGTGGTCGACATCCTGCTGTCGATCCCGTTCCTGTTCGTGGTGCTGATCATCGCGGTGCGGTACGGCGCGACCGTGCTGTCCCTCAGCCTCCTCATCGGCTGCTTCACCTGGCTGGTCCCGGCCCGGC
>CAVXCA010000071.1:0-8884 GCA_963759955.1 uncultured Alphaproteobacteria bacterium
TGGGACAAGCCCGGCCATGACGGCCGTAGCGCCTTATCTTAGAGCCTATAGGATCTAGGCCGGGGGTCGCAAACATTGACCCCCCGCGTGGCTCAAGCTGTTGGTTTCCATGATCGTTGCTGCGGTGGCCGGCCCTCATGGGCCGGCTCCGAGCAGCAACGATCATGGAAACAGATACGCCACATCGGCCCGGCGCGGTCATCGCGAAGCGACCGTAGCGGAGCGGAGGAGCCGCGCAGCGGCTTGACGGCGACGGGTTGATGTGGCCCGCGGCTTCGACGCCCGCAGCCTCATCGCGCCCCTCACCCCGCGCGCGCAGCCGCGATCACGGTCGCCTCGCCCGCCGCCGTGCGCAACAGCGGCGGGAAGACTCGGTTTCGTCCGGCCGCCTTGGCGGCGTAGAGCGCGGCGTCCGCCGCCGCGACCAGTTCGTCGGCGCTGACGGCGGCGATCGGCGCCGCCGCGGCGCCGAAGCTCGCCGTCACAATCCGATTGGCGCCGGCGAGCTCGTGGGGAATGCCAAGCGCCTCGATGCTGCGCCGGATCCGTTCGGCGACCGCGACCGCCGCGGCGATCGTCGCGTCGGGCAGGATCAGGATCAGTTCTTCGCCGCCGTAACGCGCCGCCAAGTCCTGCGCGCCTCTGAGTTCGGCCAGGGCGCAGGCCGTGACCCGCTTGATGCACGCGTCGCCGGCGGGGTGGCCGTAGCGGTCGTTGAACGCCTTGAAGTGATCGATGTCGAGCATGACGATCGCGACCAACTCGGGCCGGCCGGCCCCGCCTGCCCACAGCTCGGCGAATTTCGCCCGCAGGCGATGGCGGTTGGCGAGGCCGGTGAGCGCGTCGGTGGCCGCCTCGACCTCGGTGCGTTCGTGGATCAACTGGTCGCGCAACGAACGCAGGAAGAGGCGCCGTTCGTCGCGTTCGAGCATGCGGTTCGCCCTCAAGGTGATCAGCGCGCTGGCCATCGTCATGGCGCAAGCCAACACCGCCGCGTCGGGGGACAGACGCCGGCCGAAGGCGACGCAGGCCGCATGGAGCGCGATGATCACGGCCGAGACCGTGACCGCGCCTTGGTGGGGCAGGCGCTGGATGACATTGGCGTACATGATCAACAGGGCGACCAGATACTGGTAGTGGGCGGCGGCCGGCGAATGGCTCATCAGGAACATCGCCAGGGCCTGCATGGCCACCAGGATCGGCAGGCTGGACGCCACTCCCTCGCGAACGCCCGCGCTCGGCGCGGTTTCGAACAAGCGCGCCGCGAGCAGCGCCCAAGCCGTAACGAGGCAATGGCAAAGCGCGGAGAGCGCCAGCGCGTCCGGAATCAACAGCCAATCGAGGCCGAGAAAGAGATTGTAGACGACGATCAGTTCCGTGACGTTGACGACGAGCCGCTTCGATCGACGCAGCCGCCTGCTCGATTCGTAGCTGGGTTCGAGCCAATCGGGGAAAGCGAGCCGCTGGCGGCGCTCGGCCATGAATTCCTCGACCGCTTCGAGCGTTACGGCAGCTGTCGGCATCCCCGGTCCATTCGCGCGTCAGATCGAGGTCAAACCGTAGCCGCGGACTCTTTAGAATCCCTTTAGATTTCTATTTGTCGTCAATCAGATAGGCGGGCGCGTGTCGCCGCGAAGGCCGCGCGGCGGCGCGCGCCGCCGCAGGCCCGACGACAAATGGTTTCTGAAAAACGAAAGCTCTGCTAATCTATCAACTCGCCGCTCGACAGGCGCGCCCGAAAGGAGCTCGGCATGGCGCGCAAGGCCGTCGTCGGCCGGGAAAAATCGCTTTTCGCCCTTCCTCGACTTAATCCGTTGATTTCATTCGTTTCGGCCAAAGAAAAAGTTTGCAAAAGCTTGGAATTTCCTTGGAAAAAGCTTGGAGAAATTTGGAAAACCCTTGGATAGCCTTGGAAAAGTTTGAAAAGGCTTGGACCGTCGCGGCCGGACAGGAACCCTCGCGCGTCGCCAGCGGCCTGCGCCGGGCGCGCCATGGCGAGCGATCCGGCCGCGCCCTTCGGCTCACATCTGCGCGATGAGATGCGCGGCGCCGGAGAGATCGGCCTTGCCCGGCGCGTCCTCGATATTGAGGAGCTTCACCACGCCGTCCTCGACCAGCATCGAATAGCGCTTCGAGCGTACGCCGAGGCCTCCCGCCGAAGCGTCGAAGTCGAGCCCGGCCGCCTTGGCGAAATCGGCGGCGCCGTCGGCGAGGAAGGCGATGCGGCCGTCCGCGCCGGTCGCCTTCGACCACGCGGCGAGAACGTAGTGGTCGTTGACGGCGGTCATCGCGATTGCGGCGACGCCCTTGGCCTTGAACTCCGCCTCGTGGGCGAGGAAGCCCGGCAGGTGGTTCTTGTGGCAGGTCGGGGTGAAGGCGCCGGGCAGGCCGAACAGCACGATTTTCTTGCCGGCGAAGAATTCCTGCGTCGTCACCGGCCGCGCGCCGTCGTCGGTCACCAGGCGAAAGGTCGCGTTGGGCAGTCTGTCGCCGACTTTGATGGTCATGGCCCGTCCTCCAGGAGAAAACGTCAGTCTATCGCGAGGCGGCGCGCGCGCTCAAGACTTCGGCGGCAGAATCAGCGTGACGTCGAGGGCGCCGGCGCCGCCGGTGATCGTCGCGCGCGCGCTCACCGGCAGAGCGCCGTCCGCCGGCTTCTCGCGCAACGCGATGGCGAAGCAGTCGCGCCCGCTCCGCTCCGGCTCCGCCTTGGTCGAAAGCCACCAGCCCGACGGCGTCTCGAGGAAGAGATCGCGCGCCGGGCCGGGCTCGGCGGGCAGGCAAAGCCGCCAATCCTCGGCGTCGACCGAGGCGAGCTCGGCGCCCAGCGAGCGCCAGTCGACGCGCCGCGGCGTCGAAGCGCGCGCCGCCTCGATCGCGGCGGCGTAAGGCGTCGAAGCGCTTTCAGGCAGCGTCAGGGTCAAATTCGCCCTGGCGGGAAGGCAGATTTTTTCGCAAACCGCATAGGTGGCGCTGACCGCCAGCGTCACCGGCTTCGTGGGGTCGACCGGCTCGACCGCGATCGGAAAGACGACGCCGTTCTCATAGCCGAACGCTTCCGAGCCGTCGGGCTCGGCGATGCGCGCGGGCGCAGGAAACTGCAGCTCGGCGCGCGCGAGATTGACCGATCCGGAGAAGTCGAAGCTCGGCGGCGCGCCCGAATCGCCCGGATCGCGCCAATACGTGACGGCGCCGGGCGCCAGGCTGATTTCGAACGCCGCCAGACCCGGCCCGCCCGCCGTCAGGCGCGCCTCGGCCTTCAGCGTCTTCGCCCAATCCGTGGAGAAGGCGTCCGTGGCGTAGGCGCCGCCCGTCGCGCAGCCGGCGAGGGCGAAGATGGCGAGAAGTCGGGCGATCATGGCTTCTATCTAGGCACCGCCGCCGCTTCCCGCCATCAAATTTCACGTGAACGGCGCCGTCGGCTCCGAGCTTTTCTCTTTCATGGCGCCCGCGACGCGCGTACCATGCGCGTATGCGTCGCCCATCGGGATCCCTGACCGCGCAGAGCTACGAAGGACAGTTTCTCATCGCCATGCCCAGCCTGCGCGAGGGGCCGTTCGCGCGTTCGGTGGTCTACGTGTGCGCCCATCGCGAAGACGGCGCGATGGGCATCGTCATCAACCAGCGCGCCGACGAAATCGAGTTTTCCAAGCTCCTGGTGCAACTGGACATCGTCGGTCGGGCCGAGGCGATCCGCTTGCCTGCCAGCGCCGAAGCGGTGCGCGTCTTGCGCGGCGGTCCGGTGGACACCGGGCGCGGCTTCGTTCTCCATTCCAACGATTATCGCGCCGCCAATTCGACCGTCGCGATCGGCGGCGACGTGTGCCTGACGGCGACGCTCGACATCCTGCGCGCGATCGCCAAAGGGGATGGACCGAGTCGGGCGGTGCTGGCGCTGGGCTACGCCGGCTGGGCGTCCGGCCAGTTGGAGAGCGAAATTCTCGCCAACGGTTGGCTGGTCTCGCCCGCCGATTCGAAACTGATCTTCGACCCCAATTTCGAGGCGAAGTACGACCGCGCGCTGGCGCTGCTCGGCGTCAACGCGGCTTGGCTATCCTCCGACGCCGGCCACGCCTGAGCGGCCCGGCCAGGGCGCAACGCGCCCGGGAACGACTTCGAACATCCGCGCCCGTTCGCCGAGCCCGGCGAAGACGGCGGGGTCGGCGCCGGTGACGAACACCTGGGCGCCGACGCGCTCCAGCGCATCGAACAGCGCGGCGCGCCGGCGCGGGTCGAAGTGTGCGGCGACTTCATCGAGCAACGCGAGCGGCGCCAGGCCCGACATATCCGCCACCAGCCGCGCGTGAGCGAGCACGAGACCGACCAACAACGCCTTTTGCTCGCCGGTCGAAGATTGCGCCGCCGGCGCGCCCTTGGGGCCATGAAAGACCAGCAGATCGCCGACGTGCGGGCCGATCAGCGTGCGCCCCGCCGCCGCGTCGCGTGAGCGGTTGTCGCGCAGCGCCGCGCGATATTTGTCTTCGGCGGCGAGAGCGGGATGTTCGGCCGCCAGCGCCTCGACCTCGCCCTCGAGCGAAAGATCGGCCCAGGGAAAGGGCGAATCCTCGTCGCGATCGAGCGCGATCAACGCCTTCAACCGGTTCACGCATTCGACGCGCGCCGCGGCGACGGCGACGCCGAGCTCCGCCGCTTCGCGCTCGATGGCGTCGAGCCAGGGCGCGTTGCGCGCGCCCTCTTCGAGCAACCGATTGCGCCCGCGCAAGGCGCGCTCGAACTGGCTGACGCGCGCGCCGTGATTGGGATCGAGCGCGAGCACCAGCCGGTCGAGAAAGCGGCGTCGTTCGCTCGCCGGCCCGGCAAACAGACTGTCCATCGCCGGCGTCAGCCAGACCAGGCGCAGATGATCGGCGAACGCGCGCGCCGAGGCGACCGGGGCGCGATCGATGCGGTTGAGGCGTTCGGGCGGGCCGTCGCCGCTCGTCCCCTCCAGCCCCGCGCCGAGCTGGCGCACGACGCCCTCCTCCTCGACCTCGATCGAAATGGCGAAGCCGCCCGTCCCGCCGATGCGCGCGCAAGCGGCGAGCTCGGCGCGCCTGAGGCCGCGCCCCGGCGCGAACAGCGACAGGGCTTCGAGGAGATTGGTCTTTCCCGCGCCGTTCTCGCCGCAAAACACGATCAGCGCGCCTTCGAGCGCGAGGTCGAGGCTGGCGTAGGAACGAAAGTCCCTGAGCATCAGCCGGCGCACCATCGGGCGGCGGCGCGCGGGGGAAATATCCGACAGGCTCGACATGGGCATGGGATGTGCCACGTCCGGCGGCGGCGCGAAAGGGGAAGCGCGAGGGCGGCGGCGACGGCTTGCCGGGCTGGACGTCCTGTCGCATTCTGCCCGGAGACCAAGAAGATAGGGAGGCGAGAAGCGTGGCGGCGTTCGAAGTGTTGATGCCCGCCGAGGGCATGACGGAAATCAGCGAGGCGATCGAAAAGCGCGTTGCGCTGCATCGGCTGTGGCGCGCGCAGAATTGCGAGGCGACGCTCGAAGCGATCGCTCCACGCATCCGCGCGATCGTCGCCACGTGGCATTCGACCCGCATCGACGCCGCGCTGATGCGCCGCCTGCCAAATCTGGAGATCGTCGTCAGTTTCGGCGTCGGCTACGACCATGTCGACGCCGCCTGGGCGGGCGCGCACGGCATCATCGTCACCAACACGCCCGGCGTGCTCGACGAGGACACCGCCGACATCGCGATGGCGCTGACGCTCGCCGCGGTCAGACGGTTGCCGCAGGCCGAGCGCTATCTTCGCGCGGGGCGCTGGCGAAGCGCGCCCTTTCCGCTCACCGCTTCGCTGCGCGGACGCACCATGGGAATTCTCGGATTGGGGCGAATCGGCAAGCAGATCGCCAAGCGCGCTTTAGGCTTCGGGATCGCAGTCGTCTATCACGGCCGCAAAGCGCAGGACGAGGCGCCCTATCTCTATTATCCCTCGCTCCTCGGCATGGCGAAGGCGTGCGACATCTTGATGATCGCCGCGCCCGGCGGCGCGGACACCCGACATCTCGTCGACCGCGAAGTGATGGCGGCGCTCGGCCCCGATGGCGTTCTGGTCAACATCGCGCGCGGCTCGCTCGTCGACGAGGCGGCGATGATCGAAGCGATGAAGGAGCGCAGGATTCTCGCGGCGGGGCTCGACGTCTACGAGAACGAGCCCAACGTGTCGGAGGCGCTGCTTGAACTCGACAACGTCGTCGCGCTCCCCCATGTCGGCTCCGCCTCGCGCCACACGCGCCGCGCGATGGCCGATCTCGTCGTCGCCAATCTCTTTTCATGGATCGACGGCAAGGGCCCACTGACGCCGACGCTGGAGACGCCGTGGCGCGGATGAACGTGTGGTTCGGCCGTCGCTACCAGCGATGGCCCCATCCATAGCCGTAATAGTATGGTCGACCCCAACCCCACCAAGGCCCGACGACTGCCGGGGGCCCGTAATAGCCTGGACCGTAGTACGCCGGGGGCCCCGCTTCGTAAGGCGCCGCGGCGATCGCGGCGGCCCGGACATAGCCGAACCGATCGCGCCACGAGGCGTAGCACCAGTCGCGCGAGCAGTGCGACAAGTCGATCCGGGCGTTGGCCGGGATGCTCTGCACGATGCGCGCCTTCGGGCTCGGCGCCGCGCGCATGACGACTGGCGCCGTCGTCATCGCCGGGTCGGCGAAAGCAGGGACGGCGCATCCCGCGCAAAGGGCTAACGTCGCGATAAGACGTCGCATAATCGGTTCTCGCAGATCACATGGGGGCTCGAAGCCGACCAGTGATCGAGAGACGCGATCGCGGGCCGCCCAAAGCCTGCTGGGAAGTTCGCGATGAAGGAAAATATCCGGTCGGAAGATCGCTGTCCAGCTTTCCGGACGCAAGTTCCATGGGCGCCCCTTCGCCGCGGCCGCGCCCAAGTCGCAATCAAGCGCTTCGCGGCGTCAGCTGCCGTTCCTTAGCTCAGTGCGTCACGCGCGCGGGGTGGAACGCCTCCAGGCGCATGGCGATCGACTGGATCGGAAACAGCACGATTTCTTCTTCTTCGCGCGCCGTGAAGGCCAGCGCCACATCCTTTTTCAGAACGCGCAGCGAAAGAATTGTCGGATCGGCGTAGCGGACGTTGCGCCGTCCCAGCGCGTAGGTTTGCGCAACCTCCTTGGACAGCGTGAAGCAGCCGCCGGCCGCCAATTCGACGCCGTTCTGCCCGCGGTAGACCGCGAACTCGTCCGGCAGGTTGTCGTAGAACGCGCGATCCTCGTGCGAGAGAATGTCGGGCGTCCAATAGGACCGGTAGCGCGAGAACAAGCGCGTGCATCGCGTACGCTCGATCGCGTTGAAGCCTGCCCAGCCCTTGGCGACGACATTCCAGAATTGTTCGCCGATCGTCGCCGTGCGGCGGCGCATGAAGAAATAATCCAGCGCGACGCCGGGTCGCGGCGCCGCGTCAGGAAAGACGAGCGGCTGATTCGACGAATGGAGCTCGGGAAACAGGATCGCAGTCAAAGTGAATCCTCACAGGTTAGGACATGGATCCGAGGATGCGGCGCCAAGGTTGCCCGGGGCTGGAACGAACGGGGCGCGGCGGAGCGGCGCCGCCATTGCGCCCGCGGCCGCGAGCGGGTAGGGTCGCTTTGCGTAGCTTAGAACCGTTCAAGGCGCTGTTCCAGGCGCCGGATTGAAGAAGCGGACGAATATGAGGCCAGGAATCGCACACAAGGCCGATGCGGAGACGAAGCTTGTTCGCGACAAGCTCGTGGCCGCAGGCGTGCGCCCGACGCGCCAGAGGCTCGATCTCGGCCGGCTTATTCTGCAGTCCGGCGATCGGCATTTCACCGCCGAGATGATTTACGACGAAGCGCGCGCGATGAGGTATCCGCCCTCGCTGGGGACGATCTACAATACTTTGAACGAGTTCGCGCGATGCGGATTGCTGCGGGAGATCGCCATTTATGCCGCCAAACTTTGGTACGACACCAAGGTCGGGCCGCATTTTCATTTCTACCGCGAAGACACCGAGGAACTGTCCGATGTCCCCGACGAGCTTCTGCCGAAGCTCGAAATTCCTGCGCCCGAAGGCACACGAATTGAGGCGATCGACATTATCGTCCGCCTCAAATCCGCATAAGCGCGGCCTCGCGCCGGGGTTGGCCTATCCCCACAGCCCGGCGACTCCCGAGTAGACGCCGAAGATGACGGTCGCCAAGATCACGACGCCCGAAAAGGCCGCGTAACCGCCCTTGAGTCGGTACGGCTCGGGCAGCCGCCGCGCAAGCAGGAACAAGAACCCGAGCACGATCGGCAGCAACAGCGCGTTCATCACTTGGACGCCAACGCTCAACGCGACGAGATTGACGTTGGAGGCGACGACGAGCGCGCAGATGACGAGCGCGGCGGCGTAGAACCCATAAAACCACGGCGCTTCGCGTGGCTCGTCCTCCAACTTGTGCTTGGCGCCGAGAACCTCGGCGAGCGTGCGCGCGGCGGTCAGGGTGACGACGATCGCAGCGACCAGAGCGGCGCCGCTCATGCCCAGGCCGAACAGCAGCTTGCCGGCAAACCCGCCGAGGAACGGCGTGATCGCGCCGACGATCTCCTCGACCGTGTCGAGGGCATGGTCGCCGCCCGCCTTGCCGAGCGTCGCCGCGACCGCGACCAGCACGGCGGCCATGATGAGCTGGGTGACCACGGCGCCGACGGCGGTGTCGACCCTGGCGGGGCGCAAATCGGCGGTGGTCAGCCCTTTCTCCACGACCGAGGACTGCTGGAAGAACACCATCCACGGCATGATCACCGCGCCGATATTCGCCGAGGCGAGGTAGAGATATTTGGGGTCGGCGAGCGGAATTGACAGCGCGCCCGACGCCATTTCGCCAGCGCCTGGATGCGCCATCCAG
>CAVXCA010000072.1:0-32842 GCA_963759955.1 uncultured Alphaproteobacteria bacterium
ATAGGAAAGAACCGCCGGCGCGGCGCTGGCGCCGATGAGGCCCTCGGTCTCGAAGGCCTGGACGTCGGCCTCGCCGAGGCGCTCGCTCTCAGCATCCAGCAATCGTCCCCAGGGCCCGGCAATCGTATAGGGCTGCAAGGCCTGCTTCAGCGCGTTCGACTGCAAGAGCACCGATAGGCCGGTGATCGTCCGCTCGGCGACGGGGGCCGAGGCGAGCGAGGTCAGCGCCGACCAGAGGTGCTCCTTGAGTTCGGGCGTGATCGACACGGCCTCGCGGGCGAGCAGCGTCGCGATCCACTCGGCCGCCCAGGCGCGCTCGCCGGCCTGATCGATGCGAACGAGCGGCTGCAGCGCCACCGGCTCGCCAATATCGTCGCCGAGCGCGCCGCCAAGATCGTGCCAGTCGCCGCCCATCGCGAGCGCTGCGGCGCGGATCGAGCCGCCGAAGTCGAAGGCGAAGACTTGAGCGCCGGCATAGCGGCGGAACTGCAGCGCCATCAGCGCCAGCAGCACGCTTTTTCCCGCGCCGGTCGGACCGACGATCAGCGTGTGGCCGACATCGCCGACATGCAGGGAAAACCGGAATGGCGTCGAGCCTTCCGTCTGGGCGAAGAACAGCGGCGGCGCCTGGAAATGCTCGTCCCGTTCCGGCCCGGCCCAGACCGCCGAGAACGGCATCATATGGGCGAGATTGAGGGTCGAGATCGGCGGCTGGCGGACATTGGCGTAGACGTGCCCCGGCAGGCTGCCGAGCCATGCTTCGATCGCGTTGACCGTCTCGCGCATGCAGGTGAAGTCGCGGCCTTGCACCGCCTTCTCGACCAGGCGCAGGCGATCGTCGGCGAGGTTGGGGTCCTCATCCCAGACCGTCACCGTCGCCGTGACATAGGCTTGCCCGACCAGATCCGAACCGAGCTCCTGCAGCGCGGCGTCGGCGTCGAGCGCCTTGTTGGCGGCGTCGCTGTCCATCAGCACCGACGCCTCGTTGGTCATCACCTCCTTCAGGATCGCCATGATCGACTTGCGCTTGGCGAACCACTGGCGACGGATGCGGGCGAGGATCTTGGCCGCATCGGTTTTGTCGAGACAGATCGCGCGCGTCGACCAGCGATAGGGGAAGGCGAGCCGATTGAGTTCGTCGAGCAGGCCAGGCCAGGTCTGCGACGGGAAACCCATGATGGTGAGCGTGCGCAGATGCGCAGACCCGAGCCTCGGCTCGAGACCGCCGGTCAGATCCTCGTCGGCGAGGATGGCGTCGAGGTGCATGGGCGTGTCGGGAACCCGCACCCGCTGGCGGCGGGTCGAGACGCAGGAATGGAGATAGGTCAGCGTGTCGGCGTCGCCGAGCCAATCGGCCTCGGGCATGAAACCCTCGATCAGCGCCAGCACGCGATCCGTTCGGTCGATGAAGCCATCGAGCGCCATGCGCCAGTCCGCGCCATCGCGCGAGCGGCCCTCGTAGAGCCAGCTCTCGGCCTTCGAGGCGTCCTCGGCTGGCGGCAGCCAGAGCAGCGTCAGGAAATACCCGCTCTCGAAATGCGCGCCTTCCTCCTCGAACTGAGCGCGGCGCTCGGCGTCGACGAGGCCAGAGGCGGCATCGGGAAATTGGTTGCGCGGACAAATATTCGCGGGCTGGCGCTGCGCCTCGATGAAGATCGCCCAGCCGGAGCCGAGGCGTCGCAAGGCGTTGTTGAGCCGCCCGGTGATCGCGACGAGCTCGGCGGGCGTTGCCGAATCCAGATCAGGACCGCGGAACCGTGCGGTGCGCTGGAACGAGCCGTCCTTGTTGAGGATGACGCCGGCCTCGACCAGCGCCGCCCAGGGCAAGTAGTCGGCGAGGCACTGCGACCGGCGGCGATATTCGGCGAGGTTCATCATTGCGGCCCCTCACGCGGTCATGTGCTGGGGGTAGCGCAGGTGCCGGCGCACCACGTCGACGAAGGCGGCGTCGCGCTTGGCGGCCCACACCGCCGCGAGATGGCCGATCAGCCAGATGACGGCGCCGACGATCCAGAGGCGCAGACCTAAGCCAACGGCGGCGGCGAGCGTGCCGTTGAGGATCGCGACGGCGCGCGGCGCGCCCCCCAGCAGGATCGGCTCGGTGAGCGCACGGTGGACGGGCGCGTAGAAGCCGATGACGGGCTCGCCCCTGTCCATCAGATCAACGCTCCGCCGGAGAAGGAGAAGAACGACAGGAAGAAGCTCGAAGCGGCGAAGGCGATCGACAGGCCGAAGACGATCTGGATCAGCCGCCGGAACCCGCCGGAGGATTCGCCGAAGGCGAGCGCCAGGCCGGTGACGATGATGACGATCACCGACATGACCTTGGCGACGGGGCCCTGAATCGATTCCAGGATCTGGTTGAGCGGCTGTTCCCAAGGCATGTTGGAGCCGGCGGCGCAGGCGGGCGCCGTGGCGAGGGCGAAGACGGCGAAGGCGCACGCCATTGCGACGCGATGGCCTAGAATTCGAAACGGCGGCATCACGGTTCTCCTGCTGGGGTGAGGACGTAGTCGCCCGTCGGGCCGAGACCCTTCACCGCGGCGAGTTCGGCGAGCCTGCGGGCGGAGCCGCGGCCGACGAGGACGGCGATGACGTCGATGGTCTCGGCGATGAGCGCGCGCGGGACGGTGACGACCGCTTCCTGGATGAGCTGCTCGAGCCGACGGAGCGCCCCGATTGCGGAGCCCGCGTGCAGCGTGCCGACGCCGCCGGGATGGCCGGTGCCCCAGGCCTTCAGGAGATCGAGCGCCTCGGCGCCGCGCACTTCGCCGATGGGGATGCGGTCCGGCCGGAGGCGAAGCGCGGAACGCACGAGATCGGAAAGCGAGGCGGCGCCGTCCTTGGTGCGCAGCGCCACGAGGTTCTGCGCCGCGCATTGCAGCTCGCGGGTATCCTCGATCAGCACCACGCGGTCGCCGGTCTTGGCGACCTCGGCGAGGAGCGCATTGACCAGGGTGGTCTTCCCCGTCGAAGTGCCGCCGGCGACGAGAATGTTTTTTCGTTCCCTGACCGCGACCCTCAGCAGTTCCGCCTGCGCGACGGACATGACGCCGGCCTCGACATAATCGCTGAGCGTAAACACGGCGACGGCCGGACGGCGAATGGCGAAGCACGGCGCCGCGGCGACGGGCGGCACCAGGCCCTCGAACCGCTCGCCGCATTCCGGCAGCTCGGCCGAAACGCGGGGAGAGCCGGGATGCACTTCGACGCCGACATGGTGCGCGACGAGCCGGACGATCCGCTCGGCGTCGGCGGGCGCAATGCGGCGGCCGGTGTCTTCCAATCCGCCCCACAGCCGGTCGATCCAGAGCCGGCCATCGGGGTTGAGCATCACCTCGACGACGCTGGGGTCTTCGAGATAGCCGGCGATCGCGGGTCCCAGGGCGGTGCGCAACATGCGCGCGCCGCGGGCGAAGGCCTCGGACCGGAAGGGGATTGTCGACATTACGAGCCCCGCAAACGCGCCTCGTCGAGGCGGATGGATCAGCGGGGTCGATTAGAAAGAGCCGGAAGCGGGTAAGCGCAACAAGGCTGACGGGGTCGTAGGGCTGTAGCGTGGAAAGACTGGCGATGGGCGGGATTGCCGTTCAAGGCGAAGACGTCTCAGGCGACGGGTCTGTTGGAAATTCGGCTGTGGACGGGTTCGTGCTCTCCAGGGGAGACAGACCAGTAGTGAGGTATCGCCCCATAAGCAGACGTTGGCCAATCCCTCTGACGGCCGCCCCAGCCCCTAAAGCACGGCCGATAAGCACAACCTCTCAAAATAGTCGCCGAATACGCTCCTGCAATGCCAGCGCTGCCGTGAGCTGCCTCGATACGGCGTGGGCGGCGAGTTCCAGCAGCGCTTGGCGGCCCTTCTCGTTCTGTGCCAACGCGGCCGCATGATCCGAGACCAACACGTCCAAAAACTCCATAAAGACGTTCGAGGTCTGATCCCTGAACCATTTGCCGAGATCGGCATTGGCCTTCATCGTTTCGGCGATCCATTGCAGCCCATCCATGCGAAGAGGCGTACCCACCTCAGTGGCGAGAAATCCGCAGAATCCTGCGAGATTGTCTTCATCGCCGGGGAGCCGTTTCTTCGCCCAGACTTCAAACAGATCCCGTGCAATTTCGATAAGCGCGCCGTGATCGGGAATCCGCTTGAGACAACCCAACTCGCTGAACCCCAGAACGTGCCGTTCCAATTGCTGGCCGTAATACCACGGCCCACGCTTGGCCCATTCCTCGCCCAACAGCATGAACTCGACCATCGGACGCCAGCGCTGCGCGAACTCCGCAACGATGGTTGTTTCCGTTATCTGGTTGAACCAGCAACTTAGGAAATGTCCGACGGCATAGTGGCCCTTGGGCCCCAGCGCGAAAACCGGACCCCAAAGCGCTTGAGCTACGGGCGTCGGACTTTCAACGACGAGGCGCGCCAGTTCATCGAGGATCGCGTAGCCGAAGTCGTACATCGTCTGATAATCGTCATTCTTGTCTTTGCCGCTGCCCGTTTGCCACCAAGCCTGATGCGCCCAAAACGCCGCCACAAGCTGGCGGTGGGCATCCAACTCCTGGGCCGGGATCTTCCAACCAGCCTGATTACGAAAGAGCCATGCGAAGGCGTTCTGCAAGAAGCGAGTCTCAAGACTACCGGACAATCGCCGCCATGGCTCCTTGGTGAAGCGGCGGCCATCCTTCGCGTAGCGGCGTTGCCACCGCCGCACCTCAAACCGTTCGACCCGCTCCGCAATGGCCAGCGGGCAGATCAACTCCGTCGCGGCGTTTCCGGCCGATAGAGATCGCGTTCGAAGCCAGCGGCACCATCTTTGCCACCGGGCCTCGTCGCTCTCTTCGTCGCCATAGCGTGGTGTGAGCATTAAGAGGCCCGACCATAACAGCGCGAGAAAAAGAAGCCGCCACCACCGCTGGCGAAGCGCCTCCCGGTTCCGGTACGCCGACCAGGTTATGACCTGCACCGCTTCTTCATCGCCGCTAGTAAGCAGCCGCAACACCCTTTCGTCGTTTTGCTGCGAGGGCTCAGCGATCCAGCGCTCGACTGCGAGGTAGGCGGCGAACTCCAAATGGCTAGGCGCCGTCAAGAACCGTGGGCCGCGTGCCTCCGATTCATCGGGGATACCGGCGATGGCCGCATCGATGATCGATTGCGCCCGCTGCTGAACTGTCTCATTCCCAGCCAGCCAGCCCGGTGCGCGCAACAGAAGCACGGCTGCCGCCGCAACACGCGGGGCGCGTGTCATCTCCTCCTCGATATCAATTTCTTCATCGCCATCGAAAGCAACCATGAGTGACGCGACCCACTCAGCTTCCTGTCGATTGAGCATGCGCGTCTGGTTAAGGACTTCGCGACAGTTCCACGGGAAGGTCACCGCTTGTTTCAGTCGCGATTTGTCCTGCTCGAACGCCGCAATGGCTGCGGTCACGTCCGGCGGATAGGCGAACTCGACGGCTTGCTTTCCCGTCGCAGGATCAACGACGGCGGAATAATTCCGGTGATCAAGCTCTGCCAGCAGGATTTTGAACTCGAGCGCTTCCTTCTCCGTATTGGGGCAAGTCCATTGGCTGTTGGCGGCCACGACGAAATCGCCCATAGCCCCGTCAGCGACAACCAGTCTGGGAACTATGTCTGGTAGCGTTCTTTTTCGGTACGGAGCCAAGACCCAATTTTTCGCCATCTCAAAAACAACCTCGCCGTTTCGGGCCCAGGTCATCGCGTCGAAGGCATACGCGTTCTCCTTGAAGCGCTGCGAATCCCACGCATAGATATGTTGGGCTCCAAGCAGCGGCCGCAGCGGACTCTTGAACAGCTCCTCGCGGAACTTCCCCACATTGACGAGCGCGCCCAGCACCGCGACAGAATTCGTGGCCCGCAGCATCGCGTCGATCTGCGGCGCAATATCGATGCCCGCATCGACTAGGTCGCACAGCCATCGCTCCAGTGCTGCGAGCGCGCAATGGAGCTGGCCGATGAACAGCGAGTTCTGCTGCGACCAGGCAAAGACCCAGTAATTGCCAGCGTAGGCACGCACAGTTCCGTCGGCCAGGCGAAGCGACAGCGAATTCTGGATCCGAGTGGTGAGCCCCGCGAAAGGCGTGCACCCATCGTTCCGTGCTGAAATTAACGAGTTGATGCAGATAGCCGAGCGCCACATCCGGATTGATCTGAAGGAACGCGTAGAACGGACTCTTCCACGGCGCTGTCGGATATCCCTCGTTATCGAACTTGATGCCGAGTTGGCGGTCGAAGTTGCGGTTGGAACCAAATTCCTCCATTGGCTCGTCTTCGATGACGCACGCAAGCAGCACCTCGCCTGCCACGGCGGGGTTGGTGCGCATCAACGCGTGAAAACCAGCCGAGCGCAACACCGCATCACGAAACGGACCTTCAATGCGGCGCCGGGGGCCCAGCGGCCAGGGCGGCAGTTTCCTTCCCGGGAAGATCGGCGTCGCCAAGCTGCGGCTTCGTTCATGACGCTCGCGATAGGCGGGGTCGGTTTCCATACGCCGCTTATGTTCCGCTGCCTGCTCGGCGCGATGCGCTCTAACCCGCTCAACAATGTCCGCCCGATACGGACGACGTTGCGCCATCTCAAGCGCCCATTCCGATACATCGGCGGGCACGTCCGGCGCGCCCGCCAAGGCCGCCTGATAAATGCGCGTTTCGGATTCCCCGACATACATGATGTCCTTCGCGTGTCCGAGCTGCATCTCACGTGCGCTGGCAAGCGCCAGCTCGGCGAACTCACGACGAAACGGCATGACCGCGCCGCCCCGTAAGACCGGCGGCGTGCTGGTGAGCCAGCGGTCACACAAGCTCGCAATCGCAGGAGAAGTCATCTTCGCGATGCGGTCGCGATGCTTGCCAAGAAATCTCGCCACCGCAGGCCAACGGCCAAAGATCGGGGTCCGGAAGTGCGCCTCGATATAGAGGCTGAGGTCGCGGAACCGATTGAACATGTCGGCGCTGGCGCCAGGAACGGACGCAACATGCTCGAACCGTTTCACAAGGCGCAGCAAGCGCGCTCCGCCATTTGCGAACAACATGTCGGCGCGCTCATCGAGAAACGCCTCAGCGTTGGGATCGAGGAACAGCGCATCCAAGAGCACATCGTCCGCGAGCGGCGCAGTGTCCCGGTTCTGTTCCGCGACCTCAAACGCCACGTCCCAGGCGCTGCGCAATCCAACCTGTTGCCTCAGGAGAAGTTGCCCAAGCATGCGAAGCGCGCCGTGCCAAAAAGGGTTACCCGCAAACGGAGCCCACTGTGTCGTATCGCCTGCAATCTCCTTGAGCCGCTGAAACCGCGCCCAGTCGGCCGCCAAATCATGCTGAAACTGAATCCGGCCGCTAGCCTCGTCCCTGCGCAACGGGCAAGCGATCGGGAGATTGTCAAGAACGGCTGCGTCTCCACTCTCCAATTGACTCACAGGGAAGCTGTGCTCGAACGCCGCTTCGCGCTCGGCAAGCCTAAGCAAAAGCCGCTGTACACTTGGCTTGTTGTCGGTCCAGTGCCCCCAAAGCCGATCGGCAATCGCGATGAGCGACAGCACACCGGTGGCGTCCTGCCCCTGGAATCGCGCAGCGGCCTGAATAACCCACGCCAGGGTCCGCAGATTGGTCAGCGCCGACACCGCGTCGGCATGAGTTGCCAGCCATCCCAGCCCGGTAACCGCGTGCAAAACATCTTTGACCGCGGCATCCGGCAACTCTTTCACTTCGAAGTTTTTCGGCGACTCCGCACCAGCCAGCTCCTGAAGGGTGCCGCCAACCCAAGATTCCGTCTGGCCAACAATCAACACACGCCATCCGGCCGTATTGCTCACAGCGTTTCGCTTCTTCAACTCCCCGATCAGGGCTTTGGCTTTCAACTTGCAGCCGTGGCTGAGCCGTTCGGCCGCGTCGATAACAAGGAAATTCTCGCTGCCCGCCGCCGCAACAAGTACATCTAGCAGGGGCTGGCCTATCCCGAGGCTTGGGCGTGCGGCCTCGGTGAGCGCGAGATCAAGATTGTCGGGCCCGAACCAAACCTGCGCAGCATTCTGGAAGCACTCACCCAGCATCGCCTTGACAAGCGCCGACTTGCCGCTGCCCGATTCGCCGAATACGGCGCAGACCGCGCCGGTGGACATAATCGCCGCCAGTTTGTCGATCTCGATTTGCCGGTCGAGCGTCACGCCAGTTGGCAGAGCCGTTTCGATCGTCGCCTTGTAGTCTTCCGTGAGTGCCCGAAGCTTCTGCCAAGAGGCTTCGTAGTCGGGATGATCGTTGAGGACGAACTCACCTCGCAGCCGTCGCCATAAATCGGAGATATCGAGCGTTCCCGAGCCAAGCCGAGTGTTCTTGGCGTGTGTGACGAGTTTTGTCCAAAGCCGCTCGCCTTCTGCAAGACTGCTGTTCACCAGCAGCGAACGCGCTTCCTTAATAGCGAGCTTTTCATTCTCAGAGTTCGCAATGTGGAAATCGACGGGCACCACCTCGATGGTTCTGACCATCGCAATGACATCGGCGTCGCTCGCAATGATGCCCTCGTCATTGGCCGGAGCCTTCACACTGTCAAACATCCTGCGATGCTTGGCTGTCGCGCGCATGCGGCCGAGCGCAAGTGCGAGGTCCGCGCCTGGCGCCGCGTTCTTCAACTCGCTCCACGTCGCCAAAAATGCGTTGTTCCGGCCGCGAGACACGAGCATCAAATAATCTTTGCCGCGGTGCATCGGGCCCTTACTAGCCTTTGCCCATTGCCGCCAGCACCGTGTCACGAAGTCAGCAGGCAAGCCCGACGCGGTCACCTGCACGTTGCTCTTGCACGAGATGGCAAGCTGTCGCGTGTCATCGGGCGCGACCGCCGTTGTCAACAGGATGTCGTCGATATCCCAGTCAAGCGCCTCGGTCTGCATTTGGAGCCGCTTCCCGATTCCGTCAACACCAGGAAGCGGCTGACCGGATAGCACCTTCAGGAGAAGCCACGCCGCGACGCGATCCTCGAAGTCGAATCCTGGCCCTGCCGTAGACCGCGTCGTGCTCGGTCTTACGGATTTCTTTTTCATCTGCTTCGAGGGATTCTTCTCCCCCCGTTTTGTGGTCTTGGAGGCGCTCGCCATCACGCTAAAGGTTATAGCTGCGATCCTCCGAGAGAAACAGCCACAGGCGAACGTCCGCTCACGGTCCAGCCTGTGTGAAAACTCAGGCGATCGATCGGTCATCCCAATCTTCATCAAATTTTCGAGCATTCTGAGCGACCAGAATTGCGGCAATCGCCAAAAGTCGAACTGAGCGGGTCTGGTTTCAGGCGAAGGCCGAGTTTTCACGCAGCCTGGGTCACGAAGGGCCAAAGGCCGAACTGGAGCTATGGACCGGTTTGAAATTCAATGCCCCCATTACGTGGTCGCTGCATCGCTTTTCGGCGCCGACGGATCAATGTCGCGGCTGACCTCGTCGGCGAGCGTCCGACCGCGCGCCAGTCGCCGGCCCAAGGCTTCGATGAAGCCGTCGTAGCGCTCCCGGCCCTTCGCTTGTGCCGCAGCTTGGGCAGTATCCGGCAAGGGCGGGGTGCTGGTCAGCCAGAAACGAACGAACAGCGCCAGCGCCTCGTTCGAGATGGTGATGTGCCGTTCCAGCCGCTCGATCTGCCGCGTCATGCGATCGAGCCGCCGGGCGAGCGCGGCTTCCAGTCGGTCAGCGCCGTCCGGCGACAGATGCGAGGCCAACGCCGTCTCCACCACGAGCGCCTGCGGGATCCGCTTGCATTCGGCGTAGTCGGCAAGCTTGCCGGCGAGATCAGGCGGCAGGCGGAATGTATGCTTGGTGCGCATGTGCGCTCACAGCCCCATGTCGTCGGCAGGATCGAGCGAGACCTGCCGGGCGATCGTGCGGACTTGCCGCTGCATCACGCGAAGGCGTTGAGCGTCGTCGTCCGGTTCGTCTTCCGCCAATTCGAACTCCAGCGTTGGCTGGCGGGGTTCAGGAACGATCTCCTCATGCGCAGGGAGTTCGGGCTCGCGGCGGATGCCGGAATTGTCCGGGTCTTCGTTCTGCGCCGGTGGCGGCGCCACGATCGACTCCGCCCAATCGTCGCTGCGCGCTGGACGCGCCGGGGCGGGGCGGCTGATGGCGTCGGTCGCGCGGGACCACTTGGGCGGCGGCAGAATGCGCACCTGCAATTGCGGGTCCTCGTAATAGCGAGCCTTCTTGGCGCGGATCGGATGACAGCCGGAGACCAGCACCAACTCGTCGTCGGGCGGCAGTTGCATCACCTCGCCGGGCGTCAATAGCGGTCGGGCCGTCTCCTGACGCGACACCATGAGGTGGCCGAGCCATGGGCTCAAGCGATTGCCGGCGTAGTTCTTCATTGCCCGCATTTCGGTGGCGGTGCCGAGCGCGTCTGACACCCGCTTGGCAGTCCGTTCGTCGTTCGTGGCGAAGCTCACCCGGACATGGCAGTTGTCGAGGATGGAGTTGTTCTGGCCGTAGGCCTTCTCGATCTGGTTCAGCGACTGCGCGATGAGGAAACTCTTCAGGCCGTAGCCCGCCATGAAGGCCAGGGCGCTCTCGAAGAAATCGAGGCGGCCCAGCGCCGGGAATTCGTCGAGCATCAGCAGCAGGCGATGGCGCCGGCGCTTCGACTCCAGTTCTTCCGTCAACCGCCGGCCAATCTGGTTGAGGATCAGCCGAATGAGCGGCTTGGTGCGGCTGATATCCGACGGCGGTACGACGAGGTAGAGGGTCGCGGGCCGAGCGTCTTCGACAAGGTCGCGAATGCGCCAATCGCACTGGCGCGTTACGGCCGCGACCACGGGATCGCGATAGAGTCCGAGGAACGACATGGCGGTCGACAGCACGCCGGAGCGTTCGTTCTCGCTCTTGTTCAGAAGCTCGCGCGCGGCGCTGGCGACGACGGGATGCACGCCGCGTTCGCCCAGATGCGGCGTCGTCATCATCGCGCGCAGCGTCGTCTCGATCGGCCGCTTGGGGTCGGAGAGGAAGTTGGCGACCCCGGCGAGCGTCTTGTCCGGCACGGCGTAGAGGACGTGCAGGATCGTGCCGACCAGCAGCGAATGGCTGGTTTTCTCCCAATGGTTCCGCCGTTCCAGCGCGCCCTCGGGGTCGACCAGCACGTCCGCGATGTTCTGGACGTCGCGCACCTCCCATTCGCCGCGACGCACTTCAAGCAAAGGATTGTAGGCGGCGCTCTGCGCATTGGTCGGATCGAACAGCAGCACGCGGCCGAACCGCGCCCGCCATCCGGCGGTCAGCGTCCAGTTCTCGCCCTTGATGTCGTGGACGATCGCCGAGCCCGGCCACGTCAGCAACGTCGGCACGACCAGGCCGACGCCCTTGCCGCTGCGGGTCGGCGCGAAACAAAGGACATGCTCTGGGCCGTCGTGGCGCAGATAGTCGCCGCGCCAGCGGCCGAGAAGCACGCCATCGTGATCAAGCAGGCCGGCCTCGCGGACTTCACGCGCCTCGGCCCAGCGCGCGGAGCCGTAGGTGGTGACCCGTTTGACCTCTCGCGCGCGCCAGACAGCCATGGCGACGGCCACGACAACCGCGGCGATTCCGCCGGACGCTGCGATGTAGGCGCCCTCGACGAAGACATCGCGCGCGTAAGCGTCGAACGCGAACCACCACCAGAAGAAGGCGGGCGGATGGTAGAAGGGCCAGCCGAACAGCTCGAACCAAGGGCGTCCGAGTTGTGGTTGGAAGCCGAGCCGCCACGCTGTCCACTCCGTTGCCACCCAAATGAAGGCGAGCACGACGGCGGTGACGGCGAGCACTTGGCTCCAGAGGATCTTGGTCGCATTCATGGCGACGGGGAATCTGGAGATTCTATTGCAGAGTGCTCAAGCGCAAATCGCTGGTGTGCGAGTTTCAGGATAGGGCGGCGTAGGAATCGGACGGCTTGTGGGTGAGGCTCGATTTGCGGCCATGCCCGAGCACGTCAGCCGGATAGAGCTGGCCCCGGTCGTCTGGGCAGGATTCCGCGAGAGCTAAGTGGACTGCTGCCGGGGTTGGTCCTTTGCGATATTCGCGCGCTGGGCGTGACGGAGGGAGGGCGTAGCCCGACCGAAGTCACGTCCAGCGCGCGGCGGAAAATTCATGCCGCCGCCGCGATGGGCGAGCGATCGAAGTAAGCCTCGTCGGGCGTGCGCCGGTCAAGGCTCGAATGCGGGCGTCGCTGATTGTAGAAGGCGAAGTAGCGGCCGATCGAGCCGCGCGCCTCGCCGGCGCTGTCGTAGGCTTTCAGGTAGACCTCCTCGTATTTGACGCTGCGCCACAGCCGCTCGACGAACACGTTGTCGCGCCAGGAGCCTTTGCCGTCCATGCTGATCGCGACGCCGTGCTTCAGCAGCACGCCGGTGAAGGCGACGCTGGTGAACTGGCTGCCCTGGTCGGTGTTGAAAATCTCCGGCTTGCCGTGCTTGGCCAGAGCCTCCTCCAACGCCTCGACGCAGAAGTCGGCTTCCATCGTGATCGACACCCGATGCGCCAGGACCCGCCGGCTGAAGACGTCGACGATCGCCGCCAGGTAGACGAAGCCGCGCGCCATCGGGATGTAGGTGATGTCCGTCGCCCACACCTGATCGGTCCGCTCGATCTTCACCCCGCGCAAGAGATACGGATAGATCTTGTGGCCCGGCGCGGGTTTGCTGGTGTTCGGGCGGCGGTAGATCGCCGAAATCCCCATCCGCTTCATCAGGCTCGCCACACGACGCCGCCCGATCGAAAGGCCCTCGCGGACGAGAAAGTCGCGCAGCATCCGGCTGCCCGCGAACGGGTAGTCGAGATGCAACTCGTCGATCCGGCGCATGATCTTCAAGTCCGCGGCCGGCGTCGGCCGCGGCTTGTAGTAGACGGCGCTCCGGCTGACGCGGAGCGCCACGGCTTGCCGCGAAACCGGCAACCCGTGGTCGCGGTCGATCATCGCCTTGCGCTCAGCAAACCCGCTTTGGTGAGCGCCCCTTCTAAAAAATCGTTCTCCAGCGTCAGCTCGCCGATCTTGGCGTGAAGCGCCTTCAAGTCGACGCTCGGCGCCGTCTTCGCCTCGCCCTTGTCCGGCCCGAAAACGCCCGCCGCCCCGTCGAGCAACTGGCTCCGCCATTGGCCGATCTGGTTCGCATGCACATCGAACTGCTGCGCCAGTTCGGCCAACGTCTTGTCGCCCTTCATGGCGGCCAGAGCCACCTTCGCCTTGAAGGCCGGCGTGTGATTGCGACGGCTACGCTTGGTCATCTTCGCTCCTGATTCGCAGCGAGAATCCTCGCCGCTGTCAGGCAGAAAATCCACTTAGCCTACTGTCCAGTTTTCCTGAGCCAGCTCTGAATGGCGACGCAGGCAGACCAATGACCCAGAGCACCTCAACAACAGACTCACGAGAACCGCCCTCACCGGAAACCGTCCCAACAGAAGCAAGGCTTGGTCCGCTAGCAGCCATCTGGAATTCGCTCTGGGGTCGCGAAATCGATTTCTATCCGCGAATCGCGGCCGCCGGCAAAGCCGAGACCATGAAGACAGACGACGTGCTCAAAGAATACAACATAACGACGCAGGGATGGGATCGCATAGACAACACGAAAATCGACGATATGCTACAATTGGCGCGCAAATCACTTGACGAAGTCAAGGCGCAAACCGAATATCAGGATCAAAAGGCAACGCGCCTTCTTACAGTCACAACGTTTCTCAGCGCTATGTCAGGGTTATTATTTACTAGATTCCAAGACGCATATCCCATGACCCAGATAACCAAGGCAGACTATTACTACGATGCGTTGCTCATTGCTTGCTATTTCGCCTTTTACGGGTTCGTTGTGACCGCACTTTCCGGCGCGCTTGTCACCTTCCACGCGACGCGGACGCGTTTCAAATACGTAAAGGATGAGACCATTTCAAAGCAAGAGAAAGATCCAAAATCTCTTCTCTTCTATTCAGCGCTTATTCGCGTGCGCCCGCGCGCTTGGGCGAACGCATGGGTCGCGCCCAAGACCACCCTGGCCGGCGATCCGGTGCCTTTCTTGCGCGCCGATCTACAGCAGCGCTACCTTCAAAACCTTGTCGGCGAGACCTATCTCGTCGCTGCGAAAACCGCCGACAAACTCCGCTATCTCGATCCAGCACAGAGGCTCCTGGCATACTCTTTACGATGCCTATTCGTCTGGTTGATTCTCCTGGGCGCGATCAACGTCACGCTTCCATCCACCAAGCTGCCGACGACGCCGCCTGAATCGAAGCCGACCGCGTCGTCTGAACCGGTGCCCGCCTGGCAATCCCCGTTTCCACCACAATGGTCGTCAACCAAAGTGACGCTGCCGCTCCAAGAAACGCTTGGAACAACGCCGCTCGAATCCGGTGCACCAAAACAATGAACGTATCTAAGACAAGCGCGCCAGTCGTTTTCGTCGACGCCGACAATACCCTTTGGGACGCCGACGGCGTGTACGCACATGCGCAACTCCGCTTGCTGAAGGGCGTAGAGGACGCCTGCGATCGCGTTGCCGCCGGGGCCAACAAGCTCGACTTTGTGAGGGAGATCGATCAAGCGATCGCGGCGCGGCATCACCGTGGGCTACGCTATCCTTGCCGTCTCTTGATTCAGGCGGTCGCGCGCGCGCTTGTCGGCGAGTCGCCGGAATCAGCAGCGAAGGCCGTTTGGAAAGGCGCGAACGGTGACATCCTCTCCGAGGATGCGACCGTTGCGATCGAGACGCAATTCGCCAACGACCTACGGGATCGGCCAATTCTCCTAAAGGGCGTCGAAGCAGGGCTAAAACGCCTGCACGCCTCGGGTGCGCTCATCCTTGTTCTAACCGAGGGCAACCGTGACCGCGTCCGGCGGACCGCTTCGGAGTACGGCCTAATGCCGTCCATCGATCGTGTCATCGAGTCGCCAAAAATTCCGCGCCTCTACAACCGAGTTCTACAGCTGACCGGTCGACCCAAGGAAAGCTTCATGATCGGCGATCAACTTCAGCGCGACATCGCGCCGGCAAAAGCCGCAGAACTAACGACAATCTATGTCCCCGGCAGGTTCAAACCACGCTGGGAGCCGCACGAACACGTCGTAGGTCCGTCGTACAGCGTTCAAAGTTTCGACCAAGCCGTCGAAATCATCCTGCATGGGAAATCAAAGGCTGACACGCCCGCCCAGACGGCCACGTAAGGTCGTTCATGGCACTCTGGGGCCTGCGGATTCGCGGATCAGCCGAGAATCTGAGTGACGCTGGGGCGATCGGGGAATTCTTGTTTGGCTGTGACAGCGCCGAGACCGACGAGTTCCTCCCGGGGGACGCCGCCGGGTCGCCGCAAAGATCGCGTTCCGGATCGCAGGGAGCGGCGTCAAGAGGAGGCCGCAAGACGACGGCGCGGCCGAGTTTTGGCTGTGGCGGGCGGCGACGCGTGTCCGAGGACATCGCCGAGGTGGTGAAGCCGCATGGTCGGACGTTGCGGCAGCGTCACCACCAGTTCCAATTCGCCGCCGATCGCTTCGACATAGCTCGGCAGGGTCGAGAGGTACATGTCGGCCTGCTTCTCGATCTTGGATACGGATGGCTGCTTGATCTTTAGCGCGGTCGCGATGTCGGCTTGCGCCTTGCCGGCGATCTGGCGCAGTTCACGCAGGCCTTCACGCGACTGCTGCGGCTCGCTGACGGACCGGACGAGGTGCATCGCAACTAGATTGGCAAGCTCGAACTGCGCCGCTATCGGAACACAAACTCGGCTCGCACAGGCGGTTCTGGCGAGCCGCTACAGCTGGACGAGTCCGAAGCCTGGGCCGCCGGCGGGCTCTGGCCGCGGCCCAACGAGCTAATGTGACTCCGGCCCGACGCCGGCAATTCCTCCACGCCAAGGGTTTTCAAGCCGAATCGGTCCGTCCGATGCGAAAGAAGGCTCGATGCGGCGCGACAATCAAGGTGAGAATCCCGCGACAATCAGGATGAGAATGCGCCGCCGCGGGGGTGACGAAGGAAGGGCGTAGCCCGACCGTAGACACCCCCGCGGCGGCGGCGAGCGCCCGAGAGGTCTCGTCTGGCGGTAACGGCGGCTGGATAAGGGGTCGGCTTTCTCTTTCGAGGGGACCGACTTTTTGCCTGGCAGACACGTCACCGATCGTCAGATGAGGCTATTCATGAACATGCGTCGCAACCATTCGCCGGCGATTGCCGGCGCGAAAGCCGGATTCAGCACGGCCGCCGCCTACCGGTTTGAGAAGGATCCCCGACTTCCCAGCCAGAAGAAGGCGCGTCGCGAGCGACGCCGGGCCGATCCCTTCGCCGATGTCTGGGACAATGAAGTCGTCCCGATGCTGAAAGCCGCGCCCGGATTGAGGCCGATCGGCGTCTTCGAGGAACTCTGCCGCCGGCATCCGGACCTGGGCGCCGGCACGCGGCGGACTTTGGAACGCCGCATCAGGGCGTGGCGGGCGGTGAATGGCCCGGATCGGGAGGTGATCTTTCGCCAGGAGCATCCGCCGGGGCGGATGGGATTGTCGGACTTCACCGAAGTGGCCGATCTCGGCGTCACCATCGCGGGCCAAAACCTCGATTGCCGACTTTACCACTTCCGCTTGCCCTTCTCGGGCTTCGAGCACGCCCATGTCGTGCTCGGCGGCGAAAGCTTTGTCGCGCTGGCGGAAGGGCTGCAGAACGCCCTGTGGGCGCTGGGCGGCGTTCCCGAGCAACATCGCAGCGACAGCCTCTCGGCGGCCTTCCGCAATCTTGGCGCCGACGCCAAGGAGGATTTGACGACACGTTACGAGGCGTTCTGCGCCCATTACGGCATGACGCCGACCCGCAACAATCCCGGCGTCAGCCACGAAAACGGTTCGATCGAGAGCGCCCACGGCCATCTCAAGAGAGCGCTCGCCGACGCCCTGTTGCTGCGCGCCTCGCGCGACTTCGACGATCTCCCGGCATGGCGGGGCTTCGTCGACGAGATCGTCGGGCGCGGCAACGTCCGCAACGCCAAGCGCATCGACCAAGAGCGGATGGCGTTGAACAAGCTGCCAATCCGCAAGACCGCCGACTACGAGGAGGTCAACGTCGACGTCACCACCTCCAGCGCCTTCACCTTGCGCAAGGTGTTCTACTCGGTCCCCTCCCGACTGATCGGCCATCGGCTGCGGGTGCGCCTTTATGACGATCGGCTCGAATGCTTCCAGGGCTCGACGGCCATCCTCACCTTGCGGCGCGGGCGGGCCCAGCCGAACGGCAAGCATGGCCATGTCGTCGACTATCGTCACGTCATCCACTCCCTGCGCCGCAAGCCCATGGCGCTGCTCAATCTGGTCTATCGCGACCAGCTCTTCCCCCGCCGAGCCTTCGCCCTGGCGTTCGAGGCCTTGCTCGCCGGTCTCGGTGAGAGACCAGCTTGCCGCGCCATGGTCGGCCTTCTCGCGCTCGCGCACGAACGCGCCTGCGAGGCCGAACTCGCCGTTGCGCTGCAAACGGCTCTCGACGACGGCGTCCTCCCAGATCTCGAGGCGCTGATCGAGCGCTTCCGTCCGAAGGATGTCGCGTTACCTATCGTCGTCGTCAGGCTGCCCTCTCTCGCCGTTTACGACCAAATCGGCACAAGCGTGGGAGAAGCGGCATGAACGCGAGCGAAAAACTCGACGCCGCCCGAAATCGACCTGCTGCTGAACGAGTTGCGACTGCCGGGGATCAAGCTGATCTGGGCCGCCCTGGCGGCGACTGCCGACAAGGAGGGCTGGCCAGCCGCCCGTTTCCTGGCCGCCCTCGCCGAACAGGAGATGGTGGAGCGAAGCCGGCGTCGCTTCGAACGTCATCTGGAGGAAGCGCGATTGCCGCCGGGAAAGACCCTCGACGCGTTCGACTTCACCGCTGTGCCGATGATCTCGAAGGCGCAGGTGCAAGCGCTCGCTGCTGGCGACGCCTGGCTCGAAAAGGGAGCCAATCTCTTGTGCTTCGGGCCGCCAGGCGGAGGAAAATCCCACCTTGCGGCGGCGCTCGGTCTGGCCTTGATCGAAAAGGGCTGGCGCGTGTTGTTCGCCAGAACCACCGACCTCGTGCAAAAGCTCCAGATCGCGCGCCGCGATCTCGCCCTCGAAGCCGCGATCACCAAACTCGACAAATATCATCTGCTGATTCTCGACGATCTCGCCTATGTCACCAAGGATCAGGCGGAAACGAGCGTTCTGTTCGAACTGATCAGCGCTCGCTACGAGCGGCGATCGATGCTCATCACCGCCAACCAGCCCTTTGGCGAATGGGGAAAAATTTTCCCCGATCAAGCTATGACGCTCGCGGCCATCGATCGCCTCGTCCATCACGCAACCATCCTTGAAATGAACGTCGACAGCTATCGCCGAAAGGAAGCGGTCGACAAAGCGCGTGGGGCAGGACGACCGCCGACGCGCGCCACAATCAAAGGATCATCCTGATTGTCGCTCCGCGACAAGCAAATCACGCATCACGAAAATATCGCTTGCGTTATCGTCGCGCCGCGACAATCATCCCTCCGCCGCGACCGCCAAAATGGCCAGCCTGATTGTCGCTGCTTTCCCATCCAGATTGTCGCGCTACAGCTCGATCCGGCGCATGTGCGCGAGGTGGCGTCCTCGCACCGGGTGCGCCCTCCCGGAACCCTAGGCGGCTCGCAGGATAGGTGGCCTCTCTTTGCCAGGCCCAGGGCGCTGGATCTCGGAATTGAAAACCGCTCGCCGGGCCGCGCCCCGACCCAGCCAACTCTGAAGGGCTCAATTCTTGGCCAGTGAGGCGCCTAACGCCGTAATGGCCGCGCTGCTGATCGCTTGCTGCTGGCGGCGCAGGTGGTCTTCAAGAAGCTTGTGCCGGGTGATGTAGCCGGCGTTCACTCCAGGAATGGAGTGGTTCATCAGGAGCTTGGCGTCAATCTCAGAAACACCTGCAGCCGTCGCAATGGTTCTGAAGGTTTGCCGAAGATCGTTGCCCCACTTGGAGAGCTCGCTTCGATCTTCCTTTGTTTCAGCGAGATGCCCCGAATCGCTATCGGCTGGAAATACCCACTCTCTCGCTTGCAACGGATACATCTCCCTCCCGAACCGAATGGCCCGGGCGAGACACAGAATCATCTCGCGCGACAAAGGGATATCAAATGCGCGCTTGCTGCCACCCTTCGGCTTGGCGACGTGCAATGTGCGCCTTCGGAAGTCTATGTGATTGGGCTTGACGCCCTGCAAGGCGGTCGGCCGCGAACCAGACAGCAACATGAATAGGTGAAATTCACGCCGCACAGGGTTCTCCAGCAACGCCAACTCGGAGAACCATCCATTCAGGTCACCCGCGCCCATCCCGGTGTCGCGACGCTTCTCCTCGTTCCAATCGACAGCGTCTGCGGGATTGTCGGAGGGAAGCTTTTTGTTCGTCTTCCGCGCGTGATTGTATATCGCCCGCAAGGTGCGCATCGCCCCGTTCGCGAGATATGGCCCGTTGTCCCTGGTGACATCGTCGTGCTTTTTCGCGACGCGAGCGGGATCAGCGCCAAGCTCACCCAAAGGGGTGTCAAGCCATTCCGCAAAAACGCGCTCCACATGATCGCGATAGCCGGCGATGGTCTTCTCGCTGCGGTTTTTTCGAACCAGATGGGCTTCCAGATACCGCTGCCACGCCTGCTTGAGCGTGACGTCCGTTGACGCCGCCTTGTTCTCAGCATTCTCACTTGAGCCGCTGAGCCCGTTTTGCTCGGGTTTTGGGTGCTGCCCCCGGCTGATCTGGGCCAAATAGTCCTTTGCGGTGGCGCGGGCGGTGCGCGTCGAGATTTCGCTCGTGTCGCCGATCGAGACCCGGATCGACGATACCCGCTTGCCGCCTCTTCTGAGGTCGCCCTGGACGGTGAACGTCCGCTTACGTTTTCCGACGACGACGAAAAAGCCCTTCAACTCGGTGTCGCGAGCCAAATACCAACCATCGTCTGGCGCGGGTAACTGAGCGATCGTTTTATCAGTCAGCAGAATTCGGACGTCAGCCATATTCGAAGCCCAGGCAAGCTAAAACGGTTTTCAAACGGTTTTGTCGAACCGTGAGGTTTGAAGGTTTCTGTTCGACGGACCGCGACGCTATGCGACAAGCCTCGACAAACAAAGGGGTTCTTGAGGGGCATCGCAGTCTGGCGTGCATTTAGAAACCGCCGCGAAGAGCCCAATTCCAACTCTTAATCAGCGGGTCCAAGGTTCGAGCCCTTGTGCGCCCACCATCGAAATCAAGGGCTTAGCGCGAAATTTCGAGTTCGACGGCGTCAAACAAATTGTCGAATCGCGCACCGGAGCGAGGGCGTTGAAGACCAAGTCACCGTCCACGCAATTGAGAATTTCCACTTCGAGCAGAAAGCTGTCGTGACGCTGCGCAGAAGCGAGCGTCCGCGTCGACATACCAGTCTGCCATAGGCCACTAATTGGCGTTCGCCTCGGCCGCTCCGCGCCGGCTTGGCTTTTGTGGTGAAGGGTTTCGGTCGCTTGCGCGCCGATCGGCCGCGTACGCGGTTCCTCTACATTGGAGCCGGGAACGGAAGTGCTGTACAAGGCGAGCGCGTTTTATTACACCGCCAACGCCCGCGCCCTCGCGTGGGACGATCCCGAGTTCGGCGTCGACTGTCCCTTGCCGCCGGGTGGGCCGGCTCCATCCGAGAGGGACGGGAGGCGGCCGCGTTCGCGGGACTTGGCGGAGACTTTCGGGTGATCGCATGAAGCTGGCCGTCACGGGACTAACCGGGCAGGTCGTCAGCGCGATGATCGAGCGCGCGCCGCGTGATGTCGAGATCATCGCGCTCGGCCGCCCGAAACTCGATCTGACGGTGCGCGACGCGGTCCTGGCGGCGCTGCGCGCCGCGCGTTGCGACGTCATCGTCAATGCGGCTGCCTACACTGCAGTCGACAAGGCCGAAAGCGAGCCGGACGTGGCGATGCGCGTCAACGGCGAGGGAGCAGGCTACGTCGCCGAGATCGCGGCCGAGCTGCGCGCGCCGTTGCTGCATCTGTCGACGGACTACGTGTTCGACGGCGCGCTCGGCCGCCCCTACCGCGAGGACGACGCGACCGCGCCGACCGGCGCCTACGGGCGCTCGAAGCTGGCCGGAGAGCAAAGAATCGCCGGCATCCATCCCGATCACGCGATCTTGCGAACGGCCTGGGTCTACAGCCCGTTCGGCGCGAATTTCGTCAAGACGATGCTGCGCCTCAGCGAAACGCGCGCGGAAGTGGACGTCGTCGCCGATCAGCGCGGCAACCCGACCTGCGCGCTCGACATCGCCGATGCGGTGTTCGCGATCGCCCGGCGCATGCGCGCCGATCCGTCGCCGGCGCTACGCGGCATATTTCATTTGACCGGCCACGGCGAAGCGAGCTGGGCGGAGTTTGCCGAAGCGATCTTCGCCGAAGCGGTCGCGCTCGGGCGCGCGCCGGTCGCCGTCATGCCGATTACGACCGCCAACTATCCGACGCCGGCGCGCCGGCCCGCCAATTCGCGGCTGGACAATTCCAAACTCGCCTCGACCTTCGGCGTGACCCTGCCGCACTGGCGCGACTCGACGAAATCATGCGTGGCGCGCCTGCTCGCGCGGCAGGGTGGGATGGGAATCTGAGCATCCCGGTCGAGCGGCGAGAGGTCTGGACGCCGATCCTGAGGCTAAGTCTACCGCTTAGCGCCGATGAGAATCGGCTAGGGGTCTCGACGCTGATCGGCGCGCTAAGCTTCTGATACATTTGAAGCCACTGGGGTCGACTTTTCGAGCCGATTCACAATGCGCCGCGCGTTGCAGGTCGCGCCGCGCGGATCGAGGCCGTCGGGGAAGATCGGCGACGGGCTTTCACCGCGCTGGCTTCACGCCACCCGCGCCGCCCCGTCCCCATCGGCAAGCTCGGCGAAAACGCCTTCAAGAAACCGCCTCGCGGCCACGGCGTCCTCGCGGGCGATCTTGCTCATCGCGTAGCGTTGCGCCATCACGGCGACGTAGTCGCCGGGCTCGACCGGCTCCGACAGCGTCAGCAGGCTGACGACGAAGCGCTTGCCGTAGACGTCGACGAGCGCTGTCGCTCCGTCGATCGACACCACTTCGGCAGGGACGGCGATGCACATCGTTCGACCCGCCCTATTGCAGCCGCCGCGTCGGCGCCTTGCCGAGGCGGGTCAGTTCGTCGACGATCATGCTCACCGCGGCGTCGCGCCCGCCCGCGGCGGCGGGCGACAAGTCGAGGCCGAGCTTCAGGTTCTCGGGGACGACGCCGATGACGACGACGCGCCGCGGCGCCTTGCCGATCAGGCGCAGCGCGGCGAGCAGGTCCGAGAGGCCCAGCTGATGCGGCGAGAACTTGGTCTCGAACAGCGCCCGGATCTGGTCGTCCTCGAGCCGGATGACGCGGCCGGCCGGCCCCGCGGCGTTGACCGCGTCGGCGACGATCAGGCAGTCGCGGTCGGCGACGAGGTCGAGCAGCTCCATGCCCGAGGTGCCGCCGTCGAGCGACTCGACTTCGCTAGGCAACGCGTGCGAGGCGTCCAGCGCCTCGACGATTCGCACCCCGACGCCCTCGTCCGACATCAGGATGTTGCCGAGGCCGAGGACGAGCACGCTCGCGTTCGAGGCCTCCATCACATCGCCTTGACTTGAACGATCGGCCGCTTCTCGGCGTCGACCATGTGGACCGCGCAGGCGATGCACGGGTCGAACGAGTGCACGGTGCGCAGCACTTCGAGCGGCAGGTTGGGGTCGGCGACCGGCGTGTCGATCAGCGAAGCCTCGTAGGGGCCCGGCGCGTCGTTCTGGTCGCGCGGGCCGGCGTTCCAGGTCGAGGGCACGACGCACTGGTAATTGTCGATCTTGCCGTCCTTGATGACGACCCAGTGCGACAGCACGCCACGCGGCGCCTCGTGATAGCCGAAGCCGCGGATTTCGCCCTTGGGGAACGTCGGCCGGTTGAAGGTGCGGTCGTCGCCCCTGGCGATGTTGTCGACGAGCAGCCGCCACTGGTTCTGCAGCGCCTCGTGCAGCACCGCGCAGCGCACCGCGCGCGCCGCGATGCGTCCGATCGTCGAGTGCAGCGCGGTCAGCGGGATCTGCGAGCCGGCGACCTTGCTGGCGGCGTCGACGAGCTTGGTCAGGTGGCGCTTGGTCGGCTCGTGGCCGGCCGCGTACATGCCCAGCACATTGGCGAGCGGACCGACCTGCGCGCGCTGGTCGAGGAAGGTCGGCGCCTTGATCCAGGAGTATTTTCCGTCGTCGTTGAAATCGTCGTATTTCGGATTCGTCTGCCCGGCATAGGGATGCAGCGCGGCGGCGTCTCCCGAATACTCGTACCAGGAGTGCTTGACCGCCTCCTTGACGCCGTCGCGGAAGAACGCGTCCTGATAGCTGCCGATCGCCTGGAACTTCGTCAGATCGCCCCCCGGGATATAGCCGCCCGGAAGCTCGAACTGCGTGCCCTTGGTGTCGAGCGGCAGATCGGGAACCGAGAGGTAATTGGTGACCCCGGCGCCGACTTGCGTCCAATCGGCATAGAGCGCGCCGACCGCGGCGACGTCGTTGATCATCGCGTTGTCGATGAAGTCGCCGAGTTCGTCGATCCACCCCTTGATCGCGTACAGCCGTTCGATCGTCAGGGTCGACTGGCTGTTGGGATTGATCGCGTTCGCCACGCCGCCGACGGCGAGGTTCTGGATGTGCGGCGTCTTCGATCCCAGCACGGTGACGATCTTGTTGGCGCTGCGTTGCACTTCGAGCGCCTGCATGTAGTGCGTCGCCGCCAACAGGTTGACGTCCGGCGGCAGTTTCATCGCCGGGTGGCCCCAATAGCCCGAGGCGAACACGCCGAGCTGGCCGCTGTCGACGAAGGTCTGCAGCTTGTCGCGCACCGAGCGGATGTTGGGAACGCTGTTGGCCTTGTAGTCGGAGAGGCTCGCGCCGAGCTTGGCGGCCCCCTCCGGATCGCCCTTGAGCGCCGAGACGATGTCGACCCAGTCGAGCGCGGCGAGCTGATAGAAATGGACGATATGGTCGTGGATGCCGTGCGCGGCGACGATCATGTTGCGGATGTACTGGGCGTTGAGCGGCACTTCGAGGCCGAGCGCGTTCTCCACCGCGCGCACCGAGGTGATCGCATGCACGGTGGTGCAGACGCCGCAGATGCGCTGGGTGAAGATCCAGGCGTCGCGCGGATCGCGGTCCTTGAGGATCAGCTCGATGCCGCGCCACATCTGGCCCGACGACCATGCCTTGGTCACCTTGCCGTCGTCGACTTCGCAGTCGATTCGCAGGTGCCCCTCGATGCGGGTGATGGGGTCGATCGTGATGCGGGTCAAGGCAACCTCCAATCAGGCATTCGCAGTGTCGCCGTGCAGCACGGGCAAGGTCTTGATGAAGACGAGGTAGAGAAGCAGCTCGAGGGCGATGACGCCGATCGACACCATCAGTTCGGGCACCGAGGGGAAGTAATGCCAATTGGCGACCGGCTGATAGCCGATGAGGTAGGCGTCGAGGCGGTAGAGCGACCCGCCGACGAGGAGGGCGGCCGCGCCGAGGAACGAAGCGCGCCGGCTCGCCCGCGCGGCCGGAACGAGGAACGCCAAAGCGGCGGCGAGGAACAAGGCGTTCTCGATCCAGAACATCAGGGTCTTGACGCCGGCGACGAAGGCCAGCGGCAGCGCGCCGCGGGCGACGAGATCGCCCCAGCGCAGCGCCAGCCAAGCGACCAGGATCCAGCCGACGACGTTCGACAGCTTCGAGATCAGCGCGTGCTCGGAGGGCAGCGAGAAGGTGTTGGACACCACCGTCGCTTCGATCATCACCGCGCCGTAGCCCATCGCCAGCGCGCTCGTCACGAACAACGCCGGCAGCCAGACCGTGAACCACAGCGGCGAGAGTTTGTATCCCATCACCAATAGGATCGAACCGAGCGAGGACTGGTGCATCGTCGGCAGCAAGACGCCGAGCGCGATGAAGAGGAACATCCAGCGTCCGGCGACGCGCTTGAGCCCGACGAACCCCCAGCGTTCGAAGAACGCCGGCGAAAACTCGATCCAGAGCACCGCCACGTAAGTCATGACGCAGAGCGCGACTTCGTACATCACCGAATTCGGCTGGGCGTACCACGGCAGCAGCAGATTGTAGGCTTGCCAGTAGCGGCCGAGATCGAAGATCACGGCGAGGCCGCTGAGCGTGTAGCCGAACAATCCGCCGAGCAGCGCCGGCCGCATCAGCGGATGGTAATGGCTGCGATTGAAGATGTAGACCAGCAACGCCATGGCGAAGCCGCCGCAGCCGAAGGCGGTGCCGATGACGACGTCGACGACGACCCAGATTCCCCAGGGGTAACCGGAGTTGATGTTGGCGACAGCGCCCAGACCATGAACGAATCGCTGGGCGACGAAATAGGCTCCGACGACGACGAGCGCGGCGAGCACCAGCGTGGTCGGAGTCACCAGGTTTCTTTTGAGCGGCGCGGCGGTGCTCACGGTCGACCCCCTCTCAAGACTTCGGCGCGTCGTCGTCGCCGCCATGCGGCGCATTGCGACGGGCGAGGAATGCGAACCCTGCGAAGGCGACGACCGGCGCGATGAACCAGTGGTAAAGCGTGTGCTGCATGCCTTCGGCGAGCGAGGCCGGAGACTGCGGCCCGACTTTCGGCAACCCGAGTTTGGCGAACGGCACGCCGGCGAGATAGCGCACTTGCGTGCCGCCGACCTCGTGCTCGCCGTAGACCCCCTTGACGTAGTTCGGAATCGTCGCCGCGTTGGGCGGACGATCTTCGCCGAGCTTGCCGCGCGGGAATAGATAGGGAGTCCCTGGCGCCGCGGTGGTCCGCCGCTCGATCTCTTCGCGAAGGTCCGTCACCGCGCCGAACAGCGACGCGCCGGTCGGACAAACGTCGCAGCACGCGGGAATCTTGCCCTCCTTCTGCAGCTGGTTGCAGAACTGGCACTTCGCGATCTTTCCGAACGGATTGTTGAAATCGTACTGCGGCACGCCGAACGGACAGCTGTAGACGCAATAGCGGCAACCGATGCAGGCGTCGGCGTTGTAACTGACGATGCCGGTGACGGGGTCCTTACGCATGGCGCCGACCGGGCACACCGAGACGCACGACGGGTCGACGCAATGCAGGCAGTGCCGCTTGACGAAGGCGAAGCCGTCGATCTCGCGGTCCTTCTGCTCCATCGCGCCGTTGCGATAGACCTTGATGACGTTGAGCGTGCGCCCGGACAGATCCTCCGGGGAATCCCAGGTATTCTCGTTCCAGCCGCGCAGATCCTCGGGGATTTCGGGCGGCATATTGTTGGCGGTCTTGCAGGCCGCCACGCACGCCTTGCAGCCGATGCAAAGCGTCGAGTCGTAGAGCATCCCGACCGCCTGGGGCGGCAGCTCTTTGGGGGCGCGCGCGATGGCCGCCGAAGCCTCGCTCGGCGCCGCCGCAGCCGCGGCGGCGGCAAGACCGGCGCCCCTCAGGAAATTCCTGCGGTCGACCTCGCTCATGGCTAGGCCCCCTTGTTCGGCGCGTCCGGTCCGCTCTTGTCGTCGTCGTTCATCTGCTTGAGCAGCATCGCGCCGGCGCCGACCGCAAGTCCGCCCAGCACGCCGACCGCCGCGGCCGCGCCGACGCTGACCCCCTTGCCTTCGTGGGCCCCGACCTGCGGGTAGGCGGTCGGCGGCGTCAGCGTCTTGACGGTGGCGAGCGCATGCAGCGGCTTGCGGAATCCGGTTTCCTTCTCGGTGCAGCCGAAGCACGGATGCCCGGTTCCCACCGGCCACGAGCCGAAGCCGACGTCGCCGAAACCGATCGACGGGCAGTTCGCGTAGGTCTCCGGCCCCTTGCAGCCGATCTTGAACAGGCAGAAACCCTGACGGTGGCCTTCGTCGCCGAACTCGAGCGCGAAGCGCCCGGCGTCGAAATGCGGCCGCCGCTCGCAGTTCTCATGGACCAACCGCCCGTAGGCGAACTTCGGCCGATTCTGCTGGTCGAGCTCGGGCGGCCGGCCGAAGGTCAGGAGATAGAGGACCGTCGACAGGAAGTTGTAAGGGTTGGGCGGACAGCCGGGAATATTGATCACGGTCTTGTCGGGGACGACGGTGTGCGTGCCGACGGCGCCGGTCGGGTTCGGGTCGGCCGAGGGGACGCCGCCCCAGGACGCGCACGACCCGATGGCGATGATCGCGGCCGCGCCCTCCGCGGCCTGACGCACGAGTTCGGCTTGGGTCTTGCCGCCGACCTTGCAGTAGATGCCGCCGTCCTTCAGCGGCGTTCCGCCCTCGGTGACGAGCACGTACTTGCCTTTGTTCTTCTCCATCATCGCATGCTTGTAAGCGAGCGCCTGCTGCCCGGCGCCGACGCACAGCGTGTCGTGATAGTCGAGCGACAGGATATCGAGGATGAGCGACTCCAGCGTCGGATGGGTGGAGCGCAGCAGCGATTCCGTGCAGCCGGTGCATTCCTGCCCGTGCAGCCAGATGACCGGCGGTCTCGCCGGCGTGATCGCCGCTTCGGCCATGCGCACGCCTGCGGCCGACGAAAGGCCCATCGTGGCGGCGACGCCGGCGCAGAACTTCAGCAGCTGGCGACGGGAGAAGCCGCCGCGCATCGGTTCGTCGGGGTTGGGGCCAAGGCTGGCCGGGTAATCGATTTCGGGATTGCGAATGGCGTCCACGAGTTGGTCCCCTCGAGATTCAAGCAGGGTGGACGCGCTACCAGGGGCGCCGGCGAACGGCGATGACGATCGTCAATTTTTCTCGATAGGCCAATGACGCGCAGGTTCACGCCGTGACCGGCTGCTCGATCTCGCCGGCGAGCGCCTCCACGCAGGGGATCGTCACTTGGCGGCCGGAGAAGTGCGCCATGCCGTCGGTCTCGAGACGACCGATGATGCGAGAGATCGTCTCGTGGCGCGCGCCGATCATCGAAGCGAGGTCCCGCCGCGACACCGGCAGATCGATCGTTTGCGCGCCGTCGGGGCGCCGCCGGCCGTGCCGTCGCACCAGGACGAGCAGAAGGTGCACGAGCTGACGCCGGTTCGACAGCGTCGCCTGACGGAGCATCGCGTCGTGAGCATGCTCGAGCTCGCCGATGGTGCGTTTGAGAAATCGCTGGCCAAGCGCGGGAACGCGCGCGAGCAGCGCCGTGATCGTCGCGCTGCTGAAATGGCACACGAAGCTCGGGCCCAACGCTTCGGCGCTGGTTTTGTGCACGCCGCCGGTGAGGAACGAACGATATCCGATCGTGTCGCCGGGATAAGCGAGCCCCAACAGCACCGAGTTGCCGTTGGCGTCGAGCCTGCGGATTCCGACTGTCCCGCCGGAGACGCAGTGCATGCCGTCGCCAGGTTCGCCTTGGGCGAAGACGACCTCGCCCGAATCATATGCGAAACGGCGCCGTCCGCGAACGAGCAGGTTGTTCGCCTCTTCGTCCAGATCGCGCCAGTCGCTCCGCCCCCCGACGTGACAGGCGCCGCACGTCCACTCGGGATTGGTGCAGCAGTGCGCCATGGCCCTTGTCGCTCCCCCCTCCCGCGCGGTCATTCGACCGTCGCAATTGGAATATCGATGCGATCTGAGCCGGGAACTTCGACCCAAACCAACCGAACCGCAATACAACTATCGGCTCATGCCAAATCGAGAGCGCGAATCGCGGCGGCTGGCCAACGTTGCGGGGCGCCCGGCGACGGCCGACGAAATTGACGATCGTCAACGACGATTCCCTCGCCGATGGCTTATGGCGCGAAGGTTCGCACGATCGGCATAGGCCGGGGAGGCGGGCGCTTTCATCCGGGCGCCGATTATGCAGCGCGTTGGCTCTTATATTGCTTCCGCCGTCGTGATCGTCGCCATGGCAGCGGGCGTCGTTTGGGCGGTCGAGGCGCAATCGGCGGGGGCGGTCGGCGGACTCACGGTCGAAGGCCCCTATACGTTCAAGGCGAGGCCGGTCGGGGCCGACGGCCCGCTCGGAGAATGCGTCGTTTGCCATAGCGTCGAGACCGGCGGGCCGCTTCGCGTGGCGCCGCCGCTGCACGGCATCGTCGGCGCGCGCAAAGCGCGGGCCAATTGGTACGCCTATTCGGCGGCGCTGCGCAGGGCCGCCGGCGACTGGACCGAAGCCGATCTCGACAAATATCTGGCCTCGCCGAGCACGTTCCTGCCGGGCACGACGAAGCCCATCGCCGGCATTGCCGACCCCAAGCAGCGCGCCGACATCATCGCGGCTCTGAAGGCCGCGCCATAACGATCCGCGGGCGCCTGGCGGTCACGAACCGGCGTCCGATCGACACCGCTCGCATCATCGCCCCGCCGCCTCGCCGCACCCCCCCTCGCGACGTGTCGCAATTGTCACACGGGCGCATTACCATCGCGGGAAATCTGGCGAGGTCCGACGGAGACGAACAATGGCGCGGCTTTTTCATCGCGGTTTCTGGCTCGGCTGCGGCGCGCTGGCGCTGCTGGCGGCCGGCTCGGGCGCTCGCGCCGCCGATCCCGCCGACGCCGTCGCCACCAAGACGCCGGTGAAGCACCTCGTCGTGATCTTCCAGGAAAACGTTTCGTTCGATCATTATTTCGCGACCTACCCGAACGCGATGAACCCGCCGGGCGAGCCGGCCTTCACCGCGCTGCCCGATACCCCGGGCCTGCCCGGCCAGGGCGCGATCGACACGCTGGCGAGCGCCGGGCTGCTGACCAACAATCCCAACAAGACCAACTCCAAGAACGGCGCCGACGCGGCCGACCCGTTCCGTCTCGACATCGCGCAGGCGGCGACCGCCAGCCAGAACCACAATTACATGCCCGAGCAGGCCGCGTTCGACAATTTCGCCATGGACCTGTTTCCGCGCTTCACCGGCAACGCCGGCAAGGGCGGCGCGGGCGCGTTCGCGACCAAGGGCCTGGTGATGGGCTACTACGACGGCAACACCGTCACCGCGCTCTGGAACTACGCCCAGCATTTCGCGATGAGCGACAATTCGTTCGGCACGACCTTCGGTCCTTCGACGCCGGGCGCGCTCAATCTCGTCTCCGGCCAGACCAACGGCGCGATCCTGCCGCCCGACGCTCAGATCGACGCCGACGGGAGCTACGCCAAGAGCGCCATCGTTCCCGACGGCGCGGGCGGCTGGACGACGATCGGCGATCTCGACCCGACGGGCGACGTTTGTTCGAAAGGCAAGACCGCGTCGATGTCCGGCAAGACCATCGGCGACCTGTTGAACGCGGCGAACATCACTTGGGGCTTCTTCGAAGGCGGCTTCGACTTGAGCGCGACCAACGCCGACGGCTCGACGGGCTGCGCGCGCGCGACCACGTC
Source organism: uncultured Alphaproteobacteria bacterium (assembly GCA_963759955.1). Classification (GTDB taxonomy): domain Bacteria; phylum Pseudomonadota; class Alphaproteobacteria; order Rhizobiales; family Beijerinckiaceae; genus Roseiarcus. Next base: position 30,264 of record CAVXCA010000072.1, read on the forward strand.
GGACGTCACCAAGGTCAAATACGCCGATTACATTCCCCATCACCAGCCGTTCCAGTACTACGCCTCGACCGCCAATCCGCAGCACAAGCGGCCGAGCTCGGTCGCCGCGATCGGGACCAGCGACGACGGCGGCGCCAACCATCAGTACGACCTGAGCGATTTCGCCGCCGCGCTGAAGAGCGGCGCGCTTCCGGCGGTCAGCTTCCTCAAGGCGCCGGCCTATCAGGACGGCCACGCCGGCTATTCCGATCCGCTCGACGAACAGACCTTCGTCGTCGAGACCATCGACGCGCTCGAGCAGTCGCCGGAATGGCGCAACACCGCGGTCGTCGTTCTATGGGACGATTCGGACGGCTGGTACGATCACGCCCACAAGATCGTCAATCCGTCGGCGGTCAAAGGCTACGACGTCCTCAACGGCGGGTCTTGCGGAACCGGGACGCCGCTGCCGGGCGTGACCGGCAAGCCGGCGCAGGGGCGCTGCGGCTACGGCGCGCGCCAGCCCTTGCTCGTGATCTCGCCTTACGCCAAGACCAACTTCGTCGATCATGCGCTGACCGACCAGACCTCGGTCATCCGCTTCGTCGAAGACAACTGGCTCGAGGGCAAGCGCATCGGCCAGGGCTCGTTCGACGCCCTCGCCGGGCCGCTCGACGGCATGTTCGACTGGTCGAACGGCGCCAATCCGAAGCTGACGCTCGATCCCAAGACGGGCGAACCGATGTAGACGCGCGATGGGCGCAAGAAACGGCCTCGCCAATATTGCGCGGCGGCTGAGACGCGGCGGAACGATTGCCTTGGCGAGCGCGGCGCTCGCCGGCGCGGCGGCCGCCGCCGACCCTTCGCCGCCGCGGGCGAACGACGTGAAACCCTTGAGCGCGGTCGCGCAGCTCGGCCGCGCGATTTTCTACGATCCCACGCTTTCGAGCTCGGGCAAGCTCTCCTGCGCGGGCTGCCACGATCCCGCGCACGGCTATTCGCCGGCGAACGACCTGCCGGTGCAGTTCGGCGGCCCGAACCTCGCCACGCCCGGCATCCGCGCGACGCCCTCGCTCGGCTACATGGTCATGACGCCGCCCTTTACCGTCGGCCCGGAAAGCACGTCCGAGATCGAACCGGCGCAGAGCCCCGCGACGATCGCCGCGCTCGCCCCGGCCGACGCGCCTGTTCCCGTCGCCGGCCCGCTCGTGGCGAGCCTCAGCGGCCAGCCGAAAGCGGGGAGCGCCGCGCCCGCGATGGTCCCCCAGGGCGGATTCTTCTGGGACGGGCGCGCCGACACGCTCGAAGAGCAGAGCGTCGGCCCGATGCTGTCGCCGTTTGAAATGGACAACGCCGACGCCGACGCGATCTACCAAAAAGTCTTGCACGCCCCTTACGCGTCAGGATTTTCCCGTCTGTTCGGGCCGCAGGTGTTGGGCGACGAAAAGCTGCTGCTGTCCGAGGTCGCCTTCGCGCTCGCGCGCTACGAATTCGAGGAGCCGAGCTTTCATCCCTTCACCAGCAAGTTCGATTATTACCTGCGCGGCGAGGCGACGCTCTCCGAGGCCGAGGCGCGCGGCCTCAAATTGTTCGACGACCCGAAGAAGGGCGGTTGCGCGGCGTGCCATCTCGACAAGGTCGGCAAGGACGGCGCGTTTCCCGTCTTCACCGACTATCAGTACGAAGCGCTCGCCCCGCCGCGCAATCCCAAGATTCCCGCCGACGCCGACCCGAACTTCTTCGACCTCGGCGTCTGCGGCCCGCTGCGCGCCGACGACTACGCCAAGCAGCCGGGCAACTGCGGCCTGTTCAAGACGCCGACGCTGCGCAACGTCGCCCTGCGCGGCGCGTTCTTCCACAACGGCGTCTTCCACAGCCTCGAAGACGTCGTGCGCTTCTACGTCCAGCGCGACACCCGGCCCGAGAAATGGTACCCGCGCGCGGCCGACGGGACCGTGGCCAAATTCGACGACGTCCCCAAGCGCTATTGGCCCAACATCGATTTCATCGACCCGCCGTTCGACCGCAAGCTCGGCGATCAGCCGGCGCTCGACGAGGCCGAGATCGAGGACGTGGTGGCGTTCTTGAAGACGCTGACGGATGGGTACGAGGCGGGCAAGTAGCGGCGGCGTTCCGCGAGCGCGAGCCGCGGAGGGATGCTCTGCGACCCCAACATCGTCATGGCCGGGCTTGTCCCGGCCATCCCAAGGCGATTGCGTAGCAATCGTCCGCACGCGGCGCCGCTGCAAAAACCTTCAGAGTTTGGCCGCTGCCTCACGGCGTGGATGACCGGGACAAGCCCGGTCATGACGGGTCATGGATTCGGCTGTGCGCGCAACGTCACGTCCGCGGCGCTTCGGCGCGCGTCGGTCGTTGCGCTGACAGATTGTCTCACCCCCGATTTCGAGTGCAACAGCCGGCAATAAGGGGGCTAAGTTGGCGGTCGTCGCAATCCGCGGCGATCACGCCGCCGCCATGCCGAACCGCGGGGCACGATCGGGCCATGGAACCGCAGGCCGTTCAGTCGCTCGCATCCTATCGGCGCTGCATCGAGCGGATCGAGGCGGCATGGCCGGCGTTCCGGGCGACGCACGCCGATT
>CAVXCA010000073.1:0-24846 GCA_963759955.1 uncultured Alphaproteobacteria bacterium
TGAGCAACAACGCAGCCGAACGCGCGATCCGTCCGCTGACGCTCGGACGTCGCAACTGGACGTTCCTCGGCTCCGACAGCGGCGGCGAGCGGGCGGCGATCTTCTTCACCCTGATCCAGAGCTGCAAGCTCAATGGCGTGAACCCCGAGGCCTATCTCGCCGACTTGATCGGCCGCGTCGGCGACCATCCGGCAAGCCGTCTCGACGAACTCTTGCCCTGGAAATGGAGCGCGCGAGTCGCTTAAACTGCGCCCTATGCCCAACCGATCCGTCGCCGTGCTGAAGATTACGCTCGACCACGTCGAGCCCAAAGTGATGCGACGCATCGTCGTGCCCGCCGACATCCGTTTGGATCGGCTGCATCTGGCGATCCAGGCCGCCATGGGCTGGACCAACTCGCATCTCTACGAGTTCCGCATCGGCGGCGCCGGATGGGGCGAACCCGACCCTGACGGCGTCTACGAGGGGCCGCTGGACGCCAAGAAGGGACGTCTCCGCGCCGTGCTGGTTGACGCGGGCCGCAAGACCTTCAGTTATCTCTACGACTTCGGCGACGGCTGGTCTCACACCGTCAAGCTCGAAAAGATCGTGCCGATGATCGAGGGCGAGCCAAGTCTGCTCCTCCTCGAAGCTGTTGGCCGCTGCCCGCCTGAAGACTGCGGCGGCTCGCCAGGTTACGAAAGACTGCTGGAAATCCTCGCCGATCCCGACGACGAGGAACACGACGAAACGCTCACTTGGTGCGGCGGCCCGTTCGATCCAACTCGCGCCGACGTCTCGGCGCTCGAAGCCGACATCGATCGTCTCGCTCGCCGCTGGAGCCCGCGTCCGCGCGCCGCAGCCAAGCCGCAAGCCTGATCCGCGGTCATAACCGGGCGCTTACGTTGATCCGACGGCGTCGAAAAGCGATGCAGCGACCACGTAGTGGGGGCATTGAATTTCGAACCGAGCTATAGTTCGAGTTCGACCATTCGCCCTTCCTGACTCGTTGCTGTCCTTGGCGGCGTCCGCCTTCCGGGCGGCGGAGCGCGCCGAGAATGAGAAGTCTTTATGCGGCAGGATCGCTCATCTCGGTTTTGGCGCTTGCGAGGGTCGGGATTGGGTGCCCATGGCTATCAAGCGATCCAATCAGCTTCGCGCGTCGAGATAGACACGCAGGATAGTGTCGATGCGCGTCGCCACGATCGCCTGGTGCTCTTTGTGGTATTCGATGAACAGACCCGCGAGGCGCGGCTCGCAAGGCGTCATGCCGGCGGCGACCGCCGGATCCGAGATTTTGCCGAGATCGATGACGGCGCCGCCGCTGAAGCCGGGCAGCGCGTAAGACGAGACCTTGTTTCCCTTCTCGTCCTTCGAGTGCTTGCGATGGTCGATAATCAGATGGTCGACGCCGGAAATCTGAAGCTGCTTCAGCAGCGCGGGCTTGCTGACCGTATTAGACGCGTAGCGTCCGCGTCTTGGTGTGATCTTTTTGGCGGCGACGTCGACTCGGCGGTTCTGTGAATTCGGGAAGCCGAGGCACTGGTATAGATGCCCCGACGTTGGTGCGACCGAGCGGCTGATCTCGTCGTCGCGTAGGAATCGCACCGGCCCGAGCTTGGCGATGAAGTCGTCGCTGAGCGCGGCGATCGCGAAGTCGTAGCGGTCCTTTCTACGATCACCGTTCGGCGCCTGGCTGGTGAAGAATTCGCACTCGATGAGCTGCAGCTCGGGCCGCCGACGTAGAGGCTCGAGAAGCGATTGGCGTCGATGACGTGGCCGGCCGTCATCAGGCAGCGCTTGCCGTTGATCTCCAACAGCACACACGATCCTTCCTGGTCGGGCTGGCCGCGTTCGGTGCTGCAATAGATCGGGTGGACGGCGTCGCGGAACTGCGCCAGCGCCTTGTCGCCGCAGGCGATCATCCTTTCACGGACGATCTCATTGACGCTCAAAATCTTCGCGGGAGCATCCTGCTCGCCCATTCAAATCACCTTCTTGACCTTCAGGAGGTCAGGCAAGCCAGAGGTCATCAGGACCGAGATAGCTCAGATCGATCCTGCCTGGTTCCGCGCTGACCGCTGCGCGCATCAAGCCGCGTCGCGACGGATTGAGCGGCATGTTGGCCTCGCCGATGAGCGAGCCGTCGGCGGACGTGATGATGGGGCGTCCATCGAGGTGGTGCAATCGAACGGGCGTGCCGGGGGGCGGCGGCACGGCTGAGTACCATTTCACCCCCGCCCAGTAACGATGGTCCTTCCAGGTGCTCGAGGCTTGCGGGACGAAGCTTGCGACGAAAGCCGTCCACATCGCCTTCGTCTCGACGGTAGGCCAGTCGGGGCGCGCGGCGAGCGCCTTGACGGCGTCGGAAGCGAGCCACTGTTGAAGCTCGAAAGCGTTCGAGAGTGTCGCGGCGGTGTCGTTCACGGCTTTGATCGCGGCCAGCCGGGAGGAGAAGCCGGCCTGGATGAGGATCGACGCCGGCCGCTGGATCGTGCCGGTCTCGACGGCGGAGACGGCAAGCCCCAGCTCGAAGTCGTCCAGCCGCAGGTCCATGTCGCCGATTGTGTCGCCGTTGGCGAGGCCTCGCACGCGAATCGCCTCCATGGCCCAGGGAAGACGGTAGACGAGACCGCCCTCGACAAATTGAAGCGTGTCGGCTTCCTGGCCTGCGGCGACGGCCGCGATAGGCTGGCCGAGCAGCCAGAAGCGGAGGATGTCGCGCCAATTGGCCGGGAGCTTGTCCGGCATGAACGGGCTGATGGCGAACACGCGCTCAGCGATCGCGGTGATCGCGGCGATGGCGCCGTCGGCATCTTCGTTCAGAAGGGCGCTGTTGGCGCTGATGAGAAGATCGTTGACGTCGGCCGCGATGGCATCGAGCGCATGCCCGGTCTTCAGGCCGATGCCCGCCAGGAAGTAACCACGGCGTTTGACCGTGGTGGATTGCGCCCAGATCTGACGGCTGCGCGAAACCAGGCCCGCCTTCAGCGCGACCTTCACCTCGTCCTTTCGACGGTTGATCCGCCTTTCCCAAAGCGAGGATTGTAGGATGTCATCAAGGGCGGCTGGAATGTCTTCGTCGGCGATATCGTTTTCGCCGATTAAGCTAAGGATCGCCGTATCCAGCGTCGCGAGATAGACGTCCCAGTCGGACTGGGCTCGCTCTCGATCCTCGGCGCTTTCGCCGGCGATTTCCGGAAATGTCCAAGCCTCGGCGTTGTTGACGACATATTCGACAAGTTGGTCGAGACCGCCGCCGACCTTCTTGCCCATCCGCACGAGCAAGGTGATGAGCAATCGTACAAGGCCGCTTTCCATTTCCCGGGAGCTGAGGTCAGCGATCAGGGCTTCCCACTGCGCGATGCGGCGCGCCTGATCATCGAAGATTGGATAGAGAACCAGGCCCTCGACATCGACATAGGCGCGGCCGGCGCGGCCCACGACATTCTTGAATTCCGAGGTCTTGATGCGCTCGCGATTGCGGAAGAGCGAATGGATGATGACGGCGGTCGCCGAAAGATTGAGGCCTTGAGCCAACGTCGGCGATGAGATCGTTACCTTGAGGATGCCTTCGCGCAACAGCCGTTCGACCTCCTTCCGGAAGGCCGTCGGCAGTGCGCCGTGGTGGATCGCGACGCCGAGTTTGAGGCACTCAAGGATCGGATGGGCGGCGCCGAGCCATTCCGCGCCAAGCGTGAGAGCGGTCTTCAATACTGCCTGGTCGACCGAAAGCAGAGACGCCAGGGCGCCGCGGTGGTGGAGGTCGATGACGCGCGCGGCGAACGGCTCGACATGAGCGCGTACCGGGCAGAACACGAGGACGGACTGGCCGTCGTTCACGAGACGCCAAGCGGTGGCGAGGCAGAGTTCGCCGAGGTCGCAGGGGAATGGCTTTTTGCGTTTGCCAACGGGCGGCACGAACGCGGTCAGGAAACGCGGAACGAAGGGGCGTTCTTGGCCTACGCGCAGGTTCAGCCGTGCATGCTGGCCGCGCCAAACCACCTCGCCATAGCGCAGCCGTGTCGGCCGCCAGTCGCTCTTTACCAGACCGCCAGGCTGGTCGCGGCGGAGCCAGGCGGCGAAGTCGTCGAGCTGGTCCCCATCGGGCAGGATGGCCGAGAGGCAAACGATCCTGCGTTGGGCGGCGTCGGCGCGTCGCAGCAGCCGCTGAATCTGGACCTCGTAGCGGACCTCACGTTCGCTGAGTCCGATCATATGGCCCTCATCGAAGACGAGCAGGCCGACGTCGTCGAGAAGGCTTGGATCATTCCTGAGGGCGAAATCGAGCTTCTCTGGGGTTGCCACCACAATGTGGCGCTGGCGGATTGCATCCTCGTCCAAGCCGCTGACGCCGATGCTACCGTAGAGCGCCGAGATGGTCTTCCCAAGCGGACCGAAGGTGCGTTGCAGGGTTACTTCCGTCTGGGCCGAGAGCGCCCGCAGCGGCGTGACGAAGATGACCCTGCGGCCCGCCGCGAGGCATCGGAGGATGCACAGCTCAGAGATGCGGGTCTTACCGGCGCTGGTTGGTAACGAGACGACGAGGTCGTCGGCCTGGTCGACGGCGCGGGCGGCAGCTGCGATCTGTGATGGCCAGAGATCGATCTCGGCCTTGGGTCGGCGGACCAGCGAGGCGATGAAGAGTTCGCGCAATGATGTCCAGTCGGCCGCGTCGCCGCCGGCGGGAAGCAATGGCAGGCGTTCGTGGAACGTCGAATCCCAGAGATCGGACAACAGATGCAGGGCGACGCGGTGCGCCCACCACTGCGGCAGCAGGTTGATCTCTGCACAGATGCTCAAACCTTCGCGAAGCCGTGCGAGGGCCTGCTCCATGAGCACCCGGTCACCCCGCTCGAGCGCGAGCAGGAATGTCGCTAGCACGCCGAAGAAGCTGTCGGTGAGCGCGAGGTCGACGCCGTCGAACAGGAAAGACGATGCGCCATCGGCCGGTTCGCCTCCTGCCTCGGCCTGATACCACTGCGCCTGGAAGGCACCGGTGATGGCGGCGTCGCTGCCGTTGCCTTGTAGTCTAAAGTTCAGAACGGTCACCTGCAGCGCGCCCAGATCTCGAAGCATGAGCTGGGCGAGCACGCGCTCGATCGGCGAGAAATTGTCTTCGGCCTGCACGATGGTCAGCAGCGAGTAGGCCCGGGCCGAAAGATGAGCGAGATGGTATGCCGCCGCGGCCATGACGAAGTGAAAGTCGCGGTCGCTTTCTCCGCGCGCGCCCTTGGCTATAACCGCTTCCAATGCGGTCGCCGCCTGTTCGAAGGCGAGGCGCGCGCGGGCCGGATCGCCGCCCAGCTCGCGGAGGCGCAGGCCGAGCTCAAGGAGCGAGTAGCCGTATGAATGGAGATCGTAGCTGAGTTGAGGCGAGAAGGCGGGGGCGCCGGGGGGCAGTGCACCATCCCGCCAGATCATCGCACGGGCCTGGCCGCGCGCGATCAGCCTGGCGCGGAATCCCGGAGCGACCCCTTCGTCGATGTCGGCCTGTATGCTTTCAACGGTAGGCATTTGCGATCACCCGGTCGTAGACCGTGGCCACGAATGCGGCGTGACCTTCGATCCGCAACCCTACGCTCCATTGTCCAATGCCGCCTGCATAGGTCTGCAGCGAGCCGGTGAGATGGGTTTTGGGGTCGTTGCCGGAGAAGGTGAAGAGGAGGTGGCGCACGTTCTGCGGCTGGATGCCGTACTTGAGCTGCGCGTCGAGGATCGCATCTGACAGCCCGTCGTTGCCAAGTTCGGCCAACCGGTCGGCGATAAACGACAGGGCATGGGCCGATGGCAGGCCGCCATCTTTGTCTAGGCCCGCCCTCGCTTCCGCCACGACCGCGGCGCTCAGGGCCACGCGGCTCTTCGCTTCGGTCTTGAGGAACAGCAGGCCACGCGCTTGCGGGTCCTGGTCGATTCCGATCACGTCATCGCCGCGCATCGCCATGTTGCGATGGTCCTTCCAGCGCAGCCGCTTGATCGGAACCTGAAAGCCGCTTTGGGTCGCAATGAATTCGGTCGCGAGGATCTCGCCAAGGTCGCCCGAACGGATGGATTTGCTCGTCGGCAGTTTGCCTTCGACGAACTTGGCGGCTTCGGTCTTGCCGAGCCGCCGGAGGATGCCGGCGACGCGCTCCTCAGCGGCATAGTGGGTCGGCACGACGGCGGCCGTCGCGGCGATGGCGGCGTTCAGCCGCGCGGGGTCGCCGGAAAGGATGCGAAGCGGGTGAGCTCCCACGTTGCTATCAGCCGCGTCGCACCAGTCGTTGAACTGCACCATGTCGATCCCACCGCTCGGCTCAATGAGAGAACAGGTCACGGACGCGGATGAAGGGCGAGCCGGTTTCAGCGGCTCGGCGCATCTTGCGCTCCAGAACGTGGTTCAGAAGGATTTCGCCGTCGAGGGTCTCGAAAAGATTGAAGCCGTCCGTGCAGATCACGCGCCTGCCGCGGCCGAAGGCGTGGAGCCCCTCGTCGGTAAATCCGTTGTTGCTGACGAAAAAACCGCGCGTCCAGGCGGCTTTCTGTTCGATCTTACCGTTACAGGTGTGAAGCTCGGTGCCTCCGGTTGACGTTGGCGTCAAGGAACGCATTGCTTCCAAGTCGATGACATGACGCGACCGACGCGATACGGAATGGGGAAGCTTGGACATCACTGGGCCTTACTGCCTTCGGTTGGCGTCTGGCCCCGGTCTTCCGCTTTCACGGGCACGCCCAGGGCGTGGGGGAAGAGCTTAGCCTTTCAGTTGCAAGGCCACCACTGGCTCTGCCGAAGGATTCCTGTAGGGTGAGGTTCGACTTCCGCTGTTGGCGCCTCCTCACCATTGGTCTCTCTCGCGTGAAGAGGCTGGAATCCGCCCACAGCTGAATTTCCAATAGACCCGCCGCCCGAGACGTCTTCGCCCTGAGCGGCAATCTCGCCTATCGCCAGTCTTTCTACGCCACAGCCCTACGACCCCGTCAGCCTTGTTGCGCTTACCCGCTTCCGGCTCTTTCTAATCGACCCCGCTGATCCATCCGCCTCGACGAGGCGCGTTTGCGGGGCTCGTAATGTCGACAATCCCCTTCCGGTCCGAGGCCTTCGCCCGCGGCGCGCGCATGTTGCGCACCGCCCTGGGACCCGCGATCGCCGGCTATCTCGAAGACCCCAGCGTCGTCGAGGTGATGCTCAACCCCGATGGCCGGCTCTGGATCGACCGGCTGTGGGGCGGATTGGAAGACACCGGCCGCCGCATTGCGCCCGCCGACGCCGAGCGGATCGTCCGGCTCGTCGCGCACCATGTCGGCGTCGAAGTGCATCCCGGCTCTCCCCGCGTTTCGGCCGAGCTGCCGGAATGCGGCGAGCGGTTCGAGGGCCTGGTGCCGCCCGTCGCCGCGGCGCCGTGCTTCGCCATTCGCCGTCCGGCCGTCGCCGTGTTTACGCTCAGCGATTATGTCGAGGCCGGCGTCATGTCCGTCGCGCAGGCGGAACTGCTGAGGGTCGCGGTCAGGGAACGAAAAAACATTCTCGTCGCCGGCGGCACTTCGACGGGGAAGACCACCCTGGTCAATGCGCTCCTCGCCGAGGTCGCCAAGACCGGCGACCGCGTGGTGCTGATCGAGGATACCCGCGAGCTGCAATGCGCGGCGCAGAACCTCGTGGCGCTGCGCACCAAGGACGGCGCCGCCTCGCTTTCCGATCTCGTGCGTTCCGCGCTTCGCCTCCGGCCGGACCGCATCCCCATCGGCGAAGTGCGCGGCGCCGAGGCGCTCGATCTCCTGAAGGCCTGGGGCACCGGCCATCCCGGCGGCGTCGGCACGCTGCACGCGGGCTCCGCAATCGGGGCGCTCCGTCGGCTCGAGCAGCTCATCCAGGAAGCGGTCGTCACCGTCCCGCGCGCGCTCATCGCCGAGACCATCGACGTCATCGCCGTCCTCGTCGGCCGCGGCTCCGCCCGCAGGCTCGCCGAACTCGCCGCGGTGAAGGGTCTCGGCCCGACGGGCGACTACGTCCTCACCCCAGCAGGAGAACCGTGATGCCGCCGTTTCGAATTCTAGGCCATCGCGTCGCAATGGCGTGCGCCTTCGCCGTCTTCGCCCTCGCCACGGCGCCCGCCTGCGCCGCCGGCTCCAACATGCCTTGGGAACAGCCGCTCAACCAGATCCTGGAATCGATTCAGGGCCCCGTGCGGCGCGACAATCAAGGTGAGAATCCCGCGACAATCAGGATGAGAATGCGCCGCCGCGGGGGTGACGAAGGAAGGGCGTAGCCCGACCGTAGACACCCCCGCGGCGGCGGCGAGCGCCCGAGAGGTCTCGTCTGGCGGTAACGGCGGCTGGATAAGGGGTCGGCTTTCTCTTTCGAGGGGACCGACTTTTTGCCTGGCAGACACGTCACCGATCGTCAGATGAGGCTATTCATGAACATGCGTCGCAACCATTCGCCGGCGATTGCCGGCGCGAAAGCCGGATTCAGCACGGCCGCCGCCTACCGGTTTGAGAAGGATCCCCGACTTCCCAGCCAGAAGAAGGCGCGTCGCGAGCGACGCCGGGCCGATCCCTTCGCCGATGTCTGGGACAATGAAGTCGTCCCGATGCTGAAAGCCGCGCCCGGATTGAGGCCGATCGGCGTCTTCGAGGAACTCTGCCGCCGGCATCCGGACCTGGGCGCCGGCACGCGGCGGACTTTGGAACGCCGCATCAGGGCGTGGCGGGCGGTGAATGGCCCGGATCGGGAGGTGATCTTTCGCCAGGAGCATCCGCCGGGGCGGATGGGATTGTCGGACTTCACCGAAGTGGCCGATCTCGGCGTCACCATCGCGGGCCAAAACCTCGATTGCCGACTTTACCACTTCCGCTTGCCCTTCTCGGGCTTCGAGCACGCCCATGTCGTGCTCGGCGGCGAAAGCTTTGTCGCGCTGGCGGAAGGGCTGCAGAACGCCCTGTGGGCGCTGGGCGGCGTTCCCGAGCAACATCGCAGCGACAGCCTCTCGGCGGCCTTCCGCAATCTTGGCGCCGACGCCAAGGAGGATTTGACGACACGTTACGAGGCGTTCTGCGCCCATTACGGCATGACGCCGACCCGCAACAATCCCGGCGTCAGCCACGAAAACGGTTCGATCGAGAGCGCCCACGGCCATCTCAAGAGAGCGCTCGCCGACGCCCTGTTGCTGCGCGCCTCGCGCGACTTCGACGATCTCCCGGCATGGCGGGGCTTCGTCGACGAGATCGTCGGGCGCGGCAACGTCCGCAACGCCAAGCGCATCGACCAAGAGCGGATGGCGTTGAACAAGCTGCCAATCCGCAAGACCGCCGACTACGAGGAGGTCAACGTCGACGTCACCACCTCCAGCGCCTTCACCTTGCGCAAGGTGTTCTACTCGGTCCCCTCCCGACTGATCGGCCATCGGCTGCGGGTGCGCCTTTATGACGATCGGCTCGAATGCTTCCAGGGCTCGACGGCCATCCTCACCTTGCGGCGCGGGCGGGCCCAGCCGAACGGCAAGCATGGCCATGTCGTCGACTATCGTCACGTCATCCACTCCCTGCGCCGCAAGCCCATGGCGCTGCTCAATCTGGTCTATCGCGACCAGCTCTTCCCCCGCCGAGCCTTCGCCCTGGCGTTCGAGGCCTTGCTCGCCGGTCTCGGTGAGAGACCAGCTTGCCGCGCCATGGTCGGCCTTCTCGCGCTCGCGCACGAACGCGCCTGCGAGGCCGAACTCGCCGTTGCGCTGCAAACGGCTCTCGACGACGGCGTCCTCCCAGATCTCGAGGCGCTGATCGAGCGCTTCCGTCCGAAGGATGTCGCGTTACCTATCGTCGTCGTCAGGCTGCCCTCTCTCGCCGTTTACGACCAAATCGGCACAAGCGTGGGAGAAGCGGCATGAACGCGAGCGAAAAACTCGACGCCGCCCGAATCGACCTGCTGCTGAACGAGTTGCGACTGCCGGGGATCAAGCTGATCTGGGCCGCCCTGGCGGCGACTGCCGACAAGGAGGGCTGGCCAGCCGCCCGTTTCCTGGCCGCCCTCGCCGAACAGGAGATGGTGGAGCGAAGCCGGCGTCGCTTCGAACGTCATCTGGAGGAAGCGCGATTGCCGCCGGGAAAGACCCTCGACGCGTTCGACTTCACCGCTGTGCCGATGATCTCGAAGGCGCAGGTGCAAGCGCTCGCTGCTGGCGACGCCTGGCTCGAAAAGGGAGCCAATCTCTTGTGCTTCGGGCCGCCAGGCGGAGGAAAATCCCACCTTGCGGCGGCGCTCGGTCTGGCCTTGATCGAAAAGGGCTGGCGCGTGTTGTTCGCCAGAACCACCGACCTCGTGCAAAAGCTCCAGATCGCGCGCCGCGATCTCGCCCTCGAAGCCGCGATCACCAAACTCGACAAATATCATCTGCTGATTCTCGACGATCTCGCCTATGTCACCAAGGATCAGGCGGAAACGAGCGTTCTGTTCGAACTGATCAGCGCTCGCTACGAGCGGCGATCGATGCTCATCACCGCCAACCAGCCCTTTGGCGAATGGGGAAAAATTTTCCCCGATCAAGCTATGACGCTCGCGGCCATCGATCGCCTCGTCCATCACGCAACCATCCTTGAAATGAACGTCGACAGCTATCGCCGAAAGGAAGCGGTCGACAAAGCGCGTGGGGCAGGACGACCGCCGACGCGCGCCACAATCAAAGGATCATCCTGATTGTCGCTCCGCGACAAGCAAATCACGCATCACGAAAATATCGCTTGCGTTATCGTCGCGCCGCGACAATCATCCCTCCGCCGCGACCGCCAAAATGGCCAGCCTGATTGTCGCTGCTTTCCCATCCAGATTGTCGCGCTACAGCCCCGTCGCCAAGGTCATGTCGGTGATCGTCATCATCGTCACCGGCCTGGCGCTCGCCTTCGGCAAATCCTCCGGCGGGTTCCGGCGGCTGATCCAGATCGTCTTCGGCCTGTCGATCGCCTTCGCCGCTTCGAGCTTCTTCCTGTCGTTCTTCTCCTTCTCCGGCGGAGCGTTGATCTGATGGACAGGGGCGAGCCCGTCATCGGCTTCTACGCGCCCGTCCACCGTGCGCTCACCGAGCCGATCCTGCTGGGGGGCGCGCCGCGCGCCGTCGCGATCCTCAACGGCACGCTCGCCGCCGCCGTTGGCTTAGGTCTGCGCCTCTGGATCGTCGGCGCCGTCATCTGGCTGATCGGCCATCTCGCGGCGGTGTGGGCCGCCAAGCGCGACGCCGCCTTCGTCGACGTGGTGCGCCGGCACCTGCGCTACCCCCAGCACATGACCGCGTGAGGGGCCGCAATGATGAACCTCGCCGAATATCGCCGCCGGTCGCAGTGCCTCATCTCCATTCCTGCGTCTCGACCCGCCGCCAGCGGGTGCGGGTTCCCGACACGCCCATGCACCTCGACGCCATCCTCGCCGACGAGGATCTGACCGGCGGTCTCGAGCCGAGGCTCGGGTCTGCGCATCTGCGCACGCTCACCATCATGGGTTTCCCGTCGCAGACCTGGCCTGGCCTGCTCGACGAACTCAATCGGCTCGCCTTCCCCTATCGCTGGTCGACGCGCGCGATCTGTCTCGACAAAACCGATGCGGCCAAGATCCTCGCCCGCATCCGTCGCCAGTGGTTCGCCAAGCGCAAGTCGATCATGGCGATCCTGAAGGAGGTGATGACCAACGAGGCGTCGGTGCTGATGGACAGCGACGCCGCCAACAAGGCGCTCGACGCCGACGCCGCGCTGCAGGAGCTCGGTTCGGATCTGGTCGGGCAAGCCTATGTCACGGCGACGGTGACGGTCTGGGATGAGGACCCCAACCTCGCCGACGATCGCCTGCGCCTGGTCGAGAAGGCGGTGCAAGGCCGCGACTTCACCTGCATGCGCGAGACGGTCAACGCGATCGAAGCATGGCTCGGCAGCCTGCCGGGGCACGTCTACGCCAATGTCCGCCAGCCGCCGATCTCGACCCTCAATCTCGCCCATATGATGCCGTTCTCGGCGGTCTGGGCCGGGCCGGAACGGGACGAGCATTTCCAGGCGCCGCCGCTGTTCTTCGCCCAGACGGAAGGCTCGACGCCATTCCGGTTTTCCCTGCATGTCGGCGATGTCGGCCACACGCTGATCGTCGGTCCGACCGGCGCGGGAAAAAGCGTGCTGCTGGCGCTGATGGCGCTGCAGTTCCGCCGCTATGCCGGCGCTCAAGTCTTCGCCTTCGACTTCGGCGGCTCGATCCGCGCCGCAGCGCTCGCGATGGGCGGCGACTGGCACGATCTTGGCGGCGCGCTCGGCGACGATATTGGCGAGCCGGTGGCGCTGCAGCCGCTCGTTCGCATCGATCAGGCCGGCGAGCGCGCCTGGGCGGCCGAGTGGATCGCGACGCTGCTCGCCCGCGAGGCCGTGTCGATCACGCCCGAACTCAAGGAGCACCTCTGGTCGGCGCTGACCTCGCTCGCCTCGGCCCCCGTCGCCGAGCGGACGATCACCGGCCTATCGGTGCTCTTGCAGTCGAACGCGCTGAAGCAGGCCTTGCAGCCCTATACGATTGCCGGGCCCTGGGGACGATTGCTGGATGCTGAGAGCGAGCGCCTCGGCGAGGCCGACGTCCAGGCCTTCGAGACCGAGGGCCTCATTGGCGCCAGCGCCGCGCCGGCGGTTCTTTCCTATCTCTTCCACCGTATCGAGGACCGGTTCGACGGGCGCCCCACCCTGCTCATCATCGACGAGGGCTGGCTGGCGCTCGACGATCACGGCTTCGCCGGCCAGCTTCGCGAGTGGTTGAAGACGCTGCGCAAGAAGAACGCCAGCGTCATCTTCGCCACGCAGTCGCTCGCCGATATCGATGGCAGCGCCATCGCGCCCGCCATCATCGAGAGCTGTCCGACGCGCGTGTTCCTGCCCAACGAGCGCGCGCTCGAACCCCAGATCGCGACCATCTACCGCCGCTTCGGCCTCAACGACCGTCAGATCGAGATCCTCAGCCGCTCGACGCCCAAGCGCGACTATTACTGCCAGTCGCGTCGCGGCAATCGCCTGTTCGAGCTCGGCTTGAGCGAGGTCGCGCTCGCCTTCACCGCCGCCTCTTCCAAGACCGACCAGACCGCCATCGCCGAGACGATCGCCGCCCATGGTCGCGACGGATTCGCCGCGGCATGGCTTCGCGGCAAGGGCCTCGATTGGGCCGCCGACATGCTCGTCACCCGCAGTGAGGAGATTTCCCGATGAACGCTCGTCGCCTTCGCGCGGAGCTCGCCGCAACCGTCGTCGCCTTGACGCTCACGACCGCCGCCATCCCCGCCCGTGCGCAAGTGATCGTCTATGATCCCACCAACTTCTCGCAGAACGTGCTCACCGCCGCGCGCGCCCTGCAGCAGGTCAACAACCAGATCCAGAGCCTGGAGAACCAGGCCAACATGCTCATCAATCAGGCCAAGAACCTGGCGAGCCTGCCGTATTCGTCGCTGGCCCAGCTCGAGCAGTCGATCAACCAGACGGAGCAGCTCCTCACCCAGGCCCAGCGCATCGCCTACAACGTGACAACGATCAATCAGGCGTTCACGCAGAGCTATCCGCAGAGCTATTCCAGCTCGACCTCCTCGCAGCAGCTCCTCACCGCCGCGCAGACGCGCTGGCAGAACTCGCTCGCCGGCTTTCAGGACGCCATGCGCGTGCAGGCCGGCGTGGTGCAGAACCTCAACAGCACCAGCACGCAGATCCAAGCGCTGATCACCTCGAGCCAGTCGGCCTCGGGCGCGCTTCAGGCGGCCCAATCGGGCAACCAGCTCGTCGCGCTCCAGACCCGGCAGCTCGCCGACCTTACCGCCGTCATGGCGGCGATCTCGCGCGCCCAGAGTTTGGAAGGCGCCCGCAACGTCGCCAACCAGGCGCAGGCGCAGCAGCAGCTCGCCAATTTCCTCAGCTACGGCCAGGGCTACCAGCCCGGCGCCGCGCAGATGTTCCACTGATGGCCGACCAACCGCCCACCGTCGCCGCCATGGGCCGCGCCATCGGGTTCGCCCTGATCGCCTTGGCGATCGTCGCGGTCGCCGTTCACCGCCGCTACGACGAGGGGCCGGCGCGCGCGCCGCTGCCCACGCCTTCCGTTCCGAGCGATGCGCTCGCCCGGAAGCTGACGCGCTGCCAGGCGATCGGCATGGCCGCTGAGGAAGACGCCGGCTGCAAAGCCGCCTGGGCCGAGAACCGTCGCCGCTTCTTCGCCTCTCCTCCCACTGAGCCCGCCTCGTCCACGCGGGCGGGCGAACAGAAGCCCGCCGACAAGTCTGAGGATCGATAGGCGACATGGGCGGCACGGGCGTCATCGACAATTTTCTGGGCGTCTTCACCCAGTATATCGATTCCGGTTTCGGCCTCGTGCAGGGCGATGTCCGCTGGCTCGCCGGCGTGCTCATCGCCATCGACATCACCCTGGCCGGCCTTTTCTGGGCGATGGCGCCGGACGAGGATGTCCTCGCGCGGCTGATCAAGAAGACGCTCTATATCGGCGTCTTCGCCTTCATCATCAGCAACTACAACAACCTCGCCAAGATCATCTACAACTCCTTCGCGGGCCTCGGCATCGAAGCCAGCGGCGAGACGCTGAGCCAAGCGCAGCTCCTTCAGCCCGGGCGTATCGCTCAGGTCGGCGTCAACGCCGGTCAGCCGATTCTCACCGCGATCTCGGGGCTGATGGGCTTTACCAGCTTCTTCGACAATTTCGTCCAGATCGCCATCCTGCTGATCGCCTGGATGATCGTCGTCATCAGCTTCTTCATCATGGCGATCCAGCTTTTCGTCAGCCTGATCGAGTTCAAGCTCACGACCCTCGCGGGCTTTGTCCTCGTGCCCTTCGGCCTCTTCGGCCGCACCGCTTTCCTTGCGGAGAAGGTGCTGGGCAACGTGGTCTCGTCAGGCGTGAAGATCCTCGTGCTCGCCGTGATCGTCGGCATCGGCTCGACGATCTTCGGTCAGTTCACCAGCATCCTGAACAATCCCCCGACCATCAGCGACGCTCTGACCCTGATCCTCGCGGCCTTGTCGATGCTCGGCCTCACCATCTTCGGGCCCGGAATCGCTAACGGTCTCGTCACCGGCGGGCCGCAGCTCGGCGCCGGCGCGGCGGTCGGAACGGGGTTGGCTGTCGCAGGCATTGGCGCCGCGGGGGTCGGCCTCGCGGCGGGCGGTCTCAGCGCCGCCGGCGGCGCGATCGCGGGGATCGGACGTGCGGGAGCGTCTGTCGCCGGCGGCGCCGCTTCCGCCTACAACGCGGGCGGGCTCGCGGGCGTTGCGAAGGCTGGCGCCTCGGCCGCCATAAGCCCCCTTCGTCGCACAGCGTCCGGCATCGGCGCAGGCTCCGCGGCGGCGGACCAGGCCGCGACGGGAGGAGCGAACCCTCCAGCTGCGAGCGCGTCAGGCCAGACCGAGTCCTCCGCGCAGCCGGCCTGGGCGCGGCGCATGAAGCGCAGCCAGACCATCAGCCGCGGCGTCTCCGCCGCAGAACACGCCATCCGCTCCGGCGACCACGCAAGCGCCGGCGGCGGCGTCGATCTCTCTGAAGGAGAATAGACCATGTTCTGGCGACCGACGGTCCGCTACGGCGCGACCCCCGAACCCGAGACGCCCTACCAAAGAGCCGGGCAAGTCTGGGACGAGCGCATCGGCTCCGCCCGTGTCCAGGCCAGGAACTGGCGGCTCGCCTTCTTCGGCATGCTCGCGCTCAGCGGTGGGCTTGCCGGCGGCCTCGTCTGGCAGTCCGCGCGCGGCACGGTCACGCCGTGGGTCGTTCAGATCGACAAGCTCGGTCAGTCGCAGGCAGTGGCGCCAGCCATCGCCGATTACCGGCCGACCGACCCGCAGATCGCCTGGCATCTCGCGCGCTTCATCGAAGAGGTGCGCGGCATTCCCGCTGACCCAGTCGTGCTGCGCCAGAACTGGCTGGAGGCGTACAGCTACGTCACCGACAAGGGCGCGTTGGCGCTCAACGAATATGCGCGCGCCAACGATCCCTTCGCCAAGGTCGACAAGACCCAGGTCTCGGTCGAGGTGTCGAGCGTCATCCGCGCCTCGGGCGACAGCTTCCGCGTCGCCTGGATCGAGAGGCGTTACGTCGACGACGCGCTCGCGGCGACCGAACGCTGGAGCGCCATCCTCACCATCGTCGTGCAGCCGCCGACCGACGCCGACCGGCTGAAGAAGAACCCCCTCGGCGTCTACGTCCACGCCCTCAACTGGTCCAAGGAGCTCGGCTGATGCGCACGTTATCTCCAGCAATTCTTCTGCTTGCTTGCATTCCGCTCGGCGCTTGCGCGACGGCCTGGAAGCCGCCGGAGATCAGCTACGACGACACTCCGCGCCAAGCTTTGTTGCAGCCAGATCCGCCGAGGCCCGTCCAGATCGTCGAAATCCCCAAGCTGCTACCCCTGCCCGGCCAGCTCAAGCCGATCCCCGGCGCCAAGACCGCGGCGCCGGAAGCCGCCGATCCGAAGACGCGCGTCGAACAGGCCAATGGCGCCGCCCGCGTGCAGCCGACCCGTGACGGCTACCTCAACGCCATCCAGGTCTATCCCTTCTCCGATGGCGCGCTCTATCAGGTCTACGCCGCGCCCGGCGATATCACCGACATTGCTCTCGAGCCCGGCGAACAGCTGGTCGGCTCCGGCCCCGTCGCCGCGGGCGACACGGTGCGCTGGATCGTCGGCGACACCGAGAGCGGGACCGGCGCCGAGAAGCGTGTCCACATACTGGTGAAGCCGACCCGGCCGGACCTCGTCACCAATCTCATCGTCAACACCGACCGGCGCACCTATCATCTCGAGCTGCGCTCGGACGACAAGACCTACATGGCCTCGGTGTCATGGGCCTATGCGCAGGATCAGCTCATCGCGCTGCGTCGGCAAAACGCCGTCGCCGAGGCGGCGGCGCCCGTCGCGACCGGCGTCGACATCGATGCGCTGAACTTCCGTTACCGGATCGAAGGCGATGCGCCGGCCTGGCGGCCGCTGCGCGCCTTCGATGACGGGCGCCAGGTGTTCATCGAGTTTCCCAGCGGCATCCGCCGCGGCGAGATGCCCCCTCTTTGGGTGATCGGCGCGGAGGGCGGCGCCGAGCTCGTGAACTACCGCGTGCAGGACAATCACATGATCGTCGACCGGCTGTTTGCCGCTGCCGAACTGCGGCTCGGCGGCGAGCACCAGAAGAAGGTGCGCATCGTGCGCACCGACGGGAGGCCGCAATCGTGACGGACGCCCCTCATGACGAGGCGGCCGGGCCCCCAGGGGGCGAACGACCGCCGCAGGAGATGCGGCTGCGATCCCGCCGGGCGCCCGTGACACGGCTTTCGCGCCGAGTGCTCACGGGTCTTGGCGCCGTCGCAGCGATCGGCGTCAGCGGCGCGCTGTTCTTCGCCTTGCAGCCGCATCTGCGAACAATCGGCTCGGAACTTTACAACACCGACAACCGCAACACCCCGGACGGCCTCGCCAATCTGCCGACTGACTACACGGGGCTGCAACGCCACGTTCCGCAGTTAGGACCGCCGCTGCCCGGAGATCTCGGCCGGCCTATCCTCAGCGCCGGCGCGCCAGCGCCGGCGATCGCCTCCGATCCGGAGCAGCAGCGCATCGCCGAAGAACATGAGGCGGCCCTCACCAGCCATCTCTTCGCCACGACCAATGTCGGTCAAATCACTGCGGCGTCGTTTCAGGCGCCAGCGCCCGCCCAAGCCGCCGCGGCGGCGGCGACGGCCGCCTCGAGCGATCTCACCTCCCAGGATCACAAGCTCGCCTTCTTGAACGGAAACGTCGATCGTCGCACGGTCAGTCCCGATCGCGTCGAGGCCCCGGCCAGCCCTTATGTGCTGCAGGCGGGCGCCGTGATTCCAGCCGCGCTGATCACGGGCTTGCGTTCTGATCTGCCCGGGCAAATCACGGCGCAAGTGACCGAGGATGTCTATGACAGCCCGACCGGTAAGTTTCTTCTCATCCCGCAGGGCGCGCGCCTCATCGGCCAGTACGATGCGCAGGTCGCCTTCGGCCAGTCTCGCGCGCTTCTGGTCTGGAACCGCCTGATCATGCCCAATGGCCGGTCGATCGTGCTGGAGCGTCAGCCCGGCGCCGATCCCGAGGGCTACGCCGGTCTCGAGGACGAGGTCGACAACCATTGGGGCATGCTGTTCAAGGCCGCGATCCTTTCGACCCTCCTCAGCATCGGCTCCGAGGCTGGCGCGAACAACAACGATGGCGCGCTCGTTCAGGCGCTCCGTCAGGGCTCCTCGCAAGGCTTCAACCAAGTCGGCCAGCAGGTCGTCGGGCGGTCGTTGAATGTCCAGCCGACCATCACCATCCGGCCAGGCTTTCCGGTGCGCGTGATCGTAAATCACGACCTGGTGCTCGAACCTTATCAAGGATGAGAATACCGAGATGTCCAAGCTGAAGCTCGGCGCGATCGCCGACGACAAGCCGGTGAAGCTCACCGTTGAGCTGCCAGCCGCCGTGCATCGCGATCTCGTCGCCTATTCGGAGGCGCTCGGAAGGGAGACTGGGCAGTCGGTCGCTGAACCGGCGAAACTGATTGCGCCGATGCTGTCTCGCTTCATGGCGACCGACCGGGCGTTTGCGAAGGCGCGGCGCACGCGTCAGGCGCCGGTTGCCGGCAAAGGGTAGCGCTCGCCCAAAAGTTTCAGAAAGCTCGCCAAAGCGGGATTGTCGTTGTCCCTTCGCCAATGAGCCGCATAGTCGACCCTGGACGGCCCGACGACGTCGCGCACGTCCCGAAAGATCAAGCCGGGCAAGTTCGCGCCGATGCAGGCCTCGGTCATCACGCTGATGCCGAAACCGGCGCCGACGAGAGTCTTCAGGGTTCCGCGGCTCACATTTTGCCATACGATCTCAGGCCGATTCTGCGGAGAGGCGAGCTTGGCGACGACGAGGTCTTGAAACTCGTCCCCCGGATCATGGCGATTCAGCAGAACCGTCTCGCCTCTCAGGTCGGACCAAGCGATCGTCTCGCGGGTCGCGAGCCGATGCCCTTCCGGCAGCGCCGCGACGATGCGCTCGCTCCAGAGCGGCGTGGCTCTGGCGCCGACGAGCGAGGTCTCTCCCGTAACGATCGCGATGTCCAATGCGCCGTTCCGCAGCGCCGCGTCGAGGCGCGTCCGCGAACCCTCGATCAGGCCGATGTCGACTTGCGGGAACTGCTGAGCGTAGTCCAGCAAGGTCGCGCGCAGATTGCCGGCGGACAGCGACGTATGGAAGCCGATCGTCAGCCGTCCGGCCTCGCCGCGGCCGGCGCTATGGGCGACAGCGGCCAACGCGTCCATTTGCTCCAGAATCGAGCGGGCGGCGCGCAGGAAATCTTCTCCCGCCCGCGTCACGCGCACGCCGCCGCTCGTTCGCTCGAATACCACGACGCCAATCGATTCCTCGAGCTGGCGAATGCAGCGGCTCAGCGTGGATTGCCGAACCATCAAAGCGTCGGCGGCTCGCCGAAAGCTCCCGTGGTCCGCTGCCGCCACGGCATATCGCAGATGCTGAAACGCGAAACCCAATTGTCGGCTTCCAGACGGCGGATCTCTCAATGTCGGCTCGTCAGCCATACTTCGCCTCTCGCCTCTCCGTATGAACCGGCTCCAATTCTTGCCCCCTTTCGCGCGACCTTCCCCAGAGATTTCTCTCGCGGGTCCGTGTCGAGCGTCCCCGCCGACCAATATTGAACCCCGCGGTCACGGCGCGCCGCCGGGAACCCGGACATCCGCCGTTGATGTCGAGCGTCGACGAATGCCATTTGCAGCGTGACACTGACCTGATGTGCTTGCATCGATAGGATTCTGTTCTCGCCGGCGCCTCGCGTTCCCGCGCAGATGGGGACGCGCGGAGAGCGTTCTTCGGCAGCGGAGCGTCACAACAATTGCGCTTGCCGCAGCGCGAAGCTCCTCGGCGGTGGCGCCGGCGCGCCGGATAACGGGCAATCGGCTTCCCGTCGGCCCTGCCAGGCCGGCCGCCGTTTGTCACGGCGTTGCCACGCTCGCCTTGGTAGGCGTCGCCAATTTGCGCTGGGGGAACGGCGGCGCCGCCTGCTTTCACGGGGCGACTTTTTGCCGCGGCGAATCCCGTCACGTTGGCGTGATTTTCTCGCCAAACGTCGGGGCGTCGGCTTGACCGCGCCGGCGCGCAATCGGCACGTTGCGGCCGTCAAATTCGGTCGGCGCCAGGAGCGCGCGCGAATGCGCTTCGCCTCATGCGCCGGCGATCCGCTTGGGCCCTGTCGGCGCAAGCGTTCTGGCCGTCCCGCTATCCCGTAATGAACCGCGGGCTCGGCGGTCGGCGCGACGACGCCCCGCCGCGGCCGTGGCGGGGCGCAGGGGTTTCTGGCGCCAAAGGGAGACCGACATGCTGGATCAGACCAAGCGCGCGGCGCGGCTGAGGACGCCGCTGGGCGACAAGGAGCTGGCGCTGGCGCGGTTCACCGCGCTCGAGGGCCTTTCCGAGTTGTTCGAGATCGACATCGAGGCGCTGAGCCCGACCGCCGACATCGATTTCGACGCCGCGCTCGGCCAGCCTTGCGTCATCACGTCCGAGGCGCCCGACGCGCCCGAGCGCCATCACCACGGCGTGCTCGTCCACGCCGAATGGGTGGGCATGCGCCACGACCTCCATATCTACAAGATGACGCTGCGGCCGTGGCTGTGGCTGCTCGGCAAGACCTCGGACTGCCGCATCTTCCACGACAAGACCGTCATCGACATCGTCAAGGCGACCTTCGCCGACCACGGCTTTTCCGACTACCGCGTCGCGACGACGGCGGACTACCCCACCTTGCCCTACACCGTGCAGTACCGCGAGACCGACCTCGCCTTCGTCTGCCGGCTGATGGAGCAGCACGGCGTCTATTATTTCTTCGAGCACGAGGAGGGCGTGCATCGGCTGGTGCTCGCCGACGGGCTCGCCTCGCACCAGCCGGCGCCGGGGCTGGCGACGATCCCCTACGTTCCGGTCGACGAGGCGGCCGAGCGCGCGCGCCGCCAGCATCTGTGGCAATGGACGAGCCGGCGCGACTTCCGCTCCGGCCAGTTCGCGATGAACGACTACAACCATCTCCTGCCCAACCGGCGGATGGCGGTCGAACGCGCCGGCGTCGATTCCTACACCCGCTCGAATCTCGAGGTCTACGACCACCCCGGCACGTACGACGCGCCCGATCCCGGCGAGTTCTACGCCAGAATCGAGCTCGAGGCCGAGCAGGCGCTCGACCGGCGGCGCGACGGCGTCGGCGAGGCGGTGTCGCTGTTTCCCGGCGCGCTGGTCGCGCTGACCGACCATCCGCGCGGCGGCGAGAACCGCGACTATCTCGTGGTGCGCACGCGCCACGAGTTCGTCACCCAGGACTACCGCTCGAACATGGCGGTCGCGCCGCCCGCCGCGCCCGACTGGATCGAGTTGCTGCCCACTGAGCGCCCGTTCCGCGCGCCGCTGGCGACGCCCAAGCCGCTGATCCATTCGCTGCACACCGCGCTGGTGACGGGCGCCGAGGGCGAGGAGATCGACTGCGACGACCACGGCCGCATCCTGGTGCACTTCTACTGGGACCGCCACGACGACAAGAGCTGCCGGGTGCGCGTCAGCCAGGTCTGGGGCGGCCAGGGCTGGGGCGGCCAGGTCATCCCGCGCATCGGCATGGAAGTCATGGTCGCCTTCATCGACGGCGACCCCGACCGCCCGATCGTGGTCGGGTGCGTGCCCAACCCGCAGACGTTGACGGTTCCCTACGAGCTGCCGGCGAAGAAGACCAAGATGGCCTGGCGCTCGAAGACGCACAAAGCCTCGGGCTTCAACGAGCTGACGTTCGAGGACGACAACGGCGCCCAGAACCTGTTCATGCACGCCGAGAAGGACCACACCCAGAAGACGCGCAACAACCACACCCATCGCGTCGACGCCAACTCGATCCAATCGATCGGGGCCAACCATTCGCTGCAGATCGCCGCCAACATGAGCCACCAGATCGGCGGCAGCCTCTCGCAGATCATCGGCCTGCCGCCGGCGAGCAACGCCGCCGTCGACGCAGCCCCCGCGAGCCTGCTCAACACCGACAGCGGCGCCGGCATGGCCGCGGGCGCGGCGTCGCTCGCGTCGAGCGTGGCGGGGATGGTCGGGCCGGGGATCCTCAACCAGCTCATCACCAAGATGCACAACACCGTGACGGGGATCGACAAGACCGAGCAGATCGGAGTGAACAGCGACCTCGGCGTCGGAACGAATTTCAACACCAACGTCGGCAACACCTACACGATCAAGGTCGGCGACGAGTTCATCGTCGAAGTCGGCGGCGGCAAGGACAAGGACGGCAACGAGACGCCGCCGAAATCGGTTCTGATCATGAAGAAGAACGGCGACATCCTGCTCAAGGGCGTCAAGGTTTATGCCGAGGGCGAGTCGCATGTGCAGCTCCTCTCGGCGATGATCGACAACAACTGAGGCCGCCGATCGTGCCGGAGCTCAGGAATTTCTCGCCGTTCCCCAATTTTCGCTACTACAGCAGCGACAATCGCGGCCGCGACTTCGGGATCGTCATCGTCAAGGCGACCTACGAAATCGCGCCGAACGGGCGCCTCGTCATCGCCGAAGAGCAGGCGCCGATGGTCTTCAGCGACAAGTGCCACGGCGCGGTCAACGTCAGCTCGCTTTGGCATCCGAGCGATCTCGTTCCCAACAAGCCGCGCACGGACGTCATCGTCAACGCCGTCGCGCGTTCGCCCGGCGGAGCCGCGCGCGAACGCTGGCGATGCGGCGTGAGGATCGAGCGCGACGGCGAGCCGATCGTCGGCAAGCTCCTCGATGTGACCGGGCCGAGGCATTGGCTTCCGCGGTGGAAGCGCGAACTCTCGGCGGAGGAAAAGCGCGAGTGGCGAAAACACCGGCGCGATTTCGAACGCTGGGAGCTTTCGCGGGCCGAGCCGATCGCGCAAGTGCCGATCCGCTACGAATTCGCCTTCGGCGGCTTGCTCGCGCGCGGCGAGGATTCCGAGGGCAAACCCGTCATCGAAGACATTCACGAGAACCCGATCGGGCGCGGCTGGATCGACGCCGAATGGACGGATCACACGACGTCGCAACCGGCGCCGCAGATCGAGCTCGAAAGCGAGCCGATCGCCGACCCCTACAAGATCTACAAGCCGCAGAGCCTGGGCCCGATCCCCTGCGCGTGGGAGCCGCGCCTGCCGCTGGGCGGAACCTACGATCAGAATTGGATCGACAAGATCTGGCCGAACTGGCCGCCCGATTACCAATTCGCCTATCACAATTCCGCCCATCCGGACCTCGTCGTCGACGGCTATTTGCGCGGCGACGAGACCGTGCGGCTGCTCGGCCTCAACGCTGAGCAGGCTCTCGTGACGCTGGGCCTCCCCGGCGATCGGATGGTCGTCGATTTCGCGCGCGCGGACGGATCGATCGAGCGCAAGGCGATGAATCTCGACACGCTGTTTCTCGACGTCGCAGAAGCGGACGTGCGCGATTGGCGCGTGTTCGCTTCGTGGCGGGTGAATTTCGCGATGCGTGAGTTCGAGCAGGCGCGCATCCTCTGTGCGCCGGGCGCCGGCGCCGCCGGGTCGAACAGCGCGAGCGACCGCGATCTCACAGAAAGGACCTTCGCATGAGCATGGGCCGCATCTCCGCGCGCAAGGACGCGTCGAACGTGATCGTCACCAAGGGGCCGGACGTCTGCCTGACGCCGCGCGGGTCCTGCATGGTCCCGGTCGCCTATACGACCATCGCCAATCTTTCGACGGCGGTGCGCTACTCGCCCACGGTGCGCAACAACGGCAACTACGATTTCCAGCTCAATTCGCGCTGCGCGACCTCGACCGGCCATGAGCCCGGCGTGGGAAGGGGCATCATATCGTCGGGCTATCTCGGGCACGCGCATGCGGCCGTCGCCTCCGACTATGTCTGCTCGACGGGCTACGCCACGGTCGCCCATCTCGACGACGCTTGGGCGAACGGCGTCGGTCTCGGCGCGATGGAGACGCAAAAGAGTCTGGGCGAGGAGACCGTTTAGTGGGTGAGCCCGCAACGCCCCCCGCAGCCGACTGCGCCGCCGTCCAGCAACAGGTTCCGTCGCGCGCCATTCCGGTCGATCCGGTTTCGCGCGACCCGGACAACGCAAACGCAACGGTTATCGTAGGGGCTTGCGCAGCTCCGGATAGGGCCTGGTACGAGAAGGCCTGGGACGGAGCCAAGCATGGGTTTGAGCAAACCGTAGCGGGGGTGAAGGCCCTCGGACATGGTTTAGCGGACACTGCGACAGCCGGCCTCCCTTACATGGAGGGGGTCGATCCAGAAACCTCGCAAGCTCTGAGCAATGACCCAGAGGTGCAAGCTGCAACGGCGCGCGCTGGTCAGTTCTGGAGCGGAGTCGGAAGCGGTCTCGCGGACAATGCGCAACTTGGAGCCGATCTTTTGGTGCCTGGGCACCTGGCGACTCCCGACGGGTGGGATGCGGCCAAGAAAGCGGCGAAACCGGTTGTCAAGGAATGGAAAGAGGGGGGCGTAGCGCAAGCTGGCGGCTACATCCTATACAAGGCGCTTGAAACCGTCACGCTTGTGGCGGCGACCGACGGTGCCGGAAAATTGGTCGGTTCGGTCGCGGATGAAGCCGCGGCAGGAGCCAAAGTGGCAGATGCGGCCGCCGATGGCGCGACAGATACGGCCGCGGCCGGCGTAGACACCGCTGGAGCGGCGCCCGTCGTCGCCGGCGAGCCCGTCTCCGTCGCCAACGGCGAGTATCTCGAAACCTGGCGCGACTACCTCATCCCCGGCGCGCTCGGCTTCGAGGGCTCGCGTTACATGGGGCTCAAGCTGCCCGACGCCGAGCGCTGGATCGGCCCGCTGGGCCCCTGCCAGATTT
>CAVXCA010000074.1:0-76426 GCA_963759955.1 uncultured Alphaproteobacteria bacterium
AGGCGGACGCCTTGAAGGTGGATGCAGCCGAATTGGTCAGCCGCAGCCGTGACAAGACGGGCGGTGGAGCGGGTCCCTCGGGCCGGTCGGGCGCCAGGCTGCGAAATTGAGGCGATTGCGAAACAAGCGAGACATCTTGCTGAACGATCTCGCCTACGAGGCCAAGGTGTGAAGCGGCGTCACATGTTGATCGCGCTTCTACCCAACATAGTCAGTGCCTAGGCGTGCCGATCGGTGTGTTTCGACGTGCAATTTTGGACACCGTTTGACAGAGTGCCGATCCATGACCGCATACAAAGGCCCGCCAATGACCCTCGGCAACATGCGCGAGAACGGCGTGCGCGCCGTGACCGCGACATGCGAGGACTGCGGCCATAAGGCGGACGTCGTCGTTGACCAGTTTCCCGATACGGTGGCTGTCCCCGAGGCGCGGCGGCGGTTACGCTGCAGCCAGTGCGACGGCAAGCGTATCAACACGCGCCCCGCCTGGCATACAGCGCAGCGGGCCGGCATGGGTGTGTAGGGCGCAATGGCTGACCCGATCTCTCTCAAGGCGATCACAGACGCGATCAGCTCCTTTTGGGGGCGCAGCGCGCTCTTGCTTTGGTGCCTATCGGCCTGTGCTTGGGCGTCGTGGGGCGTCATTTTCGAAGGCAAGCATTTCCAAATTGACTGGGCGTCCGAAGCGTTTGCCAACTACGGGCTGGCACTCTCGTTGGCGTGCGTCGTCCTCCCGATCGTCGCGGCGTTCAAGACCCATAGCGAGCGCCCGAAGCCGTCGCTGCTGATGGTGCCTCTCGATGGCCAGAGCTTCTGGGCGCAGTCTACTCGGTCGGACGGGAGAGTGACGACCCAGTTTGCCCTAAAATTCCTAGCAACGAACGTGTCTGACCATCCGATCAAGTTGTCGGACGTCAAAATTCGGCGTCCTTGGGTACGACGGCGCTCGATCATCACAAAATTGCTGATATTCCAGCACCCGACGGAAAACGTCCACAGCTTCCAGTACCCCGTGCTCGCGCATTCGCAGACTTACGGTTCTGCCACCGTAATCGTCGACCAAGCGATCGGAACCAAGGGCCAACCGATGCGTGTGGTCGTCCGACTACAGGATCACGCGGGGCGCTGGCGCAGGGTGGTGTTCCCGTACGTGACCAACGTCGGAGCGTGAGGGCCGTGCAATACGATACCTTCGAGGCCAATGGCGACAACGGAGCCCGGCAGTTGCCAGCTACGAGGGCTGTCCAAACTAACTTTGGCGCGCGCGTGTCCCCCCGTGTGTCCCCGCAAAGGCGAAGGCCGCGCGTTCGCCCGGCCCGGCCGCCGGCTCCGGAGGCGATGCACGGGACGACGATGCTGCGGCGCTAGAATGGGCTCCCAGCGAGCCGTTCAATGTGACGGCGGGCGCCGCCGCGCGCGGATTGCGCTTGAAGGTTCGCGGCGCCGGCGCGACCATTGCGGCGCGGCGCGGCGCGACGCGGCGCCGGGCGGCATGTGGCGGAAGGCTTCGCCGCGGGCGTTCAGTCTTCGCGGGACGACCAGGCCTGGCGGGCGATCAGGCGTGGCGGGAAGGCGGCGGGGCGTCCTCGACCGGAGGCGCTTGGTCTTGCGCGGCGGGTCGCGGCTCGGGGGCGACGCCGAGGCGAATGACGCGCAGGGCGTTGATCGGCGACTCGCCGCCGATCGCCCGCAGGGCCAGCTTGGCCCGCCGGGTGATCTCCTGCATCGGCGGCGTCGCGTTGCCGATCCGCGCGAACTGCAAAGCGGCGGCGAGAATCGTCCGCAGACCCGCGCCGCGGCGCGATTTGAAGGCGCGACGGTATTCCTCGACCGGTGCCGCGGCGAGCGCCTCCAGCCGCTCAGGCGACCAGCCCTCGGCGATGCCGTCGAGCATCGAGGCGACGTCGGCCGGCGGCGGCGCCTCCTGCGCCAGCTTGGCGGCGAACGCGGCTTGGACGTCGGGGTCGTCGACGTGTTGGCTGAACGGGTAGGCGCTTAGGTCGAACAGCGCCCGATCCGCCCCATGGGCCTCGATGAACTGCGCCAGCATCGCGGTTGCCTCTTCGGGCCTGCCCAGGCGCTTGAACAGCGCCACCGCGCCGTTGAGGTCGGTCGGGGTCAGATGTTCGACCAGGTGGGCGAAAGCGTCGCGGATGCCGTCGAGCGTCTCGTCCTGGTCGTCGGCGAATGAATCGTGGAAGCGGCGCCAGGCCGATTCGAACGAGCCTTCGGCGTGGCTCTTGACGAGTTTCGCGTGCAGTTTCGCCGCCTCGCGCGCCAGCCGATCGTCGTCGAAATAGCCCTTTCGCACGGCGTCGATCAGCGCCAGGTCGAACGCGTCGGTCCAGCGGTAGCCGTAGGCGTCGAGCGTAGCCATCCATCCCGCCTTGTCCGTCCCGTCGGGCGGCTTGCGGTCGAGCGCGGCCATGTCCCGCATCCGGTTTTCCAGATAGTCGAGCGGCGGCGCCTCGTCGGGCTGGTCGTGCGACCAGCAGAACAGCGTCAGCGCCGCGGCGGCCATGCGCGCCACCTCGGCATCGTAGTCGGCGAGCTTGGGCAGGACAGTCTCGACGAGCCGCAGCACGCGCCGGATCACCCTGACATTGGTGATCCCGAGCGCGACGCAGCGTTCGGCGACCAGGCGTTCGGCCTCGCTGTCGCCGCCGGCGCCGATCTTGGCCGCCATCGCCGGCGACGGATCGTAGGCGAGCGAGACGTCGACGACCTTTTCGAGATGGCGATCGAAATCGGAGCGGCTTTCCTTGTCGAGCTTCTCCTCGTTGAGGATCAGCACGACCTTGCAATCGCGCTCCTGGCGAAGGAACGACGCCAGTCCGAGCGCGTCGGCGGCGTCGAGGCTCTTGCCGCGGCGTTCGAAGTCGTCGATGCAGACGATCTGCTTGCGCACCGCCAGGAAGGACAGGGCCTGCACGCCCTCCGGGCCGAGCCATCGCGTCACCATGGCGCCCGAGGTCAACGCTTTCAAAACGGGGCGCCAGCGCGACGCCGCCCCGACGAAGTCTTCGAGGGTCTCGAAACCGGCGTCGCGTACGCCCTTTTCGATGTTCTGACTGTTCTCGAACACCGCGTATTTGAAGGCTTCCAGCGAGTTCAGCCCGAACAGCGACACGTAGGCATATTTCAGCAACCCGAGGCGCTTTTCGCTGAGCGCCGCCTTCAGCGCTTCCTTCCAGGCGTGGGTCTTGCCGACGCCCCACTTGCCGCGGATGCAGAGTACGCCGGGCCGGTCGTCTTTCAGGAACCGCGCGATTTCCGTCTTGACCAGATCGACCGACATAGGCGCCTCCGCCGCCCCCATTTTGCGGGTGTCGAGGGCACCAGGCAACCGCATAGGTCGCCTGTATTCTTCGTCAGACGAGGTAGCCGATGCCGGCGGCGACGGCGCGTCGCGTCGCCTCCTTCTGCTTGGTGCCCTTGCACAACGCATCGGCGGCCAGGAACAGACTCTGGTTGTCGAACGTGCCGTAGCGCGTCTCGATCACCTCGACGCTGCACCCGAGGAAGTCCGCCGCGGTCCAGACGCCGCTGTCCGGCGTTTGGCCGAAGAACGCGTCGAAGCCATCAGCGCGGATCGCAATCGTTTGAGCAATGGGCGCGTGTTTGAGCGCCGTTCGTTGCCTGCTGACCAGCGGCCCAAGACGTAGCCCGTATGTTGCTCGGCGTAGTATGCTGCCCGACCTACTGTCATCTAAGACGGGCGAAAAAATAGCCGCGAGCAATTCGCAACGCCTCGCCGCGGCGAAAGGCGCGGTCTAGCGCGAGGCGATATTTGGACCGCGATTGGGACCGTCGCGAGTCTTTGAGAGATTATGCTATATATATCAAATAGTTATAGGCATGAATTGGCGGAGAGGGAGGGATTCGAACCCCCGGTACGCTTGCACGTACTCCGCATTTCGAGTGCGGCGCGATCGACCACTCTGCCACCTCTCCGGAGGACGCGTCGGCGAGGGCAAAACCTCGGCGCGGGGCCGGCGCGCCGCTTAGCATGGCGCGCCCGGGCTCGCAAGGCGCTTGGCCGGCACACCGCCGGCTGCCGCGCCGATGGCGACGCTCTGGCGGCGCGCCAAGCGGTCGGCCGATTGCGGATCGTGGGTCGGCAGGAACACCGTCGGCCGCGCGGCGGCCAATTCCCTGAGCCGGGAAAGCGTCGCCAAGGCGATCGCTTCGTTGGGACTGATGGCGTCGAGGCGTCCTTCGATCAGGCTCGCTTCGCTGTAGCAGGCGTCGCCCGCGATCAGCACCGCCGCGTCGCCGTCCTCGACGACGACCGAAACGTGATCGGGGGTATGGCCGGGCGTCGGCACGGCGACGACGGCGCCGTCCGCGGTCAACCGGCGCGAATGCGTGAACGGCCCATAGGGCTCGGCGGCGAACACCAGCGGCTCGGGATCGAAGCTCGATGGCCAGCGCTGCGGCAGGTAGCCGCGGATTTGTCCGGAAAGGCCCGACGCGCTGCGGATTTCGCCGGGGCTGACCAGCGTGCGGCTGTGGGGAAAGGCGGCGAGGCCGGCGTCGTGATCGATGTGCAAGTGGGTGAGAACGACGAGCTTGACGTCGCTCGGCCCAATGCCGAGCGCACGCAAGCGCGCTCCGGCTTCCTCTTCGGGTTCGATTTCGAAGCGCGCGGCGAGACGGAAATAGGGATGCCAGCGCGGCAGCCGTTTCAGAGCCGCGCTCGCGCCGGAGTCGACGAGAATGACCCCGTCGCGATGCTCGATGGCGAAGGCGTAGGTCGGCAGCCAGTCCGACCAAGTCTCGTCGAAAAGCGGCGCGAGGCGGCGCGCGAGGCCATGGGCGCGCGCGACGAGCTGGCTCGTCTTGACCTGCACGCGTCCGGTCTGAAGGGCGTGAATGCGCATCGGGGACACTTTCTTCTTGGCTGGCGTTTTAGGACGCCGCGCGCCCGACGCGGCCCAGATGCGTTTCGCCGAAGCCGGTCGCGTATTTCAGCCCGAAGCCGAGCGCGCGGTCGATGCCGATATGGGCGATCCAGACGAGGGCGAGCGCCTCGGCGGCGCCCGCGCCGATCGCCAGACCCGCCGCGGCGAGCGCCAACGGCGCGAAGTAAGCGTGCGCGAGATTGTAGACGAAAGCGCCAAGCCGCGGCCCCGCGAGATAGGCGGCGATTGCGACGTCAGGCGCGAGGAACAGCGCCGCGAAGGCGATCCAGGATGCGCCGAGATAGGAATAGGCCGCAAGCGCCGCCGCGAACACCGCGAGGCCCTCGAGCCGCAACAGCACGGCGACGCCGCCAGCGACCGCCCCCAGCGAGGCGCGCGAGCGCGTTTCGAGGGCTGGGGCGCCTGGCGCCGATGCGGCGGTCATGTCCATCGAAAGCTCCTTTGCGGCTTGTCTCGCCGCCATCCCTAAAGCCGGCGGCGCTCTGCGGGGAATTGCCTATTTGCGCGGCGCGGCTATACATTTTCGTATGACCAGACGCGAACCGCCATGGGACGCCTTGCGCAGCTTCGGCGAGGTGATGCGCGAAGCGAGCCTGTCGGGCGCGGCGCGAAAGTTGTCGCTGAGCCAACCGACGGTCGGCCGCCATATCGACGCGCTGGAACAGGCGCTCGGCCTCGCGCTGTTCACGCGCTCGCCGCGCGGCCTCGAACCGACTCAAGAAGCGCTCGATCTCGTCCCGCACGTCGAGGCGATGATCGCCGCCGCGGCGGCGCTCCGGCGCGCCGCGTCGGGCGAGGCGGGCGCCGAGCGCGGCGTGGTGCGGGTGACCGCCAGCGAGATCATCGGCTGCGAGGTTCTGCCGGCGATTCTCGCCTCCTTTCGCGCCGCGCATCCGGCAATCGCGCTCGAACTCGCGATAACCAATCGCAACGAGGATCTGGCGCGGCGCGACGCCGACATCGCCGTGCGCATGATCCGCCCGACGCAGAGCGCGCTCGTCGCGCGGCGCATCGGCCGCTCGCCGATCGGCCTCTATGCGCATCGCGACTATCTCGCCAGGTGCGGAACGCCGCGCACGCTCGCCGACCTCGCCGGCCACTGCGTCATCGGCTTCGATCGCGACGACCGCTCGTTCCGCGCCGTCGGCGCCGCGCTCGAACCGTTTTCGCGGGAAAATTTCGGCTTTCGCTGCGACAGCGATCTGGCGCAGCTTGCGGCGCTACGCGCCGGCGTCGGCATCGGCGGCTGCCAGGAAGCCATCGCCCGTCGCACGAGTGAACTCGTGCCCGTGCTGCCCGGCGCGCTACGCTATGGGCTGGAGGTCTGGCTCGTCATGCACAAGGATTCGAAGGCGACGCGCCGGGTGCGGCTCGCTTTCGACCATCTCGCAGATGGGCTGAGGGACCACTTGCGCGGGCGGGCGGCATGAGGGGCGGCTTTCGCGCGCCGGCGCCGACGCGCACTCGCGCTCCTATTCGTCTGCGTCTTCTCCGCGCGCGAGCGCCCTGAGGCGCGCGCCGTCGAGCACTTTGATCTCGTCGGGAAGTTCCTTGCCGAGAACCGACAATCGCTTCAGCTTGGCGACGTTGCGGCTGACAGTTTCGATGGTGAGGCCGAGATAGTCGGCCATTTCGCCGCGGGTCACCGGCACCGGAACGGTGGCGCGCCGCGCGTCCTCGTCGGGCAGCAGCGCGGCGTAGAACGAGGCCACGCGCTCCATCGCCGACTTGCGGCCGAGCAAAGATACGACTTCGCGCAGCCGATGAACCTCCTCCATCAATGCGGTCGTGACCCGAGCTGCGATCGCAGGGTGCGAAGAGAGGCTCGCGCGTTCGTAACCGAGGATCATGCACGGCGACAGGCTTTCCGCCGAGCAATCGTGACGGCGCTCCTTGGAAAAGCCAAACAGCCGGCCGGGTCCGACGATGTCGATGATCTTGCGGCGACCGTCGGGCAGCTTACGCAATATCATCACCGACCCCTCGGACGTTTCGAAGACGCCGTCGGTGGGATCGCCCATCGCGAAGATGGTGTAACGCGCGGGAATTCGCAGGCTCCATGAAGCTTGCAGCGCGTAGCGATCGTCCGGGGGCGCCCGGTCGTTCGCCGGGGGGCGCGGTTCGGGGACAAGCGGAGAAAAGCGCGGCAGGTAAGTCTTGGCGACGGCGCCCATGGACGGCCTCGTGGAATGGCGGGGAGGAGCGCCTCCGAGCCTAAGCGCGGCAGGAAGGCTAGCGGCGACATCCGCGTCCGACGCGCCGCTGCCGCGCTACAAGGCGCGCCGCGGGGTCGGAGCGATTGGCTGGGAAGGCGCTGGTAAAAGCGCCCGTCAGACGACGGGCGGACCGCGCGGAGGCGCGCCGGCGCGCAAACTGCGCGGCGCCGTCGAAATGGCGGCCTCGACGTAGGCTAAGGCGACTGCCGAGCGCGGCGGCGGCTGGAAGGCGACGCCGCCCGGGTCGGGCGCGTGAGCGGCGCCCTGCATCAAGAGCAGGCAACACGCGCAGTCGGAATCGCCATGAGACCCCGGAAGCGGCTCGCCGCGCGAATCGACCACGATCGAGCCGGATTCGGTGCAGACGACCACCTGACCGGTACCGAAGCCGAGCGGCGTGACACCGCGCGCGTGCGACGCCCACGCCATCGACGCCATCAGATTGGGCAGAATCGCGACCACGCCCAACAGGCACGCAAGCCGCCGCCGCAGACGTCCGAGCGACGCCCGCGTCGAAATATCGTAAGCCCCGCGCTTGGCCTTACCGGTCATGTAGAAACGCGCTTCCCCGCCCTGCGCGAATCCGCACGGCAAATGACAATCTTAGTCCGCCCGGAAGTTCCCGGCAACGGCGGTGCCGCGCGGCGGGCGGAAATCGCTTCACGCCCCCTTGCGGGGCCGGCAACGAACAAGCCGATCGTTGTGCGCGTCAGCCGACCTTCGGCAGCCAGATCCTGCAGCTGCAGTCGTCGGTGATCACGCCCTCGACGTCGAGGCACGACGACGGCGCGCGGAACAGGCGGCAATTGCCGCAACGATGATCGCCGGTCGGCGACTGGCTGTAATGCACGCAGGCCTGCGAAACCTTGGGGGTGGCGAACGCTTGCGTCGAAGCGAGTATCGGCGCAGCGCCCAACGCGACGCCGCCGATCAGCAGCGTGCGGCGGGACAGGCGGGGCGAACCCGTCTCTAAAATGTTGCGCATCCCCTGCCTCCTTCTTTCTTTCATGTGCGACGACGCAATCTTGCACCATCGCAAGGATAAGTTGGGGTGTCGGCGGCCCGCCGGCGACGTGGCCGATTGTCGCAGGCCGGCCGCTGCGGCGGGCGCGAACGGGTTTGCAAGGCGCCGCGCCATCGCCGAGGGCCCGCCGACTAACTCCGCTTGCGCGTTTGCTTGCGCTTGGAGCGCTCCAAGCTCGCGCGAATTCCCGGCGCGGCGCGCGCTGCGACGGCGAGGCCGATGAGCGCGAGGGCGGTGAAGGCGGCGCCGGCGAGGAACGTCGCGCGGGCGCCGAACGCGTCCCACAGCGCGCCGGCGACCAGGCTCGCCGCCAGCAGGGCGAGGCCGCTGGCCAGATTGAAGACGCCGAAGGCGGCGCCGCGCCGGCTCGACGGCGCCGCGTCGGCGACGAGGGTCGACAAAATCCCTTGCGTCAGCCCGAGATGCAGCCCCCACAGCGCGACGCCGAGCGCCGCGCCAAGCACGCCGCCGGCGAAAGCGAGCGTGAGATCGGCGCCGATCAGCGCCACGAAGCCGAGCGTGGCGATCGTCATCCGGTCGAACCGGTCGGATAGCGCGCCGGCGGGATAGGCGGCGAGCGCGTAGACGACGTTCATCGTCACCAGCGTCATCGGCGCCAGCGCCACGGGCAGGCCGAGCGCTTGCGCGCGCAGCACCAGAAAGGCTTCGGAAAAGCGCGCGAGCGTAAACACGGTCGTGATCGCCACGACGAACCAGAAGGCCAGGCCAAATTCGCCGAGCGCCCCACCGCTGAAAGGCAAGCGGGCCGAGCGCGGCCCCTTGGCCGGCGCGGGCTCGCGCACCGCGGCGAGCAACAGGCCGAGGGCGAGGAACGCCGGCGGCGCCGCCACCCAGAACACGACGCGGAAGCGATTCCCCGTCAGCGCCATCACGGCGACGGCGATGAGCGGGCCGAGGAAGGCGCCGACCGTGTCGAGCGACTGTCGCAAGCCGAAGCTCGCGCCGCGCAGCTCCGGCGGAGCGATGTCTGCGATCAGCGCGTCGCGCGGCGCGCCACGAATGCCCTTGCCGATCCGGTCGACAAAGCGCGCCGCCATCACCCAGCCGATCGAGGCGGCGAGCGGAAAAACCGGCTTCGTCAAAGCAGCGAGGCCGTAGCCAAGCGCTGTCAGCGCCTTGCGCTTGCCGAGCCAGTCCGACAGCGCGCCGGAGAAGATCTTGGTCACCGAAGCCGTCGCCTCGGCGACGCCCTCGATGGCGCCGACCGTCTCCATCGACGCGCCGAGAATCGTGACGAGATAGATCGGCAGCAGCGCGTAGATCATCTCCGAGGAGACGTCCATCAGCAGCGAAACGAAGCCGAGCGCCCAGACGCCGATCGGGATGCCGGAGCGCGGCGCCGGATTTGGCGGTTGAACTCGGTCTTGGCTCATCGATGTCTCCGCGGCTTCGTTTCGTCGCCGGCGCACAGCGCAATTGCAAGCCCCGCCGCGTGGAATCGTCGCGCTCGCCATCGAGCCTAGGCGAGCGCGAAGCCGTCGTCCGCCGTCAACCCTTTGCGCCGACGCCCTCGGCGTCCCATTCTTGCCGGCGCCGACAATTCGCGCTTGCAAGATGCGGCAAACGGCCGCAGTTTTCGCATGCGGCTGACGCGAATAGGGGAACGTCGGCTAAGACGCGCACGTTCGCGCCCGGGGGCCTAATCGTGAATGACGTCGATCCCAGTTCGAATAGCAGATTGTCGTCGGCGCGCGGCGCGCCGGCGGCTTCGACGGCGCCGCAATGGCATGTCCACGTCCCGCCGGACACCTATGGCCCCTACCCGCTCCAGCAGCTTCGCGACTTTGCGCAGGACGGCCGCCTGAGCGCGGACACCTTGGTGTGGACCGACGGCGACGAGGCCTGGGGCGCGGCCGGCGCTCACCCCGCGCTCACGGCGTTGTTTGCCGCGCCGCCGGCCGCCCCGCCGCCCGCGCCGCAATTGGCGGCGGCCTCGTCCGCGGCGGACGCCGACGACGGCGCGCCGGCGGGGGCCCAGCGCGGCGCCGTGAACGTCGCCGCGCTCAGAGCGTTGATCGCACAGCGCCAAGCGAAGGACCCGCGCGCCGCGAGCGCCGGACGGGCCGCGCCGATGAACGGAAGGGCGATGACCTTCATGGAGTCGGTGCAAACCTGTCTGCAACGCCAATATGCTGGGTTTCACGGGCGAGCGCGCCGTTCCGAGTACTGGTGGTTCGCGCTGTTTCTCATGTTGATTGCGGCCGTGTTCGAGACGATCGCGGCGTCCCTGGCGTTGGCGACCTCGACAGACGGTTCGATGTCGATTCTCGGGATCCTCGCGCTGTCGCTGGCGGGCCTCGTCATGTTGGCCTTCATGCTTCCCGCTATCGCGGTCGCGGTCCGCCGCCTTCACGACCTGGGTTGGTCGGGATGGTGGTATCTCTCGATATTGATCCCGTTCGTGGGAGGCGTCGCGGCGATCATCATGTTCATCGCCTTCATGATGCGGGGAAACGACGGCCCGAACAAATACGGCCCCGATCCGCTCGCCGGCGGCGAAGTCTGAGGGCCCGGCAAACGCGGGCGCCGACGCGTCCGGCGCAAAACGCCGTCTTCGCGCGAGATCGCGGCGGCGGATAAGCCTCGATCGGCCACGAACCGCCTGTTGGATTCGCGGTCCAAATGGGGCAGGTTCCGCAACGGGCAGCCGCCCTTGTCATTGAGAGAACCGACCGATGCGTATGCTCATTGCTTTGATCGTGATCGTCTATCTCGTCGGCGTCGGCGTCGTGCTGTCGCCCACGGTTCGGGACAAGTGGAGCAGCGTTCCCGCTTCGGAACTCGCCGCGAGCCTCGTGCAGGCGCTGCCCAACGCGCTCGCGTGGCCGGTCACGGCGTTCCACAGCCTGACCGGGCGCAGTTGAAGCGCGATCGCGCCAGTTAAGATCGCATCAGGCGACGCGCAACACCGGGTGATCGCTCTGACGCGCGGCGTATTCGAGCGCGGCGGTAATGTCGCCGGCTTCCAGCAGCGGGCAATCGCCGAGAATCTCCTCGCGGCTCGCGCCCGCCGCCAGCAGGTCGAGCACGTCCTTGACGCGGATACGCGGGCCGCGCAGGCAGGGCCGGCCGCCGCATTGGTTCGGATCGACCGTTATGCGGTTCAGTTCGCTCATCGCCGGCTCCATGGCGCCCTCGGGGTTTCGACGGCGCCTTCATAGCACAATGCGGCGCCGACCGGCGACGGCCTGCAGACGCGGGCGCCGACCGCGTCCGGGGCGGAGCGGCGGAGCGGCGCAGCCGCTTGACGGCGGTGGGGCGGCGTTGCCGGTGGGGTTGCAGACGCGATGAGCCGTCGCCAAGACGCGTCAGCGACCGATCATCAGCCGGAAGCGAGGCCCAGTTCCAGCCACGCGCTCGAACCCGAGGCTTTCATAGAACTGCTGCGCCGCAGCGTTGTCCGGATGGGTGCCGACGACGAGGAATGCGCATCGGCACAGTCTGGCTTCGTCGAGCGCGGCTTTGACAAGACGCTTTCCCAAACCCGCGCCTCTGGCCTGCTCGGCGACAAACAGGTGGCGCAGATCAAAGCCGCGCTCTCCGAATTGAGCGCGGTAGACACGGCACAGTAAAGCATAGCCCAGCAACGAGCCGTATTGTTCGGCGACAAGCGCGTAAATCCAGGGCGCGGAACCGAACAGGTCTTCTTCAAGCCCAGCAAGGCTAAACTCGAGGATCGTCGCCATGATGCCGCGCAAGGCGGCCGACCATCTGCACTATGGCGGGCGCGTCAGATGGCAAAGCACGCCGGATCAGAGGCGCGATCGAATCATCTTTGAGAAATTTCGCTTTCGGCATGGGGGCCCCCGGGTTTGGGCGGCCGCCGAGAGCTGCGAAACACGAGGCCGCTCTAGCGGCGGCATCGCTTCAATACGATCGAACCGCGCCGCTCCTATGGGGAGAGCGCGTAATAGCTGCGGAAGAAGGCGTCGCGATCGATCATAGAAAAGTCTATGCGCGCATCGATCGCCTTGCGTCAATGCGGTGGCGCGGGGATTGAAGCGCCCGCTTGCGAACAAAATGCAAACCATGTTCCCCTACCCCCATGTCCGCCGCCCTGATTCGCGCCGCCCCGCTCGACGACCTCAATGACGCGCAGCGCGTCGCGGTCGAGCACGACGAGGCGCCGCTCCTCGTCATCGCCGGCGCCGGCGTCGGCAAGACCGCCATGCTCGCGCATCGGGTCGCGCATCTCATTCTCGCCGGCGCCGACCCCAAGCGCATCATGCTTGCGACCTTTTCGCGCCGCGCGGCGGCGGAGTTGAACCGGCGGGTGCAGCGCCTGCTACAACGGAAACTCGCCAATGAGGCGGCGGCGCGGTCGCTGCCCGCCTACGCCGGCACCTTTCACTCGATCGGCGCGCGGCTGATTCGCGAATACGCGCCGCGGCTCGGCCTCGATCCGCAGTTCACCATCCACGATCGCGAGGATTCGGCCGACCTGATGGCGCTCGCGCGCCACGAGGCGGGGCTTTCGCAAACGCAAGAGCGCTTCCCGACCAAGGCGACGTGCCTCGCGATCTACTCGCGCGTCGTCAATACGCGCGGCTCGCTCGCCGAGATTCTGGGCAGGCATTTCCCCTGGGCGGCGGCGCACGAGGCGGCTCTGCGCGGTCTGTTCGCTTCCTACGTCGAGATGAAGCAGCGCCACAGCGTGCTCGATTACGACGACCTGCTGCTTTATTTCGCGCAGATGCTCGCCGAAGCGGAAATCGCCGCCGACGTCGCCTCCCGCTTCGATCATCTGCTGGTCGACGAATACCAGGACACCAACCGCCTGCAGGCGGAGATCGTGCTCGCGCTGCGCCCGAAGGGGCGCGGGCTCACCGTGGTCGGCGACGACGCGCAGTCGATCTATTCGTTCCGCGCGGCGACGGTGCGCAACATCCTCGATTTTCCCCAGAGCTTCAGCCCGCCCGCCCGCGTGGTGACGCTCGATCGCAATTACCGCTCGACGGGGCCGATCCTCGCGGCGGCCAACGCCGTCATCGCGCTCGCCCCGGAGCGCTACGCCAAGAACCTGTGGACCGAGCGCGCCGCGGGCCCCGCCCCCGCGCTCGTCGCCGTCGGCGAGGAAGCCGATCAGGCGCGCTTCGTCGCCGCTCAAGTCTTGGAAAACCGCGAGGCGGGCGCGACGCTGAAGAGCCAAGCGGTGCTGTTCCGCGCCGCTCATCACAGCGCCGCGCTGGAACTCGAGCTGACGCGGCGCAACATCCCCTTCGTCAAGTTCGGCGGTCTGAAGTTCCTCGACGCGGCGCATATCAAGGACACGCTCGCGCTGCTGCGCTTCGCCGCCAATCCGCGCGACCGCGTCGCCGGCTTTCGCGTCGCGCAATTGCTGCCCGGCATCGGCCCGGGCAACGCGGAAAAGATCGTCGCCGCGGCGGCGGCGGACGATCGCTTCGCGACGCTCGCTTCGCTCAAGCCCCCGGCCAAGGCGAGCGAAGCCTTCGCCGAATTCGCCGCGCTGCTCGCGCGCCTCGCGCACGGCGCGCCGTGGCCGAGCGACCTTGGCGAGGCGATAGCCTGGCGGCGCGCGAGCCTCGAGGAGGCTTACGACAACGCCGTCTCGCGCGCGGCCGATCTCGACGCGCTGGAGCGCATCGCCGTCACCTTCGCCTCGCGCGAGCGTTTCCTAAGCGAACTGACGCTCGATCCGCCCGACGCGACCAGCGATGAAGCGGGGCCGCCGCATCGCGACGAGGACTATCTCATCCTCTCCACCATCCATTCGGCCAAGGGCCAGGAGTGGAAATCGGTGTTCGTACTCAATTGCGTCGACGGCTGCATTCCCTCGGACCTGGCGACGGGGTCGAGCGAGGAAATCGAGGAGGAACGCCGTCTGCTCTACGTCGCGATGACGCGCGCGCGCGACGAGCTGACGCTGATTACGCCGCAACGCTTTTATGTCCACGGCCAGGCCAGGAGCGGCGACCGCCACGTCTTCGCCGCCCGCACCCGCTTCATCCCGGCGCCGCTGCTCAAACACTTCGACCGCCAGAGCTGGCCGCTCGCAACGCCCGAGCCGGCGCTACGCGCGAGCGAAGGGCCGAAAGTGGACCTCGCGGCGCGCATGCGTGCGATGTGGCGGTGACGCGGAAGGCTGGATATGACCAGGAACACGCTCATCATCGGCTATGGCAACCCGCTGCGCGGCGATGACGGGGTCGGTCAAGCGGTCGCGCGAGCGTTCGAAGCCGAGGCCGCCATCGAGGGCGCCGACGTCGTCAGTTGCCGCCAGCTCACGCCGGAACTCGCCGAACGTTTTGCCGCGGCGGATCTGGTCGTCTTGGTCGACGCCGAGGCCGGTCTCGAGCCGGGCGGCGTCCGCATAACGCGTTTGCAAGCCGCTACGGCGCTATCGTCGGCGTTCGGTCACCATGTCGATCCCCGGGAGCTGCTCCACATGGCGGGCAAGCTTTACGGCGGATCGCCGGAGGCCTACCTTGTCACGGTGGGGGCAAGCTCGCTGGCGCTGAGCGAGGGGCTCTCGGCAGCCGTGACGGCCGCGCTGCCGGACGTTATTGCGACGGTGCGCCGATTGGCGGCGAAGCCGTCGCCAAGCGACTAGGTCGCTTGTGACGCCGCTCGCAGCCGTCAACTGCTGCGCATGACGTCGACCACGGCTCCCTCGGAATTCACCAACTGAATCTCCAAGGGGTACTGGTCCGCCGCGTGTGAGGAACAGCTCAGGCACGGATCGTAAGCCCGCACCACCGCCTGCACCCGATTGAGCATGCCCTCCTTCATCTTCTGTCCGTCGATGTAGTGGCGGCTGACCTGGTCGATGCTGCGGCTGATGGCGAGATTGTTGTGCCCGGTGGCGATGATGAGATTGGCCCAGGTGATCGCCCCCTGCTCGTTGACCTTGTAATGATGGATGAGGACGCCCCGCGGCGCCTCGGCCATTCCAACGCCTTCCAGCGCGTTCACGCCCGCTCTGGCGCGGACATGCCGGTCGAGAATCGACGGATCGTTCAGCAAGCCTTCCATCCGTTCGAGAGCGTAGATGATCTCGATCAGACGGGCGTAATGAAAGTGGAACGAGCTCTGCGCGGGCTTGCCGAATCTCTGGTGAAATTCGGCAAATTCGACGTCGGCTTGCGGCGTGCCGCACCGGGCGGCGCAGTTCAGCCTGGCGAGGGGGCCGACGCGGTAGATCCCGTCCGGGAAGCCGATCGGCTTGAAATACGGCGCTTTCAAATACGAGTTCGGCAGCGTCGCTTCGCCGATGTACTGCTGATAATCTTCAGCCGCCATTCGGTCGACGACGATATTCCCCGACGCGTCCATAAAGCGCAGGCCGCCATCGTATAGTTGCAAATTGCCGCCGGCGTCGACCAGCCCCGCATACATGGTGGGGGCATTGCCGAAGTGAGCGATCTCGTCCGCGAACTGGTCGACGACGCCTTTGAAGAAACTCAGGGTCCGCAGGGCGATCGCCTTGGCCTCCGGCAGGCCGGCCAGGATGCGGTCGCGCCCGGCGGTTTGAAGAGGAGCGTTGACGCCGCCGGGAACGGTCCAGGACGGGTGGATGCGCTCTTTGGCAAGAGTTTCGATCACCTGCTGACCGAATTTGCGCAGCGCGATGCCGTCCCTGGCGAGCGCCGGATGGTCTTCGATCACGCCAATGACATTGCGCCGGGCCGGATCGGAATCAAAGCCGAGCAGCAGATCGGGCGCGGAGAGATGAAAGAAACTCAGCGCGTGGGACTGCACGATTTGGCCGCAATGCAACACTTCCCGCAGCTTTGCCGCGGCCGGCGGAATGCGCACGCTCATGATGGCGTCGCAAGCCTTGACGGAGGCCAACAGATGGCTGATCGGGCAAATTCCGCAGATGCGCGCAGTGATGGCCGGCATTTCGTAGAAGGGCCGGCCTTCGGTGAATTTCTCGAAGCCGCGAAATTGCGTGACGTGGAACGCCGTGTCGGCGACCTTGCCGTCCTCGTCGAGGTGAATCGTGACTTTCGCGTGACCTTCGATGCGGGTGATCGGGTCAATGACAATGGTCCGCATGATGGCCTCCTCAGCCAAACCGCACTTTGGTCTTCAGGTCGGGGATGCGGCCGTCCAAGAGTTCATTGAGAACGAACAGGATCGAGGAGGCTGACGGCGGGCACCCGGGCACGTGTAGGTCGATTTTGACAACGTCGTGAAGCGGTATGGCTTGCTTCAGCAACGGCGGCACGACATCGGTGGGGATTCCTTTCTGCACGTCGGCGCCTTCGACGTAGGCGCGTTCGAGGATCGTCTTCACCGGAAACCGATTGCGCATCGCCGAAACATTCGCGGTTGTGGCGCAATCGCCAAGAGCCACCAGGATGCGGGTGCGCTCCCGGACATGGCGAATTTTCTCAAGATCGTCCTGGCTGCTGACGGCGCCCTCGACGATGGTGACGTCAACCTCGTGGGGAAACTCCTGCGCGTCCACCAACGGCCCATAAACCAGCTCCGCCCGCAGGGCGATCGCGATGATCGCTTCGTCAACGTCGAGCAGCGACATATGGCACCCGGAACAGCCGTCGAGCCACATCGTGGCCAGTCTCGCCTTCTTCATGGACTCGTCCCTCTCTTCACAGCGAGTTCCTCGACTACGGTGTTCCGCTTGATCATTTCCTCGACCGCGTAGCCTTTTTCGACCAGCGCGCCGGTTGGGCAGACCTGTACGCATTTGCCACAGCTGGTGCAGGACTTCGACTCGCCCCAGGGGCGGTCGAGTTCGGCAACCAGCATCGAGTTGATGCCACGCGACGACACATCCCAGACGTGCGCGCCCTCGATCTCGTCGCAGACGCGAACGCACCGGGTGCAGAGGATGCAGCGGTTGTGGTCCAAGACGTAGCGAGGGTGAGAGACGTCCACCGCCAGCCGCGGGAAATTATAGGGCATGTCGACATGGGTGAGACCGAGCTTTTGCGCCAGCGATTGCAATTCGCAATGGCCGTTCGAGACGCAGACGGCGCAAATGTGGTTCCGCTCGACGAACAGCAGCTCCAGCGCCATCAGTCGATTATGGGCGAGTCGGTCCGAGTTTGTGATGACCGCCATTCCGCTCGTGACCGGAGTCGTGCAGGCCGGCAGCAGGCGGCCAACGCCGGAGACCTCGACCAGACACAATCTGCAAGACCCGGCGGAACTCACCCCTTCCATATGGCAGAGGGAGGGGATGTATCGTCCATTCGCGTGGGCCACCTGGAATATGGTCTGGCCTTCCCGAGCGGTGCACAGTTCGCCGTCGATGCGGACCGAGATTTGCTGAGACACGAACGTTGCTCCTTACCGACGGGAAATGGGATGCGCCGTTT
Organism: uncultured Alphaproteobacteria bacterium; assembly: GCA_963759955.1. Taxonomy (GTDB): domain Bacteria; phylum Pseudomonadota; class Alphaproteobacteria; order Rhizobiales; family Beijerinckiaceae; genus Roseiarcus. The sequence goes on from CAVXCA010000074.1 coordinate 17,495, forward strand.
CACGGATATCGCACCGCAGGCAGCGGCCAGCCTCTTCACGCGCCGCTGCAGGCGGCAACGCCGACACGGCTTCTCCGAAGTTCTTGGCGCGGATCGCCGCTGGAAGGAACTGCGCGTTGTGGCGGGAGCATGGGCTCGGTTGCGGCGGCGTCTGGTCGTACTCGAAAGTCGGCATGAGGCTGTCGAAACGAGATTCGCCGTTGAGATAAAGCTCGATATTCCTCGCCGCTTTCTTGCCATGGGCCATGGCCACGGTGACGTTGGACGCGCCGAGCACGAAATCGCCGCCCGCGTAGATGGCCTCGCGGCTGGTCGCCAGGGTGAAACGATCGGCCTCGAGCATCCCGCTCTTGCCGATAGCCAGGCCGAACGCTTTGTACAGATTGTCGTCAGGGTTTTCGCCGACCGCCAGAACGACGCTGCTGCAGCTGACGACTTGGATTTCGTCGGTGTCGACCGGGCGCCGGCGCCCCGACGGGTCGAACGCGCCGAGACGCGTCTTCGTCACTTCGATGGCTTTGACTGCGCCGCGTTCGCTGATGATGCGATGGGGCGAAGCGAGGAAGAGGAAACGCACGCCCTCTTCTTCAGCGGCATCGACTTCCTCGGGTATCGCCGGCATGTCCTTGCGTTCGCGCCGGTAGATGACGGTCGCAGACGACCCCTTGCGGATCGCGGTGCGGGCGCAGTCGATGGCGGCGTTGCCGCCCCCGATGATGACGACCCGTTCGCCGAGCTTGACTTGCTTGCCGCTGGCCTCGCCTTCAAGGAAGGGGATGGCTCCAAAGACTCCGGCCGCCTCGTCGCCGGAAACGCGGACCTGCATTTCTTTCCACGTTCCCAGAGAGAGAAACACCGCGTCGAACTTCTCTTCCAGCTCGTCAAGCGAGACGTCGGTCCCGACACGAGAATTAAAGACGAATTGGACGCCGACGCGGCGAATGATCTCAATCTCGCGCTCCAGGACGGTCCGTGGAAGTCGATATTCCGGAAGGGCGAAGCGCAACATGCCACCGGCCTCCGCATGCGACTCGTAGATGACGACTTCATGCCCGAGCAGGGCCAGGTAGAAGGCGGCGGTCAGCCCTGTCGGACCGGCGCCGGCGATCGCAACCTTCTTTCCCGTCGCGGGCAGCCGCTTGGCGACAATCTTGCCCGCCATCTCATCGAACTTATCGGACATCAGCACAGCGTCGGCGATGACCCGATGCACCTCGCGCATGTTGATCGACTCGTCGACCGTCTTGCGGCGGCATCGGCTCTCGCAAGGGTGCTGACAAACACGCCCCGTGGATGCCGGCAGAGGATTGTCCATAAAGACCGATTCAAAGGCGTCCGCCAGACGGTCTTCCTTATAGAGTTGCAAGAATCGAGGGATATTCATGTGCAATGGACAGCTGTTCTCGCAAGGCGACAAGGCGAGATCCTGACAAACGCCGGCGCGGCAGCGTTTCACACGAATGTGGTCCTCGAATTCGTGGCGAAAATGGCGAAGTCCAGTAAGGATCGAGTTCGGCGCGGATTGGCCGAGACCGCACAGCGACGTGTCGCGGATCATCCGGCCCAGTTCCTCCAGTTCCGCCAAGTCCTCTTCTCGGCCCTCCCCTTTGGTGATGCGCGTGAGCGTGCGCAGCGCCTTGTCCAGGCCGACCCGGCAAGGCGTGCATTTGCCGCAGGATTCGGAGCGGGTGAACTCGACGAAGTAGCGGGCGACGTCGACCATGCAGTTGTCGTCGTCCATCACCACCATGCCGCCCGAACCCATGATCGAGCCGACTTTGCCGAGCGCTTCGTAATCGACCGGCGTGTCGAACATGCCGTGTGGGATGCAGCCGCCCGACGGACCGCCGGTCTGCACCGCCTTCACGGCGTGGCCAAGATCGCTGCCGCCTCCGGCGTCATAGACGAATTTGCTGAGCGGGGTGCCGAACGGCATCTCGACCAGACCGGTGTTCTTCACTTTGCCGACCAGCGAAAAAACCTTGGTCCCGGCGCTCGCGCTGCTGCCGGTCTCGGCAAACCACTCGGGCCCTTTGGCGATGATGGGGGCCACGTTGAACCATGTTTCGACGTTGTTGATGTTGGTCGGATAGCCCCACAGGCCCTTTTGCGCCGGAAAAGGCGGCCGCGGCCGCGGCCGGCCGGCGCGCCCTTCGAGCGAACTGATGAGGGCCGTTTCTTCGCCGCAAACGAAAGCGCCGGCTCCCTCGACCAGCTCGATGTCGAAGTGAAAGCCACGCCCCAAGATATCCTCGCCCAGCAGGCCATATTCCCTGGCCTGCGCGAGGGCCAGTTCCAGCCGATGAACCGCAAGCGGATACTCGGCGCGGACGTAAAGAATGCCCTCGGCGGCGCCGGTGATGTAGCCGCCTATGATCATACCCTCGATCAGCGAATGAGGATCGCTTTCGATCTCATTGCGATTCATGTAGGCGCCGGGATCGCCTTCGTCGGCGTTGCAGATCAGGTATTTCCGATCGGCCACCGCTTTTCGCATGAATTCCCATTTCAGGCCCGTCGAGAAGCCGGCGCCGCCGCGGCCGCGCAGCCGGGAGGACTTGAGCTGCTCGTTGGCAAGGTCCGGCGTCCCGTCGATCAGCACCTTGTATAAGGACTGGTATCCGCCGATCGCGATGTACTCTTCCACATCATCGGGGTTGATCAGTCCACAATTGCGTAAGACAATTTTCTTTTGTCCCTTGAAGAACGGAACCTCGTCCCAAGAAGGAATGGTCGGGTATCCGCTCCCATAGTGCACTTGAGCTGTAATGTGGTCCCACCCTTCGATCTTGCACAGAGCAAGATTAGCGGGCACGGTCTTCGTCGCCAATCCATCGAGAATCTGGTCGACGTGATCGGTCTGGACACGATGCAGGATGACGAGCGGCTGGCCGGGAATCGAGACATTGACCAGCGGCTCCTCGGCGCAAAAGCCGAAGCACCCCGTCCGCACCAGGCTCACATCCAGGCCGCGCTCTTCGATGGCGTCGGCGAGAGCGGCGTAGACGCCCTCGGCGCCGTTGCCCGACCCGCAGGTGCCCATGCCGACAGCCAGGCGCGGGCGCGGGGGCTGAAGTTTGGCCAACCCGGCGCTGCGCACCGCGTTAAACGTGCTCAGGTCTCGAATCCGGGTCATTTCCGTGGCTCTCGCTTGTCCAGCGCTTCCAATTCACGCTGCAGGGACCGTTCGTTCATATGACCGAAAATCGCGTGATTGACTTCGACGACTGGCGCCAGCGCGCACTGGCCGAAGCAGGCGACGGTGCGCAGCGTCGTGGCGCCGTCGGCGGTCGTCACCGAAAGCTTCTCCGCCTCCCCGTCTTCCACGGCGTGCAACCCCAGGCTCATCATCACTTGCTCGAGCAGATCGCGCGACCCCCTGGTGTGGCAGGCGGTGCCGCGGCAGACGCAAACCGTATTGCGGCCCTGCGGCTCGAGATTGAACAACGCGTAAAAGGTGACAACGCTAAATATTCTCGACAACGGCACTCTTGTCTTCTCAGCGATGTATTCAAGCGTATCGCGAGGAAGAAAATTGCGAGGATTGTTTTCCTGGACCTTCTGCAAGATGCCCAACAATGCGCCGGCGCGGCCATTCCGACGAGAAATTATTTTATCAATAAAGTCCTTATCGATATCCAGCGCCGCTTGCGAAGAAACGTTCTGCATTGGTCAATTTCCCCTGCTAGCAGTCGGTCGTGCGGCGTTCGCCCCGTCGCACTTTGGGGAGCCGCGCCACGGACGATCGTCTGTCGGTCGCCCCCCACGCGCCGCCGGCCCCTTTCGAGGGGCGGCGCACGATCGAGGACGACCCCCTTCCGGCGTCGGCGATCCACGCGGAAAAACCGAGGCCGGCGGCCACAATAGGGTCCGCGGCGGACATGTACGAATTCTCCCTGATGATTCGGTGCGCCAACCATAGCGCGCCTGACAGTCGCCGAACTGATGCGCATCAATCCGGCGCGCGGCTTCTCATGCCTTCGGCCTAAAGGCCACGCAGACCTCGAGGTCATTTCCAGCCGGTCGCCGACGACGACATCGAGGCAATAGGGGATCGCAGGGAAGATTGCGTCGAGGCCGGCGCGAATCGCCGCCGGCCGGCCGGGCAGATTGCCGATCAGCCTACGGGCGTTCTGCCGTAAAAGCGGCCGGCGACATCCCGCAGCGCATCGGGCTCCATGTGACGTCAGAGCCTCGCGGGCTGAACGTCGCCCGCCGGTCTGGTGACAACGACCTCGCCTGGCGCTGTTTCCGTGGCGGCGTCGATGAAGATCGCCAAGTCCGATTGCGTCAGCGACTCGACGAGTTCAGGGATCAACTGGCGGCCGGCGACGACCTGCGTGGCCGGCAGCCCCGCGCGAGCAGCGCCTATGCGGCCACAATCGATCGACTCCGTCGTCGCCGCGCAGGAGCCCGCCATGGCCGATGATGAGTGTCTTGCCGCTCATATGCCCTAGCCGGAATCGCGGACCGATCCTACGCGCGCCGCTCGCCGCAGGCCAGCCGTCAGACCGCTTGCCATGTTGTCCCCGCGAGAGGCGGCTTTCGCGTCGAAGTCTGGCCCCGGTTGACGAGCTTGCGAGTTTGTTCCGGAGCGCGCAGAGGCTCGGCTCGAATGCCCGGATGCGCGATACGGCGGCCACTCCGCTCACGCCCGGTCTCTCTCTCGCCAGCGAATAGGAGAGTCTCTGGCGCGTCATCGCTTCCCACGCTTCGAGCGAGCGTTCGCGCATCAGCGCCCGGGCGAACGTCCACGCCTCTTCCAGCCGACTCGCGCCTTCGGGAGACAGACCCTCGCCAAGCGCAAAACTCTCGCCGCGCAGGCAAAGCGCGAACCCCGGCGGCGGCGGTTCCCCTATCACCTGTGCGTAGACCGCGAGCACCGCCTCAGGCGCCAGAGCGTGGGTGGTGTGCGTCATGTCGCGCCGCGGCGCGAGGCGGGAAAACGAGAATGGCGCTGGTGTGTTCTTCCCCGCGTCGACGAACAGCGCGCAATCGGCGCCGTCGAGATCGAGGGCGTGCTCGATCTGGAGCTGGTAGTCTTCGACCGTCGTCGTTTCCGGCCAGTCCGCCGCTGTAAAACGCGCGAGCAGAGCCGGTCCCAGCCCATCGTCTCCGCGCGCTTCGTTGCCCCAGCCGAAGACGACCAGCCTCACCTTCTCAGCCCTTCTCAGTCCTTGCGCGCGCGCGAGACCAGCGCGCCGTCGGCGTCCACGAGCTCGACCTCGAGCGGCATCTGCCCGAGCGCGTGAGTCGCGCACGACAGACACGGATCATAGGCGCGAATCGCCACTTCGATGTGGTTGAGCAGCCCTTCGGTCACTTGGCGCCCGTCGAGGAACTGCCCCGCCACCACCCGGATCGCCTCGTTCATCGCCTGGTTGTTGTTCGTCGTCGAGACGATCAGGTTGCAGAAAGTGACAAGGTCGTCCTCATCGACGCGATAGTGATGGATCAACGTGCCGCGAGGGGCCTCGATCACGCCGATTCCTTCTTCGCGCCGCGAGCCCTTGTCAGCCATCAAGTCCGTGCCGACGATCTCGGGGTCGGCGAGAAGATCGCGCAGAAGCTCGGCCGCGCACAACATCTCGATCAATCGCGCCCAGTGATAGAACAGCGCGCCGTGAACCGGTTTGCCGCCGCCGGCGGCGCGGAACGTCTTGCGCTCCTCCTCGGCTTGCGGCGAGGGCAGGAGGTCGGCGATCTGCACGCGCGCCAACGGGCCGACGCGATACCAGCCCTTCTCCGCCCCGAGCGAGCGGATGTGCGGGAACTTCATGTAGCTCCACGGCTTGATTTCTTCGCGCAAGAGCTTCGGATAGGTCGAGTAGTCCGCGTGGTCGAAAATCGTCGCGCCGTCTGCGTCCTTGGCGCGCAGGCCGCCGTGATAGAAGTCGAGCGCTCCGTCGGCGTTGACGAGACCCATCATGTTGGCTCGCGACTCGCCGAAGCGGCCGTAGAACTCCGGCTGCGTCTCGTGCAGGCGCCGCGCGAGCCCGACCGCTTCGCGGCTCCATGCGACGATCCGGTCGATTTCGCCGCGCAACAGGTCGCGCTCGGCGGCGGTCAACGCCTTGTTCATTCCGCCCGGAATGCAACCGGTGCCGTGAATGCGCTTGCCGACGATATGGCGGATCACTTCCTGCCCGTACTTGCGGGTCAGCACGCCCTGCCTGGCGAGATCGGGGAAAGCGGCGGCGACGCCGATGATGTTGCGTTTGGCGACTTCGCTCTCGAACCCGAGCAACAGGTCAGGCGACGCGAGATGGAAGAAGTGCAATGCGTGCGACTGGACGATCTGTCCGCAATGCAGCAGCCGGCGCAGCTTCTCGGCCGTCGGGGTAAGCGGGCCGTAACCGGCGATGATGTCCATCGCTTTGGCGGCGGCGAGGTGGTGGCTGACCGGGCAGATGCCGCACAGCCGCTGCACCGTGACCGGGATTTCCCAGTACGGCCGCCCTTCGATGAACGCTTCGAAACCGCGAAACTCGACGATGTGCAAGCGCACCTGATGGATGCGGTTGTTCTCGTCGAGCAGGATCGTCACCTTGCCGTGGCCTTCGACCCGAGTCACCGGCTCGATCGCGATGCGGCGGAGCGTCTGCGGCTCTTGGGCGGTCTCAAGGCTGGTCATCCGGACTCTCCGCTCAATCGTAATGCATGGCCAACGGCTCGAGACGCGGCATGCGCCCGAGGATGAGGTCGGTCAGGTACTTCCAGATCGCGTCGCCGGACGGCGGGCAGCCGGGCAGGAAATAGTCGACCCGGACCAATTCGTTGATCGGATAGACCTTGTCGAGCGGCAACGGCAGCTCGGGGTCGTTCGGCACGCCCGTCCCCTCGCGCTCCGGGTCGGAGTAGACCTTGCGCAGGAGGTCGTCGACGGCGAGGTGGTTGCGCATCGCCGGCAGGCCGCCGTTGATCGCGCAGGCGCCGACTGCGACCAGGATTTTCGCCTTGGCGCGCAATTCGCGCAGAACGTCCACGTTCTCAGCGTTGCATACGCCGCCTTCGATCAGCGCGATGTCGCACGGGCTGCAATGTTTGATGTCGGTCAGCGGCGTACGGTCGAATTCGGCTATCTCCGCAAGCTCGAAGAGTCGCTCGTCGATGTCGAGCAGCGACATGTGGCAGCCGAAACAACCGGCGAGCGAAGTCGTCGCCAACCTGACCTTTACGGGCGTCTTGGATGGGCCGGTCGGATTCATCTCAGCTCTCCGCGATCTCGCAAGAGTTGGTTTCCGCGCTGATCGGCTCTCGGTCGTACTTGCGCTCGCCGATCGGCACGACGAACCCGACGCGCTTGATCAGAATCGCGCCGACCGGGCAGACATGCGCCGCCCTGTCGGTGATCGCGAACGCGCTGTCGACCAGCTTGCCGCTGGGCGAATTGACGATCAACTTCGACTCGAATCCACGCCCGCCGAGCCCGAACACCTCCTTGTGATCGACGTCGCGGCTCGCGCGCACGCACAATTCGCACTGAATGCAGCGGCTGCGGTCGATGATCGCGTCGGGGTGCGAAGCGTCGACGCCCAGGGTGGGGTAGAACTCGACGAAGTGCGGCGTCGTCATCTCGAATTCGTAGCCGAGCGCCTGCAGCTGGCAATTGCCGCTCTTCTCGCATCCGGGGCAGAAGTGGTTGCCCTCGACAAACAGCATCTGCAATATCGAACGGCGCATCGCGTTGAGCTCGGGCGTGTCGACGACGACTTCCTGCCCGGTCGACGCCATGATGGTGCACGCCGAGACAGCGCGGCCGTTGACGATCACGATGCACAGCTTGCAGCTGCCGTGCGGCGTGAATTCAGCATGATGGCACAAATGCGGGACATAGATTCCCGCCGATTTGCACGCTTCCAGGAGCGTCTGCCCGGGGGTGAACGGCACCGGTTGCTCGTCGATCGTGAAGTAGGATTCCATCTCGCTCAAGCCTCCGCGTTCAAGTGCGCGCCAGCGTCGTCGCGGCCGGTGACCGCGCGCGCGGGCGACAGGGCGGCGTCGAGATCGACCGCAGGCGCGAACTCCAACGCCAGCAGGCGCCGCTCGAAGGCCGGGCGGAACTTGCTCCACCCGTCAAAGATCGCGTTGCCGGCCGTTTGCCCGAGCCCACAGTGGCTCATGCGCCGCATCAGTCCACGAACCAGCATCAATTCGTTGATTTCGTAACGCGTGCCCCGCCCCTCGGCGATCTTTTCGACCATTTGGCGCTGCAGCGAGGTGCCCACCCGGCAGGGCGTGCAGAAGCCGCAGCTCTCGTGGGCGAAGAAATGCACAAAATTGCGCGCGACCTCGAACAGGTCGCGTTGCCCGCCGAACACCATGAAGGCGCCCGTCGTCGGAACGTCCTCGAACGCGATGCGGCGGGTGAACTGGTCCGGGGTCATCAACACGCCGGAAGGGCCGCTGACCTGCACCGCCGCGACGTCGCGCGCCGCGCCGGCGTCTTCGAGCACCTGCGCGATCGGGACGCCGAAGGAATACTCGTACAGGCCAGGCCGCTCGCAATCGCCCGAGACGGAGAGAATCTTCGAGCCGGTCGAATTCTTGGTGCCTTGGCGCGCGAACGCCGCGCCGCCGTTGATCACGACTTCGGTCGCCTGGCAAAGCGTCTCGACGTTGTTGATCGCCGTCGGCCGGCCGAGATAGCCGTGGGTGGCCGGAAACGGCGGACGGACGCGCGGACGCCCTGGCTTGCCCTCGATCGATTCGAGCAACGCCGTCTCCTCGCCGCAGACATAGGCGCCGGCGCCGACGTGGATCTCGACGTCGAAGTCGAACCCGGCGCAGCCGCGGATAGCGGGGCCGAGCCGGCGCACCAGCCGCATACGGTCGAGTTCGGCGTCCAGCCGCGGCTTCAGATACTCGTATTCGCCGCGCAGATAGAGGAAACCGCGGGTCGCGCCGATCGCATAACCGGCGATCGCCATGCCTTCAAAGATGCGGCCGGGATGCGAACTCAGCAGCACACGGTCCTTGAACGTGCCCGGCTCGCCCTCGTCGGCGTTGCAAACGATGTAGCGATCGGCGCCAGGGGCGTTGCGAGCGGCTTCCCACTTCAGGCCGGTGGCGAAACCGGCGCCGCCGCGCCCGCGCAGGTTGGAGCGCTTCACTTCGTCGAGCACGCCCTGGCGGCCGAGGGCGATCGCCGCGTCGAGCGCGCGGCCCGGCGTCATCGGCGCTTGCAGCAGCGGGCCCGAGCGCCGGACATTGTCCTCGATGTGGAGAAATTCGGCCGGCCACTGGCCGAGCGGCGTGCGCGCCTCGATCAAGTCGGCGATTGCGTCGATTCGCGCCTCGCTGAGACGCGGGACGGCGATATTGTTGACCAGCATCCCCGGCCCCTGGTCGCATAAGCCGGTGCACGAGGTCAGATCGACGCTGACGAGGCCGTCGGCGGACACCTCCCCGCGCTTGACGCCGAAGCGGCCGAGCAGACGTTCGAACAGCGCCTGACTGCCCTGCATTCGGTCAGTGATGTTGTCTGAAATCAGCAGCCGATAGGCGCCGCGGGGCTTGTCGTAGAAGAAGGAATAGAACTTCACCACGCTTTCGACGCGGGTGATCGGGATCTTCAACCGCTCGGCGATTTCGGCCTGCGTCTCGCGCGAAAGCCATCCCTGCGCAGCTTGCGCTTCGCGAACGATCTGCACGAGGTAGAGCGGGTCCGAATGGTGCCGCTCGACCGCGGCTGCGACAGCATTCTCAGAGCGCATGACCTCTCCCCGAGCATTTTCGTTCTAGGAACAATTATCCGCCCGCGATGGCGCCAGTTTGGCCGGCGTCAGCCGATCGGATCGACGTCGACCTGTCGCGCGCCGAAATATGCGCGCTCTGCTTCTTTCGAACCGGTTCAACACGATACCACAGCGCGACGGGCGCGCGTTAGCCCTATCGTCGATCGCAGGCGACACGCACGGTCGGCCCGACGCTCCCGTCACCCTTTCGGCCGAAATGCGACGCAGACTTCCGGGTTCGTTTCCAGCCGGTCGCCGCCGATCAGATCGAGGCAATAGGGAACGGCTGCGAACACCGCGTCGAGGCAGGTGCGAATCGCCGACGGTTTGCCCGGCAGATTGACGATCAAGCTGCGCCCGCGCAAGCCCGCGATCTGGCGCGACAGAATCGCGGTCGGAACCTCCATGAGGCTGCGCGCGCGCATCAGCTCGCCGAACCCCGGCATGACCCGGTCGCAAACCGCCTCAGTCGCCTCCGGCGTCACATCGCGCGGGCTGGGGCCGGTGCCCCCGGTGGTCAGAATCAGGGCGCAACGCTCGACGTCCGCGAGTTCGCGCAACGCCGCTTCGATGGCCTCGCGCTCGTCCGGAACGAGCCGGCGCACCGAGCGCCACGGCGTCGCCAGGATCGCCTCCAGCGCCGCCTCGATGCCTGGCCCGCCCTTGTCTTCGTAAAGCCCCGCCGAAGCGCGGTCGGAAATCGTCACGACGCCAATAGGGACTTCGCTCACTTCATATCCTCTCGCTGCGTGTTTCAGGTCCGCGCGTCAAACCCTCCGACGGCGGCCGTATCATGACAGAGCGCGCTTACAACGGATTGCCCGGCATCAGCGCGCGCACCGCTTCCTCCACACTGTGAAAGAGGTGGTCGCGGCCGACCAGCGCCTCCAGCCCCTGGCGGGCGAAGCTTTGTTGCGCGCGCACCGACTCGAGCCTGGCGAAGGCGACGTCGACGCCCGCCCCGCGCAACCGTTTGATTACGGCGCCGAGAACGACAGCGCCGGTGTAATCGATTTCGACGATCGCGTCGGCTTCGATGACGAGCAACCGTATTCCCGATTCCGGCAACGCCTGGATCGCCTGTTGAAATTCGTAGGCGTTGAGGAACGACAGCGGCGCCTGCAGCGCGACGACGCGCACGCCGGGCACGGTTTCGCCGCGCTGCAGGGCGCTTTCCGGCCACCAGATCGACGTGCCGGGAATGCGCTCGAACTCGACGGTGCGGGCGCGCGTCGTCGTCCAGACGCCATGCATCAGCGAGAGGATGATGCCGATTCCGACGCCCTGCTGGATCGGCAGGACGAGGATAGCCAGCATCGTCGCCACGATCAGGGCGAATTCGGCGCCGCTGCGCCGCCAGACGTCGACAAACGTCGTCAGCCGCACGATGCGTTGCGCGACGAAAAGCAGCACGCCGGCGAGCGCCGCGTGCGGAACATGCGCGATCAGCCCGGCGCCGAACGCCGACAAGGCGAGGGCGAGGGCGGCGCAGACGAGCGCGCCGAGTTGCGAAACGCCGCCGGTCTCCGAAACGACCGCCGTGCGCGGCGGGCTGGCGTCGACCGGAAAAGCGCCGATCAGGCCCGCCAGCAGATTGGCCGCGCCCAGGCCGACGAAGTCGCGGTTGACGTCGGGGCCGAGGGCCGGATTGGAAACGAAGCTGCGCGTCGTCGCCGCCGTCTGCACCATCACCACGATACCGACGATCAACGCCAACGGCGCGATTTGCGGGATGTCGTCGAGCCAACCGCCGGGGATCGTCAATTTCGGCGTCGCGCCCGCCAACACGCCGAGCGTCGTGACGCCGCGCGACTCCAGCCCCAGGGCGACGACCAGCGCGGTGGCGAGCCCCAGCCCGATCAGCGCGCCGGGAAAGCGCGGATTGACGCGTTCGCTGACCAACATGATCGCGAGCACGCCGAGGCCGATTCCGAGGGTGACGAAATTCGTCGCGCCGAGGCCCGCCGCGAGCGCGGCGACCTGCGCGATCAAAGATCCGTGCGGCGCCGCGAGGCCGAGCGCCGCCGGCGCTTGGCTGACGAGGATGTGACCGGCGATTCCAGCCAGGAACCCGGTGGTGACCGGGATCGAAAGCAAGTCGGCGACGAAGCCGAGGCGAAAGGCGCCGCCGAGCGCGAGAATCAGGCCGACGCCGAGCGCAAGCAACGCCGCATCGGCGGCGTAATGCGGCGACCCGCTCGTCGCCAGCAGCGCCAGCGCTCCGGCAAAAATCGGCGCGATGGTCGAATCCGCGCCGACCGACAACAGGCGGCTGGCGCCGAACACGGCGAAGCCGACCGCACCGGCGAACAGCGCGAGAAAACCGATCTGCGGCTCGAACCCGGCCAGACGCGCCGTCGCCATCTGCTCGGGTATGGCGATCGCGGCGAGCGTGACGCCGGCGACGGCGTCGGCGCCGAGATCGCTCAAGCGCCATCCCGCGAACGACTGGAGGAGCGGCCAGGGGCGGCGCGGCGCAGCGGCGGATTTTTCGCTCATCGATGCCTGTTCCCTGACGCGCGGGCCCGCGACGCCGCCCATTCAGTCCAATTCGCGCCGCCGCGTCAATGCGGCGTGTGACTTTTCATGAGGCGCGCGATAGCGTGCGCGCGGCTCAGCGAGGCTCTTGGATGTTCGTGCGACGATTGGCTCTTGTGATCGGCCTCTTGTGCGGTTTCATCGGCACGCAATGGCCGGAATTCTCGCAGCAATATCGTCAACGGCTCGGCGGCGCGCTCGACGAGCTCAGGCGGGTCGTCGCGGCGTTCGACGCGGAGGCGGCGAGCCGTTCTTTGACCCCGGCCGAAGGCGTCGCCCGGCTGAAGGACAACGCCGACCCGCTGGCGCGCGAGCGCGGCGCGGACGTCGAAAGCGACATCGCTCGCGAAGCGCGCCTGGAACGCGAAATCGCGGAGTTGCAGGGCGCCGATCCGCTGCGTCGCCTAGTGGCGATGGCCGGCGATTTCGATTCCGAGACCGCCGCCCGGACGTTCCAGGACTTCCAGCCCGCGGTTCCCGTCACTTCGGAGTCCCTGATCGTCGGCGCCATCGCGCTCATCTTGGGATGGGGCGCGACGCATCTTTGCGTCTGGCCGATTCGGCGCCGACTGCGGGCGCTTCGCGCGGCGAACGGAGCCGACGCGGCGTGAGGCGGAGCCTCGCGTCGAACTCCGCGTTAACGCACCCTTGAGCATCTTCACGCGCCCAGCCTTGGGAACGCGGTCGGTTTTCTAATTCGGCGACCGATTTAACCATAGGGAAACAGCTCGCGCGTTAACTGCCGCGTCGAAGGCGGGAGGCGCAGGGCGACCGCGCAAAGGATTTCGTCGGGAGCAACGCATGATGAAAATCATCGGTCGGTTCGCCGAATCGCAGTCGGGCGCGACTGCGGTCGAGTATGCGCTTCTGGCGACGTGCATCGCGGTGGCGATCATTGTCGCGGTCGCCAACCTCGGCACGCAATTGAACAATACCTACGTCGAGATTTCTAGCGCTTTCAACTAGATGAGGCCGCGTCGAGCGAACCCGCGGCGCCGCTTTGGGCAACCGCGTCAGCGCGCGTCCTCGAGGATCGGCGCCGCGCCCTTGGCGGCGACCATCATCGTCGCCGCGTTGGTGTTGCCCGAAACGATGGGCGGGAAGATCGGGGCGTCGACCACCCGCAGTCCCTCGAACCCACGCGCCCACGTGCGCCCGCGCCTGTCTCGTTTTCCTCGCTCGCCTTAAAGAACGGCAGGCAGTCGGCGTCGGCGCAGCCGGGATTGCCCTCGGCCGCCCAATCGTCGAAGTCCGCGGGGTCGCCGCGCACCCACACCATGGCGTTGATCTAGCTACAGCCGCCGAGCAGCTTGCCGCGCGGTCAATAGTCGGAGCGTCCGGCAAGGCCCGGATCGGGCTCCGCTTGGCAGGCCCAGTTGAGGCTTCTGTCGTAAATGGTCTTGCCGTAGCCGAGCAGCGCCGGCGCCCGGAACCGCCGGTCCGTGCCGCCCGCCTCGATCACCGCGACGCTGAAGCGTCCGCTCGCCGAAAGCCGTTCCGCCAGAACGCACCCCGCCGAGCCCGCGCCGACGACGACGAAATCGAAGACGTCGGCCATATCAGGCGCTCGGCCGCAGGGCGCCGGCTCAGGGCGAGCCCAGGTGAGGAAGTGAGCATCAAAGCAAGCTTTCACGCCGGCGGATCGTCTAGAGCACTGCCCGCTTAAGATGGCGCATAGCCGGCCTCGGCGAAATAGTTGGCGCAGGCTTGCGGCGTGATTTCGTCGAGGCATTGGCCGATGCGGTCCCAGAGGGCCGGCACGGTTCGCTCGGCGGCCTTTCGCAGGTGCGACTTGAGTTGTGAAAAGGCCATTTCGATCGGGTTCAGATCGGGCGAGTAGGCCGGCAGCAAGCGCATCTCGGCCCCGGCGTCGGCGATCAGCTTGCGCACGCCGGCGACCTTGTGGGCGGGCAGGTTGTCCATCACGACGATCTCGTCGGGTCGCAGGGCGGGGACGAGTATTTTTTCGACATAGACCAGGAAGGCCTCGCCGTTCATGGGTCCGTCCAGAACAAAGGGCGCGACCAGCCCTTCGCGCCGCAGGCCGGCGGTGAAGGTGGTGGTCTTCCAGTGTCCGAAGGGCGCCTTGGCCAACAGCCGCTGGCCGCGTCGGCATCGTCCGCGCAGGCGGACCATTTTGGTGGAAGCGCCCGTCTCGTCGATGAACACCAGCTTGTCGGGATTGAGGTCCCTTGGTTCGCCTTCCAGGCTTCACGCGCCTGAGCCACGTCGGGCCTGTCCTGCTCGGAGGCGTGCAAAGTTTTTTTTGAAGCTGAGCCCGTGCCGCTGGACAAAACGATCCATCGAGCTGGTGGAGGTCTTTTGGCCCAGCTCCGCCTGGACGCGCTGCGTCAGCTCCGCCAGGCTCAGATCAGGCTCCCCGGCGATCAGCGCCAATAGCCAAGGCGCGTGCGCCTCCAAAGGCGAGCGGTTCTTGCCCACCCGCGGCGCCGGGGCGGCGCTGCCCGTCTCGTCCAACCGCTTCTTCCAGCGGATCGCCGAGGACGCCCCCACCTTGAAGCGACGAGCCGCGCCGCGACGCGAGTTCCCCTCCGCCACCTCCTCCAATACGCGCCTGCGATAATCTTCGGAATACGGCCGACCGACCATGGAAGCCTCCCGAATCAGAGGCACGATCGACTCACATTTTGCCCGCCGAGGGAATCCACCCCGCGATCACAATCGATTCATCGTCGCTGGGCAATGCTCTAGCCGAACCTAAAGCCGTGCACATGGCGGCGCGCTACGGGTGGGGGTGGCGCGGCGCCATCTGCGTCGACCGTCACCGGCGGCGAGCGAGAATTTGAACCGGCGCAATTGAGCCCTTCTGAATGTTGGCGGACATATTCGCAACTTTTTGGGGCGCTTCCTTCCCCATCACAATGTGAAGGCCAAGCGGCGGCGGGCCCGCTTCCGCAAGGCGCTCCTTTATTTTCTTGAAGAACTCCAGAGCAAGGTCACGTTTGTTAATCTCTTCCAAGACCTGGAACCCGTTTTCTTCCATTGCGTTGCGATAATCCTCTATCGATCCGACAAATGACGTCGTTTCGTCTCGCGCCCACGCGACCGGATATGCCAACGACTGGTCGTCGCTACGCATAACATCGTAGACCACGAGGTAGCCGCCGGTTTTCGTCACCCGGGCGATTTCGGAAAAGAGGGCATTCTTGTCCGATATGTTCATGCCGACATGGAGCATGGCGCAGCGGTCGAAACTGCGATCTTCGTATGGCATCGCGAGCGCGCTCGCGACGCTGAGGTTGATTTGTCCGTCCAAACCCAATTGGCGATTCAGACTCTTCCCGACTTCGATGTACTCAGGAGTAAGGTCCACTCCCGCGACCCGACAACCATAAGCGGTGGCCAGAAATCGCGCTGTTCCGCCAAGACCACATCCAACGTCCAACACTCTAAGTCCCCGGCCGAGCCGTAGCTGCTCGGCCACCGCCGTGGTTGCGGTGCGCCCGCCCATATGAAACTCGTCAACGCTGGCGAGTTGGTCGACCGGATCGGCCTCTGAAACACCCTTGAGCTTGTCGAGGCCGGCGAGGATCGCGCTTTCCAACGTCCCGTGGGTGTAGTGCTCCGCGACTTGCTGCTCAATCGACGTCATGGCTGCAGACTCCCTGTTTGTTCTCCCCGGAAGCCCTCGGAGCAAGCGATGGGCTTATAATTGCAAGCTAGCCCGCCCCCCGGCGAGCGACTACTCTCAATTCTGTAGTGCCATTTCGGAAGAAATGTAGCAGCATGCCCGGCATGAAAACCTACGGACAGTTTTGTTCTATCGCCAAGGCGCTTGAGATCGTCGGCGAAAGATGGACGCCATTGATCATGCGTGAGCTAATTTGTGGCAGCTCTCGCTTCAATGAGATCCATCGAGGCGTGCCCCGGATTTCCCCATCGCTCCTGTCAAAACGACTGAACGTCCTGGAGCAGGCGGGTATAGTGAGACGTGCGGAAGAAACGGGCGGTTATCAGCTCACTCCGGCCGGATGGGAACTGAAGCCGGTAATCGAGATGCTTGGGGTCTGGGGCCAAAGGTGGGTGCGAGGGCAGCTCAGCGACGACGATTTCGACCCCGATCTTCTGATGTGGGACATCAGACGGCGCATCAATTTGGAACATTTTCCACAGCATCGCACTTGCATTTGCTTCGAATTCAGTGACATGCCGCGCGAAAAAGCGCTGTATTGGCTCGTTGGTTCGGCGGATGGCGTTGAATTATGTATTACGGAACCGGGATATGACGTCGACTTGTTCGTAACAACCGATGTCAGAACGATGACTAGAGTTTGGAACGGAGACCTGACGCTCACAAGCAAAATTGAAGACGGCTCAATCGACCTGCATGGGCAGAGCAAACTACGAGAAGAGTTCCATTCCTGGTTGCGACTCAGCTTGTTTGCGAACGTGGAACGCGCCGCTAAAGGCGACTGACCCTTCTTCCAGTTTCAAGATTTGAAACGCATCGGGCGTCCGGCGCGGCTCCGTTCGGTCGATCCAAACCTTGGCGACAAGTGACCGTTGCGGCTCGACGACCCTATCCCCGCCTGCATTCTCGCCTCGCCGCCCCGCCTTGTCACCCTTCCTCGCCGGCCCCATGTGACCTCTCTTAACCGCTCTATCGTCCCGCAGGGGGTTTCGATGCGCGGCATGGAGGTTGCGCCGACGCTTGCGCGGCCGTCGTCGTCCTCGCCGCCCTGGCTTACGCGCCGTGAGCCCAAGAGACGCGCGGGGCGCAGGCGGTCGATGTCGCGCTGGTGCTGGCGGCCGACGTCTCGCGCAGCATCGACGACGAGGAGTTCGCGCTGCAGCGGCGCGGCTATGCCGCGGCGATCGCCAATCCGGACGTCATCGACGCCATCCGCTCGGGGCGGCACGGCGCGATCGCAGTCACGTTCGTCGAATGGGCGGGCGAGGGCGAAGAGAAAACGGTCGTCGATTGGACCATCATCGGCGAGCCGGCCGACGCACGCAAATTCGCCACCGCGCTCGCCGAGGCGCCGCGCTCCTTTCTCGGGCGCACCGCGATCGGCTCGGCGATCGATTTCTCCATGGGCGCGCTGGTCGAGGGCGGCTTCGTCGCCGACCGCGAGGTCATCGACGTCTCCGGCGATGGAACCAGCAACCAGGGCCGATCGGTCCCGGAGGCGCGCGACGCGGCCTTGAGCGCCGGCGCTTCGATCAACGGCCTCGCCATCTTCAACCGACGCGCCGCCGCGCAGGGCGGCTTTCTCGCATTGCACACCAACCCGCCCGGCGGCCTCGCCAACTACTACCGCGACAACGTGATCGGCGGCCCCGGGTCGTTCGTCCTGCCGATCGACGATTTCAACAATTTTGAAGAGGCGATGATCCACAAATTGGTCAGCGAGGTCGCCGGGCCCGAGACGGCGCCGGGGAACTTGGCCGCGGCGCGCTCATCCGTTAAACTGCCGTGATGTACGCCGCGGTCACCCGAGACATCAAAGTCACCGTCGAGCCGACTTATGCGCCGGAGCGATCGGATCCCGATGAGCCGCGCTATTTCTGGACCTACACGGTCGAGATCGTCAATCTCGGCGAGCAGACGGTGCAATTGACGCATCGCCACTGGCGGATCACCGACGCCGCGGGCCATCGCGAAGAGGTTCGCGGCCCCGGCGTCGTCGGCGAGCAACCGACGCTGGCGCCGGGCGAATCCTTCCGCTACGCCTCCGGCTGCCCGTTGCGCACGCCGAGCGGCATCATGGTCGGGACCTACCGGATGGTCGCCGAGGACGGCGACGTCTTCGAAGTCGCCATTCCGGCCTTCTCGCTCGACAGCCCACAGGTTCGGCGCGTGCTGAACTGAGCGATGTCGCTCAGTTCATGGCCTTGAGGATTTCCGGCTTGACGACGCTCTCCAGCGTATCGGGGCCGATCGGGCCGACCAGCTTGAAGGCGATTGCGCCGTCGCCTTTGACGATGAACGTCTCGGGAACCCCGTAGACGCCCCAGTCGATGCCTGCGCGGCCGTCGCGATCGACGCCGATCTTGGCGTAGGGGTCGCCCATGAAGCCGAGGAAGCGTTTGATGTTTTCCGGCGAGTCCTTCTGCGCGACACCGAGAATTTCGACCCCCTTGGCCTTCAGCGTCGGATCGGCGGCGAGCGCCAAGAGGAATTGATGTTCGTCGTGGCACGGCGCGCACCACGAGGCGAAGATGTTGACCAGGGTGACGTGGCCCTGGCGCAGATCGACGTCGGCGAGGCCCGGCGCGCCGTCGAGGCCGGGAAGGTCGAGGGCCGGCGCACTCTGGCCAATCAGCGCGGAAGGGATGCGCGAGGCGTCGCCGGCGAACAGCCGCACGAACAGCAGCGCCGCCAGCGCGACGAACACGATCAGCGGCAGCGCCGTGAGGGCGCCGCGCCGACGCGCGGAGGTTGGCGCGCTCTCGCTCATCGCGCCTCCTTATCCGCCCGCGCGGCTTCGAGGCGGGCGAGGGCTACGCTCAGCGAGCGATAGTCCCATAGGATCGACCCGATCATGGCGACGACCACCAGCGCCGCCAGCGCGTAGGCGGCCACGATGAAGCCGATGTGCGGAATTTCCGTCATGCGCCAAGGCCTCCCGTCGCCAAATGCGGCGTCAGCGCGTCGCCCTCGGCGGCGGCGATCATGGTCAGCCGGGCCAAGCGCCGGCGCAGGATCTCATTGCGGATCGCCATCAGATGCAGCGCCAGAAACAACAGCGTGAAAGCGAGCGCCATCACCAGCAGCGGCCACAGCAGTTCCGGCGCGATCGTCGGCCCGCCCAGGCGGAACACCGAAGCAGGCTGGTGCAGCGTGTTCCACCAGTCGACGGAAAACTTGATGATCGGCAGGTTGACGCAGCCGACCAGCGTCAGAATCGCCGCCGCGCGCGCCGCGCGGCCGGGGTCCTCGATCGAGCGCCACAGCGCGATCAGGCCGAGATAAAGGATGAACAGCACCAGCACCGAGGTGAGCCGGGCGTCCCACACCCAGTAGGTCCCCCACATCGGCTTGCCCCATAGCGAGCCGGTGACGAGGCAGATGAAGGTGAAGCCGGCGCCCAGCGGCGCGGCGGCCTTCTGCGCGGCGTCGGCAAGCGGATGGCGCCACACCAGGGTGCCCAGGCTCGCCAGCGCCATCACGCCGTAAATAAAGGTCGACAGCCAAGCGGCAGGGACATGGATGTACATGATCTTGACGGTCTCGCCCTGCTGATAGTCGGGCGGCGCGGCGAACGACAGATAGAGCCCGAGCGCGAACACCGCCGCGGTCGCCAGCGCGAGCCATGGCAGCATGCGGCGCGTCACGGCGAGAAATACCGAGGGGTTGGCGAGGTTCCACATCGCGCGCCTTTTACCGCTTAGGCGCGAGCGGGGCAATGCGGACATGAACGAGGGCGCAGCGGCGGCTCGATAGCCGGCCAACCAGCATCGACGATATCGGAAGTTAGGCGACGCGTCGACGAAACACAGTTTCTCGCCGGTGTATCAGAGACGCCCGTCGCGACAGAGTGGAACTGGTCTAAGAAATAATTTACAACTTCTTGCGATGTTTTCATGATGACGTGTTGGCCCCGTCCCGCGCAAGCGGTGGGCCAAGGGCATGATGCCGTACGTTCATCCCGGTCGCAATCCGGAATCACCCGACAATCGACAAGGCCGCGATGCGGGCGTTCGCGTCGGCGGCGAGACCGACAAAGGGACGCCGCCGAAGGCAATCGACGTAGGGCGCATGGGCATGTTGGACATTAGCGCAGGCATTTTCGCGCCGGAGCCGGCGGCGGAGGCGTTGGCGCGCCTCAATCGCGAACTGCGAGCGGTCAGCACCTGTCACCAAACCCTGATGCGCGCGAAGGACGAGCAGACGCTGCTCAACGACATCTGCCGCATCGTCTGCGACGAGGCCGGCTACCGCATGGCGTGGGTGGGCTTCGCCGAACAAGACGAGGCCAAGAGCGTGCGCCCGGTCGCCTCGGCCGGTTTCGACGACGGATATCTCGAATTCCTCAAGATCACCTGGGCCGACACGGATTGGGGACGCGGCGCCGTCGGAGCCGCCATTCGCACCGGCCGGAGCGTCTGCCTTCAGAACTACGCCACCGATCCGGTCTGCATCCCCTGGCGCGCCGAGGCGCTGCGGCGAGGCTACCTCTCGGGCATCGCGCTGCCGCTCAAGGACGAAAGCGGCGTCGTATTCGGCACTCTCAACATGTACTCTCCGGAGCCCAACGCCTTCACTTCGGAGGAAGTCCGGCTGCTCGAGGAACTGGCCGGCGATCTGGCGTTCGGGATCATGGTGTTGCGCGCCCGCGACGAGCGCAAACACATCTATCGGCGACTCCAATCCAACCTGCGTTTCTTCGAATGCATGGATCAGATCAACCTGGCGATCCAGGAGGCGCGCGATCTCGAGCAGATGATGAGCCAGGTTCTCGGCGCGACGCTTTCGATCTTCGGATGCGACCGCGCCTGGCTGCTGCACCCCTGCGACCCCGAGGCGGCGACGTGGCGCGTGCCGATGGAGCGCACGCGCCCCGAATATCCCGGCGCCAGCGCCGCCGACGTCGAGTTTCCGATGGGCCCGGAAAATCTCGAGACGGTGACCGCCGCTCTGGATTCGCCGAGCCCGGTGTCCTTCGATCCCAAGTCCGAGCGCGCCGTCCCCGAAGGGCTAACGGCTGCGTTCGGCGTGCAGTCGATGCTTTGCATGGCCATCCGCCCCATGACGGGCAAGGCCTACATGTTCGGGCTCCATCAGTGCTCGCACCCGCGGACCTGGACCGAGGACGAGAAGACCCTGTTTGAGGCGATCGGCCGGCGCCTGGCCGACGGTCTGACCAGCCTCATCGCCTATCGCGATCTGCGCGATCGCGAGGGACAATTGCGCACCCTGGTGCAGACGATTCCCGATCTCGTCTGGCTCAAGGACGTCGACGGCGGCTACCTCGGCTGCAATCCGCAGTTCGAGCGCCTCGTCGGCCTCGCCGAAAAGGACATCATCGGCAAGACGGTCAATGACCTCGTCGACAAGGATCTGGCTGAACTGTTCCGCGAGCACGACCGCCGGGTGATGACGACCGGCAGGCTTCAAGTCGCGCAGACGTGGCTGAGCTTCGCCGCCGACGGCTACCGCGGCCTTTTCGAGGTCGTCAAGACGCCGATGCGCGATCAGGCGGGCAAGCCGATCGGCACGCTCAGCATCGCCCGCGACATCACCGAACGCGCCAAGACGGAAGAGGAACTGCGCATCGCCGCCGCCGCGTTCGAGGCGCAGGAAGGCATCGTCATCGTCGGCGCGGACAAGCGGATCCTGCGGGTCAACCGCGCCTTCACCGAGATCACCGGCTACACCACCGAAGACGTCATGGGGACGACGCCGGCCGCACTGCGATCGGGCCAGCATGACGCCGGCTTTTACCAAGCGATATGGGATCGCATCGCCCGCGAGGGAACTTGGCAGGGAGAGGTCTGGAACCGGCGCAAGAGCGGGGAGGTCTTTCCTTCATGGTTCAGCGCCGCCGCGGTCAAGTGCGGCAGCGGCAACGTCACGCACTACGTCGGCACGCTGATCGACATCACCGAGCGCAAGGCGGCCGAAAAGCAGATCGAACACCTCGCCTATTACGATCCTCTGACCCTTCTGCCCAACCGTCGCCTGTTCATGGACCGTCTGCAGCAGGCGCTCGCGGGCAGCGCGCGTAGCGGGCACAAAGGGGCGCTGCTGTTCATCGACCTCGACAACTTCAAGATCCTCAACGAGACCGCCGGCCACGACGTCGGCGACCAGCTGCTGGTCGAAGTCGCGCGAAGGATCGCCGCTTGCGTGGGCAACGCCGACACCGCCGCCCGGCTCGGCGGCGACGAGTTCGTGGTCCTGCTCGAAGACTTGAGCGAGTGCATCCGCGAGGCCGCCGCGCACGCCAAGGAAATGGGCGAGAAAATACTGTCCGCGCTCGACCAGCCCTACACGATCGCCGGGCGCCTGCACCACAGCACCCCGAGCATCGGCGTCACGCTGTTCATCGACGCGGTCGATTCCGTCGACGAACTGCTCAAGCAAGCCGACATCGCGATGTATCAGGCGAAATCGGCCGGCCGCAACACGCTGCGCTTCTTCGACCCGGAGATGCAAGGCGCGCTCGCCGCATGGACGGTTATGGAGTCGGCGCTGCGGCTCGCCATTCGCGATCGTCAGTTCGTTTTGCACTATCAGCCGCAGGTCGACGACGCTGGCCGCTTCGTCGGCGCCGAGGCGCTGCTGCGTTGGCGCCATCCCGAGCGGGGCCTCGTGGCGCCGGGCGAGTTCATTCCTCTGGCCGAGGAAACCGGGCTGATCCTGCCGATCGGCCGCTGGGTGCTGGAAGCGGCCTGTTCGCGCCTCAAGGACTGGGCGGGCGACCCGCGCACGCGCGAGCTCTGCCTAGCCATCAACGTCAGCGCCCGTCAGTTCCGGCAGGCCGATTTCGTCGACCAGGTGCGCGAGGCGCTGGAGCGCGCCGGCGCTCCCGCCGCGAAGCTGAAGCTCGAACTGACGGAAAGCCTGATCATCGACGACATCGAAGGCACGATCGAGAAGATGCGGGCGCTGAAAAAGCTCGGCGTGGGCTTCTCGATGGACGACTTCGGCACCGGCTATTCGTCGTTGTCCTATCTCACCCGGCTGCCGCTCGACCAGCTCAAGATCGACCGCTCCTTCGTACGCAACCTGCCCGACAGCGCCAACGACGCAGCGGTGGTGCAGACCATCATCACCCTCGCCAACAGCCTCGGGCTCGCCGTCATCGCCGAGGGCGTGGAAACCGAGGCCCAGCGCGAGTTCCTCGCCAGCCACGGCTGCCCGACCTACCAAGGCTTCTTGTTCAGCCCCCCGGTGGACATCGCGCGCTTCGAGCAGCTGCTGGCCTGAGGTCTTGGCTGGGGTTGCGCTCGCGCAGTCGAGACAGCGGCAATAAAGCGCGGGCGTCGAGCGTTGCCAAAATCGAGCGCTTTCGCCACTCTCCCGCGCGCCGAGGCCGCCGTCACGGCTCGCCGGCGCATCTCCAGGAGATCGTTTTATGACCAAGACCCTCGCTCTCGCGGCCCTCGCGCTCGTTCTCGCCGGCGCGCCGACGCTCGCCTTCGCCGACCCGACCTGCGTCGCCCAGGCGACCGACAAAAAGCTCGCCGGCGCCGCCAAGACCAGCTTCCTCAAGAAATGCGAAGCCGACGCGGCGAAGGCCTGCGACAAGCAGGCGGCCGACAAGAAGCTCGCTGGCGCGGCCAAGACCGCCTTCACCAAGAAGTGCGTCTCCGACGCTTCGGGCGAGTAACGCAGGCCGACCATCCGGGCCCTTCGCCCAACCTCTCCCCGCGAGCGGGGAGAGGCGCGCGGATTTCGCCGCTTCAGTGACCCGGCGGCCGATAGTCGACGGTCTTCTTGCCCGCTTTGTCCATTTCCTCGGGCGTGATCAGGACCACGGTCTTGACGCTCGCGGCGCCGCTCTGATTGACCGCGAGCGCGACCGCCGCGGCGGTCACATTGTCGGGCGCGTCGACGACGACGTAGGCGTCGACGCCGCCGAAGGCGAAGTAGAAGCTCTCCAGCTTGCCGCCCAACGCTTCCGCCATTTTCGCAATGGCGGTACGTCGGCCCGTGCCGCCCTCCTTTGCGACGCCCTTAGCGCCAGCGGCGGTGTAATGGGCTTCGAACAGATATTTTGGCATCGTGTCCTCCCATTTCGCGACTTTATCGACATCCGCCGGATGACGGCGTTGTCGAGGAGAGACGATCACTTTTTCAGTCGCTTAGCAATGCGGGAGCCTTGAGGGTGGGCGCTTGGACCCACCGCCTTGACCGATTGACGCCGGTCAAAGCGCTTCGAACGATTCCGTTTCTAATGTGCGATAGTTGACGCAGCGGCACGGCGAGCCCAACGCGGCGAGGCGTGGAGTGTCGGGCGCGTCATGTCACGATGGTTCGATCGAAATTCCTGACGCCTCGCGCGAAGAGGATCGGACATATGGACATGCTCTCTTCCGCTCGCAACGAGGGTTTCGCCGGCCGCGTGCGCGTGTCGTCGCATAAGGTGAGCATCCCGCCGCTTGGCCTTCGGGGAACGCTGGCCATGCCGGCTGGCGCGCGCGCTTTGGTGGCGTTCGTTCACGGCAGCGGATCGAGCCGCCTCAGCCCGCGCAACCGGGCGGTCGCCGAAGCGCTCAACGACCACGCCATCGCCACCCTGCTGTTCGATCTTCTCACCGAGGAGGAAGAGGCCGACCGCGCCAATGTGTTCGATATCGTGCTGCTTGCGCAGCGCCTCGAGCAAGTCGTCGATTGGATCGATCACGATCCGCAGCTCGCGCGGCTGCCGCTCGGCTTGTTCGGCGCGAGCACCGGCGCGGCGGCGGCGCTGGTCGCCGCGGCGCAGCTCAAGGATCGGATCGGCGCCATCGTCTCTCGCGGCGGCAGACCGGATCTCGCGGGCGACGCGCTCGACGGGCTCCATACGCCGACGCTGCTGATCGTCGGGGGCGCCGACTTCGAGGTGATCGAGCTCAACGAGAAGGCGTTGGCGCGGCTCAGAGGGCCCAAGGCGATCGAGATCGTCCCGGGCGCCACGCATCTCTTTCCCGAACCCGGCGCGCTCGAAGCCGTCACGGCCCATGCGGCGCGGTGGTTCGAGGTCTATCTGACGAAAGGCAAAGCGCAAGGCCAGCCGGCGCCGCGACATTAGCCGTCCGCACGCCCGGCGGTCCGCCACGACAGCACGAGCGTCGCCTTTGGCGTCGGGGTCACGCGCGCGCCGAACGCGGCGCACTCCCGGTCGAGGGTCGTCGCGAGCCAGGCGACGTCGGCGCGCGAAGCCGGTTGGAGCTGGAGCCGCCGAATTTGCAACGGCGTCATCGCGAGCGCGCGGAGATCGCCGCTCGCCGGGTCGACGTCGGCGAAATACATCAGCGCAAGATCGCCGCGGAACGCCTCGTAGCCCTCGATGCCTTCGTAGTCGTTGAGGAAGTCGCCGCAGCCGTAGAGGATCAGGCGATCGCGATAGACCTCGATAGCTTTGGCGTGGTGCGAGGAATGGCCGTGCAGGATTGAAATCCGGGCCTTGTCGATCAGCGCATGGGCGAACCGCCGTTGCTCGTCAGGGACTTCGTATCCCCAGTTGGAGCCCCAATGGATCGAGGCGACGACGATGTCGCGCGGGCGCTTGAACGACAAAACCTGGTCCGCCGCCCGGGCGGCGCCGCGTTCGCCGAGGTCGGGCAGCAGAGCGACGCCCGGCGCGTCGGCGCGCGCGGCCCAGTCGGGTGGAACGCCGCTGGTGGTCGAGGCGAAGGAAAAGATCAGCAGGCGAACGCCGCCGGCAAGATCGAAGACCGCCGGCTGGCGCGCCTCGCCCGCGTTGCGGCCGGCGCCGGCGGTCTTGATGTTCAATTGCGCGAGCCGGTCGAGGGTCTCCAAGAGTCCGGCGCGGCCCCAATCGAGCACGTGGTTGTTGGCCAGGACGCAACAATCGATTCGCGCCGCCGTCAGGCAGTCGGCGTTCTCCGGAGTCATGCGATAATTGATGCCCTTGGGGACGTGGGCGTCGGAGCGCGTGACGCTGGTCTCGAGATTGATCACGCGAACGTCGGGGCGGCGCCGCTTCAGTTCGTCGAGCGCGGCGCCCCAGACATAGGCGGGCGGCGCCGGCCGCGCGATCGCGCCGTTGAGAGCTTCGGCGAACCGCACGTAATCGAGCGCCGAAACGACCGAAGGCTCGTAAAGGACGGGGTCGCTCGGATGCGCCATGATCTGATCGACGCCGCGCCCCGTCATCACGTCGCCGCACAGGAAAAGTCTGACGCTCATCGGCAGCGCCATTTTCGCTTCCCTTCCCCGCAGGGCGCGCCAAGGCCTCCTCAGGCCGGCCAGAACGCGCGCAGCTCCTTGGGCGTCGCGGCTTTGACGTTCTCGAGTTCGCTCGCCGGCAAGTGCGCGGCGACGAGAGCGAGCACGGCGTGGCCGACCTCGTCGGCGTCGATGCCGGCGTCGTGGTGGACGCCGTCGCGAATGCGCTCCAAGAAGGCGTCGCGGGTCTTGGCGGAGCGGGACCGCTTCGTCATCCGCCAGCCCTCGTAATAGAGCCCGCGCACGAGGGGCGACAGATATTCGGCGAGGAACACCGCCTCTTGTGGCGGCAGGCTGTCGCGCAACGCGTGAAGGGCCGCGACGAGAACGAAATAGACCTTGTCACGCTCGCGCCAGCCCAGGCGCCGCTCGAGATCATCGACCCATTGCGCCGCGCTTTGGGCCGCAAGATCGAGCTGAGGAAGAGCGGTCATCGCCGAGACCCTGTCCTCGCCGCTACGCGCGGCGCTCGCGCCGCGAGGCGACGGCGCTCCGCCGCCCGCGCGCTTGGCCATGATGCCCCGCCGCTCGCGGCGCGCCTTGCGTCAGATCAAGCGGGGCGAGGGAGCGGGCCGGCAAACGCCCTTACTCCCTCACATGCCTCAGCGCCGCCGCCGCGGCGAAGGGCGCGAGCGCGATCGCGCCGAGCGAGATCGCGCACAGCATCAGGAACGGCGTCAGGAACGGCGCGGCGCCGCCGCTCGCGGCGGAGGCCGCCGAGACGCCGAAGATCAGCACCGGGATCGCCAGCGGCAAGACCAGCACCGCCATCAACAGGCCGCCGCGCCTCAGCGAAACCGTCAGCGCCGCGCCGATCGCCCCGATCATGGTGAGCGCCGGCGTGCCGGCGACGAGGCTGAGGGCGACGAGCGCGAGGGGCTTGGCCTCCATCGCCAGCATCAGGCCGAACAGCGGACTGACGACGACGAGCGGCAGCGCGCTCGAAGCCCAATGGGCGGCGCATTTGACCAGCACGACCAGCTCCAACGGCAGGTTGGCGTTGACCAGCACGTCGAGCGAACCGTCGTCGGCGTCGCCCTGGAACAGGCGGTCGAGGCCGAGCAGCGTCGCCAGCAGCGCCGCGATCCACAGAATCGCCGGGCCGATGCGCGCGAGCAGGTTCATATCCGGCCCGAGCGCGAAGGGCATGATCGTCACAAGAATGAGAAAGAACACCGCGCCGATCGAAGCGCCGCCGCCGATGCGCCGGGCGATGCGCCATTCGCGGGCGAACAATGCGCTGGCCGCCCCGCTCACGCCGCGACCCTCGCGGAAGCGCCGAGTTGAAGCGTCGTGGCGTTGTCGAGCCCGAGCGGCGCATGGGTCGCCGCGACGAGCAGGCCGCCGGCGCCGACGTGCTCGCGCATGATGCCGGCGAACAACCCTTGCGCCGCGGCGTCGAGCGCCGTCGTCGGCTCGTCGAGCAGCCACAGGGGGCGCGGCGCGACGAGCAGCCGCGCCAGCGCGACGCGGCGCTTCTGTCCGGCGGAGAGTGCGCGCACCGGAAAATCCGCGACATGGGCGAGGCCGAGGCGCTGGAGCGCGCCGCGCCAGACGCCGCTCGACGAATCGCCGCCCAGCGCGCCCGCCCAGAACGCGAGATTCTCGCCGGCCGTCAGCGCGCCTTTCAGCGCATCGACGTGGCCGAGATAATGCGCCTGTTCGCCGATGCTCGCCTCGCTCGCCCCGCCCTCGAGCGCGAAGGCGCCGGCGGCGAGCGGCAGAAAACCGGCGATCGCGCGCAAGAGAGTCGACTTGCCGGCGCCGTTCGGCCCGGTCAGGATGAGCGCTGCGCCGGCGCGCGCCTCGAACGAGAGGCCGGCGAGAATCGAGCGCCCGCCGCGTTCGATGGCGATGTCTTTGGCGCTCAAGCGCATGGCATTCCCCTCGTCGGCGCCTATCCTTTCAGCGCCTCCCGACGATAGTTTGTGTAGCCCGCCGATGGGAATTTA
Organism: uncultured Alphaproteobacteria bacterium; assembly: GCA_963759955.1. Taxonomy (GTDB): domain Bacteria; phylum Pseudomonadota; class Alphaproteobacteria; order Rhizobiales; family Beijerinckiaceae; genus Roseiarcus. Next base: position 45,586 of record CAVXCA010000074.1, read on the forward strand.
TCTATAAGCCCGCGCATCCTTTCCCCTCCCCGCATTTTCGGAGTCGCCCCGCATGGCCAGCCTTGACAGCTTCAAATGTCGCAAGACGCTCGAGGTCGGGGCCAAGAGCTACCAATATTTCTCGCTCAAGGCGGCCGAAAAGCACGGCCTCGCCGGCATCGCGCAATTGCCGTTCTCGCTGAAGGTCGTGCTGGAGAACCTGCTGCGCAACGAGGACGGCCGCACCGTCAAGAAGGAAGACATCGAAGCGGTCGCGGCCTGGCTGGTCAACCGCGGCAAGAAAGAGCACGAAATCGCCTTCCGTCCGGCGCGCGTGCTGATGCAGGACTTCACCGGCGTCCCGGCGGTCGTCGACCTCGCCGCAATGCGCGACGCGATGGCCAAGCTTGGCGGCGACCCCAACAAGATCAATCCGCTCGTTCCGGTCGACCTCGTCATCGACCATTCCGTCGTCGTCGACCATTTCGGCACGGCCAAGGCGCTCTCGCAGAACGTCAAGCGCGAATACGAGCAGAACCAGGAGCGCTACCGCTTTCTCAAGTGGGGTCAGCAGGCGTTCTCCAATTTCTCGGTCGTTCCGCCCGGCACCGGCATCTGCCATCAGGTCAATCTCGAATATCTCGCCCAGACCGTCTGGACCGCCAAGGCCAAGCGCGACGGCAAGACCGTCGAGGTCGCCTATCCCGATACGCTGGTGGGCACCGACAGCCACACCACGATGGTCAACGGCCTGGCGGTGCTCGGCTGGGGGGTCGGCGGCATCGAGGCCGAGGCGGCGATGCTCGGCCAGCCCTTGTCGATGCTGCTGCCCGAGGTGATCGGCTTCAAGCTGACGGGCGAGTTGCGCGAAGGCGTCACCGCGACCGACCTCGTGCTCACCGTCACGCAGATGCTGCGTAAGAAAGGCGTCGTCGGCAAGTTCGTCGAATTCTTCGGCCCCGGCCTCAACGCGATGTCGGTCGCCGATCGCGCGACGCTCGCCAACATGGCGCCCGAATACGGCGCCACTTGCGGCCTGTTCCCGATCGACGCGCAAGCGATCGCCTATCTCCAGAACTCGGGGCGCAAGAACGCGCGCGTCGCGCTGGTGGAGGCCTACGCCAAGGCGCAAGGGTTCTATCGCACCCGCCTGACGCCCGACCCCGTCTTCACCGATACGCTTCAGCTGGAGCTGGGCGAAGTCACGCCCTCGCTCGCCGGCCCCAAGCGCCCACAGGACCGCGTCGTCCTCGCCGACGCCAAGACGGGCTTCGCCGGCGCGATGACCTCGGAATTCAAGCAGGGCGTCGCCATAGCCGAGCGTCACGCTGTGGAAGGCGCGAACTTCGACCTCGGCCACGGCGACGTGGTCATCGCCGCGATCACCTCGTGCACCAACACCTCCAATCCCAGCGTGATGATCGCAGCCGGGCTGCTCGCGCGCAACGCAGTCGCCAGGGGGCTTTCCGTCAAACCCTGGGTGAAGACCTCGCTCGCCCCGGGCAGTCAGGTCGTCGCCGACTATCTCGAGGCCGCCGAGTTGCAGAAGCCGCTCGACAAGCTCGGCTTCAATATCGTCGGTTTCGGCTGCACAACCTGCATCGGCAATTCCGGCCCGCTGGCGCCGGAGATTTCGGCGACCATCGCCAAGCACGACCTCGTCGCCGCAGCGGTGCTTTCGGGCAACCGCAATTTCGAGGGGCGCGTCAATCCGGACGTGCGCGCCAATTATCTCGCCTCGCCGCCGCTGGTCGTCGCCTACGCGCTCGCCGGCTCGATGCAGATCGATTTGACCCGCGAGCCGCTCGGCCACGACAAGAAGGGCGCACCGGTGTTTCTCGCCGACATCTGGCCCTCGACCCAGGAGATCCAAGATCTCATCGAGCACACCATCACGGCGAAAATGTTCAAGAGCAAATACGCCGAAGTGTTCGACGGCGACGCCAATTGGCGCAAGGTCAAGGTCCCGGCCGGCCTTACCTACGCCTGGGACATGGGCTCGACCTATGTGCAGAACCCGCCCTATTTCGAGGGCATGACGATGGAGCCCAAGCCCATCGTGGACATCGAAAACGCGCGCATCCTCGGGCTGTTCCTCGACTCGATCACAACCGACCACATCTCGCCGGCGGGCTCGATCCGCCAGTCGAGCCCGGCCGGGCAGTATCTGATCGAGCATCAGGTGCGCCCGGCCGATTTCAACCAGTACGGCACGCGCCGCGGCAATCACGAAGTGATGATGCGCGGAACTTTCGCCAACATTCGCATCAAGAATCAGATGGTGAAGGACGCGTCGGGCGCCGTAGTCGAGGGCGGCTACACCATCCACCACCCCTCGGGCGAGCGGATGGCGATCTATGACGCGGCGATGCGCTACCAGAGCGAAGCTGCGCCGCTGGTCGTCTTCGCCGGACGCGAATACGGCACGGGATCGTCGCGCGACTGGGCGGCCAAGGGCACCAAGCTGCTCGGCGTGCGCGCGGTGGTCGCGCAGAGCTTCGAGCGCATCCACCGTTCCAATCTCGTCGGCATGGGCGTGCTGCCGCTTGTTTTCGAAGAGGGCACGAGCTGGTCCTCGCTCGGCCTCGAGGGCGACGAAACCGTTTCGATCCATGGCCTCGGCGCCAACCTCAAGCCGCGCCAGAAGCTGGAGGCGGAAATCAGGTCCGCCGACGGCAAGGTCACCCGCACGCCGCTGATCTGCCGCATCGATACGCTCGACGAACTGGAATATTTCCGCGCCGGCGGCATCCTGGCCTACGTGCTGCGGCAGTTGGCCGCCTGAGGCGAAGCGCGGCGATCGCGCTCCGAATTAGGAGGCGATCAGCCGCGTCCGCGCGGCGACGAAGCGCTCGAGGTCTTCGGCGGACATAGGCTTGGCGAAGGCGTAGCCTTGCAGGATATCGCAGCCGAGCTCGCGAAGCAGCCGCGCGTGCTCCATGGATTCGACACCCTCGGCGACGATTTCTATATCGAGCGACCGCCCGATTTCGACGATCGATCGAACGAGGTGGCGCTGCGACTCCGAGCGCACGATCGGGAGCTATGGCGGAAACTGGGTGACGGGGGTGAGGAAGGCGGCGTAACGGGGTTGGTGATCAAGCCACCCGAACCTCCAAGATGGAGCGTTACGCCATGAACGAGAATAGAGTTGTCGCCCTTCGACAGAAAGGGGCAATCGATGATCCGCTCACCGAAATCCTGCGCGCTGGGGCACGTCGGCTGATCGCCCAGGCGGTGGAAGCGGAATTCGAGACGTTTCTGGGCTCGAACGCCGATCTCGTCCTTGCGGACGGCCGCCAACGAGTGGTTCGCCACGGGCACGACCCGGTTCGCGCGATTCAGACGGGAATCGGTTCTGTCGATGTGGAAAAGCCGAAGGCTCGCGATCGTGGCGCGGCGGCGGGCGATCGCATTCGCTTCACGTCGGCGATCTTGCCCAAATGGGCTCGTCGAACCAAGAGCCTCGACGCTCTGCTGCCAGTTCTCTACCTGCGCGGAGTTTCCGCCGGCGATTTTCAGGAGGCGCTGGCGGCCCTGTTGGGCAAGGACGCGCCCAATCTCTCGCCGGCGGTGATCGCGCGGCTCAAGAGCGAGTGGGAAGACGAATATCGGCGATGGCAGGATCGCGATTTGTCGGCGCGCCGCTACGTCTACGTCTGGGCGGACGGCGTCTATCTGCAGGCGCGCATGGAGCCGCAGGCCGAATGCATGTTGGTTCTGATCGGCGCGACGCCCGAGGGCGTCAAGGAACTGATCGGCTTCCAGACAGGCATGCGGGAGAGTGCGCAAAGCTGGAGGGAATTGCTCGTCGATTTGAAGGCGCGAGGTTTGTCGATCGCGCCGGAGTTGGCCATCGGCGATGGCGCGCTTGGCTTTTGGAAAGCCCTCGACGAGGCGTTGCCGACGACGCGCCATCAGCGCTGCTGGCTGCACAAAACAACGAACGTGCTCAACAAGTTTCCCAAGTCCGTGCAGCCCAACGCGCATAAGGATCTACGAGAAATCTGGCTGGCGCCGGATCGCGCCAGCGCGGCGGGCGCTATGACGACATTCGCCGAGAAATACGCGCCCAAATACGACAAGGCCGTCGATTGCCTGATCAAAGACCGAGAGACGCTGCTGACGTTTTTCGACTTCCCCGCCGATCACTGGGACCATTTGCGCACCACGAACCCCATCGAAAGCGTCTTCGCAACCGTCAGGCATCGCACCGTCCGAATGAAAGGCGCGCTGTCGCAAGACACCGCTCGCTTGATGGTCTTCAAGTTGGTGATGGCGGCGTCGAAAACCTGGCGCAGGCTGCAAGGTCAAAACCAGTTGCCGAAGATCGTCAAAGGCGCCAAATTCCGCGACGGAATCGAGGTCGTGCTGGAAGCCAAATTCGCCGCCTGATTCACGCCGTCACCCAAATTCAGGCATAGCTCCACGATCGGCGTGACGAGTTGACGGTCGATCTTCAGGCGCCGGGGTTTGAGCTTTGTGAGGCTGACGATCGAGGCGTAGCCGGTGCCGAAGTCGTCGATCTCGATGTCGATCCCGAGCGCCTTGATCTGATCGATGGTGCGCGAGAAGGTATCGTCGCGTTCGTCGAGATAGATCGTTTCGACCAGTTCGAAGGACAGCGCTCCCGGTTCGATATGCAACTCGCGCAGGCCCTCCAACAGGCCCTCGTCGTGAAGCCGCCGCAGCGAAACGTTGACGGAGAACCGCGGCACGCGGACTCCGAGGCTCCGCCAGCGGCGGAACTGCGCCAACGCCTGTTCGAGGATCGTGCGGTCGATGGCGCCGATGACCGTCAATTCTTCCGCCACAAGGATGAATTCGGCCGGGGCGACGACGCCGCGCGTGGGATGACGCCAACGAGCGAGGGCTTCCACGCCCACCAGTTCGTAGGTTCGCGCGTCGAACTGCGGTTGGTAATAAGGGATGAATTCGCCGCGCTCCAATCCGCCGATGATGCTGTCCGCGGTCTGCTTGGAGTTCAGAATCTCGGCCTGTAGCGTGGCGGTGTAAAATTCGTATCGATTTCGGCCCAGGCTCTTGGCGCGGTAGAGCGCAAGGTCGGCGTTGACGAGCAAACGCTGCCGATCGACCGCTTCGCCGAAGGCGCCGGCGATGCCGATGCTCATGCCCAAGCGACATTCGTGGCCCTCGTAGAGGGCCGGCTTGCGCGCGCTCTCGATGATTTTCCGCGCGAGATCGTCGAAGCCGTTCATGCCCGCGTCGGCGTTGCAGACGACGACGAATTCGTCGCCGCCCGTTCTGGCGACGAAGTCGTCGCCGCGCAGAGCGCTCCGGATCGTTTCGGCCGTGTGGATCAGCATAGCGTCTCCGGCCGAATGGCCGAGCGTGTCGTTGATCTGCTTGAAGCCGTCGAGATCGACATACAGGAGCACGACGCCGCCGCCGGTCGCCGCGCAACGCGCCGCATGCTCCTCCAGCGCGCGCTCCAGGTACATCCGGTTGGGCAGCCGCGTCAGGAAGTCGTGAAGGGAATTGTATTCGATGCGCGCGCGGGCCGCTTCGAGTTCGGCGTTGCGCGCCTCGGTCATGGCTTTGGAGCGCTTCAGATCCGCGGTCAGCGCGACGTCGGAGGTGACGTCCCAATTGACGCCGACGATCTTCGAGGACAGGTCGGGCGAGACGTAAACCTTGCCGATCGCGCGGATCACCCGCGTTCGCCCGTCGCCCAGATCGAGCTTGTACTGGGATTCGTAACGGCCCTGCGTCCGCATCGCCGTTTCGAAATCCTCGATGGCCCGCTGAGCGTCCGACTCGTCGAGCCGATCGCGCCAATGCTTGTATTCTCGAACGCCGCCGTCGAGCGGATAATTGTAGAGCTCGTTCATGCGGTCGTCCCAGACGAGCTCGCCGGTGTCGATATTGAAGTCCCACACGCCGACTTTGGAGGCGTCGAGAGCGAGCTCGAGGCGCTGCGACAGGCGCTCGAGTTCGCCTTCGCGATCGCGCAAGTTCGTGAAGTGATCGCGCCGCTCCTCCACCAACCGCCCGATCAGCCAGGTCGGAATGACGATCATCAGGCCGGCGGCCAGAATCCCTAGCCTGAAGAGCCAGCGGTTCGACGGCGCCGCGTCCCAGCCGCCTTTCGGCGTAGCGGCAATCCGCCACGATCCCGAGGGAACGTTGACGTCGGTGACGACCGGACGGTCGCTCGCGACGCCGGGCGCGCCGAAAAACCGGGCGCCTTCCTTGCCCAGCGCGTCTTTGCCGGTGATCGCGACGTCGATCGGCAGATCGTGGCCCGCGAGGCCGGCGTCGCGGTACAGCTTGTCGATGTCGATGACCGCCGAAACGATGCCCCAAAACGTCTTGGCGCCGCCGGCTCCGTTGGTGAACACGGGAAGACGGGCGATGAAGGCTCTGCCGCCCTGAACCAGGTCGAGCGGGCCCGCCATGACGACGTCGCCGCTGTCGCGGGCGCGCAAGGCGGTTTCGCGCTGCTGGTCGTTCTTGCGATAGTCGAGCCCGATCGCCGCCTCGTTTCCCTTCAGGGGATATTCGAGGGAGACGACGAGATCGGGAGCGGCGGCGATGTTCCTGATCTGTGAGCGGCTTTGCAGCAGGTTCGCGGAAAACTCGGCGAAGCGCGCCTGAGTCATGTCCGGCTCGGTGGAGATGTCGGCGACGAGGCCGCGAACGAGCTGGATGTCGCCGTTGATGTCGCCCTCGAGCTTGGCCCGAATCAGGCTGACTTGCGAGAGAACCTCGGCGCGCGATCGTTCGTCGGAAAGCTGGCTGTTCTGATGGTCGACGAGCACGCCGCAGACGATGGCGACCAGCGCGGCGATCGCCGCCGGGACGTGTGTCGGACGAAAGCGTCTTCGCAATGTTCTGCCGAAAGTCACGGCGCAATCCGCTGCAGGAGGTTAACTTTGTTGGTTTGGTCGACGCCAGTCACGGTCGAATATTGAACACGGCCCGTTAAGCCATCGCTTAAAGCTTTGCGGGAATCGCCGATGAATTGACGGCGCGACTAATGGAACGTTAACTCGATTCCGCTCGGCGAGGCGCGATCGTTTGACGGCGCTCTCGCCGCGACCTACCTAACCAACTGAAATATGTCGGTTTTTCCTCACTCCTTGAGCGGCCCGGAGGCGTGCGTGCTCCGCACGGCCCTTCCCCGCCTCGTTCGCGGCATTTGGCTTGGCGCGCTCGGCCGGTCTATGGTGCGCGCGTTTCTGGAGACGCTTGATGTCGACCGCCGCCCCCCAAACGCATTTCGGCGAACGAACGGTTCGCCTCGACGAGAAGCAGGGCCTCGTCGACGACGTCTTTCGCAAGGTCGCGGACCGCTACGATCTGATGAACGATCTGATGTCGTTCGGCCTGCATCGCATCTGGAAGGACATTCTCGTCGCCAAGCTGCGCCCGCCGCGCCATCGCCCGTTCCTGCACCTGGACGTGGCCGGCGGCACCGGCGACGTCGCGTTCCGCGTCGCGGCGGCGGGCGGCGAGGCGACCCGGGTGACCGTCGTCGACGTCAACCCAGACATGCTGCGCGTCGGCGCGGAGCGCGCGCAAAAGCGAAGGGAAGGCGGCCGGATCAGCTTCATCGAGGGCAACGCCGAGGCGCTGCCGCTGCCCGACGCGACCTTCGACGCCTATACGATCGCCTTCGGCATTCGCAACGTTCCGCGCATGGAGCGCGCCCTCGCCGAGGCCTATCGCGTCCTCAAGCGCGGCGGGCGATTTCTGTGCCTCGAATTTTCGCGCGTCGACGTGCCGGTGCTCGATCGGATCTACGAGGCCTATTCCGACGCGGCTATCCCAGCGCTCGGCAAGGCGGTGGCCGGCGACGGTCCGGCGTATCGCTATCTCGTCGAATCGATCCGCAAATTCCCGCCGCCCGACCGTTTCGCCGACATGATCGGCGAAGCCGGGTTTTCGCGCGTCGAATTCACTCGGCTGACGGCCGGCGTCGTCGCGATCCATTCGGGCTGGAAACTCTGAACTTGTCGAGTCTGGCCGCCATCGGACACGCTTCGCGCTTGGCGCGCGCCGGCTTCGTGCTGGCGCGCGAGGGCGCCTTCGTCGGCGTCGATCCGCAGACGCTGCCCCCGCTCGCCCGGGCTCCGCTGGCGCTCGCCAATCTCCTGTCGCGGCGCGGCGCGCACGGCCTCAGCGGCCTCGCCGCCGCGATCGATCGGCTCGGCCCCTCGTACGTCAAGCTCGGGCAGTTTCTCGCCACGCGCCCCGACATCGTCGGCCCCAAGGTGGTGGCGGAGCTCGAAAAGCTGCAGGACCGCATGGCGCCGGCGGACCGCGCCGTCGCAGTGGCGACGGTCGAAGCGGCCTTCGGGGCCAAGATCGATACGGTGTTCGTCGAGTTCGGCGACGCGGTCGCCGCCGCTTCGATCGCCCAGGTTCATCGCGCGCGCGTGCGAACGAGCGCAGGCGAGCGCGACGTCGCGGTCAAGATACTGCGGCCCGGCGTCGAGCGGCGCTTCGCGCGCGATCTTTCGGACATGTTTTTCGCCGCCCGCCGAGCCGAAAGCTTCGAGCCGAGCCTGCGGCGCCTGCGCCTGGTGGAAGTCGTCGAAACGCTGGCGCGAAGCGTGCGCATGGAGATGGACTTTCGCCTCGAGGCGGCGGCGGCGTCCGAATTCGCGGAAAACCTGATCCGAGATCCCGAATTCCGCGCCCCGGAGATCGATTGGGACCGCACGACGCGCGAAGTCCTGACGATGGAGTGGATCGAGGGGACGCCGTTGAGCGACACGGCGCGCCTGACGGAGCGCGGCCTCGACGCGCCCAAGCTGGGGCGGACGCTGATCCAGTCCTTCTTGCGCCACGCCTTGCACGAAGGCTTCTTCCACGCCGACATGCACCAGGGCAACTTCTTCGTCGACGACCAAGGGCGCATCGTCGCCGTCGATTTCGGCATCATGGGCCGCCTCGGCCGCAAGGAACGCCGGTTCCTGGCCGAGATTCTCTACGGTTTCATCCGGCGCGACTACCTTCGCGTCGCCGAGGTGCATTTCGAGGCCGGCTACGTGCCGCCGATTCACCGTGTCGAGGACTTCGCGCAGGCCATTCGCGCGGTCGGCGAGCCTATCCATTCGCGCACCGCCGACCAGATTTCGATGGCCAAGCTGCTGTCGCTGCTGTTCGAGGTCACCGCGCTGTTCGACATGTCGACGCGCATCGAACTCGTGATGCTGCAGAAGACCATGGTCGTGGTCGAAGGCGTCGCGCGCAAGCTCGACCCGCATCTCGACATGTGGGCGACGGCGGAGCCGGTGGTGGGCGGCTGGATCGCCGAGAATCTCGGGCCACGCGGCCGGATCGAAGACCTCGGCCGCAGCGTTTCGCAACTCGCCAAACTCTTCGCCGACGCGCCGCCTCGGCTGGAGCGGCTCTCCCGCCTGATCGAGCGCGAAGCCGAAGCGGCGCCCGCCGAGGCGCCGAGCGCGCCTTCCGTTGGGCGATGGCCGGCGACCATCGGCGCCTCGCTCTGGGTGATCGCAGCGTCGCTCGTTTGGATCGCGTTTCATTTGCGATGAGCCGACGATAAGAAAAAATTATTATGCGGATGAACCCCGTAGAGCCACGCCCGGACATTGCGGGGCCGCCGTCGCTAACCTTATCTTGGTACTTTCGGCGCGCGCGAGCCCAACCGAGCAATCGGCGCTCGGCGCCATCACGGCGTAAACGATCATGACCGCCAGACCTGTTTCGGGCGCCCGCATTCTCCTGATCGTCGGGGGCGGCATTGCGGCCTATAAGTCGCTGGAGCTGATCCGCCGGCTGCGCGAGCGCGGCGCGATCGTGCGCGTCGTCATGACCGAGGCGGCCAAACAGTTCGTCACGCCGCTGTCGGCCGCCGCGCTGAGCGGCCATGCGGTTCGCTTCGATCAATTCAGTCTGATCGACGAAGCCGAAATGGGCCACATCGAATTGTCGCGCGAGGCCGATCTCGTCGTAGTCGCGCCGGCGACCGCGAATCTCCTAGCCCGAATGGCGCATGGGCTGGCCAACGATCTCGCCTCCACGACGCTTTTGGCGACCGACAAGCGCGTGCTCGCCGCGCCGGCGATGAACGTGCGCATGTGGCTGCATCCGGCGACTCGGCGCAACGTCGCCGCGCTCAGCGGCGACGGCGTCGCGTTCGTCGGCCCGGAAGACGGCGAAATGGCGTGCGGCGAATTCGGGCCGGGCCGCATGGCGGAGCCCTTGGCGATCGTTGCGGCGATCGAAAGCGCGCTCGAACAGCCGACCGCGATCCCCCTGCCCCCCGGCGTCGGCGCGCGCCGCGACGGCGCTCTTGCGGGCAAGCGCGTCGTGGTGACCTCCGGTCCGACCTATGAGCCGATCGATCCCGTTCGCTTTCTCGGCAATCGCTCTTCCGGGCTCCAAGGGCATGCGATTGCGCAAGCCGCTCATGGCGCCGGCGCAAACGTGACGTTGATCAGCGGCCCCGTCGGCCTCTCCGACCCTCCCGGCGTCGAGGTCGTCCACGTCGAGACGGCGCGAGAAATGCATGCGGCCGCCTTGGCCGCCCTGCCCGCGGACGTGTTCGTCGCCGCGGCGGCCGTCGCGGATTGGCGCGTTGGCGCCGTCGGCGCCCACAAGCTGAAAAAAAGCGCCGGCGGCGCGCCGGTGCTGTCGTTAGTCGAAAACCCGGACATCCTCGCCGACATCGCGAAAAAGCGCGCCGGACGTCCGGCGCTGGTGGTCGGATTCGCCGCAGAAACCGAGCGCGTCGTCGAGAACGCGCGCGACAAGCTGAAGCGCAAGGGCTGCGATCTGATCGTCGCCAACAGCGTCGCCAAAGGCGAAGGGACTTTCGGTGGTCGGGACAATCAGGTCGCGATCGTCAGCGCCGCGGGAATCGAGCGTTGGCCGCGCATGAGCAAGCAGGAAGTCGCGCGCGGATTGATCGACCTCATCTCCCGCATCTTGAAAGACCAAAAATGATCCGTGTTTGTTTTCAACGATTTCCACATTCGCAGGACTTGCAATTACCCCAGTATCAGAGCGATGATGCAGCTGGGATGGATCTCGTCGCGGCGGTTCCGGAAGGACATGACGTGATCCTGAATCCCGGCGAGCGCGCTTTGATACCGACGGGTTTGGCTATTGAACTGCCGAGGGGTTACGAAGCGCAAATTCGGCCTCGTTCCGGATTGGCGCTGAAGGATGGAGTGACCGTTCTCAATAGTCCCGGGACGATCGACGCGGATTATCGCGGCGAAATCGGCGTCATACTTATCAATTTTGGACAAAGTCCTTTTTCCATCCGGCGAGGAGCGCGAATAGCGCAACTCGTCGTTGGTCCCGTTGAGCGCGTTGCTTTCATTAAAAGCGAGCGGCTCACAGCGAGCGAGCGCGGTCGAAGAGGCTTTGGTTCGACCGGACGCTCAGACGAGGAGAAATAACATGAACCTGCTGTCGCGACGCAGCCTGCTCGCTATTGCCGCTGTGGTCGATATCGCCTTACATTCGCGACCCTCGCCGGTCGCGGCCAAGGCGCTCGCTGCGCGGCACAAATTGCCGCCTCGGCACTTGGAAACCCTGCTGCAGGGACTCGTTCACGCCAAGATCCTCAAAGGGGTGCGCGGACCTCGCGGGGGTTACGAACTGGCGCGCGAGCGGCGCAGAATTTCCGTCGGCGAAATCGTGCGCACTTCGGTCAGCCTGAGCACCGCCGATCCCGATGACATCGGATCGCGATCCAAGCTGTTGGAGAAGGTCATCGAACCGAGCGTGCGCACGGCGGGCGAGTCGTTCCTGGCCAATCTCGACGCCATCACCGTCGAGCAGCTCTGCGAGGACGCCGAGAAGGCGCAAATCCTGGCGGAGGAGAAGGCCAGCGGAGATTTTGCTATTTGAGATGGTGCAATAAAATATTTCATATGATAGCGCCGTCAAAAGGTGTAGCTTGAGGGAGGAGCCCGTCGCGTCTGGCGGCGGCGGCTCGGAGTGAGATTCATGGCTGAAACCGGTAAGGACCCGATGCACGGCGATTCGCGCCTGCGCGGCCGAGGACGAGTTTACGCTTCGATCACAGAAACGATCGGCGATACCCCGCTGGTGCGCATAGATCGCATCGCCAGAGAAAAAGGCGTGCGAGCCGATCTGCTCGCGAAGCTCGAATTCTTCAACCCGATCTCGAGCGTCAAGGACCGCATCGGCGTCGCCATGGTCGACGCCCTGGAAGCGCAGGGCCGAATCGCGCCGGGTCGCGGCGTGCTGGTCGAGCCGACCTCGGGAAACACCGGAATCGCGCTGGCGTTCGTCGCCGCGGCGCGCGGCTACAAGCTCATCCTGGTGATGCCCGAATCGATGTCGATCGAGCGGCGCAAGATGCTCGCCCTGCTCGGCGCCGAACTGGTATTGACGCCCGCCTCGCTCGGCATGAAGGGCGCGATCGCCAAGGCCAACGACATTGTCGCCTCGACGCCCGGCGCGATCATGCCGCAACAGTTCGAGAACCCCGCCAATCCCGAGATCCATCGGCGCACTACCGCCGAGGAAATCTGGAACGACACCAAGGGCGCCGTCGACATCGTCGTTTCCGGCGTCGGCACCGGCGGCACGCTCACCGGCATCGGCCAGGTGCTCAAGGCGCGCAAACCGAGCGTCAAGATGATCGCAGTCGAACCGGAGGATTCCCCGGTGCTGTCGGGCGGCGCGCCCGGCCCGCACAAGATTCAGGGCATCGGCGCAGGCTTCGCCCCGGCGATCCTCGATCGCAGCCTCATCGACGAAGTCGTCACCGTCGGCAACCAGACCGCGTTCGACACCGCCAGACTGGTGGCGCGGCTCGAGGGCATTCCGGTCGGCATTTCCTCCGGCGCCGCGATCGCCGCGGCGATCGATGTCGCCCGCCGGCCGGAGAACGACGGCAAGACGATCATCGCCATCGTGCCGTCCTTCGCCGAACGCTATCTGTCGACCGCGCTGTTCGAGGGGCTTTGACCTTCAAGCGCTTCCGCCGCCTCCCGGCGCGCACAAGATTCCGCGCGTCAGCGAGCCGGTCGTCGGATAGAGCGGGATGAGGCACGCCTGCAGGGCGTGATAGAGGTCGGGCTTGCCGACGAAATAGCCTTCGATCGGGCGCAGCGAGTCGCCGAGTTGGCAATGCCAGCCGCCATGGCGACGATCGATGAAATGACGCGCAGTGAAGCCCCAGACGCGCCGATACCACGCCTCGTAGAGGGCGTCGCCGTCGAGCGCGCCGAGAAACGTCGCCGCACCGATCCCCTCGCAGCACGGCCACCACAGCCGATCGCGCACGCGCGGCGCGCCGCTCCATTCGAGCGTGTAGTAGAAGCCGCCGCGCAGCGCGTCCCAGCCCTCGCCGACCGCCCGCGCGAACAGGGCGCGCGCCGCGTCGGGCAGCCAGGCCAGCTTGCGCCCGCCGAGCTCCCAGAGCTGCAACGCCAGACGCGCCCATTCCAGCGAATGCCCCGGCGTGACGCCATAGGGACGGAACATGTCGGAGCCTTTGTATTCGCGATCGAGGGTCCAGTCGGCGGCGTAGTGTTCGGGAACGCGCCAATCCGCCGCCGCGGCGTTTCGGCGCAAAATGAGGTCGGCGATGCTTTCGGCCTTGTCGAGAAAGCCGCGCTCGGCCGTAGCCTCGAACGCCGCCATCAACGCCTCGGTCAAATGCATGTTGGCGTTCTGGCCTCGATAGGCGCTGATCGGCGACCAGTCCTCGGCGAATTCTTCCGCGCTGGCGCCGTATTTCGGCTCCCAGAACCGCGTCTCGAGAACTTCGGCAATGTCGCTGAGCAGCGCATCGGCTTCCGGGTGGCCGACGCATTTGGCGCTTGCCGCGGCGAGCAGGACGAACGCGTGGCCGTAGGCGAGTTTCTCGCGCTCGCGCGGCCCTTGGTCGTCGAACGACCAGAAATAGCCGCCGTGGCGCGGATCGCGGTGGCGCGTCTTGAGCGCGTCCATGCCGTGATCGACGATGTCGGCGGCGCCCGGACGCCCGAGCAAATGCGCGATGGCGAAGCAATGCACCATGCGCGTCGTCACGTGCAGCGGACGAACCGTCTCGGACGCCATCGCGCGCCCGCTAACGTCGAGCGTCGCGAAACCGCCGCCGGGATGGATCAGGTCGACTTCGTAAAAGGCCAGAAGGGCGTCGGCCTCGGCGGCGAGCCAGCGCCGATGGCCGTTCGTATCCCGCCACACGGATTTCACCGCAAAGGATTCGGGCATGGCGGCGGTTCTCCTCCCTCGGAGCGACGCTCCGCGCCGACCTTAGCAAAGAATCTGGCGCCGCGCCCGGCAAGCTGGCATAAAGCGGCGATGAAGACGATCGAAACTCTTGCGCGGTCCGAGCCGGGCGCGCCGCTTCGCGCCGACGACGCCGATTCCGGCTTCGCCGTTTACGTGCATTGGCCGTTCTGCCTGGCCAAATGCCCCTATTGCGATTTCAACTCCCATGTGCGCGCAACGCCGATCGACGAAGAGCGCTTCGTTTCCGCCCTGCGCGCCGAACTCGCCCATCGCGCGGCAGCGGCGCCCGGCCGCACCGTGCGCTCGATCTTTTTTGGCGGCGGCACACCCTCGCTGATGCGCCCGCAGACGGTGCAGAGCGTTATCGACGCGATCGGCGCCGCCTGGAGCGTCGAGGCCGACGCGGAGATCACGCTGGAGGCCAATCCGACCAGCGTCGAGACCGGGCGTTTCCGCGGCTATCGCGCCGCCGGGGTCAACCGTCTGTCGATCGGCATCCAGGCGCTCGACGACGCCGACCTGAAGGCGCTCGGGCGGCGCCACGACGTCGCCGAGGCGATCGAGGCGGTCAAAATCGCCGCGTCGATCTTCCCGCGCTATTCCTTCGATTTGATCTATGCGCGGCCCGGCCAGAGCGAGAGCGCCTGGCGCGCCGAATTGGGCGAGGCGATGAAGCTGGCGGGCGAGCATCTCTCGCTCTACCAGCTCACCATCGAGCCGGATACGATCTTCGAGCGGCTGCGCCGGGCGGGCAAGCTCACTCTTCCCGACGACGAGCTCGCGCGCGCCCTGTTCGACGCGACGCAAGAGATTACCGAAGCGAACGGCCTTCCCGCCTACGAAGTCTCCAACCATGCGCGGCCCGGCGCCGAGAGCCGGCACAATCTCGTCTATTGGCGCTACGGCGAATACGCCGGGGTCGGCCCGGGAGCGCACGGCCGCCTCGTCACGCCCGAGGGGCGCCGCGCCCAGGCGACGGAAAAGCATCCCGAGATGTGGCTCACCCAGGTCGAAAGCGAAGGCCATGGCCTGATCGAGAACGCGCCGCTGAGCGCCGAAGAGCAGGGCGACGAATTCCTGCTGATGGGCCTGCGGCTGCGCGAAGGCGTCGATCGCGCGCGCTTCGAGGCGTTGAGCGGGCGCCGGCTCAAGCAACGCCAGATCGACGATCTGGCCGCCGAGGGCTTCATCGAAGAAGACGAGAACGGGCGTATCCGGGTGACCCGCGTCGGGGCGCCGCTGCTCGAATTCGATCGTCGCGGACCTCGCGGCCTGAGCGACGAGGGGGCGCGGCGACGAAAATTCTCGCCGCGCCGTGATTTCTGGGCATTTCCACTGACGCACAACGATTGACTTGTCCCTGCATTCTATGGAACATCCACGACTCAACTCATTCGCCGGCGGAATCCGGGCGAGGGGTCGCGTCGTCTTTCGACAACACGTCGTTTCAACAATTCGAGGAGAGTGGCCATTCGTCGTCCCATGAAGTCAACCGCGGCGCCGGAGAAAGGCGGGCCGCGCGTCAACCGCGACATTCGCGCCGTTCAAGTGCAGCTCATCGACGCCGAAGGTCTGAACCGCGGCGTCGTCAACATCGCCGAAGCGCAGCAATTGGCCGACGAGGCCGCGCTCGATCTCGTCGAGATCGTGCCCAACGCCAGCCCGCCGGTGTGCAAGATCCTCGATTTCGGCAAGTTCCGCTTTCTCGAGCAGAAGAAGTCCTCCGAGCAGCGCAAGCGCCAGAAGGTCGTCGAGATCAAGGAAATCAAGCTGCGCCCGGGCATCGACGATCACGATTACGAAGTGAAGATGCGCTCGGTGCGCCGCTTCTTCGAGGAAGGCGACAAGGTCAAAGTGACGTTGCGCTTCCGCGGCCGTGAAATGGCCCATCAGGACATCGGCTATAAGCTTTTGCAGCGGGTGAAAACGGAAACGGCGCCGATCGCCAAGGTCGAGGCCGAGCCGCTGATGGAAGGCCGGCAGATGGTGATGGTGCTGGCGCCGAAATAGCGCCCCCGCGCCGAGGGCCGCGCATCACAATGCCTTGAGCGGCCCGATTGGAGCCTTGGCGCCACAGGCCCGGCGGCGCTAGGGAACATCTTCGGCGCGTTTCGCCCGCGAAGCGTGCGTTGTAACGAGAAATCCCTTTGACCCTTGCTCGGAACCCCGCCCGCCTGGGCGCTGAAGACGTCGCTGCGAGCGCGGCCAGCCGCGCGCTGCAGACGACCGCCTACGGCGTCATTTTCGCCGCCAGCGCCTCGCATATGCTCAACGACATGATGCAGTCGCTCGCCCCGGCGCTGTATCCGGTGTTTCGCGACGAATTCTCGCTGACGTATTTCCAGACCGGGCTGATCACGCTCACCTTCCAGATCACCGCCTCGTTGCTGCAGCCGTTCATCGGTCTCTTCACCGACCGACGCCCGCTGACCTACGCCCTGCCCTCGGCGATGGCGTTCACCCTGACCGGCCTTGTGGTGCTGGCGTTCGGCCGGAACTATCCGCTGTTGCTGACCGCCGTGGCGATGATCGGCGTCGGCAGCGCGATCTTTCACCCCGAGGCGTCGCGAACCGCACGCGCGGCCTCCGGCGGACGTTACGGCTTCGCGCAGAGCCTGTTCCAGGTCGGCGGCAATTTCGGCCAGTCGCTCGGGCCGCTGATGGCGGCGTTCATCGTCGTCCCCTTCGGCCAGCATTCGGTGTTGGCGTTCACCGTGCTCGCCTTCGCCGCCATTGTCATCCTGACCCGCATCGCCCGTTGGCACGCCGCCCATCGCGCCGCGCGCAAAGCCGCCGCAGCGCCGCGCGCCAGCGCGCTACCGCGCGCCCAGGTGATTCGCACCATGATCATCCTGGTGGCGCTGGTGTTCTCGAAGATGTTCTATCTCTCCAGCCTGCAGAACTATTACACCTTCTACCTGATCCAGACCTTCCATGTTTCCGTGCAGGCCTCGCAGGTGATGCTGTTCGTCTTCCTCGGCGCCGTCGCGGCGGGAACTTACGCCGGCGGGCCGATCGGCGACCGCTACGGACGCAAGTTCGTCATCTGGGCCTCGATCCTCGGCGTGCTGCCGTTCACCCTGTTGCTGCCGCATCTCGGCCTCGTCGGCACGGTTCTCGACACCGTCGCGATCGGCTTGGTGCTCTCCTCGGCGTTCGCCGCCATCGTCGTCTATGGGCAGGAGCTGGCGCCGGGAAACGTCGGCGCGGTCGCCGGCCTGTTCTTCGGTCTTTCGTTCGGCCTGGGCGGCATCGGCGCGGCTGCGCTCGGCGCGCTCGCCGACCGCACCAGCCTGAGCTTCGTCTATCAGATCTGCGCCTTCCTGCCCGCAATCGGCCTACTGACCTACTTCCTGCCGGACCTGCGCTCGCGGCGGCTGTAGCGGCGGCTCCCGCGTGGCGACGAAATTTTGCCACAATGCCGACCCATGAAAATGAACGTTCATTCTCATGGAGTTTCGATGTCTCTCGCCCAACCGCCGTCCGCCAACCGGGCTCCCGAGGCCGATCGGCGCGAAGCCATCGTCGCCGCCGCCGAGCGCGCCTTCGTGCGCCACGGCTTCCACGCCGCGACGATGCAGCAGGTGGCGGACGAGGCCGGCATGAGCGCCGGCAACCTCTATCGCTATTTCCCATCGAAAGAGGCCCTCGTCGAGGGCATTTGCGCGACCGATCAACGCGAACGCGCCGACGTCTTCGAGGCTCTGGCCGCCGCCGGCGGCGTCCTGCCCACGATCGCCGTGGTTCTGCGCGACCATGTGCTCGCCAAACCGCGCGAGAAGGCGACGATGATCGTCGAGATCACCGCCGAGGCGGCGCGCAATCCACGGATCGCCGCGATGACGCGCGCCATGGACGCCAACGTGCTGAGCGGGATCGCCGCGCTCGTCGAGACGGCCAAGGCCAAAGGGGAAGCCGCCGCGTCGCTGAATGCAGAATTCGCCGCGCGGGTCATCTTCACCATAGTGAGCGGGTTGTTCAAGCGGCGCGCACTGGAGCCGGATTTCGACGTCGAGGTCGAGGCGGCAGCGACGATGGGCGTCTTCAAGGCGCTGTTCGACGGCGCGATCACGCCCTACGCCGGCCCCGAGGCGTCGCGCTGATGCGCCGCCCCTTCGTCCTCCCCCTCGTCGCGGCGGCGATCGGCGCCGGCGTCGTTTTCGCCGGGCTCGTCCTTGCGCCGTGCTCGCCGCCTTTCGCGCCGCTCGCCAGGCTCGGGCTCTCCGCGAGCGCGCGCTGCTCCGCGATCGGCGCCGCGGCGGTCGAGGCGCCGCGCCTCGTCGAGCCGCCGACCGTAACGGTGACGACCGCCGCGCAACGCCCGTTTGTCGATCGGCTGTTCGTTTCGGGAACGCTGGTCGCGCGCGAAGAGGCGTTGGTGGCGCCGCGGATCGACGGTCTGGCGATCGTCGAGATCGACGCAGAGGACGGCGACACGGTCGCGGCCGGGCAAGTTCTCGCGCGGCTCGACCGCAGCCAGCTCGACGCCCAGCTCGCGCAGAACGACGCCGCGACCGCGCGCTCCGAGGCGGCGATCGCCCAGGCGCAAAGCCAGATCGAGCAGTTCCAGGCGCAACTCGCCTGGGCGAAGGACGATTACGAGCGCGCCGACAAGCTCGGCGGTCAGGTCATCGCCGCCGCGACGATCGAGCAGCGCCAAATCGCCGTTCGGACCGCCGAGGCGCAGCTCGCCGCGGCCAAGAACGGACTCGCGCTCGCTGAGGCCGACCGCAAGAGCCGCCAAGGCGAGCGCCAGGAATTATTGGTGCGCATCGCCCGAACGCAGGTTACGGCGCCCGTCGCGGGCCTCGTCAGCCGCCGCACCGCGCGGCTCGGCGCGACGGTTTCCAGCGCCGGCGACCCGCTGTTCCGCATCATCAAGGACGGCGCCGTCGATCTCGAGGCGGACGTTCCCGAACAGTCGCTCGCCCGTCTTTCGATCGGCATGCCGGCCAAGTTGCGCCTGCCTGGCTTGGCCAAAGAAGTCGACGGCTCGGTCCGCCTCGTCAGCGAGGAAGTCGACAAGGCGAGCCGCACCGGCAAGGTGCACATCGCGCTCGCTGCAGGCGCGCCGGCGCGCGTCGGCTCCTTCGCCTCCGGCGAAATCGCGATCGCGCACGGCGAGGGCGTCGGCGTCCCCGCCAGCGCGGTTGAGCGCGACGGCGCCGGCGCGCGGGCGCTCGTGGTGCGCAACGGCGTGGTCGAGCTCAGACGCGTCGCGGTGGGAATCGCCGACGGCGACGCGTTGGAAATCTTGAGCGGCGTCGCCCCGGGCGAGAGCGTCGTCGCGCGCGCGGCGGCGTTCCTGCGCGCGGGCGACCGCGTGCGCGCCGTCGCCGACTCGCTGGGGGCCGCGCCATGAGGATCAACGTCTCCGCGTGGTCGATCCGTCGGCCGATCCCCGCCATCGTCGCCTTCGCGGTCCTGATGCTGCTCGGGATCGTCAGCTTCCGTCAGATGGCGATCACGAAATTCCCCAATATCGACATTCCGATCGTCCAGATCGTCATCACCCAGTCGGGCGCGGCGCCTTCGGAACTGGAGTCGCAGGTCACCAAGAAGGTCGAGGACGCGGTCTCGAACGTCAACGGCGTCTGGCACATGATCTCCACGGTGACCGACGGCTCGTCGGTGACCGTCGTCCAGTTCAACGTCGGCTCGGTCGACATCGACCGCGCGCTCAACGACGTGAAGGACCAGATCGCGAAGATCCGCGCCGATCTGCCGCGAACGATCGACGAGCCGATCGTCAGCCGCCTCGATGTCGAAGGCCTGCCGATCGTCACCTACGCCGCTTCGGCGCCGGGGATGACGGTCGAGCAGCTCTCCTGGTTCATCGACGACACGGTCGCGCGCGAGCTGCAGAGCGTCAAAGGCGTCGGCGACGTGACCCGCGCCGGCGGCGTCGATCGCGAAATCCGCGTCTCGCTCGACCCCGAGAAGCTGCTCGCGCTCGGCGTCACCGCCGCGACGGTCAATGCGCAGGTGCGCGCGGACAATGTCGACCTGGGCGGCGGACGCGGTCAGATCGCTGGCCAGGAACAGGCGATCCGCACGCTCGCCGGCGCGCGCACGATCGACGATCTCGCCGCACTGCCGATCGCGCTGCCAGGCGGACGCAAGGTGCGGCTCGACGAATTGGGAACGGTCACCGACGGCGCCGCGGAGCCGCGCACCTTCACGCGGCTGTTCGACGAGCCGATCGTCGCCTTCGGGGTCACGCGCGCCAAGGGCGCGAGCGACGTTACCGTCGACCGCCTCGTCGCCGAGCGCCTGGCGCGCATTCACGCCGACCACCCCGAAGTGGCGTTCACCAAGGTCGACACCCAGGTCGACAACGAACTGGGCAATTATTCCTCGACCATGGAGACGCTGATCGAGGGCGCGCTGCTCGCGGTCGTCGTGGTGCTGGTGTTCCTGCGCGATTTGCGCGCAACGCTGGTCACCGCGGTCGCCCTGCCGCTTTCGATCATCCCCACGTTCTGGGCGATGGACGCGATCGGCTTTTCGCTCAACCTCGTCAGCCTGCTCGCGATCACGCTGGTGACCGGCATTCTCGTCGACGACGCGATCGTCGAGATCGAGAACATCGTGCGCCACATGCGCATGGGCAAGTCGGCCTATCGCGCCTCGCTGGAGGCCGCCGACGAGATCGGCCTGGCGGTCATCGCCATTTCGCTCACCATCGTCGCGATCTTCTCGCCGGTGAGCTTCATGAGTGGCATCGCCGGCCAATATTTCCGCCAGTTCGGCCTCACCGTCGCCATCGCGGTGATCTTCTCGCTGCTCGTCGCGCGTTTCATCACGCCGGTGATCGCCGCCTATTTCCTGCGCGCGCCCGATGAGCCGACGCATCGCGAAGGCGCGGTCATGCGGTTCTATACGCGGCTGGTGCGCGCCTCGGTGCGCCACCGCTGGATCACGCTCGCGGCGGGCGTCATGATCTTCCTCGCCTCGCTGGCCTCGACCCGGCTGCTGCCCTCGGGCTTCCTGCCGCCCGACGACCAGGGCCGCGTGTTGCTGGCGGTCGAACTGCCGCCGGGCTCGCTGCTCGCCGACACCGACCGCGTCACCCGCGCGATTTCCGACGAGTTGCGGGCGCTGCCCGAAGTGCGCTCGGTGTTGATCTACGGCGGGCAGATCCTCGGCTCCGGCGCGGAGCCGCGCAAGGCGACGTTCGTCATCAATTTCGTCAACAAGAGCGAGCGCGCGGCGAGTCAGAAGGACTTGCAGGCGCGCATCGGCGCGATGCTCGCGACGACGCCCGACATTCGCTACTGGTTCGTCAAGGACAACGGCCAGCGCGACCTCTCGCTGATCGTCGCCGGGCCCAACATCGATGCGATCAACGATACGGCCGATCAGCTCGCCAGCGAGATGCGCTCGATCCCCTCGATCGAGAATCCGATCTCCACCGCAGAGCTCGACCGCCCCGAGCTGCGCATCGAACCCAAGCGCCAACTCGCCGCCGATCTCGGCGTCTCCACCGAAGCGCTCTCCGAGACGATCCGCGTCGCCACGCTCGGCGATATCGACGCCAATCTCGCCAAGTTCAACGCCGGCGACCGACTCGTTCCGATCCGCGTCGAACTCGACGAATCGGCGCGACGCAACGTCGGCCAACTCGAAGACCTGCGCGTCGCGACCGCCTCCGGCGGCGCTGTGCCGCTCTCCGTCGTCGCCGATTTCTCCATCGGCCACGGACCGACGGCGATCAATCGCTACGACCGCACGCGGCGCGTCACCATCGAGGGCGACCTCGCCGGCGTGGCGGCGCTCGGCGACGCGGTGAACGCGATCCGCGCGCTGCCGACCGCCAAGAAGTTGCCGCCGGGCGTCGAAATTCGTGAGACCGGCGACGTCGAGGTGATGAGCGAAGTGTTCCAGTCCTTCGCCGAGGCTATCGCCGCGGGCGTGATGATGGTCTACGCGCTGCTGGTGCTGCTGTTCGGCAGCTTCCTGCAGCCGATCACCATTCTCGTCTCGCTGCCGTTGTCGGTCGGCGGCGCGATCGGCGCGCTGCTCATCACCCACAAGGCGATGTCTATGCCGGTCGTCATCGGCATCCTGATGCTGATGGGCATCGTCACCAAGAACGCGATCATGCTCGTCGACTTCGCGGTCGAGGAGATCGCGCGCGGAACGCCGCGCCTGGAGGCGCTGGTGGAAGCCGGCCGCAAGCGCGCGCGGCCGATCATCATGACGACGATCGCGATGGCCGCGGGCATGTTCCCCTCCGCGCTGGGCCTGGGCGACGGCGGCGGCTTCCGTTCGCCGATGGCGATCGCGGTCACCGGCGGGCTCATCGCCTCGACGCTGCTGTCGCTCGTCTTCGTGCCGGCGGCGTTCACCCTCGCCGACGACGCGGGGCGCCTGGCGTGGCGCCTGTTCGGCCGCTTCGTCGGCGCGACGGACGAACCCGCGCACGCGCCTGAGACGCGGCCCGCGCCCGAAGCCGAGCCGAGCGGCCTGCCGGCGGCGGCGGAATAAGCGCCAGGCGCTTTCGTCGCAGCCCTAAGCCGCTAGAAACTAACGCAGAATCGGCGACGCCCCTATCGTCGGACGAGGGCATTTGACGAACCGCGCGCGAGGGCTGGCGGGCGATCGGAAGATGTTGAATTGCCGCAGCGTTATCGCGTCCCGAGCCCCCGGCGACGCTGCGCGATCGCAATGACGCCACCGTGGCAAACTACCGCGTCAAACTCCCTATTAACCATTTGCAAAAAGATTTTGTGCGTTTTACCGTGTTTAGGCTTGACATCGCAGCCCGCGGCTAGCGCCGCCGATCATTAAGATGGCGGCTGTTCTCGCACAACGTTGTGGAGTATCCAATGAGTATGCGTAAGCTATCAAGCCTGCTTATGGGGGCGTCAATTGCATTATGGGCCGCTTCTCCGGCCCACGCGTTTCTAAGCCATAGCGAATACAACTTAAACGCCCACCACGGCGAATTCCACTGGTTCCACAATTTCTCGCACGCCGTGCACTTTCCACGCTTCGAACATTTATCGGGAAGCTTTCATTTTCCACACTTCGAACACTTCGCGCACTTCGAGCACTTCCCGCACTTCGAACATTTCGCGCACTTCGAACACTTCCAACACTTCCCGCACTTCGAACACTTCGCGCACTTCGAACACTTCCAGCATTTCCATCACTTCGCAACCGCTACCCCTCACCCCGGACAAGGCTTCTTTCACCCCGCTTATGGCGGCGGACACTTAGGCGGCCCATGGCCGGCTTTAGCGGTCGCAGGCGTGGCGAGCGTGGCGCTCAACGCCGGCATTGTCTGGAATTCGCAATGCCGCGAACTTTCAAGCGACGAAGCGATGACGTCCTTGTTTCTTCCGGTCGTCGGCATCGCGTTCGACGACGACAACAACAAGTGCCGTCGCTGAGCTGAATCGCGCGTTCGCGTCTCCTCCTCGAACCCTTGTCGCGTCGCCGCGGCAAAGGCGCTGTGGACAGGAGGGACGAGAACCCGGCTCGTGCGGCGGAGCTCCCCGCCTAATCTTCGAGACAATCGGCGCCGTCAGGGCGTATCGCGACAGGCGACGAATGAGGCAAAATTCGCAACCCTCGGCGCGAGCCCGACTTTCGTCTGCTATCCTTTGACAGCAAGAAGAAACGGATGAGCGCCGCCCTTGGCGACGCTCGGCCGGACGCAGCTGGGTTTGGCCAGAATCGGCGAGCCTTGGCGAGAGAGCGCGCCGCCGCTCATCCCTTCGCCGCGAGCGCCGCGAACAGCGCAGGCAGCGCCTCGAGGTCGTCGACCACGTGATCGGCGTGCGGAGCGAGTTCTTCGCGGTCGGCCGGACCGGTCAGCACCGCGACCGCCAGCGCGCCGGCGGCGCGCGCCGCGTCGAGGTCGTGGCGAGAATCCCCGACCATCGCGATCTGCGACGGCGCGACGCCGAGATGGCGCGCGAACGCCAGCACCATGCCGGGATCGGGCTTGCCGCCATGGCCGGAATCATAGCCGGCGACGAATTCGATCGCCTCGTCGAGGCCGAGCGCGGCGATCTGCCGCCGTGCGCTTTGCTCCGAGTCGTTGGTGGCGACGCCGAGGCGCAGGCCCATCGCCCGGAGCGCGCCGAGCGCGAGCGCCGGCTCGCCGATCGGCGTCAGCGCTTTGAGGGATTCGATCGCCGCCAGACGATCGATCTCGAGCTTCAGCGTGGCGAAATCCGTCCGCCCGAGCGACTCGCCCCACAATCGGCCGTAGCTCGCCGACGATCCCGCGATCAACGGCGAAGTCGGATGGAACCGCTTGTCGTCGAGCGAGAAACGCAGGATCTCGGCCTGGGCGCGCATCAGCTCGGGATCGCCCGCGGCGAGCGCGTGAATGATCGCGTGCGTCGCCGGGCCCCAGGTCTCGTCGAAATCGACGAACGTGCCGTCTTTATCCAACAGAACCCCGACAACGGACATGGCCGCCTTTCGCAATTTTGAATTCAGCCTCGCGCCGAAGCACTCTGCGTCGCCGCGCCGCAGCGCCGCGGGCTTCAATCGGCCGCGATTCATCCTTTAAATCGCCCTTAACCGATTTCATTCAAACTGTCGCCATTGGCCGGGCGCCGAGACCAACGGCGCCGGGCGACTTAGTCACCGAGTGCCCTCATGCGTCACGATCTCACCGCTATTCCTGATCTCATCGAGGCCAGAGCCGGCCGCAGCCGCCTTCTTTCGCGGCTCTACCACGACATCGGCCTCGCCGCCGTCGCCGCCGAGTTCGAACTTCCCATCAGGGAATTCGACCCCGAGCTCGAAGAAGCGCTCGAGCGCGGATCGCACTATCTCGCGCCGCCGAATATGGTTCTTGCTTCCTAAACGCGGCGACCCTAGAGACCGAGGGCGCGGGGGCGCATCGAGGATTCAGGCGCTTCAATAATGCTGCTCACCCGCCGCCGACTGCTGACCGGCCTCGGCGCTTTCGCGGCGACGGCCGGCTTCGCCGGCTACGCCACCGCCTTCGAGGCGGGCTGGGAACTTGCGCTGACCTCCTATTCGCTGACCCCGCCGCGATGGCCCGTCGGCCTCAATCTCAGAATCGCCGTCATCGCCGACATCCACGCCTGCTATCCCTGGATGCCGGAAGAGCGCATCGGCGACATTGTCGATCTCGCCAACGCGCAGCGGCCGGACTTGACGGTGCTGCTCGGCGATTTCGTTTGCACGCATCGCTTCGTCAGCGGCTATGTTCCGCCCGGCGCCTGGGCCGAACGACTCGCGCGCCTGCAGGCGCCGCTCGGCGTTTATTCGATCCTCGGCAATCACGATTGGTGGTCCGCCGCCATTCCCACCGAACCGCCCGACGGATCGCGCAGCGTCCGGCGCGCGCTCGCTGAGGCGCGTATTCCCGTCCTGGAAAATCAATCGATCCGGCTCGCTCACGACGGCCGGCCGTTCTGGTTGCTCGGCCTGGGCGATCAATTGGCCAAGAACGGCCGCCGTTTTGGACGCCGCGGCGTCGACGATCTCCCCCGCGCGATGCGCGAGATCAACGACGACGCGCCTGCGATTCTGCTCGCCCACGAACCCTACATTTTTCCCCGCGCGCCCGACCGGATCGCTTTGACGCTTTGCGGCCACACCCATGGCGGCCAGATCAATCTGCCGCTGCTCGGCGCGCCGTTCGTGCACGCGCGCCCTGGGCAGAAGCCCTATATCTACGGCCTCTATTCCGAAGGGGCGCGCCAGATGGTCGTCTCCGGAGGCCTCGGCACCTCGCTCGCGCCGGTGCGCATCCTGCGGCCGCCGGAAGTGGTGATCCTCGACGTCGCAGGAACGGCGGCGGTCTAAGTGCGACTGGCGCGCCCGTCCTCCTCCAGCCAGGCGAACGTCCGCATCACGCCGCGCAATTCGGCGAGGCCCTTCAACCGGCCGACGCAGGAATAGCCGGGGTTGATCCGCGCCTTGCCGATATCGTCCGCGATGAGGTGGCCGTGATCGGGGCGCATCGGAATCTCGGCGTCGGCGCGGCCTTGCCCGCGGCGGCGGCTTTCCTCGCTGAGCAGGGCGCGCACCAGCGCCACCATGTCCGTCGCCCCGTCGAGGTGGTCGGCTTCATAAAACGAGCCGTCGGCCTCGCGCGCGACGTTGCGCAGATGGGCGAAATGAACGCGCGGAGCGAACGCCTCAGCCATCGCGACGACATCGTTGTCGGCGCGCGCGCCCAGCGAACCGGCGCACAGCGTCATCCCGTTGGCGGGGCTGTCCACCGCTTCGAACAGCGCGCGAAAATCCGCGGCGGTCGAGACGACCCGCGGCAGCCCGAACAACGAAAACGGCGGATCGTCCGGGTGGATCGCGAGGCGAGCGCCGACCTCCTCGGCGACCGGCGCGACCTCTTTGAGGAACGCGATAAGATTGGCGCGCAGCTCCGCGGGCGTAAGCGCGGCGAATTCGCTCAAGGCCTGGGAAAACTGCTCGCGCGTATAGGCGGCCTGGCGCGCCGGCATGCCGCCGATGACGTTGTTCTCGATCGCCGCCAGCGCCTCCTCGTCGAGGCGCTTCAATCGCTCGCGCGCGGCCGCGAGCGCGGCGGCCGAATAATCCGCTTCGGCCCCTGGCCGCCGCAGAACGAAAACGTCGTAGGCGACGAACGCGGGCATGTCGAAGCGCAACGCGAAGCCCGTCGACGGCAGCGGATACTTCAAATCCGTCCGCGTCCAATCGACCACCGGCATGAAGTTGTAGCAGACGGTCGTGACGCCGGCCTTGGCGAGGTTGGCGAGGCTGTCCTTCCAGGCGCCGATTTCGCGCCGGTAGGGCCCCACCCGCAACTTGACTGCGCTCGGGACGGGAATCGACTCGCAGACGTCCCAGCTCAGCCCCGCCGCTTCGATGGCGCGTTTTCGCGCCATCACTTCGTCGAGGCTCCACGCGCGCCCATCGTAGATATGATGGAGCGCGCTGACGATTCCTTGCGCGCCGGCCTGCTTGGCGTTGTCCAAGGAGACGGGATCGTCGGGCCCGAACCAGCGCCAAGTTTCTTTCACCGGCCTCTCCGTCGCGTAGGCGGCGGTCCGAACGCCTAGATCCCGCCGATCGCGCGGACGACGACGGAAATGACGACGGCGATGACGATCGCGCACACGACGACCGCCGCGGTGTAGGGTACCGACTTGTCAGCGGGCGCCTTCATCATCGCGGGAACGCCGAGCCAGAACAGATAGAGGCTGTAGAGCCCGAGGATGCCGAGGATTCTCAGGCCGGGGACAAGCGAAAACACGCCCACGAGCCAAGCCGGCGTCATCGAATAGACCGCGAGCTTGAGCGCGGCGGACTGATCCTTTTGCGCGCCGAAAGTCGGCGCCAGCGCGTCGGTGATGAGCGCCACCACATAAACCATCACGAACGCCAGTACGTATTGGACGATTGCGGAGACGAGGCCGCCGACGATGCCGACGCGATACGTTCCGATCATCGGCATGCCGACGCCGACGATCGACATGCCGATGAAGCCGCACACCGCCGGAATGGCGGCGAGGATTGCGACGTAGTTGGTGAAGAGATAGGCCGGATCGCCGGGCTCGGGCGCGATGACTTGCCACTCGGTCTTTGGACTGAGCAAAATTCCCTTAACGCGTTCGACAATGTCCATGATGGTCTCCCCCTGACGCCGACCGGCTCGCCCCGAGCGGTCCCCTGTATTGATGTTAGTCCCGCCCCGGCCGCGGCGCCAGCCGGAACGCGCGCACTGCGGCGTCGTGGCTAGGCTTACGGTCTGCGGCCGGCTTGGTCGGCGCGATGGTCGAGGGCGCGCTGGTTTGCCGCGGACGGGGCTCGCACGCTATATATCGACCGATATAGGCCTACCGAGTCGGCGGGTGCAGCGGACTTATCATTTTGGAGCGGGCGTCGAGCGTGTCGGACGGAGCGGGTTGGAGCGCGGCGCTGGCCTTCTCGCCCGCCGAATGGACGGCGATCTTCCTTTCGCTCAAGGTCGCCACCATCGGGGCGCTGGCGAGCCTGCCGTTCGGCGTCGGCATCGCCTGGCTGCTCGCGCGGCGACGATTTCCCGGCAAGTCCCTCGTCAACGCGCTGGTGCACCTGCCGCTGGTGCTGCCCCCGGTCGTCACCGGATGGCTGCTGCTGATCGAATTCGGGCGGAACGGGACGTTCGGTCGCGCGCTCGAGGCGTGTTGCGGGTTCACCTTCGCTTTCCGTTGGACGGGCGCGGCGCTCGCGGCGGCGGTGATGGGTTTTCCGCTGATGGTGCGCACGATCCGGCTGTCGATCGAGGCGGTCGACGCGCGCCTCGAACAAGCGGCGCAAACGCTCGGCGCCCCGTCCTGGTTCGTTTTCGCCACCGTGACCCTGCCGCTCGCGGCGCCGGGAATCATCGCCGGACTCATTCTCGGCTTCGCCAAGGCGATCGGCGAATTCGGCGCGACGATCACCTTCGTCGCCAATATCCCGGGCCAGACGCAGACGATCGCCACCGCGATCTACAGCGCGACGCAGGACCCGAACGGCGGCGAAACGACGTGGCGGCTGACGGGAATCGCGCTGGCGATCGCCTTCGCCGCGCTGTTCGTCTCCGAGGCGCTCGCCGCGCGGGTCGCCAAACGGGACGCGGGCCGATGATCGAAATCGCGGTCGAGCACACGCAGGGCGATTTCGCCATCGCGGCCGACATCCGTGCGAGCGGCCGCGTACTTGCGCTTTGCGGCCCCTCGGGCGCCGGCAAAACGTCGTTGCTCGACATCATCGCCGGGCTGCGGCGGCCGCGCGCGGGCCGCATCGCGGTCGACGAGGCGGTGTTCCTCGACAGCGCGCGAGGAATCGACGTCCCGACGCGCCTGCGCCGCATCGGTTACGTCTTCCAGGAGGCGCGCCTGTTTCCGCATCTCAGCGTCGCGCACAATCTGACCTACGGCGCGCGCTTCGCCTCGCGCGGACCGAGCCTCGTCGCTTTCGCCGAGGTCGTCGCGCTGCTCGGCCTCGAGCCGTTGCTGGCGCGCGGACCGGCGCGCCTGTCGGGCGGCGAAAAGCAGCGCGTCGCGATCGGCCGCGCGCTGCTCAGCAATCCCCGCGTGCTGCTGATGGACGAGCCACTGAACGCGATCGACGACGCGCGCCGTCACGACATCTTGAGTTTGATCGAGACGCTGCGCGACGCTTTCGCGATTCCCATCATCTTCGTCAGCCATCGCGTCAGCGAGGTCGAACGGCTGGCGAGCGACATCGCCGAGTTCGAGGAGGGACGTCTGGTCGCCTTGCGCGGCCCACGGCAGCCGGCGTCCGCCTGACCGCGCCGCACGGCGAACGGAAGAAAGAAAAGGGCGCCCAACCCGGGGGTTGGACGCCCATTTCTTGGCCCTTTTCGTCTCGGCGTCAGTGCGCGGACGCGCCTTCGGCCCCGATGCCGGTCTGCGAGCGCACGTACTGGCCCTCGAACGCGGCCCGCTCCTTGTCGGCGGCCGCCGACGTGTCGGTGATCGAGAAGATCCAGGCGCAGAAGAACGCCAGCGGCATGGTGAAGATCGCCGGCGACGTGTACTGGAACAGCGCGCTGCCCTTGGGATAGCCGAACACCGCCTCCCAGATGCCGGGGCTGAGGACCGTCAGCGCCACCGCGCCGATCAGCCCGGCGAAGCCGCCGATGAAGGCGCCGCGCGTCGTCAGACCCTTCCAAAGCATCGCGAGCAGCAGAACCGGGAAGTTCGCACTCGCCGCGACGGCGAAGGCGAGACCGACCATGAACGCCACGTTGACCTTCTCGAAGACGACGCCGAGCACGATGGCGACGATGCCGAGCACGACCGTGGTGATCCGCGAGGCCCTCACTTCCGTGGCTTCGTCGACCTTGCCGTGCCGGAACACGCTGGCGTAGAGGTCATGGCTGACCGCGCTCGCGCCCGACAACGTCAATCCCGAGACCACCGCGAGAATTGTCGCGAAGGCGACTGCCGCGATGAAGCCCTTCATCAAATCGCCGCCGACCGCGTGCGCCAGATGGATCGCCGGCATGTTGCCGCCGCCCAAAAGCATGCCCTTGGCGTCGTGATAAATCGCATTGGGTCCGACGAGAATGATCGCGCCGAAGCCGATGATGAAGGTCAGGATGTAGAAATAGCCGATGAAGGTGGTCGCCCAGAACACCGACTTGCGTGCTTCCTTTGCGTTGCCGACGGTGAAGAAGCGCATCAGGATGTGGGGCAGGCCCGCGGTGCCGAACATCAGCGCCATGCCCAGCGAAATCGCGGAGATCGGGTTGGCCACCGCCGCGCCGGGCAACATGATCTTCTCATGACTGGGGTGGACTTCGATCGCCTTGGCGACCAGCGCATTGAAGTCGAAGCCGAATTGCGCAAGCACCAGCAGCGACATCAGCGTCGCGCCGAGGAGCAGCAGGCCGGCCTTGATGATTTGCACCCAGGTGGTGGCGATCATGCCGCCGAAGGTGACGTAGATGATCATCATCACGCCGACGAAGACGACCGCGTAGAGGTAAGGCAGGCCGAACAGCAACTCGATCAATTGTCCGGCGCCGACCATTTGCGCGATCAGATAGAAGGCCACGGTCACCAAGGTGCCGGTGGCTGCCATCGCGCGGATCGGCGTTGCCTGCAGTCGATACGAGGCGACGTCGGCGAAGGTGTAGCGGCCGAGGTTGCGCAGCGGCTCGGCCATC
>CAVXCA010000075.1:0-36814 GCA_963759955.1 uncultured Alphaproteobacteria bacterium
AGTGGATCGAATCCAACACTTGGTGCCCGCGCCTGACGGCGGCGATGATTTTATTGGGGTCGGCGGTCCAGGTGAAGGGCGCGGATTGCCGATTGTGCTCTTCGAGGAATCGATTGATGGCGGCCTGCAAATCGACGACCGATCGGAATACGCCGCGCTTAAGTCTGCGCTTGGTGAGCGTGGCGAAGAAGCCTTCGACGGCGTTGAGCCACGAGCAGGACGTCGGCGTGAAGTGGAAGACGAACCGCTCGTGCCGAGCGAGCCACTGGAGCACTTTGGGATGCTTGTGGGCGGCGTAATTGTCGAGGATCACATGCACCATCTTGCCGGCGGGAACCCGAGCGTCG
Source organism: uncultured Alphaproteobacteria bacterium (assembly GCA_963759955.1). Taxonomy (GTDB): domain Bacteria; phylum Pseudomonadota; class Alphaproteobacteria; order Rhizobiales; family Beijerinckiaceae; genus Roseiarcus. The sequence continues at coordinate 348 of CAVXCA010000075.1, forward strand.
ATGGCGTTGAGAAAGCGGATGAACTCCTGATGGCGGTGGCGCTGCATGTTTTGGCCGATGACCGTGCCGTCGAGAATATTCATGGCGGCGAACAGCGTCGTCGTGCCGTTCCTGACGTAGTCGTGGGTCATCGTGCCGGCGCGGCCCTTCTTGAGCGGCAGCCCGGGCTGGGTGCGGTCGAGCGCCTGAATTTGGCTCTTCTCGTCGAGAGACAGGACGATGGCGTGCGCGGGCGGATCGACATAGAGCCCGACCACATCGCGCAGCTTCTCGATGAATTTCGGATCGTTGGAAAGTTTGAACTGCCGCATGCGGTGCGGCTGAAGACCATGTTTGCGCCAGATGCGTTGAACCGAGCTGACGGAGACGCCCGAGGCCTTCGCCATCAAAGCGCCGGTCCAATGCGTTGTCTCCCCCGGCGGCGGATCGAGCGTCAGGGCCACGACCCGCGCAACGATCTCGTCCGCCAGCAGCTTGACGCGCGAAGGCCGCGTCTTGTCGCGCGCCAGCCCCTCGAACCCTTCGTCGGCGAACCGTTCCTGCCAGCGCCAGACACAAGTTTTCGACTTGCCCGTCCGGCGCATGATCTCGTTCGTGCCCACGCCGTCGGCCGTCAAAAGCACGATCTGGCCCCGCCAAACGTGCTTCTGCGGCGCGTTGCGATCCTTGATCAGAGCCAAAAGCCGGAGCCGATCTTCCGCCGAAACGGCAAGCGATATTCCCGTGCGCATGCGCCAAACTCGCACATCGCCAGTCCGCCGGGAATCCTCAATAGGATTCAAATGTCAGATTTCATCCACTAGCTTCTCCTCGGCCAACCTCTGCCTATGTTCGATGCGCTCGGTGCGTTCGTCGATGCGTTTGAGTACATCGTCATGTGCACTAACTATCGCCTTGATGAGCGCACACTGTTCCGCAGTCCAGATTCGTTCGAACTCAGTGCCGTCTTTGAGTGCCGACGCAGCCGCGAGCACGAACAAATCAAACCAACCACTCGGGAAGCCTTCACCGAAAAATGCGCCTTGAAACCGTGATGGCGCATCTTCACCATCAGATAGCGTTCTTTGCTTGATCTCTTCAAACACCGCGGCTTCAACAGCGCGTCGTATTCTCTGCTGGCTCTCAGCAAGCGCCTTCCGCTCACCCACGGCACGACGCATCGCGAGGCTCTGGTCAAACGCCTCGGGCAGTCGATTCAACACCGCGATTCGAATAGCGCGATCCTGTCGAGTGAGTTCGCTCTCTCTGCCGAAGGCCGCGCTCTGCGCCAGAATAATTTCCCGTTTCACAAATGTTTCGAGTGACGTAGCGAAGTGCTCTTCGCGAACTCGTCGGACTTCGTTATGGTCACCTTTCCTCGTTTCGTTGAATCGAACCAGGACTTGTCGTAACGCGACAAGATCCGCCAAGCGCAGTGCTCGATCGACATGGTGATTTTCATCTATACTCGACCAACCGTCGAGAAACCGCTCAGCGACCCGCCGATCTAGTGCTTTGTACAGATCAGTCGCCAGGTTCGCACCAATCCCTCCGGCCAAGCCAGCAACGGCGGGACCAAGAATCCCGCCCGTGCCCGCTACTGCCGCCCCAGCCAATCCAAGTCCGAGACACGAAAGCAACATGCGCGCCATAGCGGGCCCCATTCGACTAGTGCATTGTTACCCGATCCCGAGAGGCGACTGTCAAGCGTAATCGGCCGAGACAAAGTGTGGATTGCTACTGAAGCCGACCCGCGCGGGGCAACCGTTCGAATTGGCGCTTTCGCTTGAAATCGGCCGCTGCTGATCCCTTCCTTGTGCGGGCTTGCCTGATCCAATGGGGTGGTCCAAAGTAGGCGTGCCTCTGGCCCTCGGGGGCTCGGAGCGGTCCGGTTTTCCTGGGGCTCTCAGAGTGTAGTCGGGGATCCAGGTCCCCCAGCCAATTATTTCAATAAGTTAGATATCGTGTAAGCTTCGATGTTCGGCGCATGTCGGCAATGTGTGAGCGCACGAGCGCGTAGGACCGCGGTTGCGCCTTGATCTGAAAGGGGATGCGCGATGGCGGACCGGTGGACATTCGACACGCCTTGGGGACGATTTGCCATCGTGCAAATGGGAACGCGGTTTCATGCGGTATTCGAAGGCGACAGTCTCGGCGCCTACGCTTCCCCCGGGCTGGCGCTAGACGACCTTGTCGGCGGCTACACCGTTTGGCCTTCAAATGGGCTCGATCCGGCGACAGCGGGTTTGCCTGACGATTTGTCGGAATGGACGCATCGCGAGATTTGAAGGTTCGCGGCGCGCCCTATTTCAGCCGGCTCTTTGATTTTCAATCGGTTGTCGCCGCCGAAGAGGCGCTAAACTAATCGGGGTTTCGAGGCCTATCCTCAACGACCATGTTCTGGACGAGCATCCGAACGCCGATCGCGTCCCGCGTGGCGGGGCGCGGATCGAACCGCTTCGCCGCGCCGCCGCGGTGCGCTCTCAGTTGACCCTGGTCGCCGAAGATGAGAATCACGCAAGCGCCGCCGCTTGGGATCGAGGCGGCGTGGGCGCATCGTGCGCCGGCCGCGACGGTCGGGCGCCTAGACAGAGGGAATTTCGGTTGATCGCCCAGCGGAATTTGCGATGCGGCTGTTGATTACCGGCGGCGCGGGGTTCATCGGCTCGGCGGTCGTGCGCAAGGCGATCGGCGAGATGGACGACGACGTGCTCGTGCTGGACAAGCTTACCTACGCCGGCAATCTCGCTTCGCTCGCGCCGGCGGCGGACAGTCCGCGCTATGCCTTTTTGCGCGTCGATATTTGCGACCGCGACGCGGTCAAGGCGGCGTTCGAGCGATTTCGTCCCGAAGCCGTGCTGCATCTGGCCGCCGAAAGCCACGTCGATCGCTCGATCGACGGCCCCGCCGCGTTCATCGAGACCAATGTGGTGGGCACCTTCGTCCTTTTGTCGGAGGCGCTCGCCTATTGGCGCGAGCTGAAGCGCGAAACGCGCGAGACCTTCCGCTTCCTCCATATTTCGACCGACGAAGTGTTCGGCTCGCTCGGCGCCGAGGGTCTGTTCCGCGAGGACAGCCCCTATCGGCCCAATTCCCCTTACTCGGCCTCCAAGGCGAGCGCGGACCATTTGGCGCGCGCCTGGCGGGAAACTTACGGCCTGCCGACGATCCTCACCAATTGCTCCAACAATTACGGCCCCTATCACTTTCCTGAGAAGCTCATCCCGCTGGCGATCCTCAACGCTGTCGAGGGCAAGCGGCTGCCGGTCTACGGGCGCGGCGAAAACGTCCGCGATTGGCTCTATGTCGAAGACCACGCCGCGGCGCTGCTGATGGTGGCGCGGCGCGGCGCGGTTGGACAATCCTACAATGTCGGCGGCCGCAGCGAGCGGCGCAACATCGAGGTCGTGCAGGCGATCTGCGAAATCCTCGACGAAATCCGCCCGAAGCCAGCGGGCTCCTATCGCGAGCAGATCGCGTTCGTCGCCGACCGGCCGGGGCACGATGCGCGCTACGCCATCGATTGCTCGAAGATCGAGCGCGAACTCGGCTGGCGGCCGCGCGAAAGCTTCGAGACGGGCCTGCGCAAGACCGTGCGCTGGTACCTCGACAATCCCGACTGGTGGGGCGCGATCCGTTCGGGACGTTATCGCGGCGAACGTCTCGGCTTGAACGGCTAGCAGGCGGCGCATTTCGCCGATCCCAAGGAGGTTCGCCAGCATGCAGATTGAGGATGCGCCGCTCGCGGGCGTCAAGATCGTCACGCCGAAGAAGCACGGCGATCATCGCGGCTTCTTTTCCGAGGTCTACAACGAAGCCAAGTGGCGCGCGGCCGGCCTGGACGTCCATTTCGTGCAGGACAACCACTCCCTCTCCGCCGCCGCCGGCACGATCCGCGGGCTGCATTTCCAAATCGCGCCGCATGAGCAGGATAAGCTCGTGCGCGTCGCGCGCGGGCGCATTCTCGACGTCGCGGTCGACCTGCGAAGCTCCTCGCCGACCTACGGGCGCCATTTCGCCTTCGAGCTTTCCGCCGACAACTGGGCGCAATTGCTGGTGCCCGCCGGCTTCGCCCACGGCTTCTGCACGCTGAGCGAAAACGCCGAAGTGCTCTACAAGGTCTCCGCCTTCTATTCGGCCGCACACGATCGCGGACTCGCCTGGGACGATCCCGATCTCGCCATCGCCTGGCCGGTCGCGGCGCAGGACGCGGTTCTTTCCGATAAAGATCGCCGCTGGCCGCGGCTGCGCGATCTCAAGGACGCCTTCGCATGAGGCGCCGAAGCGCATCGCGGCTCGAAACGACGAAATTCGCTGCGGTCTTTGGATTTTCACTTCCCGAGTGGACAAAGTCTCTGCCCGTGTGCGTCGAGCGGCTGCTCGACGCTCCCTCTAACTTGGAGAGCTGATATGCGCGGCATCGTTTTGGCGGGCGGCAGCGGCACGCGCCTGCACCCGATGACGCTCGCCACGTCCAAGCAATTGCTGCCGATCTACGACAAGCCGCTGATCTACTATCCGCTGAGCACGCTGATGCTCGCGGGGATTCGCGAGATTCTGGTCATTTCGACGCCGACCGACCTGCCCGCTTTCCAGCGCGTGCTGGGTTCGGGCGCGCAATGGGGCCTGAAATTGAGCTACGCCGAACAGCCGCGCCCCGACGGTCTCGCGCAGGCTTATACGATCGGCGCCGAGTTCGTCGAAGGCTCCGCGTCGGCGCTCGTTCTCGGCGACAACATCTTCTACGGCCACGGCCTGACCGAAATCCTCACCGAGGCGGCCGCCATGCGCGAAGGCGCGACCGTCTTCGCCTACCGGGTCAGCGACCCGCAGCGGTATGGCGTCGTCGAGTTCGACGCCGCCGGGCGCGCGGTCTCGCTGGAGGAAAAGCCGGCGAAGCCGAAGTCGCCTTGGGCGGTCACCGGGCTCTACTTCTACGATTCGCAAGCCCCGCGCCTCGCCGCCGGGCTGAAGAAGTCCGCGCGCGGCGAATACGAGATCACCGATCTCAACAAAGCCTATCTCGAAAGCGGCGCGCTCAGCGTGCGGCGCCTCGGGCGCGGATTCGCCTGGCTCGACACCGGCACGCCCGAGTCGTTGCTGCAAGCGGCCCAATACGTCCACGCGGTCGAGCAGCGACAGGGCCAACGCATCGCCTGCCTCGAAGAAATCGCGTTTCAGCAGGGATGGATCGGGGTCGAGGACATTCGCCGCGCCGCAGCGCAATTGTCCAAGAACGGCTACGGCGCCTATCTCGCCGCCCTCGCCGACGAACGCGCGGCGAGGTGAGCGAGCCGGCCGCAACTGTTCGCGCGGATCGCTTCGCGACGGGTCCCTTCGACCAGGGAGCCGCGCCTAGCTTCGACAGGCGAGCGTTTCGCGTGCGTCCGCCGGCCTAGGACTTGTTTCGCCGCGCGGGCGGCGGCCGGCGGCTCGACGTCGGCCGCGACGTCCTCGGCCGCCAGACGAAAGCGCTTAGCGGCGCATTAATTACATCGTACTGTAGTTGTTATGCCAACCCCTCGTCGCGCCTCTCGGCCGCGCCCCGCCGCCCGGAATTCCCTTTCCCCCGCCCCGATGCTATGGAGCCGGCGCCTCGGTTCCGGCTTCCAGCGCCGCGAACCGGGCGACGCGTTTCGGGCGCACGGCGCCGGATCAGGATGGCGGAATTGCAAATCTGGCGGCGAGTTCGCGGCGGCTTCGGCTCCTTTCTCAGTGAGTCGTCGACGACTCTGCTCAAGCGGCTGCTCGGCGACCAGGGCGCCAAGCACTGGAAGGGCTATGCGCTTTCTTTCGTGATGCTCGGCCTCGTCGCGCTGACCACCGCGCTTTCCGCCTGGATCATCGGAAACGTCGTCAACAGCGTCTTCGTCAAAAAGAACGCCGCGGCCGTGTGGGGGATAACCCTGGCGATCGTCGCCATCTACACCGTCAAGGGCTTGGCGAGCTACGGCCAGCAGGTCACGCAGTCGCGCATCGCCAACAATATCGTCGCCGAAATCCAGAAGCGCATCTTCGACCAGATGCTGCGCATGAAGATCGCCTATTACGCCGGCAGCCATTCGACCGAATTCATCGCTCGGCAATCGTTCATCGGCTCGTCCGCGAGCGGCGCGCTCAAGCTCATCATCACCACGCTGGGCCGCGACTTGCTGAGCCTCGTCGGCCTCGTCGTCGTCATGATCCTGCGCGATCCCCTGCTCGCTCTGATTGCGCTCGTTTTCGTGCCCGGCGCCGCGCTCGCCGTGCGCAAGATCAGCGCCAGCGTGCGCAAGATCATGGCCAAGGAATACCACGGCACCACGGCGATCATGGAATCGCTGCAGGAAACGGCGCAGGGCATCCGGGTGGTCAAGGCGTTCACGCTCGAAGGCTTCATGCGCGAGCGTCAGGCGCAGGCGATCGAGGGCTATGAGCACGCCGCCAACAGGCTCTCTGCGGTCAGCGCGCGCACCAGCCCGCTGATGGAAACCCTCGCCGGCTTCGCCATCGCCGCGGTCGTGCTCTACGGCGGCCTGCGCGTCATCTACGGCGGAGAGACCCCGGGCGCGCTGTTCTCGTTCATCACCTCGGTGATCATGAGCTACGAGCCGATGAAGCGGCTCGCCCGTTTCCATGTCGACCTCACTTCGCAGCTGTTCGGCGTCGCGCTGCTGTACGGCTTTCTCGACCAGCCGGACGAAGAGCGCGAGGCGCCCGACGACCCTGAACTCGCGGTCACGGCCGGGCGGGTCGAATTTCGCGGCGTCAGCTTCGGCTATCGCCCCGAGGAGCCGGTGTTGCGCGACATCAGCTTCGTCGCCGAGCCCGGCAAGACGACGGCCCTGGTCGGCCGCTCGGGCGGCGGCAAGTCGACGATCATGAACCTGATCCTGCGCTTCTACGACGTCCAGGACGGCGAAATCCTGGTCGACGGGCAAAATGCAGCCCAAGTCAAACGCTCGTCGCTGCGCCGCCAGATCGCCTACGTCAGCCAGGAGAATTTCCTGTTCAAGGGATCGGTGCGCGACAACATCGCGATGGGGCGCCCGGACGCGAGCGAGGAGGAGATCGTCGCGGCGGCCAAGGCGGCCTATGCGCACGACTTCATCGTCGGCTTCGAGCGCGGCTACGACACGCCCTGCGGCGAGCATGGCCTGCAGCTCTCCGGCGGCCAGCGCCAGCGCATCGCCATCGCGCGCGCATTCCTGAAAAACGCGCCGATCATCCTGCTCGACGAGGCGACCTCCGCGCTCGATTCAGAGTCCGAGCAGGCGATCCAAAAGGCGCTTCACACCCTGTGCGAAGGGCGCACGACCCTGGTGATCGCGCACCGCCTCTCCACCGTGGCCAACGCCGACGAGATCTGCGTCATCGATCGCGGCCAACTGGTCGAACGCGGCCGGCACGCCGAGCTGATGGCGAAGGGCGACACCTATTACCACATCGCCAAGTCGCAGTTTCCGCGCGACGCGGCGTGATCCGAGACTATTCTCTCCCACCCGGCGAGTACGATTGACGCCGGGCCTCTTCGGATGGGGCTCGCCAGGGTTGGGCTTGCGGCCCCGCGGGGCCTTCCTTGCCCTTGGTCTCGTTGGAGATTTCTCGCTTCGCGACAAGAGCGCGACAATCGCTTTCACGGTTCCCGGAATAGGTCGCGCCTCCTGGCCGACATCAAATACGTCAATTATTTCCGTCGTTTATCGCCCGCGCCGCGTCGCCGGCGGCAGGCGTTTTCCACATTGCGGTTCGGGACGGCGCGACGGTGTCAGCTACCTGTCAGGAAAGTTGGCGTCTAATTCAATGAGTTGGCGTGAAGTGGAAGGACGTTCGGCATGGGCAGGAAGATCCACGGCTTAGCGATCGGCGCTGAGGAGCAAGATCATGACGAATGCGGCGTCGCGGCATTGGCTTTGGTCGAGGCGACCCCCGAGCCCGTGATGACCGACGCGGGCCTGCAAGACCCCGCCATCGCCTGCGATGTCGCGATGGATTGCAAAATTCCTCACAATGCGCGTGTGGAAACGTTGGTGCTCGCGCAGCGCTGCCTTGTCGCCTACCTCGCTTGGCTTCACGACGAGGCGATGCCTCGTCATACGTTCTGGGCCAAGACCGAAGTCTATCGCGCCGTGAAGCGCCTAGTCCAATTGCAAATGGCGGCAGAGGCCGCGCAGCCGACTTTGCATTGACTGAACGCCTTTTCGACCAAGCCGTGGCCGCGCCCTGTCGCCGGTCGTGCGACGGCGCGGCGCCACGCGCTGCCCTCGCCTGATCGGCGCTCGACCGTCGCTTGCTCAATTCGCTGTTTACGCTCGCAAGCAACCTGATGTCGAATGACGCTCGCCGCGGCCAGGCGCCTGTCAGCCTTCTGTCAGCTTAATCTCTGTAACCGGGGCGGCTATGAGGCACGCTCTTTCCCATGCTGTAAGGCGCGGTCCGACGCTGCGAGCGGCGCTCGTCGCCGCGGTCGTCGCGCTCTCGACAGCGGCGCCGGCCTACGCGGACGAAGGCGGACACCCGAGCGGGGGCCAAGGCGAGGGCCAGGGCGGCGGGCATAACGCCGCCGCGCCTGTCGCCTCCCCGTCCGGGAATGTGTTTTCTTCAGTGCCTCGCACCAATTCGTCCGACGACCTCAAACTTGTCCGCGCGGCCGAGAAGAGCGGTCAAGCGATGTCTCTGGGCAAGATTCTGCCGGCCCTGAAACGCGTCGCGCCGGGCAAGGTTCTGAATGTGGCGTTCTCTCGCGCCGAGACAGGCTTCCGATATACGTTTACAATGCTGACCGCCGCTGGCCGCTACATCGAGGTTTCCATCGACGCGAAGACCAGCGAGTTGCTTGGAGTCCGGAGGCGCTGATGCGCGTTCTCGTCGTCGAAGACGAACCCAGAATCGCCGAAGGCCTGGTCACGGGCCTGACGCGGGCCGGCTATGTCGTCGAAACCGCGCGCGACGGCGAGGAGGCTTGGTTCAAGGGCGAAACAGAGGATTACGACGCGATCGTGCTCGACCTCGGCTTGCCGAAGCTCGACGGCTTGTCGGTGCTCAGGAAGCTGCGCGCCGCGAACATCGCGACGCCTATCCTCGTGCTGACCGCTCGCGGTTCGTGGAGCGAACGCGTCGAGGGCATCGACGCCGGCGCCGACGACTATTTGCCCAAGCCGTTCCAATTCGAGGAATTGCTCGCGCGCCTCGGCGCCATCATGCGCCGCCGCGCCGGGCAATTGACGCCCATTTTGACCGTCGCCGACCTCAACATCGACACGCGGCGCATGAGCGTCACTGTAGGGGGACGTGCGGTCGATCTGTCGCCGCTGGAGTTTCGCGCGCTGCGCTACCTCGTTCACAATCAAGGCCGCGTGGTCAGCCAAGTCGAACTTGGCGAGCACGTCTATTCGTCGGAAGGCGAGCCGGACTCCAATGCGCTCGAAGTCCTGGTCGGCCGTCTTCGCAAGAAGCTCGGCGTCGCCGCGATCACCACGCGGCGCGGATACGGCTACATCGTCGACGCCGCCGCGCCGGAAGAACGCTTATGAAAGCCAGTTCGATCCGTTGGCGGCTGGCGGCGCTGGCGGCGTTTTCGATCGTCGTCGCGCTCACCGTCGCCTGCGTCTCGGTCGAATGGATATTCGAACGCCACATGGAGCGTCGGGTCGGCTACGAGCTCGGCATTCGGCTCGACGAATTGCTTGGCGCGTTCACGCTCGAGGGGGGCGAGCCCAAACTTCAGCGCGCGTTGTCGGACCCGCTGTACGAACAACCGCTCAGCGGCTCCTACTGGCAGATTTCGGACGAGACCGGACCGGTGCTCGAGTCGCGTTCCCTCTGGGATCAATCTCTCGGATTGCCTCGTCGAAATTCTCTCGAATCGAAAGCTTTCGAAATCAAATGGCCGGACGGCACCACGCTCTACGCCATGGATCGTCAGGTCGATCTGGATAACGACGGCCGACCCCGCACGTTTCGTTTGGCGGTGGCGTTGAACCATGCCGATATCGACCTCATGAACCGCGCCTTCATTGGCGATGTCGTCAAGGCGCTGGTGGCGATCGGCTTCGCGCTGTTCGCCGGCTCCTGGCTGCAAATCATGCTGGGCTTGCGGCCGCTCGCGCAACTGCAGCGCAGTCTCGCCGCCATTCGCAAAGGCCGATCGGCGCGATTGCAGGGAGATTTTCCCTCCGAGGTCGCCCCGCTCGCCCAGGAATTCAACACGCTCCTTTTCCGCCATGCGGATTCGCTTCGCAAAGCGCGCGAACGCGCGGGGTCGCTCGCGCATGGCTTGAAGACGCCCCTGACCATTCTCTCCGCGGAAGCGTCCGCCCTGGACGATCGGGGCATTCACGATGCGTCCGAAGTCCTGCGAGAGCAGCTCGCTCACATGCGCCGACACGTCGAACGGGAACTCGCGCGCGCGCGCTCGCACGGCTCGGCCGCGCCCGGCGAGCTTCATACCGACGCGAAGCTGTCGGTCGCGCGCTTGATGGATCTGATGAGGCGAATGCCGCGGGGCGGCGATCTCGAATTCGTCAACGCCCTGCCCGAGGGGCTCAGCCTGCCGATCGACCCCGACGATTTTGGCGAGATCGTCGGCAACCTGCTGGACAACGCCCGCAAATATGCGCGCAGCGAAGTCGCCGTCGTGGCCGCGAACGTGCAAGGACGCCCCGCCATCGTCATCGACGACGACGGCCCGGGCGTCCCGCCGCATTTGCGCGAGCGAATTACCCAGCGCGGCGAACGGGCGGACGAGCAGGCGGAAGGCGCGGGCCTCGGCCTCGCGATCGTGCGCGATCTTCTCGCCGACTACGGCGCCGACCTGGCGATCGAGGACAGCCCGACAGGGGGATGCCGGATCGCGCTGATGTTGCCGGGCCTCGGCGAGGCGGCGCCGCGGCGCAAGGTCGGCCGGCGTTTGGCGGCGCCGATAACGGCTGGCTTGGCGGCGCTGCATAATCGATAGAAGGGGCGACGGCTCGAGATCGTCCGCGGCCCGCAGCGCCGACGAGAATCGATCGCGCAGCAAGCGCAAGGACGGCGTCGCTGCCTCGTTCGATCGACGATCAGGCCGCCGACCCGGCGGCGAGCCGTGTGCGCGAAGCGCCCAATGTCTCCAAAGAGGAATCCCAAATCACCGTCCGGTTTCGTCCGGCGGCTTTAGCGGCGTAGAGCGCCTTGTCGGCGCGCTCGATCGATTGTTCGACAGGGACGTCGGCGTCGAGTAGCGCCAGACCGAAAGAGGCGGTCACCCTGATCGGCGGATGGGCCTGATCCGTGATCTCCATTTCGGCGACCTCTTGGCGCAGCCGCTCCACCATCGCCCGCCCTTGTTCGATGTCGGTGTTGGGCGCGCAGAACAGGAATTCTTCGCCGCCATAACGAAAGAACGAGTCATGGCGCCGCAACCGCGACATCATGTGTCGTGCGAAGTAGCGAAGAACTTGGTCCCCCGCGGCGTGGCCATAATTATCATTGACTTCCTTGAAGTGGTCCAGGTCGATCATCGCTATACATGTGAGTTGCGCTTTGCAATTCACGAGACCGTGCTGTTTGCGCATCTGCGTCAGCATGCCGATGCAATTCGGCGCGCCGGTCAGAGGGTCGAGGTTGAAGATCTCGCTCTCGAGTTCACGCTTGGTCGCCGCCACTTCCACGCGCATCTGTTTCAACGTCGCCGAAAAACGCTCGTATTCGTCAAGCGCAATCGATCCTCCCGCCGCCGAGAGCGCCAGCAATTTCCCCGCTTGGCGGTGCAGGAGTTCGTGGGCCGCTTCGATCCGGGAAAAGCTGGCGTAATGACCGATGCTTCGCACCCCGGCGCCATAGAGCCATCGCCCGAATCGACATCGGCGATGGGCGTCGTCCTGGAGGTCGCGCCGGTCGGGAACCCGCGTGCAGATCAGGGTTCTGCTGAGGTTCTCGCACCACTGTTCGTGGCAGGAAATCGCCTCGTGAAGCTCGCTCAGCGCGTCACGCGTGCGTTCCTGGGCCAGCGCTGGAAACGGCATGCCTTGTCCCCGGCCGCGCGAAAAATCCGATTGCGACGCCCGTGTAACAAAACTCCGTATCGAAATGTTTAATGTGAATGGCGAAACGTCCGTGTTTCGCCGCGTTCCGCCCCGGTCGAGCGAAAGATCGGCGACCGAAGTACAGAGCAATATTTCGGCGCGCGCCGCGCCGAGCGATCGAATATTTCTTGCGGCGCGGCGAGGCTCGCGCGCAACTCGCCGCCCGCAGGCGCAAGCCTTCGCCGATGCGCGCCGATGGCCGGAAAGGCGCCTCGAGCGGCGGACGCGACCGCACGGCGCGGCCGGCTAAGCTCCCCCTCGGCGAGGCGTGAGCGAGGCGGTTCGCGAGGATTCGATGAGCTTGGCGAGACTTCGCTCCACCGACAACGGGCTCCGCGCCTCGCGCTCGTTCTCGCGGAAGTGTCCCGATTCGACACGCCAGTCGTTGCCGATCATTTCTCGCGCGAAAGCGTTCGCCTCGTTCGCAGTTGCAAATAGACGCAATCTCCAGCCGGATCGCGTTATTGTCCCGGAAGGCGAAAACTTGGCAAATCTCACGAAATGTCTCATCGCGATTACCGCTCTCTAGGTTCGAGCGTAATGCAATGCTGGGGCTCGTCTACTGCCGCCCGCGATGTTCTCTGTGGAAAAGTGTATTCGCTGTGGAAAAGTCGGGCGCCTTTCACCGTCGCGCCGCCGTCGTCGGCCGTTTTTCTCCGACCGCGCGACTCCGCGTCGCCGCGACGACACGGCCGGCATTCCCGACCGCCACCGCCGATGCTAAGGCTGCGGCTTGAGCAATCCCTCGCGCGGCGCCGGCCGCGCATCGCGATCGGACAAGAGCCATGCGTATCGAAAACGACGTCAAACTCGACTTCAAAGACGTCCTCATCCGCCCCAAGCGCTCGACCCTCGGCTCGCGCAACGAGGTCGACATTCAGCGGTCGTTCCGCTTCCTGCACACCGGCGCGGAATGGAAGGGATTCCCGCTCATCGCCGCCAACATGGACGTGACCGGCACGCTGGCGATCGCGCGCGCGCTCGGCAGGCACGGCGCGCTCACCGCCCTGCACAAGCACTATCCCGAGGCCGAGCTCGCCGCGTTCTTCGCCAGTCCCGACGGCGCGCACGCGTTCTATTCGATCGGCACGACCGCCGCCGATCTCGAAAAGCTCGCGGCGGTGCGCAGGAAGGCTACGGTGCGCTTCGTGTGCATCGACGTCGCCAACGGCTATGCGGAAAAATTCCTCGACACCGTCAAGCGCGTGCGCGACGACAATCCCAAGTCGGTGATCATGGCCGGCAACGTCGTCACCGGCGACATGACCGAGGCGCTGGTTCTCGCCGGCGCCGACATCGTCAAGATCGGCATCGGCCCCGGCTCGGTGTGCACGACGCGCAAGGTGACGGGCGTCGGCTATCCCCAGCTCTCGGCGATCATCGAATGCGCCGACGCCGCCCATGGCCTCAAAGGCCAGGTCTGCGCCGACGGCGGCTGCACCGCGCCGGGCGACGTCGCCAAGGCCTACGGGGCCGGCGCCGATTTCGTCATGCTGGGCGGCATGCTCGCCGGCCACGACGAGTGCGACGGCGAAATCCGCTACGAAGAGCGCGAGGGCGGACGAGTTCCGGTCGCCATGACGTTCTACGGCATGTCGTCGGAAGCGGCGATGAAAAAATATTCCGGCGGCGTCGCTCATTACCGCGCCGCGGAGGGCAAGAGCGTCGAGAAGCCCTATCGCGGCCCGGTCGACAACACCATGGGCGAGATCATGGGCGGCGTCCGCTCGATGATGACCTATATCGGCGCCACGCAGCTCAAGGAGGTGCCCAAGCGCACCACCTTCGTTCGCGTCACTGCGCAGACCAACGACGTGTTCGGAGGCTGACGGGCCCGCGCTTTCAGAATTCCCGCCAGCCCTCGTCGCCGCCGTTGGCGAGCCGCGCCTTGGGCGTCGCGCGAACCGGATGCGGCGCCGCCCTTCGCGTCTCCGCGCCAGCGCCGCCGTTCGCGGCCGGCGCCGCGGCGGCCTGGCGAAACGCGTGCGGCGCCGCCTTTTGCAACTCTCGGCGCATCGCGTCGTCGCCATGCGCGCGCCCGACCTGAAACTGGCCGATCAAGCTGGCCAACCGCTCGCTCTCCTGCGACAGGGAATGGCTCGCCGCCGTCGATTGCTCGACCATCGTCGCGTTCTGCTGCGTCACCTGATCCATCTGGTTGATCGCCGTGTTGACTTGGCCGAGCGCCGTCGCTTGCTCTTCGGCCCCCGAGGCGATCCCGGCGATGGCTTGATTGATCTCGGTCACCTGGGTCACGATCCGCTCGAGCGACGCGCCGGTCTCGGCCACCAGCTTGACGCCGTGATCGACCTGCGCAGTCGAAGCCGAAATCAGACCCTTGATCTCCTTGGCCGCTTCTGCCGAGCGTTGCGCCAGCGCTCGCACTTCGGAAGCGACGACCGCGAAGCCGCGGCCCGCCTCGCCCGCCCGCGCCGCCTCAACGCCGGCGTTGAGCGCGAGCAGATTGGTCTGGAACGCGATCTCGTCGATCACGCCGATGATCCGGCTGATCTGCTGTGAGGACTTGGCGATGGCGTCCATCGCCTCGACCGCTTGGCGCACCACGACTTCGCCCTTCTTGGCGCCGTCGTCCGCCGCCGCCGCCACCTTACGGGCATGGCTCGCGCCTTCGGCGGATTTCTTCACCGTCGTGGTGATTTCGTCGAGCGCCGCCGCCGTCTCCTCCAGGCTCGCCGCCTGCTGCTCGGTGCGCCGCGCCAGGTCGTCGGAAGCGGTCGTGATTTCCCGCGTGCTCGCCTGGATCGATTCGGCGCTGCCGGTCACGCCCTTCATCGCCGCTTCGAGCTGACCGAGCGCCGCATTGAAATCCGCCTGCAGCTTGCGATAGGCCTCGGGAATATCCGCCGGCAGACGACAGGTCAGGTCTTGCTGCGCAAGCTTCGACAACGCGGCGCCGATCGAGCCGGCGACGCTCGCTCGTTCCTGTTCGATCGCCTGCCGCTGCGCCTGTTCGTTGCGCGCGCGCTCTCCGTCGGCGCGCGCGCGATGGTCCGCCGCCTCGCGCTCCAGACGCGCGTTCTCGACGGCGGCCCCCTGAAACACCAGCACCGCCTTGGCCATCTCGCCGATTTCGTTGCTTTCCGTCGCATTCGGAATCGCGACTTTCGTATCGCCGTTGGCGAGAGCGCTCATCGCTCGGGTCAGGTTGACGATCGGCTGCTTGATGCTTCGCCCAATCAGGAACGAAAGCGCCAACCCGATCAGGAGGCTCGCAAATCCAGTCGCGGCCGCGGCCGCGACGATCAAGCCGGCCGTATCCTTGGCGCTCGTCTCCGTCGCGTTCGCGGCGCTCTCGATATCTTGCGAAAGCTCGGCGCCGAGGCTCACGATCGCGCCGCCGATTTTAAGGGCGTCGGCAACGGCCGCCTTGCTGTCCGGCGCGCTCAGGGCCGCATTCTGGCCGCCCACGCTTCGCAGCTTGATCGCCGCGTCCTTGAAGCTGCTCAGCAATTGCGCGAGTTGCTCCGCCTTGGCGCGGCGGACCGGATCGACGATCTCCTTGGCGAGCGCTTCGAGCCGCTCGTCCGCCCGTTTGAAGGCTTCGTCCGACTGTGTCCATTGGTCCTGGTCGCCGGCGCCCAGAGCCGTCCAGATATGCATCTGCGCTTCAAAGAAGCGCTTTTCAAAGCGTTGATCGGTCAGTTCATTGTTCTTTTGCCGCGCCAAGTCTGTGATCGAACGTTTCGACTTCAGACCGCTGAAGGCCGACAGGCTGGAAACCGCGACAAGGATCACCAGGAGCGCACCGAACCCGATGAAAAGTTTCGACGCAATCTTCAACCGATTGAACATGACGTTCCCCCTCCGGCGCTCGCCGCGCCCGCCGCCGACGACTGAACGTCCGCGCGCGAACCATTGCCAATAAAACGACGAATCCGGATTGAACCCGGGATCAACGTCTGGCGTCGTGCGCTCGGCCGACGGCTTGCGCTGGCCCGAGGCAACGCCTGAGCGTGACAATCTCACCTTTCGGCTAATGAATTGCTAACAAAGTCCAAACCTTGCACGTGGACGTTCGGCATTTGCGGGGCCGCGCGAAAAACTTTAGGTCACGCGGATCAATTGCCGATCGCTTTTCGATGATAGAGGGCATAGGCGTCGGCCCAAGGTTCTTTCGAGCCGCGCGAACCCATCGCGGCCGTACAGCGCGGCGGGCGCGCCGCCGCGATCGGAGAGCTTGGCGACGACTTCGCTGATGGCGACCGCGACGATCGCACGACGCGGCGGCCCGCTGGTCAACGACGTGTTCGGACAGTAAGACGCTCGCGACAGCCGCTCGGGACAGCGCATGGCGATGCCGACATGACCGACGCCCTACCCTTGAAGCCTGCGCGCGTACGGATCGCGATCCTTGTCGCGGTGGCGCTCGTCTATGCGCTCGGAACGCAACTGCCGCTGCCGGGCCTCGAACCAAACTTGGTCGCCTATCGATTGCCGGGGCAGGCGATGACGCGGCTCTCGGTCGCAGCGCTCGGCGTCACGCCGTTCATCAGCGCCATCCTGCTGATCGAGATCGCGCAGCTTGCAGTGCCGCCGCTCGCGCGCTGGGCGGCCTCGCCCGCCAACGCCGGCCGCTGCGAAACAATTGTCTGGGCGCTGCCGCTGACCTTGGCCGCGCTTCAGGGATTTGGCCTCGCCGTCGCGATCGAGGCCATTCCGAACGCAGTCGCCGAGCCGGGCGCCGCGTTCCGATTTGTCGCCGCCGCGACGACGCTCGGCGCGACGGCGATCCTCGGCGCGCTGGCGCGCGCGACGCGGCGCGCCGGCGCGGGCGATGGGTTCCTGATCGTGTTCGCCGCGCCGAGGTCGTCATCGTCGCGGCGGCGGTGCCGATCGCCGGCGCGCTGGCCTCGCGACGCGCGCCCCCCGGCGCGCTCGGTTTCGGCGGCGGCGCGCTCGATCCGCTGCCGCCGCTGATCGGCGTGACTTTCGGCGGCTATTTGACGCTGGCGCCGCTCGCGTTTGGCGGTCCAGCGCTGTCCGGGGCGGCGGGAACGATCGCAACGGCCGCAGCCGGCGCGGCGCTGATCGCGCTCGTGGCCGCGATGCGGGCGAACCTGCCCCGCGCGACAGAGCCGCGCCGGCCCCTCTGGCCTGCGACGCTGGCGACGATCGCAGTCGCTGCTGGCCTGCGGCTCCTCCAGCTCGCGGCGCCGTCGCTGACGCTGCCAAGCGGATACGCCATGGTCTTTGTCGTCGCGGCGACGTTGAGCGTGCTCGAGGCGCTTCGCCCCCTTCGCCAGCCGCTGATCTGCGCCGGCGGGCGGTGGCGCGCCTTGGAAGGGCGGGAGCCGGCCGCGCGGAAAAGACGCGCTCCGCTCGCAACTTAGAGCGTTCCTCCCCCGCCTCGACCGTGCTAGAAGCCCCGCCATGACCGCCGCCGCCCGAGCCACTTTGCCGCGCGCGCCCGTCGTCCTCGCCGGGGCGACCCGCGCCGAGCTGACGCGCGCGCTCGCCGAAATCGGCGTGCCCGAGCGGGAGTTGCGTATGCGCGCCGCGCAGCTTTGGCACTGGATCTACCATCGCGGCGCGCGCGAATTCTCGGCGATGCGCAACATCGCGCGCCCGTTGCTCGACCGGCTTGCCGAACGCTACGTGCTTACGCGCCCCGACGTCGTCGCCGAGCAGGTTTCCGCCGACGGCACCCGCAAATGGCTCCTCGAAGATGCCGCCCGCCGGCCCGCACGACAAAGGCGCGGAGATCGAATGCGTCTATATCCCGGAGTCGGACCGCGGCACGCTGTGCGTCTCCAGCCAGGTCGGCTGCACGCTCAATTGCACGTTTTGCCACACCGGCACGCAGAACTGGGTGCGTAACCTCACCACCGCCGAAATCGTCGCCCAAGTTCTCGTCGCGCGCGACCGGCTCGGCGATTTCCCCGGCGGCGTCGCGCCGACCGACGGGCTCGTCCCCTCCGGCGAAGGCGTGCGGGCGGTCTCCAACATCGTCTTCATGGGCATGGGCGAGCCGCTCTACAATTTCGAGGCCGTTCGCGACGCGATCGGCGTCTTGACCGACGGCGACGGCTTGTCGCTGTCCAAGCGCCGCATCACCGTCTCGACCTCCGGCGTCGTGCCGCAAATGGAGGCGCTGGGGCGCGAATGCGGCGCGATGCTCGCCGTCTCGCTGCACGCGACCAACGACGCGCTCCGCGACAAGCTCGTGCCGCTCAACAAGAAATACCCGATCGCGGAGCTGATGAGGGCCTGCCGGGACTATCCCGGGGCCTCCAACGCGCGGCGCATCACCTTCGAATACGTCATGCTCAAGGGAGTCAACGACTCTCCCGCCGAGGCCAAGGCGCTGGTGCGTCTGCTGCAAGGCCTGCCCGCCAAGATCAACCTCATTCCTTTCAATCCCTGGCCGGGCGCGCCCTACGAATGTTCGGACTGGCCGACCATCGAGCGCTTTTCCGACATCGTCTTCGCCGCGGGCTACGCAAGCCCGGTGCGCACGCCGCGCGGACGCGACATTCTCGCCGCCTGCGGCCAGTTGAAGAGCGAAACCGAAAAGCTGCGCGCCCGCGCGCGCATGATGCTCGAGGAGAATTTGGCCGTTGGCCTGGATTGACCCAGCGCAAGGCGGCCTCCGCCATCGCCCCCCTTTAGCCGCCCGAGCGGCTTCACGGCGCAGGGCGTTCCGCGCCCCGAGAGTTGCTGTATTCAAGGACGATCCATGACTGAAACGCCTTCTGCCGACGACGACGCGCCGAAGCCTGACTTCGACGGATTCGTGGCGATCGCGCGCGAAAGCCTCAGCGGTCTCGTGCGCCTGCCGCGCTTCGACGCCCGCGGACGATGGCTCGTCGTCGCGCTCGTCGCGCTCGCCTGGGCCGCGACGTCGATCTACAACGTCCAGCCCGACGAGCAGGGCGTCGTCCTGCGCTTCGGCAAATGGGTCGACACCACCCAGCCGGGGCTGCATTTCCATTGGCCCTACCCGATCGAGACGGTGCTGTTTCCCAAGGTGACGAAGATCAACCAGATTCAACTCGGCGACGCGTCGGACGCGAGCTCTATCGCGGGCGCGCCGGGGCGCGCGCGGCAAATGTTGACCGGCGACGAAAACATCGTCGAGGCCGATTGCGCGGTGTTCTGGAAAATCCGCGACGCCGGAGAATTCCTGTTTCGCGTCAACGAGCCCGAATTGGCGGTCAAGATCGCGGCGGAAGGCGCGCTGCGCGAGATCATCAGCCGCACGCCGATCCAGGCGGCGATGTCGGACAAGCGCGCGCAGATCGCCGACGAAACGCGCGATTTGCTGCAATCGCTGCTCGATTCGGAACACGCGGGGATTGAGATCACGCAGGTGCAGTTGCAGCGCGTCGAGCCGCCGCTGGCGGTGATCGACGCCTTCAACGACGTGCAGCGCGCGCGCGCCGACCAGGAGCGCGCGCGCAACGAGGCGCAGGCCTACGCCAACGATATTCTGCCGCGCGCGCGCGGCGAAGCCGAACGCATTCGCCAGGACGCCGAAGCCTACAAGACCCAGGTCGTCAACCTCGCCCAAGGCGAGGCCAACGCCTTCCTGTTGGTCTACGACAGCTATCGGGTCGCCAAGGACGTCACCTCCTGGCGCCTCTACCTCGAAAGCGTCGACGACGTCTTGAAGAAGGCGACCAAGGTCATCGTCGACACCTCCGGCAAGGGCGTTTCGAGCGTCGTGCCCTACATGCCGATCAGCGAACTCACGCCGCGGCCGGCGACGCCGCCCGCCGCCCCGCCGGCGTCGGCTCTGACGTCCGCCCCGTCGCCGCAAGGAGCGGTCAAATGATGTCGCGCGCGCTCCTCGTCGTCGCGGCGCTGGTCGCGCTGGCGATTTTTCTCCTCGCCTCCTCGCTCTATATCGTGGGCGAAGGCCAACAGGCGCTGCTGGTGCGCCTGGGCGCGCCGATCGGCGTCGTTTCGGATCCGGGCCTGAAGATCAAGGCGCCGTTCATCGACAGCGCCTTCGTCTACGACACCCGCCTGCTGCTGCTCGAGCCGCCGGCCGAGCAGACGATCATGGGCGACCAGAAGCGCATCGAAGTGCAGTCCTACACGCGCTATCGCATCGTCGATCCCTTGCGTTTCTACCAGGCGCTGCGAACGATCGATCAGGCCCGCGTGCAGCTCGCGCAGCTCGTCAGTTCCTCGGTGCGCCGCGAACTCGGCCAGGTTCCTCTGCTGGCGCTGCTGACCGAGCAGCGCATCGCGATCGTCGACACCATCAAGAACGAAGTGGAGGCCAAGGCGCGGCCGCTCGGCATCGAAATCGACGAAGTGCGCTTCCATCGCGCCGACCTGCCGCTCGAGACCAGCCAGGCGATCTACGATCGCATGAAATCCGAGCGTCAGCGCGAAGCCAAGGAGCTGCGCGCGCAGGGCTTCGAATGGGCGCAGCAAATCCAGGCGCGCGCCGACCGCGATCGCACCGTCCTGCTCTCGGAAGCGCAGCGCGCCGCCACCATCAGTCGCGGCGAAGGCGACGCCGAAGCCAACCGCCTGCTCGCCGACTCCTTCAACCAGGATCCGAGGTTCTATCAATTCTATCGCGCGTTGCAGACTTACCGTCAGGCCCTCGCCAATTCCGGCCCGACGCTGGTGCTTTCGCCCGACGCCGATTTCCTGCGCGTCCTGAAGGAAGGTCCCCAAGGGGCCATCGCTACGTCGGCTCCCCCTGTTGCGCCCTCCGCCAAACCGGTGGGGAGCGCGCCATGAGCATCGGCGCGATCGCACGCGCCCCGACCGGCCGGCGCTGAGGGGGATTGAAGATGGACTTCGGCGACGGAGCCACATGGCTCTTTATTCCCATCCAGATCTTCTTCGTCGATTTGCTGCTCGGCGCCGACAACGCCCTGCTGATCGCGCTCGCCTGCCGTTCGCTCGGTCCCGAAGACACGCGCAAGGCGATTCTGCTCGGCACCAGCGGCGCGATCGCGCTGCGGCTCGTCCTGACTGTGCTCGCGAGTTCGCTGCTCGCCCTGCCGCTGGTCAAGCTCGCGGGCGCCTGGGTGCTGATCGTCATCGCGCTCAATGTGACGACGGCGGCTGGATCGGACGAAGCCGAGGACCGCCCTTTCTCCTTCGCGCGCGGCGATCTGTGGTCGGCCGCGACGGTCATCGTCGTCGCCGACGCGGCGATGAGCCTCGACAACGTCGTCGCGCTCGCGGCGATCGCGCGCGGTAATTTCTGGCTGCTTCTGGCGGGTGTCGCCTTCTCCATTCCCGTGCTCGCCTACGGTGGGCTGATCCTTTCGACGATGCTCCGGAACGCGCCCGGCCTGATTGCGATCGGCGCGGCGCTGCTGGGCTGGATCGCAGGCGGCATGGCGGTTTCCGATCCTCTCGTGGCTGGCTGGGCGAACGTCAACGCGCCCGGCCTCGTCGCGTTCGCGCCGGCGCTCGGCGCCGCGTTCGTGTTCTTGCACGGCTGGTTGAGCCCGCGCTCGCCCGCCCCGCCCCCGACGCCACGCCTCGCGCCGCCGAAAGCCGCGGCGAAGCGAGCGATCCCGGCGGCGGCGCCGCTGCGCGCCGCGAAGCCGGCCGCCCACGCCGCGCTTCCCCCGCAGCCCCTGCGCCCGAGCGCTCCCTCGTTCGAGCCGCCCGAACCGCTGCCGCCGAGCGAGCCCAAGGACCCGCCCGCCACCCGGGAGGATCGCATTGCCATCATCGGGGTGCTGATTCTCGCGGTGATCGCCGGCGTCGTGCTGATGATCGCGTCCTATTACGACGCCATGAATTGAAACGTCGGACGGCGGCTGGTCGAAGCGACGGCCGCCCAAGCGCGAACCCGGAGATCGTCGACGGCCGCTACGCCGTTCGAACGGACCGCATCGGCGTGCGCGCGGCGTTCGGGCTCGAGGGCCGTTCGAGCTTCGTGAGCCGCATGATCTCCCCGAGCGGCCTGGGCTCGCTGAAGAGAAATCCCTGCGCTTCGGCGCAGCCGAGTTCCACCACCGCCCGAAGTTGGGCGCGGGTCTCGATCCCCTCCGCGATGGTGGTCATGCCGAAACTCGAAGCCAATTCGATGATGGCGCGAACCGTCGCGCGCGTTTCGTCGCGCTTGGTGAGTTTGTCAATGAACGAGCGGTCGATCTTGACGCTGTCGAACGGATAGAGTTCGAGGCAATTCAGGCTGGAATAACCGGTGCCGAAGTCGTCCAGCGAAATGCGCACGCCGAGCGCCTTGAGCTGTTGCAACTGCGCAGCGACGCGCGGGCTGTCATTGATGAGGAACGACTCGGTGACCTCGATTTCCAAGCGGTTGGCGGGAAGACCGGACTTCTGCAGACACTTGCGCACGACGGCGGCCACATCGGACGATTCGAGTTGGACGGGCGAACAATTGACCGCGACGCGCAGGCTCGCCGAGGTCTCGGCGATGTCGGCGCAGGCGCGTTCGAGAACCCAAGCGCCGATCGCGACGATGAGGCCGGTTTCTTCGGCGATCGGGATGAACTCCCCAGGCGGGATATCCGGCAGGCCCGGACGACGCCAGCGCAAGAGCGCCTCGAATCCGACAGTTTCTTCGTTGTGCGCGCTCTTTATGGGCTGATAGAAGACCTGAAGCTGGTCACGCTCGATCGCGAAACGCAGTCCGTTTTCGATCATGACCTTGCTCTGCACGATCTCGAGCATGTCGCTTTGAAAGAAGCAGAGGTTTCCCCGGCCTTTCGCCTTCGCCGAGTAGAGCGCCATGTCCGCTGCCTTCAAGAGTTCGCTGCTCGCGGCGCCGTCGCTCATCGCCGAGGCGATGCCGACGCTGGCGCCGACGATGGCGTTGATCGCGCCGATTTCATACGGCCGGGAAAGTTCCCGACAAAGGCGACGGGCCAGCACCGTGGCTTCATGCGCGAAATCGTGGACCTGTTGGATGATTGCGAATTCGTCGCCCCCCAACCTCGCGACGAGGTCGTCCGGGGCGACGATTTCGTCCAGGCGGCCGGCGACGACGCGCAACAATTCGTCGCCGACCGCATGGCCATACGTGTCGTTGACGAACTTGAAACGGTCGAGATCGACGATGTGCAGGGCGTAGTTGCGCTCGGCCGCCGGCGCCGCGAACAATTGATCGAGCGTCTCGCTGACGGCGAGCCGATTGGGGAGATTGGTGAGGGGGTCGCGTCGCGCGAGATTGACGATCTTCCTCTCGAACCGAGCATTGTTGAAGGCCATGGCGATCGTCGTCAGCGCGATGATCGCCGTCAGGATCCCGGCGCCGGCGATGCTGGCCGTGCGCCACCACGCCAGCTGGTCGTCGAATTCCAATGAGGGGATGGCGACCACGACCTTCAACGGGAGACCCTTGACGCCGCGCATCACGCCGAAAAAGTCCTCGCCGTTCGGGCCTCGCGCGAGCGACACCAACTGTCCGCCGTTGAAAGAGCGGACGACGTCGGGCGGACGAACTTGCCGCGCCATGAAGCCGCCGAACACCCCCGTGCCCAAGCGCACGTAGCCGTCGTCGCCGACCAGCGCGAAGCCGCCGCCCTGTCCGAATTTCAGGTCGGCGTAATCGCGCACGAACAGCTCGGGATCGAGCGACACGACGAGGACGCCGGCGAATTTTCCTGCGGCGTCGGCGATCCGGCGGGTGAACTGGATGGTCCATTTGCCGGAAACGCGACCCAATACCGGCTTGCTGATGAACAATCTGTCTTCGTTCGACAGAAGGTGCGCTCTGAAATGCTCGCGATCGCTGAGGTCGATCTTGCTCTTCGGATAAGGCGCCTCGCTGCTCGTGATCATGACGCCGTCGGCGCCGATGACGGAGACTTGGACCGTTTGTTCCTCGACCGCGTAATCCTCTTTGACCAGGGACGGCCAATCGACGGCGCCGCCGGCATAGGCGGCGGCGCGCCGAACGAATTTGAGAATGCGATCCAAGTCCTCGACGGTGTGGCTGACGTTCTGTTCGAAGACCAGCGCGAGGTTGGAGGCGTTGCGTTCATTCTGGCGGACCAACGAATCGCGCTCGTGAGCGAACAGCGCCCAAGCGGCGAGCCAGACGACGAGAATCCGCACCAGGCCGAGAAGGACGGCGAGTCGCCGAAACGGCGAGCGTCGAACATTGACCGCTTCCGCGATGAGCCTCGCTCGTTTTCCCCGCGCCGCGTTGCGAGCGAAGGGAAACCAAGAAACCCAATTGGAATGACGCGCCTTGTCCGAGCTCTTCACCAAGACTCCCGAGGATCCGCCGTTCGAATTGTTCTAAACGGGAGGAATTACCAAATTCCCAAAGCCGGCGACCCTTTCCCTTGCAATGGCCGCGTCTCGTGCGGCCGGGGCGGGTTCGGCGCGCGATCGGCCGCCCGGGCGGCGCTCCCATTTGTCACGCGTCGCCCGGATTGCCCCGCGCCGCCAATCGTGGTGAAAACGGCGCATGCCGACCAAAAAGCCCGCCGCTGCTCCCGCCGATGATTCCGCCGCAGAAGCGCGCCGGCCGCTCAAGCGCGCCGAGCGCCTGCGCCAGCGCGCCGCTTGGATGTATTACGTCGAGGAGATGACGCAGCGCGACATCGCCCAGGTCATGGGCGTCGGCCGCGTCTCGGTGGTGCGCATGCTGGCGGAGGCGCGCGCGCTCGGCGAAGTGCGCATCGCGCTCAAACGCGGCGCTTCGGCGCTCGCCGGGCTCGAAATCGCGCTCGCCAAAGCGCTCGACGTTCCCGAGGCGATCGTCGCGCCGCTGTCCTCGCCCGACGCCGACCCGACCGCGCCGATCGGCGCCGCGCTCGGAACCTTCGTCTCCGATCTGATGGCCGACGAAATGAAGATCGGCCTCGGCTGGGGGCGGACGTTGTTCCGTTCGCTCGACCATTTGAGCGATCGGGCGGTCAAGAACGTCACCGTCGTCTCGTTGGTCGGCGGCGTCACTCATGTCGCGCGCGTCAACCCGGCCGAGTTTGCGTGGGAATTCGCGCGCGCCTACAAAGCCGATTGCTATCTCATCCCCGCCCCTGCGCTGGTCGACAGCCCGGCGACCCGCCAGGCGCTGATCGAGCGCTGCGGCTTGAGGGAAGTCTACGATTTCGCCAAACGGCTCGACGCCGTCGTCGTCAGCGTCGGCGCCTTGAGCGCGCAATCGACGATCGCCCGGTTCGGCCTGGTCGACGAGAGCGAAAGGCGCAAATTAGGCGAATACGGCGCGGTCGGCGAAATGCTGTGCAACGTCTTCAGCGCCGAAGGCCGGCTGATCGACCATCCCATCAACGAGCGCGCGATGTCGATCCCGCTGGAGACCGTCGCCGCCGCCCCGGTCCGCGTGCTCGCCTCCGGCGGGCCGGCCAAGATCGCGGCAATGCGCGGCGCCGCCAAACTGCTGCGCCCGACCGCCGTGGTGACCGACGAAGCGACCGCGAAGACGCTGATCGGCTAGGCGCCGGAGGACTGACGCGACACCTTCTCCCGCAAGGAGGCAAGGGGGGCCGCCCGCCCCCTCAACACTCGACGAAATTCACCGCCAGGCCGCCGAGCGAAGTCTCCTTGTATTTCGACTGCATGTCGGCGCCGGTCTGGCGCATCGTCGCGACGACGCTGTCGAGCGAGACCTTGTGGCGCCCGTCGCCGTGCAGCGCCAATGAGGCGGCCGCGATGGCCTTGATCGCGCCGAAGGCGTTGCGCTCGATGCAGGGGATCTGCACCAGGCCGCCGACGGGATCGCAGGTCATGCCGAGGTGATGCTCCATGGCGATTTCCGCCGCGTTCTCGACTTGCGCGTTGGAGCCGCCGAGCGCCGCGCACAGCCCCGCCGCCGCCATCGACGAAGCGACGCCGACCTCGCCTTGGCAGCCGACCTCGGCGCCGGAAATCGAGGCGTTCATCTTGAACAGCGCGCCGATCGCGCTCGCCGTCAGGATGATCGTGCGCAGCCCTTCGGGCGTCGCCTCGGCGCAATGGTCGCGGTAATAGCGCAGCACCGCGGGAATGACGCCCGCCGCGCCGTTGGTCGGCGCGGTGACGACCCGCCCGCCGGCGGCGTTCTCCTCGTTGACCGCCATTGCATAGACGCTGACGTAATCCATGATCTCGTGGGCGGCGCGCGCGTTGCGCCCGGCGTTGGCGACCAGATGATCGTAAATCGCCTTGGCGCGCCGCGTGACCTTCAGCCCGCCCGGCAGCGGCCCCTCGCGGCTGAGGCCGCGATCGAGCGAAGCGAACATCGCGCCGATCACCGTATCGAGATGCGCGTCGACTTCGGAGGCCGGGCGCGCCGCGTTCTCGTTGGCGCGCACCAGCTCGCCGATCGCGAGCCCGCTCTCGTTCGCGCGGGCGAGCAATTCGGCGGCGTTGCGGAACGGATAGGGAAACGCGGCGCCCGCCGCGTCCGCCGCCGGCTCTTCGTCCTCGCGCGCGACGAACCCGCCGCCGACCGAAAGCCAGGTCTCTTCGCTCCCGATCCGCCCGGCGTCGTCGCGTGCGCAGAAGCGAAGCGTGTTGGGATGGCGCTTGGGCGCCGTCACATAATCGAAGCGGATGTCGCTCGCAGGATCGAAACGGACGGCCCGCCGCCCGCAAAGCGCGATCGACTTACGCGGGTCGACTTCGGCGACCAGCGCATCGGCGCGATCGGGATCGATCGTTTCCGGCCTTTGTCCGCTGAGGCCGAGGATCACGGCCTTGTCGGTCGCGTGGCCCTTGCCGGTGAAGGCGAGCGAGCCGTAGAGCGTGACGACGACGCTGTCGACGCGGTCGATCGCGCCGCTCAGCGCGAGACCCTCGGCGAAAGCCGCCGCCGCCTTCATCGGCCCGACGGTGTGCGAGGACGAAGGGCCGAGGCCGACCTTGAAGAGTTCGAAGACCCGGATCAGGCGCCGCTCCCTGGCGTTATATCCTCAGCACAGTTCTTGATCGCGCGCCGAAGACGAGAGGACGGCCGCGACATAGGGGCCGAACGAGCGTCCGGTCTCGACGCGGAAGCGTTCCGCTTCAAGGCGCCACAGCACGATCTCGGCTTTGAGCAGCAGCGTCCGCGTGACCATGCCCACCGGGAATGCCGCAAGGTCGAGGTCCAACGGAACGCCGGCGTTGAGCAGCCGCGCCGCGCCGGCGCCGCTGACTTCGATCGCACATTGCCGATGCGAGACGTCGACGAGGGCGTGAGGAACGCCCGCCAGCGCCGCTTCGAGCTTGGCGCCGATCCCCGGCTCCGCGTCCTCGGCGATCAGCAGCCATTCGTCCGGCCCCATCCACAGCGCGGCGCGCAAACCCTCGCTCGCGGCGCGTAGCGGCTGCAACGGCGGCAAAGCGCCGAACGCCGCGCCGACGGGCGCCGCGACATCCGGCCCGCCGCGCAAGATCCAGCGCGCCGCGAAGGGCGCAGCAGCCGCCTTGACCTTGCCGTTGTCGGGCAACGCGCGGCCGTGGAGGATGGAGCGGCGCTCGGCTTGTGGGGTCGTGGCGTCAGGCGTCAAGGCGCTGGCCTTCCCTATCGTAGAAGATCGGTTCGACGAGTTCGACCGGCGCCGTCCCGTCGCGCGTCGTCGCGAAAAGCGTCTGGCCGAGCCGCACGCGGCCGTCCGCGACCAACGCTAGCGCGAAGCTGCGGCCGAGCGTCGCGCTCATGTAGGAGGACGTGACATGGCCGAGCGCCGGCGTTCCCGCCGGCGGCGCCGCGTCGGCGACGATTTGCGCACCCTCTTCCAGCTTGAAGGTCGGGTCGACCGGCGACAAGCCGACGAGCTGCTTGCGGCCGGCGCGCTTCAGGTCGGGCAACGTCAGCGAGCGCTTGCCGATGAAATCGGGCTTGGAGAAAGCGACCATCTTGCCCATGCCGACGTCGTCGGGCGTCACCGTGCCGTCGGTCTCCTGGCCGACGACGATGAAGCCCTTTTCGGCGCGCAAGACGTGCAGCGTCTCCAGGCCGTAGAGGACGGCGTCGACCTTCTCCCCCTCCGCCCAGATCGCTTCGAGCACGCTTTCGCCGAAGTCGGCGGGCACGTTGACCTCGAAGCCCAATTCCCCGGTGTAGCTGACCCGCGCGAGTCGCGTCGGCGCGCCGCAGATGAAGCCCTCGCGCACGCTCATGTGCGGGAACGCGGAGTTGGAAAGATCGATGCCGCTCACCAGCGGCTCCAGCATCTTGCGCGCGTCGGGGCCGTTGATCGCGATGGTGGCGAACTGCTCGGTGATGGAGGTGAACCACACCTCGAGATCGCACCACTCGGTCTGCCGGTAGTCTTCCATCACCGCGAACACGCGAGCGGCGCCCGAACTCGTCGTGGTGATGTGGAAGCGATCGTCGGCCAGACGCATAACGACGCCGTCGTCGGCGATATAGCCGTCCTCGGTCAGCATCAGCGCGTAGCGGCAGCGCCCGACCGCCAGCTTCGTGAACGAATTGACATACAGGCGATTGAGGAATTCGGCGGCGTCCGGGCCGACGACTTCGGTCTTGCCGAGGGTCGAAGCGTCCATGATTCCGGCGCTCGCGCGCGTGCCGAGACATTCGCGCCGCACCGTCTCGTCGAGGCTTTCACCGTTCTTGGCGACGAAGGAAGCGCGCTTCCACAAGCCCGCTTCCTCGAACTTGGCGCCTTGGCGGGCGAACCATCCGTGCAGCGGCGTCTCTCGAATCGGATCGTACAATTCGCGCCGCGCCAGGCCGGCGAAGGTCGCGAAGGTCACCGGCGTATAGGGCAGACGGAACGTCGTCAGGCCGACCTCGGCGATCGGCTTGCCGAGCGCCTCAGCGGCGATGGCGAGCGCATTGAGATTTGAGCTCTTGCCCTGGTCGGTCGCCATGCCGGTGGTGGTGTAGCGCTTGATGTGCTCGATCGAGCGCATGCCCTCGCGCGTCGCCAACTGGATGTCGCGCGCGGTGACGTCGTTCTGGAAATCGACGAAAGCCTTGGCGCGCGCCTTCTCGCTCGAACCGGCGACGAGCCCGAGCGCGCCGCCCGCGGCCGCAGCAGCGCCCTCGACGAACGGCTTGGCCGGCGCCCTTGCGCCGGCAGCCGCAGCGCCCGCCTCGGCGCCGTCGGCGAGCACGGCGGCGAGATCGAACACGCCGCGGCACGCGCCCGCCGAGCGCTGATCGGCAACCGCGTCGCCGGGAAGGAAATTCTGCGACGCTTCGTCGAACACGACCTTGCCGCGCGACTGCGAGTAGAGGCTGACGTTCGGCGTCCAGCCGCCGCTCATCGCGATCACGTCGCAGGCGATCGGCTCGCCCCTGCCGGGCGCGCCGTCGCTCCAGCGCTTGGCGAGCAGCGCGTGGGTGACGCGCCGGACCCCGTAAGAGCCGAGGATCGCGGCGTTCGTCTCGACGCGCAGGCCGGCGCGGCGAGCGGCCTCGGGCAGCGGACCTTCCGCATCGGCGCGCAGATCGGCGATCATCGCGATTTCGCACCCCGAGTCGGCGAGATCGAGCGCGGCGCGGTAGGCCGAATCGTGCGCGGTCGCGACGACGATGCGCGCCCCCGGCTTGACGCCATAACGCTTCGCGAGCGCGCGCGCGGCCTCGGCGAGCATGATCCCGGGTCGGTCGTTGTCGGGAAACACCAGCGCTCGCTCGAGCGCGCCGGTCGCGACGACCACTTGGCGCGCGCGCACCTGCCACAGCCGCTCGCGCGGCATCTTGGGATCGGGATCGGCCAGATGATCGGTCAGGCGCTGCTGCCCGGCGAGGAAATTCTGCGCGTATGAACCGAAGATCTGCGTGCGCGGCAGCATCTTCACATGCGGCGCGGCGGCGAGTTCGGCGAGCGTCGCCGCGAGCCAATCGGCCGCGCCGGCGCCGTCGATCGTAGCGCTTCGTTCGGCGAGCAGGGAGCCGCCCATTTCGGCCTGTTCGTCGAACAGCATGACGCGCGCGCCGGCGCGGCTCGCCGTCAGCGCGGCAGCGAGCCCCGCGGGTCCGGCGCCCACCACGGCGACGTCGCAATGGGCGTATTCGAATGCGTAATGATCGGGATCGGGATCCTTGGGCGCTTGCCCCATGCCCGCCGCACGACGGATGAACGGCTCGTAGACAGCCTCCCACGCTCCCTTCGGCTGCATGAAGGTCTTGTAGTAGAAACCGGAGGGGATGAACGCGGAGAACAGGCCGTTCACCGCCAGAGCGTCCCATTCGAGCGAAGGCCAGGCGTTCTGGCTCGTCGCGCGCAGGCCCTCGTAGAGCTCGATCTGCGTCGCGCGCAGATTGGGCGTGACGCGGCCCTTGCCGGCGTCGAGCGCGACGATCGCATTGGGATCGTCGGCGCCGAGCGACAGGATGCCGCGCGGACGGTGATACTTGAACGATCGCGCGAGAAGATGGACGCCGTTGGCGATGAGGGCCGAAGCGAGCGTATCGCCGGCGCAACCGACGTACCGCTTGCCGTCGAAGGTGAAAGAGATGGGCTTGGAGCGGTCGACGCGGCCGCCCTTGCTCGTTCGGAACGCGCCGTTCATCGCCCCTCGCCCCGCGCTCCGGCGCCTGTCGGACCGGCCATGATGATCCCTGACTTCGGCGCTCTTTCTAACGGCAACAGCCGCCAAGGGGAACCCGCATTTCGGCCGGGCGGCGCGAGAAAATGAGATGGCTGCACCCCTTCTCCCGCAGAGCGGGAAAAGGGGAACGCGCGCAGCGCGGCCGGATGAGGGAGGTTCGATCGCCAGCTCCCCGGCCGGCGCCCCGCGCCCTGCGCCGCATAGGGCGTTCGAAACAACGCCCGTCTTCCGAGGGCCCGCGCGGCAGAGGGGATTGCGCAGCCCCGGCGGCGCGCTTATGTAGCCCGCACGCCAAGCATTTCAGGAGCCGGCCGTGTTCATTCAGACCGAAGCGACGCCCAATCCCGCGACGCTGAAATTCCTGCCCGGCCGCCCAGTGATCGAGGCCGGCACGTTCGAGGCGCGCGACGCGGCCGAAGCCGAGCGCTCGCCGCTCGCCAAGGCGCTGATGGAGCTGCCCGGCGTCGGCGGCGTGTTCCTCGCGCCCGACTTTATCTCGGTGACCAAGACCGAGGGCGAGTGGCAGCACCTGCGCCCCGCCGTGCTCGGCGTCGTCACCGAGTTCTTCCTCTCCGGCGCGCCGGCGCTGAACGGCGGCCCAGCCGCCGCGGACGACGAGTTCTTCCACGCCGAAGACGCCGAGACGGTGGAGACGATCAAGGAACTGATCGAAACCCGCGTCAGGCCCGCGGTCGCCGGCGACGGCGGCGACATCGTCTTCAAGGGCTTTCGCGACGGCGTGGTCTATCTCGCCATGAAAGGCGCCTGCTCCGGCTGCCCCTCCTCGACCGCGACGCTGAAGCACGGCATCGAGAACCTGCTCAGGCACTTCCTGCCGGAGGCGGTGAAGGCGGTGGAGCAGATTTGAGGGCGCCGCGCTGAAGGCGTGACAAAACGCGCGGCGATTGGGCAGGCCCAGTCTGGAAATGAGGTTTCCGCGCAAAGTCGTGACGGCGGGCAAGGCGCCACGCGTCCGCCGACGCGGCGACGCTTTGCCGCCCGGCAGAGACGTGCTCAACTGATTTCTCGTTATGTGATTGTTATCGCGCGCAGTTTTCCGCTCGCCGGGCGAGCCGCCTAAGCTTGGAAAGACGCCGCGCCGCGTCGATTCTCAACGTGCAAGAGAGTTCGCAGAAACAGCGCTTCGCGCTTAGCGATGCCGCGCAGCAACGGTTGCTTCGGCCGCGTCGCGAAAACTGGCTCGAAATTGTCACGCTCGCGCTCAATACGACTTGCATTACCCAACAGTTGTGCCATGGTTAATATCAATTAAGAATATCTAGCGGAGAGCCGATCATGGCGTGCTTCATGATCACGGTTCGCTCGATCGACGGTGACGAGATATGCGCGTCCGCGCCGGCTGCCCTAATAAACGACGAGTTTGGCACGCCCATTCGGGCGGCAGCAAGCGATTCTTGCGGAAAAGTTCGGCAATTAGCGCAATTAATGAACTGTCACCACAGTTTCGTAATTTCTGATCGGCGCCCTCGTCTTGCGCGCCGCGCTGACATTGGCGAGCCGAGCGGCAACGATTGGATGTTCGGCCAATTGGCGATGTGACGAACGACCTTTGAAATTGCCCATTTCAACAAGGGGGGTTGCAGTGGCGAACAAACCGAAACGCGAAGCAAAGTCGCAACCGACGAAGCGTCAGCGGCCCGCCGCCGATCCGGTCGGCTGTTGTGAGATCAATTACCCGCAAAGCGGCGCTGATCCTCAATACAAAATGTTGAGAAAATCGGTCTGTAGGGGCAACAACCCCGACGGCGACGGCAGCGTCGGACGCTGGCTCGGCGGCCCGTGTCCCAAATAACGCGCCGGAAGAAACGCCGCTAGTGGTCTAGCTTGAGTGCGTTTATGTGTGTATTCGGGGGGCGCAGGCATGAACACGATCAAAGCCGCACGTATTACCGTCATGCTCGGCGTCACCGCGCTGGCGGGTTGCGGCGTCCCGCAATTCGACGTTTATTACAACCCGGCAGGGGAGCCGTCCGCCTATCTAATAAACCAAAGAATTCGATGCGAATTGGCCGACCTCGTCAGAAAAGACGACGGAACGCTTTATACGCATAAGGTCGGCAATGATTATTACAAATATAAATATGGATACGCTCTGGTTCGCGGAGATTACGACATTCAAATGACAATTTATTTGGAAGTCAATGACACCGGCGGCCTCACGCCGACGCTGAAATGGATCGATCCGATTAACACGAAATTGAATACATCTTTTTCATTAGGCGCCACGGGCCAATTGCAGGAATCCAGGGATCACACTTACACCGAGTCCATCGCGTTTCCATTGTCGCAAATAATCAACGAAATTGACATCAAAAATGATCCAACGCAATCGAA
Source organism: uncultured Alphaproteobacteria bacterium (assembly GCA_963759955.1). Lineage (GTDB taxonomy): Bacteria > Pseudomonadota > Alphaproteobacteria > Rhizobiales > Beijerinckiaceae > Roseiarcus. The sequence continues at coordinate 33,155 of CAVXCA010000075.1, forward strand.
AGATCGGTGTCCCAGGGATGGCACAGACTCGACAAATCTGTCAGGCGTGTTGGGCATCAAAGATTTTGTTGATTTGGCGATGAGCCTCCCACAATCTGATCAGGACTTGGCGCAGAGCGCGCCGGGCGCGGCCGCTGGTCAGTCTGGTCCTTCAGCAGGAGGGGCTGCACAACCGACGGCGAGCCCGAAACAAGATTTTGGCGGAACAATCCAGTTTCTCGTGACCAAGAGCATTTCGGCCGGAGGACCGACCTGGGCCTTGACGCACTTTAATGGGCCAGGCGGTTTGCTCGGACTGTCGCAGGTGAGCACCAACAAACTGACGATCGGCTTTGGTCTGCCGACTGCCCCGCACCCGCCGAGCAAACCGGGCGCGCCATCCCTTGCGCCGCGACCAAATCCCCGTCTCGATCAGTTCATGCTGAATTTGAACGCGAATTATACAAACTCGCAATTGCTGCAAATAGAAAACTCTTTGCATTAGGGCGGGTCGCGATGACCGACGGGGATTGGCGCCTCTGTCGTCGTGACGGGGGCGAGCCCCCCTACGCCATCTCCTCCACCCGCCCGTCCCGCAGCGTCACCCGCCGGTCCATCCGCGCCGCCAGATCCAGGTTGTGGGTCGCCACCAGCGCGGCGACGCGGCTCGCTTTGACCAGCTCCGTCAAAGTTCCGAACACGTGGTCGGCGGTCTTGGGGTCGAGGTTGCCCGTCGGCTCGTCGGCGAGCAGCACGCGCGGGGCGTTGGCGACCGCGCGCGCGATGGCGACGCGCTGCTGCTCGCCGCCCGAGAGCTCCGCCGGTCGGTGCGTTTCGCGCGCCGCGAGGCCGAGGTAGCTCAGCAGCTCGTGCGCGCGTCTGGCCGCTTCCTTGCGACCGAGTTCGCGGATCATCTGCGGCAGGACGATGTTCTCCAACGCCGAGAATTCCGGCAGCAGGTGATGGAACTGGTAGACGAAGCCGATCTCGACGCGGCGCAGCGCAGTGCGCTTGTCGTCGGACATCGCCGACGTCGGCGCGCCGCCGACGTAGACCTCGCCGCCGCTCGGCCGCTCCAACAGGCCGGCGAGATGCAGCAGCGTCGACTTGCCCGCGCCCGAGGGAGCGATCAGCGCCACCGACTGGCCCGGCCACAGCGTCAGGTCGGCGCCGTTCAGCACTTCGACGGTCGTCTCGCCGCGCCCGTAGCGGCGCTCGATCTTTTCCAGCCACAGCGCCGGCGTCGGCCCCGGCTCGCCGCCCAAGTCATTCCCCAAGTCATTCATAGCGCAGGGCCTCGACCGGATCGAGCCGCGCCGCGCGCCACGAGGGATAGATCGTCGCCGCGAGCGAGAGGAACAGCGTCATCAGGACCACCGCGACGACGTCGTGCGTCTCGACGCGCGAGGGCAATTGCGAGAGGAAATAGAATTCCGAGGGAAATAGGTTGACGCCGATCAGCCAGCTCAGGCCCTTGCGGATCGCCTCGACGTTGTAGGCGACGAGAAGGCCGAGGCCGAGGCCGCAGGCGGTGCCGACGACGCCGATCGTCGCGCCGGTGATGAGGAAGATGCGCATGATCGCGCCGCGCGTCGCGCCCATGGTGCGCAAGACCGCGATCGCCCGCGCCTTGTCCTGCACCAGCATGATCAGGCCGGAAATGATGTTGAGCGCGGCGACCAGCACGATTAGCGTCAGGATCGCGAACATCACGTTGGCTTCGACCGCGAGCACGTCGAAGAAGCTCTTGTTGAGCTGGCGCCAGTCGGTGTCGATCATCGGTCGCTGCTCGGCGGCGGTGATGCGATTGCGGACCGCGTCCATGTGGTCGGGGTCGTCGACGTAGACCTCGATGACGTTGGCCTGGCCGTCGAGATTGAAATAGGCCTGCGCCTCCGGCAGCGGCATGAAGACGAACGTGCCGTCGAAGGTCGACATGCCGATCTGGAAGATCGCGGCGACGTTGTAGCTCTTCTGGCGCGGGACGACGCCGAACGGCGTCTCGGCCCCGCGCGGCGCGATCAGCGAGATCTTGTCGCCGACGCGCAGGCTGAGATGTTCGGCGAGCTTGGCCCCGATGGCGACGCCCTCGCCCGCGTCGAACCCGTCGAGCGAGCCCTGGGTGATATGGGCGCCGACGCCCGGCAGGCGCCGCAAGTCCCCTTCGCGGATGCCGCGCACGAGAACGCCGGACGAGCCGAACGGCGTCGAGGCGAAGGCTTGGCCTTCGACCAGCGGCAGCGCCAGCGTCACGCCGGGAACCTTGGCGACGCGGCTCGTCACCGCGTCGTAGTCGGTGAGCGGCGTGTCGACGCCTTGCAGGAACATGTGGCCGTTGAGGCCGATCATCTTCTCCATCAGATCGTGGCGAAAGCCGTTCATCACCGCCATCACCACGATCAGCGCGGCGACGCCGAGCACGATGCCGAGGAAGGAGAAGCCGGCGATCACCGAAATCGACCCTTGCGCGCGCCGCGCGCGCAAATAGCGCAGCGCCACCATCCACTCGAAGGCGGAGAACGGTCGCGTCGAGAGCGGCGGCGCGGCGAGCGCGGAAGGGGTGTCGACGGCAGCGGCGGTCATACGACGGTCACCGGCGCGGCCAATCCCCCGCGCCCCTCACCCTGCCTCTCCCCGCATTGCGGGGAGAGGAGCGCGCGGCGCCTTTCTTCCCCTCTCCCCGCGCTTAGCGGGGAGAGGCAGGGTGAGGGGCTTAGGTGACAAGCCGCCATCGTTTCCCTCACGCAACCCCGCCGAGCCGCGCGATCGCGGCGTCGACGCCGACGAGTTCGCGTTCGCCGCTGCGGCGGTTCTTGATCTCGACCTTGCCCTCGGCGAGGCTCTTCGGCCCGACGATCACCTGGTGCGGCAGGCCGATGAGGTCCATCGCGGCGAATTTCGCGCCGGGGCGCTCGTCGCGGTCGTCGTAGAGCGTATCGACGCCCGCCTTGCCGAGCGCCGCGTAGATGCGCCCGCAGGCGCCGTCGCAGGCGGCGTCGCCGACCTTGAGATTGACCAGGCCGACCGCGAAGGGCGCCGCCGCTTCGGGCCAGACCATGCCCGCTTCGTCGTGGCCCGCCTCGATCAGCGCGGCGACGAGCCGGCTCGGGCCGATGCCGTAGGAACCCATGTGGATGCAACGCTCCTTGCCGTCGGGGCCGTTGACGACCGCCTTCATCGGCTCCGAGTACTTGGTTCCGAAGTAGAAAATATGGCCGACTTCGATGCCGCGCGCCGAAATTCGCGAATCTGGGGCGATGCGCTCGAACGCCGCGGCGTCGTGCTTCTCCGAGGTCGCGGCGTAGAGCGAGGTCCACTTGTCGAACACGCCCTGCATCGCGCTCGCGCTGTCGAAGTCGATGTCCTTCGGGTGGCGGCGCGAACTTCAGATAGTCCTTGTGGCAGAACACTTCGCTCTCGCCGGTGTCGGCGAGGATGATGAATTCGTGGGAGAGGTCGCCGCCGATCGGCCCGGTGTCGGCGACCATCGGGATGGCGGCGAGGCCGAAGCGCGAGAAGGTGCGCAAATAGGCGGTGAACATCTTGTTATAGGAATGGCGCGCGCTCTCGGCGTCGAGATCGAAGGAATAGGCGTCCTTCATCAGGAACTCTCTGGAGCGCATCACGCCGAAGCGCGGGCGCACCTCGTCGCGGAACTTCCACTGGATGTGATAGAGGTTG
>CAVXCA010000076.1:0-39661 GCA_963759955.1 uncultured Alphaproteobacteria bacterium
AGCGCCCGGTTATGACCGCGGATCAGGCTTGCGGCTTGGCTGCGGCGCGCGGACGCGGGCTCCAGCGGCGAGCGAGACGATCGATGTCGGCTTCGAGCGCCGAGACGTCGGCGCGAGTTGGATCGAACGGGCCGCCGCACCAAGTGAGCGTTTCGTCGTGTTCCTCGTCGTCGGGATCGGCGAGGATTTCCAGCAGTCTTTCGTAACCTGGCGAGCCGCCGCAGTCTTCAGGCGGGCAGCGGCCAACAGCTTCGAGGAGGAGCAGACTTGGCTCGCCCTCGATCATCGGCACGATCTTTTCGAGCTTGACGGTGTGAGACCAGCCGTCGCCGAAGTCGTAGAGATAACTGAAGGTCTTGCGGCCCGCGTCAACCAGCACGGCGCGGAGACGTCCCTTCTTGGCGTCCAGCGGCCCCTCGTAGACGCCGTCAGGGTCGGGTTCGCCCCATCCGGCGCCGCCGATGCGGAACTCGTAGAGATGCGAGTTGGTCCAGCCCATGGCGGCCTGGATCGCCAGATGCAGCCGATCCAAACGGATGTCGGCGGGCACGACGATGCGTCGCATCACTTTGGGCTCGACGTGGTCGAGCGTAATCTTCAGCACGGCGACGGATCGGTTGGGCATAGGGCGCAGTTTAAGCGACTCGCGCGCTCCATTTCCAGGGCAAGAGTTCGTCGAGACGGCTTGCCGGATGGTCGCCGACGCGGCCGATCAAGTCGGCGAGATAGGCCTCGGGGTTCACGCCATTGAGCTTGCAGCTCTGGATCAGGGTGAAGAAGATCGCCGCCCGCTCGCCGCCGCTGTCGGAGCCGAGGAACGTCCAGTTGCGACGTCCGAGCGTCAGCGGACGGATCGCGCGTTCGGCTGCGTTGTTGCTCATCTCCAGACGCCCGTCCTCGGTGAAGCGGCAGAGCGCTTCCCAGCGATTGAGACTGTAGCGGATGGCCTTGGCGAGATCGCTCTTGCCGCTGATCCGGGTCAGGCTCGTCTCGAGATGGGCCTTGAGGTCGGCCAAGAGAGGAACGCTCTGCGACTGGCGGACGGCGCGCCGGATCTTGGCGCTCTGGCCGTTGATCCCGCGCTCGACGGCGAAGATGGCGCCGATCTTCTCCAGCGCCTGAAGCGCGATCGGTGACCTGGTTCGGGCGTGTTCATCGAAGAGTTCGCGCCGCGCGTGAGCCCAACACGCCACGGGCAGAAGCCGCGGCCGCCCGGTCTTGGGATCCGGCTCATAGAGCTTGTCGAAACCGGCATAAGCGTCGGCGTGCAGAAAGCCCGACACGGACGCGAGCAGCGCCTGGGCATGCTCGCCCTTGCGGTCGGGGGAATAGCGGTAATAGGCGGCCGGCGGCTTCGCGGAGGCCCAGTTCCCCTCGTCGCGCACGACGACCCATAATCGTCCGCTCTTTGTGCGTCCGCGCCCAGGATCCTGAACCGGAATCGGCGTGTCGTCGGCGTGGACAACGGGGCCGGCGCGGGCGTAGTCGCCAATCCGCTCCGCTATCGGCTGCAACAGCCAAGCGGCGCGCCCGACCCAGTCTGTCAGGGTCGACCGATCGAGGCTCACGCCCTCGCGGGCGTAGATGTCGGACTGGCGGTTCAGGGGTAGATGGTCGCAGTACTTCGCGACCAACACGTGGGCGATCAGACCCGGTCCCGGACGGCCGCGTTCGATCGGCAGGCTCGGCATCGGCGGCTGCGTAATGCTCTCGCAGTCGCGGCAGCTCAGCTTCGGCCGCACATGCACGACGACCTTGAAGTGCGAGGCGACGTATTCCAGCACCTCGCGCTCCTCGTCGCCGATCTTGCGCAAGCGCCCGGATCCGCACGCCGGGCAGACGCAGGCGCCGGCATGGGCGACGATCTCGCGCGGAAGATGATCGGGCAGCGGGCGACGGTTCCCCGCACGCGGCACTCGGACGGGCGATCGCGACCCCATCGCCGCAAGCGCCGCCTCCTGTCGCGCTTCGTTCGCCGCCTCGGCTTCCTCGATGTCGCTGATCGCCAGTTCGAGCCAATCGATCTGACGGTCGAGCTTCTCGGACGACTGGCCGAAGCGGGCGCGGCGCAGCGTCGCCAACTGCGCCTTCAGCTTCTCGATATGCAGCGTCTTGGCGTAAAGCTCAGACTGCAAAGCCGCCGCGAACACGCGTAGGGCGTCCGGATCCGAAGGCAATTCCGCAGTGGCGAGAGACATGCGAACTTATAGCAGAATCAACGCTGTCATGCGAGAGTAAATCATTGGAATCACGAAATTATCAGACAGATTCTGGCCGCTTCACCGCCTCCGGCGCGACCGTCCGCCGCCAGTCGATGCCCTCGACGAGCAAGGCGAGTTGAGCGGGGGTTAGTTGGAGTCGGCCCTCCACGATCGGAGGCCAGACGAACTTGCCTTGCTCGAGCCGTTTGGCGAACAGGCACAGGCCGCTGCCGTCCCACGCGAGGATCTTCAACATGTCGCCGCGCTTCCCGCGGAACACAAACAGCGCTCCGCAGAACGGATCGGCGGCGAGCACGTTCTGAACCTGCGCCGCCAAACCGTCCATCCCTTTGCGCATGTCGCAGGGCTGCGTCGCCAAGTAAACCCGAACGCCGGAGCCCGGCGCGATCATCTCGCCGCCGCCTTCAAGGCCGACAGAACCCGTCTGAGCGCCGCTTCGTTGACGTTCGCGTCGACCCGAACGTGGGCGCCGCCAACCAGCGTGATCTCGATCGCGCCGCGTCGTTCGACGGCCATCGCCGGCGTGGCGGGCGGAGCTCTCCGGTTCGCCGACAATCTCGACCGGAACCAATTCCATGGGCGGCTCGGCTGCTGACAACGGCCGCATCTGTCGGCGCCAGGTGAATAGCAGGTTCGCATTGATTGAATGTCGCTGGGCGACACCCGACACAGACGTTCCCGGCTCGCCGCACTCAGCCAAAAGCCGCCGCTTCTCATCGAGGGTGTAGGTTCTGCGCCGACGTCGCCCCAAATTGTCGGGGCGAACGCCCCGATATCCAACGTCACTCGATGAATTCGTGTCCATTTAGCCCCGCTCGTGGACACTATCGTCAGCGTCCCGACCGAACAGCTAGCCGATCCGACCCTCGCCGCGGAAGGCGGTCGTTACCGGACGCGTACCTATCGCGTCGCCTTCGAGGCGTTGCAATGCGAGGTTGACGACGGAGCGGAAGCCGCGCGCATTGTGGAAACATTGGAGCGCAGCGACCGACTTGTGTTGCTCGCACACCGCAGTGGCGAGCCGCTCTATTCAACGCGCGATATGATCGAGATCGAGCGCGATACGCTCAAGATCGCGTGGCGAGGACGCGGGCAGGGGCCGCGCATTTCCGCCGAGCGTATCGAGGCCGCGTTGCAACGCGCTGACGCCGAATTGAAAACCACGCATGGCCCCGAGGCCGGAATCAAAGACGAGCAGCGCCGCGCAATTCGTCATGCGCTCGGCGGCGATCAATACACCGCTACGCAAGGGTTTGCCGGAACCGGAAAGTCGTTCATTACTAAGGTACAGCGAGAAATCGTCGAAGCCGACGACTATCAGGTGTTCGGCACCGCTCCATCGTGGAAGGCTGTCGATGTGCTCCGCAGCGACAGCGGCTTGCGCGCTGAAAATTGCGTCGCGCTGGCGAAGTTGCTGCATGACTACCGCACGGGCAATCTCACGTTCGACGCGCGCAGCTTTATCATAGTCGATGAGGCTAGCATGATTTCTGCGCGCGACATGCACGAATTAATGCAGATCGCGCGCGACACTGGCGCGAGCGTCCACCTGCAAGGGGACAAGGGCCAATTCCGACCGATCGGCGCCGGTTGCCCGTTCGCGGCGCTGCAGCGTCTTCTGGGAGCCGCAGACTTGCAGGATGTTCAGCGGCAACGCGTCGAGTGGCAACGCGCTGCAAGCATCTCGCTTGATGAGGCCAACAATTTGTCAACCGACGTCGACGCGCAGGCCAAGATTCGTCACGCGCTGCAAGCTTACGACGATGCCGGTCGCATCGTCTGGGCGGACGACGATGAAGCCGCGTTCGCGGCCGCTGTTGATCAGGTGATGCGATGGCGCGCCGAGTATCCGGAAGAGACGACGGCAATCATCACCGAGTGGAATTGCAACGTACGCTCGGGGAACGCGCTCTTGCGTGAGCGTTTGAGGCAGGCTGGGCAAATATCCGGTGACGACGTCGAATTGCAAGTCATTGTGCGCGGGACCTCCGACAATTCGCGCGCGTCATCGCTCACCTTCGCCGCCGGCGACGAAGTCATTTTCGGGGAAAACATCGCTCTGCCTGAGCGCACATTGCGCAACAACGATCTTGGTAGGGTCCTTGCGATTTGTACGGCCAACGGCGCAAATCCGTTGATCCGCTTCCGCTTGGAGGATGGCGAGGAGATCGAGGCGCGTTACGCCGCGCTTGTGGGCCGTCGCGAAGACGGCGAGATCGCGGCGCCGCGTATACAGCACGCGTATTTCATGACTGCGCACAGCAGCCAAGGCGCGACATACGCGCGGACGATCGACCTTTCGCTTGAGGGGCATGGCCGCGAGGCCACGCTTGTCACGACGACGCGGCACCGCATCGACCACATGAAGGTCGTCGCTGTTGACCGCGTCGCCGATCAATTAGCGAGTAAGAAGCCGACAACGCTTGCTCTTGGCGGCGGAGGAGTTATCTCCGCTGCCGCCGAGGTCGATGACGAGCGCCGAGAACGGGGAACGCTTACCGAAATCAAGAGCGCGTATCTTTCGGAGTGCTCGGCTCATGACCATTTCGGCAATATCTCAGATCTCCACGAAATCTTCGAGTTTGCCGGCATCGAGAAACCTGCTCTTTCGAGGCCGCCAGCCGTACCGGCAGTGATGCATCCAGTTCTGGTGCGGCGACGGATAGCGGTCGTCGCGCGGGGGGTACGAATGCGGCGTTCGACTACCAAAGCCACGCAACAGGGTGTGATCGCCCCGATGCTGCAAGTCGTGCGAGGTTTGTTGGCAGCCGCGAAGGAGGGCGAATGGGGCACGTCTGAGCGAATGGATGCACGGCGTTTGGAGCTAGCGTCTGAGAAACAGCCTCTGGCGTGGTGGGAATACCTCAAGCGAGTTCATGCGCGAACCGCGGGAGGAATTTGCGGCCTGGCGGGCACGATTAATGGGTTCCAAGCCTTACCAGGCCGCGGTCGCAGCGCGGCGATCAGTCGAGGAGGCGGAGCTGCGGCAAGGGGTCGCCAGGCGCCATGCCGAGGAAAGCGCTGAAGCAGAACGACCGGAAGCCGGGAGGTATTTGCCGCGACCGCGATAACCATAGTCGGCGCGCCGACGGCGGGTGCCGATTGCGCGTTTATCCTCAATGCATAGGGAGTTTGAATCGTGAATTTTTGGAATGGAGCGTACGAGACTGAGAGCGCCCGTCTCAAGGAATGGTGGCGGGAGACCGTTAAGGGCTTGGAAGAACTTGAGGCCGAGAACGCGCGCTTCGAAAAGGCTCAGGCCTGGCGCGTTGAACGCGCCGACGCGGCCAAGAAGCACGCCGAGCTGCACGATACGCAGCTCGACGCCGAGGCCACGCGCCTCAGGGCTGAGTATGCGCAGGCCGCCCGCAATGCTGACCTTGCGAGGCGCTACCAGGAATACGGGGAAGTGCTACCGAAAGCCACGGATATTGAGGAGCGGCGGGAGCAAGCACAAACAAGCGAGGCGGCGCAGCGAGAGATTGCCGCTGAATACACCAAATTGAAGGTGCGGGCGGCCGACATTCCGGCGACGAGGCGCCCGAACCTCAGGCCTCTGGCCGAGTCCCAAGAGGCCCGGCAAGCGGAGGACAAGCGTCTCTCCTTGCTCCCGCCGACGAGGCGCGACTGATGGCAAACTGACCATGCGCCGCGCCGAGTATGTACGCCCCCGACTCTCTTTGGCGCACGAGGTCGGCCGCCGCGTCGGCCGTCCGCTCAATTTCGGCGTTACCCCAACAGGCGAGCCCTGCACCACGCTCGCAGACAGGCGATTTAGGAGCCGAGCTAATCGAGGTCTCGACACATCGGCGTCTATCGTCGGCGGATTCGAGCGGGGGTTCCCAGCAAGCCGCGTAAGTTTAGAGCGTTGACGGAGGCTATCGACATGCATTCGCTCGCAAAACTATTGCAGAAATGGCGCAGGAAGTGGCCAAGTCCCGAGCAGTCACGGACCGTCGCCGAAGGTCGAACGATTCGACTTCGGCCGCCGCAGGCTGCAGCGATAGGCCGAAGTTCTTCGCCAGCGCTTCTTGGTGCAACGCAGTCGAATGGGGCTATGCCCGCGCGCAGCAAGAGCGCGCTCAAGTTGCCCTGGCCGCGCGAGATTATCAAAGACATCTTGACCGACCCTCTCGGGGTGTTGGCGATCTTTGCCGCGATTGGCACGGCGATTCGGGGGGCATTTCAGGGACAGGAAACTGAGTCGTCGGCGGTGGCCGTTCCGAGATCGCGATCGGTTGGGGAATCTTCGAAAGTGGTCGCCGCCAACACGCTAAATACGCGCGCGCGTAGACTCACCATGAACGACAATAAGAGCCGCGAAGCCGAGGCACTCGCGCTTGGTACCCCCGTCCCGGTGGGGGGCATGACCATTATCGAAGGTAGACCCCATGCGAGCCCCCGCCAAATGGCCGCCGCCTTCGCGGCCGCCCCGGCGCTTGTTGCGGCGCGGCGACGTGCGGACACCACAGCGTCTAAAGATGTCGCCGGCGCCGGCGCGGACGAAGGCGGCGACGAAGGGACGGGACGTGGCCCTGCACTCAAACCCACTCTTGCGCCCAAGCCCGAGCCTGAGCCTGAGCCTGAGCCCGAAGATTCCGAAGACACCAGTAATGACCCGTTCAAGATCAAATGACAGGCTCCCTGTTGGGCCGGTCCCGTGTCCGTCGCAGGCCCTCGCATGTGTCAGGTTGTCGCCGATCCAGTCTCCGCGTCGATCATCCCAATTGAAACCCTCCCGCCAATCCTCCATCCTCGCCGCAAGAAGGGATTGGGATGGCCACGTTCGACGATATAAGGCCGGGGGCTCGCATTCGGGGGCTAGACCCTTCTGGGCTGGCGGAAGTCGTCCAGGTGGCCCGATTCGGCCCGGATGCGATCAATCTCGTCTTTCGGGCCAATGGCAAAGTCGCCGAGCGGCTCGTTTACAGAGGTGAGGAAACCGCCTTCGAGCTTGCCGACGCCGGCCGGACTTACGGCTTTGACGCCGACGGTGGGCTCCTTCGCCTTGCATCTGAAGCCTACCGCATCCGGCTCGCCTATCTCTTCGACCCCTACCTTGCCGTAACCGCCTCGCAGATCGAGGCGCTGCCGCACCAGATCACCGCCGTCTATGGCGAGATGCTGCCTCGCCAACCTCTACGGTTTCTGCTCGCAGACGACCCCGGCGCAGGCAAGACGATCATGGCCGGGCTTCTGATCAAGGAGTTGCTGATCCGGGGCGACCTTGAACGTTGCTTGATCGTCGCGCCAGGCAGCCTGGTTGAGCAATGGCAGGAGGAGTTATCCGAGAAGTTTGGCCTCCCCTTCGACATCCTCACCCGCGATCAGATCGAGGCGTCCATAACGGGCAATCCGTTCATCGAACGTCACCGCCTTATCGTGCGTCTCGACATGGCGGCAAGGTCGGACGAACTGAAGGCCAAGTTCGAGGCGTCGCCAGACTGGGACCTCATCATCTGCGACGAAGCGCATCGCATGGCGGCCTCGTTTTTTGGCGGAGAGGTCAAGGAGACGCGCCGTTACAAGCTGGGTAAGCTGCTTGGGACGCGCACGCGCAATTTCCTGCTGATGTCGGCAACGCCGCACAATGGAAAGGAAGCGGATTTTCAGCTGTTCATGGGCCTGCTGGACGCGGATCGTTTCGAGGGCAAGTTCCGCGAGGGCGTTCACAAGGCCGACGTGTCGGACATGATGCGGCGCCTAATGAAGGAGGAACTATTCCGCTTCGACGGAACGCCGCTTTTCCCCGAACGCCGCGCTTACACCGCGAGCTACTCGCTCTCGGCGCCGGAGGCGGAACTATATCAAGCCGTCACGACCTATGTTCGCGAGGAGATGAACCGCGCGGATCGGTCGGGCGATGGAAAGCGTCAATCGAGCGTTGGCTTCGCTCTGCAAATTCTTCAACGCCGCCTCGCCTCGTCGCCGGCCGCCATTCACCGCTCGTTGGAGCGGCGGCGCAAGCGACTTGACGAGAGGTTGCGCGAGGAACAAGCGACGAAACCGGCAGGCTCGTCAACCCTCTCGCGCGGACGCGAACTGCTCAGCTTCGATCCCGATGACCTCGAAGAAGCGTAAGCGCCCGGTTATGACCGCGGATCAGGCTTGCGGCTTGGCTGCGGCGCGCGGACGCGGGCTCCAGCGGCGAGCGAGACGATCGATGTCGGCTTCGAGCGCCGAGACGTCGGCGCGAGTTGGATCGAACGGGCCGCCGCACCAAGTGAGCGTTTCGTCGTGTTCCTCGTCGTCGGGATCGGCGAGGATTTCCAGCAGTCTTTCGTAACCTGGCGAGCCGCCGCAGTCTTCAGGCGGGCAGCGGCCAACAGCTTCGAGGAGGAGCAGACTTGGCTCGCCCTCGATCATCGGCACGATCTTTTCGAGCTTGACGGTGTGAGACCAGCCGTCGCCGAAGTCGTAGAGATAACTGAAGGTCTTGCGGCCCGCGTCAACCAGCACGGCGCGGAGACGTCCCTTCTTGGCGTCCAGCGGCCCCTCGTAGACGCCGTCAGGGTCGGGTTCGCCCCATCCGGCGCCGCCGATGCGGAACTCGTAGAGATGCGAGTTGGTCCAGCCCATGGCGGCCTGGATCGCCAGATGCAGCCGATCCAAACGGATGTCGGCGGGCACGACGATGCGTCGCATCACTTTGGGCTCGACGTGGTCGAGCGTAATCTTCAGCACGGCGACGGATCGGTTGGGCATAGGGCGCAGTTTAAGCGACTCGCGCGCTCCATTTCCAGGGCAAGAGTTCGTCGAGACGGCTTGCCGGATGGTCGCCGACGCGGCCGATCAAGTCGGCGAGATAGGCCTCGGGGTTCACGCCATTGAGCTTGCAGCTCTGGATCAGGGTGAAGAAGATCGCCGCCCGCTCGCCGCCGCTGTCGGAGCCGAGGAACGTCCAGTTGCGACGTCCGAGCGTCAGCGGACGGATCGCGCGTTCGGCTGCGTTGTTGCTCATCTCCAGACGCCCGTCCTCGGTGAAGCGGCAGAGCGCTTCCCAGCGATTGAGACTGTAGCGGATGGCCTTGGCGAGATCGCTCTTGCCGCTGATCCGGGTCAGGCTCGTCTCGAGATGGGCCTTGAGGTCGGCCAAGAGAGGAACGCTCTGCGACTGGCGGACGGCGCGCCGGATCTTGGCGCTCTGGCCGTTGATCCCGCGCTCGACGGCGAAGATGGCGCCGATCTTCTCCAGCGCCTGAAGCGCGATCGGTGACCTGGTTCGGGCGTGTTCATCGAAGAGTTCGCGCCGCGCGTGAGCCCAACACGCCACGGGCAGAAGCCGCGGCCGCCCGGTCTTGGGATCCGGCTCATAGAGCTTGTCGAAACCGGCATAAGCGTCGGCGTGCAGAAAGCCCGACACGGACGCGAGCAGCGCCTGGGCATGCTCGCCCTTGCGGTCGGGGGAATAGCGGTAATAGGCGGCCGGCGGCTTCGCGGAGGCCCAGTTCCCCTCGTCGCGCACGACGACCCATAATCGTCCGCTCTTTGTGCGTCCGCGCCCAGGATCCTGAACCGGAATCGGCGTGTCGTCGGCGTGGACAACGGGGCCGGCGCGGGCGTAGTCGCCAATCCGCTCCGCTATCGGCTGCAACAGCCAAGCGGCGCGCCCGACCCAGTCTGTCAGGGTCGACCGATCGAGGCTCACGCCCTCGCGGGCGTAGATGTCGGACTGGCGGTTCAGGGGTAGATGGTCGCAGTACTTCGCGACCAACACGTGGGCGATCAGACCCGGTCCCGGACGGCCGCGTTCGATCGGCAGGCTCGGCATCGGCGGCTGCGTAATGCTCTCGCAGTCGCGGCAGCTCAGCTTCGGCCGCACATGCACGACGACCTTGAAGTGCGAGGCGACGTATTCCAGCACCTCGCGCTCCTCGTCGCCGATCTTGCGCAAGCGCCCGGATCCGCACGCCGGGCAGACGCAGGCGCCGGCATGGGCGACGATCTCGCGCGGAAGATGATCGGGCAGCGGGCGACGGTTCCCCGCACGCGGCACTCGGACGGGCGATCGCGACCCCATCGCCGCAAGCGCCGCCTCCTGTCGCGCTTCGTTCGCCGCCTCGGCTTCCTCGATGTCGCTGATCGCCAGTTCGAGCCAATCGATCTGACGGTCGAGCTTCTCGGACGACTGGCCGAAGCGGGCGCGGCGCAGCGTCGCCAACTGCGCCTTCAGCTTCTCGATATGCAGCGTCTTGGCGTAAAGCTCAGACTGCAAAGCCGCCGCGAACACGCGTAGGGCGTCCGGATCCGAAGGCAATTCCGCAGTGGCGAGAGACATGCGAACTTATAGCAGAAATCAACGCTGTCATGCGAGAGTAAATCATTGGAATCACGAAATTATCAGACAAATTCTGGCCGCTTCACCGCCTCCGGCGCGACCGTCCGCCGCCAGTCGATGCCCTCGACGAGCAAGGCGAGTTGAGCGGGGGTTAGTTGAAGTCGGCCCTCCACGATCGGAGGCCAGACGAACTTGCCTTGCTCGAGCCGTTTGGCGAACAGGCACAGGCCGCTGCCGTCCCACGCGAGGATCTTCAACATGTCGCCGCGCTTCCCGCGGAACACAAACAGCGCTCCGCAGAACGGATCGGCGGCGAGCACGTTCTGAACCTGCGCCGCCAAACCGTCCATCCCTTTGCGCATGTCGCAGGGCTGCGTCGCCAAGTAAACCCGAACGCCGGAGCCCGGCGCGATCATCTCGCCGCCGCCTTCAAGGCCGACAGAACCCGTCTGAGCGCCGCTTCGTTGACGTTCGCGTCGACCCGAACGTGGGCGCCGCCAACCAGCGTGATCTCGATCGCGCCGCGTCGTTCGACGGCCATCGCCGGCGTGGCGGGCGGACTCTCCGGTTCGCCGACAATCTCGACCGGAACCAATTCCATGGGCGGCTCGGCTGCTGACAACGGCCGCATCTGTCGGCGCCAGGTGAATAGCAGGTTCGCATTGATTGAATGTCGCTGGGCGACACCCGACACAGACGTTCCCGGCTCGCCGCACTCAGCCAAAAGCCGCCGCTTCTCATCGAGGGTGTAGGTTCTGCGCCGACGTCGCCCCAAATTGTCGGGGCGAACGCCCCGATATCCAACGTCACTCGATGAATTCGTGTCCATTTAGCCCCGCTCGTGGACACTATCGTCAGCGTCCCGACCGAACAGCTAGCCGATCCGACCCTCGCCGCGGAAGGCGGTCGTTACCGGACGCGTACGAAGAAGCGCCGGGCGATGAAGCCGAGGCCGCCGAGGAGCAGGTTCTTGATGAGGCGACGGCCGCTGAGAACTTGGACGAACTGAAAGCCGAGATCGCCCACTTGAGGGAACTCGAAGATCGGGCGCTTCGCATCCGACAATCCGGGCAGGACACCAAATGGCGGCAGCTTCAGTCAATCTTGGACGACCCAATCACTCTTGACGCGGTAACGGGACTCCGCCGCAAGATCATCATCTTCACCGAGCCCCGCGACACGCTCGATTATCTCCAGCAGAAGATCGCGGGGACGATCGGCGATCCGGCCGCTGTCGTCGTGATCCACGGCGGCACTGCCCGCGAGGCGCGTCGCGCGGCGATCGCCGCCTTCAACAGCGACCCCGTCGTCCGCATCATGATCGCTAACGACGCTGCTGGCGAGGGCGTTAACCTTCAGCGCGGCGCACATCTCATGGTCAACTACGACCTGCCGTGGAACCCTAACCGCCTCGAACAACGGTTCGGACGCATCCACCGCATTGGGCAGACGGAAGTTTGCTGCCTCTGGAACCTGTGCGCGACGAACACACGGGAAGGAGAAGTCTATCGCCGCCTCCTCGAAAAACTGGAGGAGGCGCGTAAGGCGCTCGGCGGCAAAGTCTACGACGTGCTCGGCGAGTTGTTCGAGGGGCAGGCGTTGCGCGATCTTCTCGTCGAAGCAATCCGTTATGGCGACTTGCCGGAGACTCGGGCCGAGCTGTTCCGAAAGGTGGACGGAGCGGTCGACGTGCAATCTATTGAAAAGCTGGTCGCCGAACGCAAGCTCACCACAGAGGGGATGAACCCAAATTCCATCGGCGCGATCCGCGAGCAGATGGAGCGGGCGCAGGCTCGGCGATTGCAGCCGCACTTCATCAGCTCGTTTTTCCGCGAAGCTTTCACGATGATGGGCGGACGCATCTCCGAGCGGGAAAGTGGCCGTTTCGAGATTACGCGCGTGCCGGGGATATTCAAGGAACGCGACCGCCTGATCGGACGCCGCGATCCGGTGCTTGATCGCTACGCACGCGTCACTTTTGAGAAGACGCTCGTCAATGGGCATCCGCAAGCTGAACTCGTTGCGCCGGGCCATCCTCTGCTCGATGCTGTCGTCGACGTCGTGCTGCAACGCTTTCAGCCGCTTCTTGCGCAGGGTGCAGTGCTTGTCGACGAAACCGACGACGGCGTTGATCCGCGACTCCTTGTCTACCTTGAGCACGCGATTCGCGATGGCCGCGTCGTCAAATCAGGCGAGCCACGCGTCATCTCGCAACGCCTCCAGTTCATTCGCCTGAAGGAGGACGGGTCCGCATCGGATGCGGGGCCGGCTCCGTATCTCGATTGCCGGCCAGCGACGGCCGAAGAAAGGGCACTTGTCGTGGAAGCGGTGACCGCGCCCTGGCTGGCAGGTCATGTCGAGGAGCGGGCGCAGGGCTACGCAATCTCGAAGCTTGTGCCTGATCATCTTGCCGAGGTGAAGAAGCGTCGCCTCACTGAGATCGACAAAGTCGAGCGCGCCGTTCGGGACAGGCTCACGCGCGAGATCAACTATTGGGACATGCGCGCCGCGCGCCTACGAGAGGATGAGCGCGCTGGCAAGGAGCAACGGATCAACGCTCAGAACGCGGAAGCGACGGCGCAACGCCTCGTCGAACGCCTGCACAAGCGCCAGCAAGAACTCGATCGCGAACGACAGATCTCGGCGCTCCCTCCCGTCTTGAAGGGGGCTGCGCTTATCATAACTGCCCGAATGTTGGCGACCCTCGCGCCAATGGCCACCCCGACAAGCTCAGCCGGCTTCTCTGAGGACCCTGATCTGCGGGCCGAGGTCGAGCGGCTCGCTATGAATGCGGTCATCGCGGCCGAGCTAGCGCTGGGAAATTTTCCGAGAGACGTGTCTGCCGAAAACAAGGGCTACGACATCGAAAGTCACGACCCACGCTCAGGTCACCTTCGCTTTATCGAGGTCAAAGGCAGGCATACCGACGGTCACGAGGTGATCATCACAAAGAACGAGCTGCTCGCGTCACTCAACGCAGACGAAACCTACATTCTTGCGCTTGTGCGGATCGAAAGCGGGTTCGCGCATCAACCGATCTACGTTCGTCGATTTTTCCAGCGGGAATTAGGCTTTGCGGAGACCGCGGTCGTCTTCAGTTTCGAACAGCTGTCGACACGTGGGACGCCACCCTGTTAGTTCCGTCACAACTCTATTTTCGAAACGACTCAGCTGATCGGAACTTTCATGAAGGCGCTCATTGTCGACGAACCGTGGATCAGCGCGATCCTTCGCGGCGAAAAGACTTGGGAAATGCGCAAGGGTAACTGCCGTGTTCGCGGCCAAGTCGCGCTTATTCGAAAGGGATCGGGCCAAGTGGTCGGCGTCGCAGATGTCGTCGATAGCAGGCCGGCGCTTGCAACGCGCGCTGAGTATGCGGCAGCTGAGCAGCATCACCAAATTCCAGCCGACCGGCAGGAGCGCGCCTTTGGTGATGGCTGGCGCACGCCATGGGTGCTCGCGAATGCACGCCCTTTCCGCCATGCGGTGCGTTACAAGCATCCGTCCGGCGCAGTGATCTGGGTGAACCTCGAACCTGAAGTTGCCGCTCAGGTAGCAGTTCAGGCGATTGCATGACCAAAGTTCGCAAGAAACTCATCGAAGTCTCGATCCCGTTGGAGGCGATCAACGTCGCCTCCGCGCGAGAGAAGTCCATCCGGCACGGGCATCCGTCGACGCTGCATCTGTGGTGGGCGCGACGGCCTTTGGCGGCCTGCCGGGCGGTTCTGTTCGCCCAACTTGTCGATGATCCGTCGGCATGGCCGGAGCGTTTCCCGACCGAAGAGGCACAGGGTGCCGAGCGCAGGCGGCTCCACAAGGTCATCGAGCGACTGGTGACATGGGAGGCGACAAACGATGAGGCGATCTTGAACGAGGCGCGCTGGGAGATCGCCCGATCGGTCGCGTGGCGGCTCGGCGGGGAGCCACCAAAGAGGGGTGATAGCAGGGCGATCCTCGATTATCTCCAGTCCAAGGCTCCGGCTGTCTTTGACCCGTTCTCAGGCGGAGGTTCGATCCCGCTTGAAGCGCAAAGGTTGGGCCTACGCGCCTATGGGTCGGACCTCAATCCTGTCGCGGTACTGATTGGGAAGGCTCTAGTCGAAATACCGCCGAAATTTGCTGGTCGGCCGCCCGTCAATCCGAATTCACAAGAGGAACTGAAGCGCGGCGGTACTTGGCAAGGCAACGCGGCGCGAGGCCTGGCCGAGGATGTGCGGTATTACGGCCAGTGGATGCGCGACAAGGCGGAGAAGAGCATCGGCCATCTATATCCGAAAGCGAATTTGCCGGACGGGTCTGAGGCGACAGTCATCGCTTGGCTTTGGGCGCGAACGGTACAGTCGCCCGATCCCGCGGCCAAGGGTGCAAAGGTCCCGCTCGTTTCCTCTTTTATGCTCTCGACAAAAGACAGCAACAAAGTTTGGGTCGAACCCGTCGTCGACGCCTCCGCGCCAGACGGTTGGCGGTTCGAGGTGAGGACGGGAATTTTATCGAAGGCAAAGGAAGCGAAACTGAAGGAAGGGACGATCGGCCGCAGCTCGGGTGGAACGTGCATTTTGTCTGGGGCCTCAATGCCGTTCACTTACGTTCGTCAAGAGGGGCAAACTAGAGGACTTGGTGTGCGCCTGATGGCTGTTGTAGCGGAAGGACATCGCGGTCGCGTCTATCTCTCGCCAACCGAAAAGCATGTTGCAGCTGCCGCGTCTGCAAGACCGACCTGGGAGCCTGAAGGTGACCTCCCGAACAATCCGCGCGACTTTAAGACTCCAAATTACGGCCTGACAACCTTCGCCTCCCTTTTCACGCATCGCCAACTCACGGCGCTGACGACCTTTGCCGACCTAGTCGTTGAAGCGCGCGATAGAGTGCTAACTGACGCACGCGCGACCGAACTTTTAGGCGACGACGCGCCGCTCCACGGAGGCGGCTCGGGCGCGAGGGCTTATGCAGATGCAGTGGCGACCTATTTGGCTCTAATAGTCGGCAGATGCACGGACGCCTGGAGCACGATCACGTCCTGGGCGTCTACTGGGGAGTTTATTCGCAACACTTTTGCGCGACAAGCCCTTCCAATGGTCTGGGATTTTTCGGAATGCAATCCATTCAGCGCGTCTACCGGAAACTTCAACAATGGCATCGAATGGACAGCCGAAGCTCTTGAGGGTGTCTGTGCAATTGGAACCGGATCAATTCTCCAGATAGCTGCGCAGCAGAACAACTATCCCGCAAGACCGGTAGTGATTTCGACGGACCCGCCTTACTACGACAACATCGGTTACGCGGACCTATCTGACTATTTCTATATCTGGCATCGCAAGATGCTCAGCGATGTCTGGCCGGAATTGTATCGTCGTCTCACCGTCCCGAAGGATGTTGAGCTGGTTGCCACACCATATCGGCATGGTGGGCGCGAGGAGGCAGAAGCCTTCTTTATGGATGGTATGGGCAAAGCATTTAGTGCGATGCGCTCGGCGGCAACCGATGGCGAGCCGCTCACAGTCTACTACGCATTTAAGCAGTCCGAGGCCGCCGAAGGCTCGGCGATAGGCTCAATCGCGCCGGCCTCAAGCGACAGACGCTTGTCGAACCAGGTCGACAAACCGCGCAACGCGATGCGCTCAAGAATTGGCCGTTCGGCGCCAGCGGCGGTCAGGTCAATGCCGGCTTCGGCGCTCATACGGTCGACAACAGGGCCAAGTTCGGTTGACGCGAGCGACAGGCGTCCGGCGAGGATCGCGGCGATCGTCGGCCGCAAATTGTTTTCCACCGAAATCCTGCCGACCGCACGCAAGAGCGCGTCGACGTCCTGCGCCTGGGTCGGCGGCATGGCAGCGGCTTCGGTTTCACTCAAGTAGCTCGAACCGTGCGTCGCGAGATCCCGTTCCAGCGCGTCGACCTGCGCGTCGATCCAAGCCCGGATGCGCCGCTCGGCGTCGGCTTTTGTCACGACAAGGGTCAGGTCCGTCATTAACTCGTCGACTTCAGTGCGTAGCCGTCGCGCCCGGCGAAGGGCGACCGCATACGTCGTTGTCCGTAAGCCGACGAGAATTTCCGCGCGATCGAAGCGAGTCGCAAGCCCCGCCGGCAAGGCAAAGCGGAAAAGATAGGCGGAAGCCCGCCGGCGCAAATTGCTACCGAAGCGCAAAGGACCGAGACCCGCTTTGGACCAACGTTTTGGACCTCGCGGGCTGCGGACGCGCATCGCTTTTGCAAGCGACTGATTTTCAAGGAGTTTTCGGAGTGTGGCTGGGGGACCTGGATTCGAACCAAGATTGACGGAGTCAGAGTCCGCAGTTCTACCGTTGAACTATCCCCCAAAGGACGCCGGGCGCCTCGGGCCGCGCCGGGTAAATAGCGAAGCCGCGCTGCGGAGGCAAGGGCCTCGAGGAAATCGAAACGGCGTCGGGCCGAGGCGGATCGGCGGCCGGCGCGAAGGCGGGGTCTTGCCTTCCTGTCGTGATTGACTAGAATATGTGCATTATGAACAGTGCGCATAATTTGGGCAGTATTCGGCCTTCGTCGCCTCGCCTCCAATCGATAGGGTTGGATGGCGGCGCCATGCTCGCGCCGATGTCGGGCGTCAGCGATCTCGGGATGCGGCGCGCGGCGAGCCGCTTCGGCGCGACGTTGGCGTTCTCGGAAATGGTGGCGAGCGAGACGTTCCTCGACGGCGAGGCGGAAAGCCGTCTGCGCGCCGAGGGCGACGGCGTCGTCGCCCACGCGGTGCAACTGGTCGGGCGCGAGCCGGCCGCGATGGGCGAAGCGGCGCGACGCGTCGAGGGTGCGGGCGCTCAGATCATCGACATCAACATGGGCTGTCCGGCCCGGCGCGTCGCCGGCGGCCTCGCGGGCGCCGCGCTGATGCGCGATCTCGACCACGCTTCGCGCCTCATCGAGTCGGTCGTGGCCGCGGTCAAAGCGCCGGTCAGCGTGAAAATGCGGCTCGGCTGGGACGAAGGCGAGCGCAACGCGCCGCAATTGGCGCGCCGCGCCGAAGGGGCGGGCGCGGCGATGATCACGGTTCACGGGCGAACGCGCCGCCAGTTCTACCGGGGCCGCGCCGACTGGCGCGCGGTCGGCGAGGTCGTCGCCGCGGTCCGCCTTCCCGTGGTCGTCAACGGCGATTGCGCGAGCCTCGAGGACGCCCGGGCGATGCTCGCGGCCTCGGGAGCGCGCGCCGTCATGATCGGCCGCGCCGCGATCGGCGCGCCGTGGATCGTGGGCGCGATCGCGCGCGCGTTGCAGAGCGGCGCGCCGCTCGAGCAGCCGCCGCTGGGCGAGCGTCGCGACGCGGCGTTGTCGCATTTGGATTCGTTGCTCCTGGGAATGGGCCGGCGCGCCGGGCTTCGTCACGCCCGCAAGCATCTGGCCGCTTACGCCGAAAAGGCCGGCGCCGCGCCGGCGATCCGCGCCGCGCTGGTGACGAGCGAGGACGCGGACTGCGCGATGGCCCTCCTGGCGCGCGCGTTCGAGGCCGCCGAGGGCAGGGAGGCCGCATGAGCCGGCTCGATCGCTCCCCTAAGCCGCCGCTGGCCGACGCGCCGCCCGATCCGCTGCAGCTCCTCAATGCGCTGCCGCAACCGCTGCTGGCGATCGGCGCCGACGGTGCGGTGCAGGAGGTCAATATCGCGGCCGAACATTTTTTCGACATGGGCCGCGCGATGCTGTTGCGTTCGCGTCTGGTCGATCTTCTGCCGTTCGGCTCGCCGGTCATCGGGCTGGTCGCCGACGCGATCGCCGATCAGGCGACGGTCAACGGCTACAAGCTCGACGTATCGACGCCGCGCACCGGCCTCGGCCGCATCGTCGACGCCTTCGTCTCGCCGCTGCCGCAAGGCGGAGGCGGCGTCACCTTGCTGCTGCAAGAACGGTCAATTGCCGAAAAAATGGACAGGCAACTCACTCATCGCAGCGCCGCGCGCTCGGTGACCGCGCTCGGCGCTATGCTCGCGCACGAGATCAAGAATCCGCTTTCGGGCATTCGCGGCGCCGCGCAACTGCTGGAGAGCTCCGTCGGCGATGAAGATCGCGCGCTGACGAGGCTGATCTGCGACGAGACCGACCGGATCGTCAAACTGGTCGATCGCATGCAGGCGTTTTCCGACGAGGGCCCGACGCCGCGCGAAAGCCTCAACATCCATGCGGTGCTCGACCACGTGAAGCGGCTCGCGCAGGCCGGTTTCGCGCGACACATCCGCTTTGCGGAAGTCTACGACCCGTCGTTGCCCCACGTGCTGGGCTCGCGCGATCTGTTGATCCAGGCCTTCTTAAATCTGGTGAAGAACGCCTCGGAAGCTATTGGCGATGAAAGCATTGACGGCGAGATCATCATCTCGACAGCGTATCGTCCGGGCGTGCGGCTGAAGGCGGGCGCGGGCGCCGAGCCAGTCAGCCTTCCGCTCGAAATCTGCATTCGCGACAATGGGCCGGGCGTGCCCAGCGACATCGCCGGCAATCTCTTCGATCCCTTCGTCACCTCCAAGTCGTCGGGGTCTGGCCTGGGACTTGCACTCGTCGCCAAGGTGATCGGAGACCATGGCGGCATCGTCGAGTTCGAGTCCCACCCGCGCCGAACGACGTTTCGCGTCCTCATGCCGCTCGACACGCAGCGAACGCTCGCAGTCGCGGGGGCGGACGAAGGCGAAGGCGTCGAGCGTCGCGGCGGACACCGTCACGCGTTAGGGGGAGCCTCCACCGACCGACCAAGCGGTTAAATCTCGTGAATAGACCGGCGCCCTCCCGTCTGTGGAGAATCGGGAAGCGCCCGCAAGGAGCAATTTCATGCCGTCAGGGCATATTCTCATCGCCGACGACGATGCGGCGATCAGGACGGTTCTCAATCAGGCGCTTTCGCGCGCCGGTTACGAGGTGCGGGCGACGGGGACCGTCGCGGGCCTGTGGCGGTGGGTCGCCGCGGGCGAAGGCGACCTCGTCATCACCGACGTGCTGATGCCCGACGACAACGCCTTCGAGCTGCTGCCGCGCATCAAGCGGATGCGGCCCGATCTGCCGATCATCGTCATGAGCGCGCAAAACACCTTCATGACGGCGATCAAGGCCTCCGAGCGCGGCGCCTACGAGTACTTGCCCAAACCGTTCGATTTGAAGGAGCTGGTTTCGATCGTCGGGCGCGCTTTGGCGCAACCGCGCCAACGTCGCGAAAACGCCGCCGAGCCTCAGGCGGCCGCCAATTCGATGCCGCTGGTCGGCCGTTCGCCGGCGATGCAGGAAATCTTCCGCTCCCTTGCGCGCCTGATGCAGACCGACCTGACGGTGATGATCTCGGGCGAGTCGGGCACCGGGAAGGAGCTGGTGGCGCGCGCGCTGCACGACTACGGCAAGCGCAAGGCCGGTCCCTTCGTCGCCATCAATATGGCGGCGATCCCGCGCGATCTGATCGAAAGCGAATTGTTCGGCCACGAAAAGGGGGCGTTCACCGGCGCCAACGCGCGGTCGGTCGGTCGTTTCGAACAGGCGGAGGGCGGCACGCTGTTTCTCGACGAGATCGGCGACATGCCGATGGAGGCGCAGACCCGTCTGCTGCGCGTGCTGCAACAAGGCGAATACACCACGGTGGGCGGGCGCACGCCGATCAAGACCAACGTTCGGATCGTCGCGGCGACCAACAAGGACCTTCGCTACGCGATCCAGCAGGGCTCGTTCCGCGAGGACCTGTTCTTTCGCCTGAACGTTGTGCCGCTGCGCCTGCCGCCGCTGCGCGAGCGCACGGAAGATATTCCCGATCTGGTGCGGCATTTCTTTCAGCGCGGCGTCGCTGAGGGGCTCGCGCCCAAGAGCCTGGACGCCGGCGCGATGGACCGGCTGCGCCGTTACCCGTGGCCCGGCAACATTCGCGAACTGGAGAATTTGACGCGCCGGATCGCCGCCCTTTATCCCCAGGAGGTCATCGCCGAATCCCTGATCGAGGCTGAGCTCGGCTTGAGCGCGCCGTTGCAGAGCCTGAGCTCGCCGCTCGGGGCCGATCTCGGCGGCGCCCAGCGCGAAGTCGCTGCCGCGCAAGAGCAATTCGTCTCGGGACTCGAACGGCACGTCGCCGAATTGTTCCGCTCGTTCGGCGATTCCTTCCCGCCGGTCGGATTGTACCATCGCGTCCTGCGCGATCTCGAAGTCCCGCTGATCGCCGCGACGTTGGCGGTCACCCGCGGCAACCAGATCAAGGCGGCGGAGATTTTGGGGCTCAACCGCAACACTTTGCGTAAGAAAATTCGCGATCTGGATTTGCGGGGGGTGCGGACGCTCAAGTAGGCTTCGCCCCTATTTTGTCGCAATCTTGCAACATCGTTGCCTTGGCGCCACTCTGCGATCCGAGCGCGCCAATCAGGGGCGGCGGCGAAGTTTGTGGACGTGACAATCCAACAATCGAAAAACAACGCCGCGACTTCGGCGAATCACGCGGCCGCGGAACGCTTCGGCGACGGACGGATATCCGGTCGCTTCGGGCCGCTCGCCGTCGGCGGGGCGCTGGTCCTGGCGCTCGCGACCTTCGTCATATTCGCCGGATTCACGCCGATCATTCCGACGCCTGCGGTCGTATTGGCGATCCTGGGCGGCGACGGGTTGATCGTCATTTGCCTGCTTGTGCTGATCGGCCTGGAGTTGCGCAGCCTACGGGCCGCGCGCCGCGCCGCGCGCGCCGGCGCGCGGCTGCACAATCGCGTCGTCGCGCTGTTCTCGTTGGTCGCGGCGATTCCGGCGCTGGTGACCGCTGTCGTCGCCACCGTTTCGGTGGAATGGGCGATCAATCCGGCGTTCATGAAGGACGTCGGGGCGTTCCTCGGCGAATCCGGCCAGCTCGCGCAAGTCTACCGCGAATCGCAATGCAGCGCGTTGCTGCGCGAGGCCGATCTGACGGCCGGCGATCTTTCGCAGGCCGCGCGCCTGCTGCGCTCGAACCCCAATTTGTTTAAGGACTTCCTCGGCGCGCGCGCGCACGCGCTCGCTTTCTCCGCCGCGGCGGTGATCAAGTCCGACGGATCGGTGACCGCGATGGCCGCCGGTTCCGATGCGAAGCTGATCGCCAAGCCGGAAGCTTCCGACTTCGCCGCCGCCGCGGCGCGACAACCGTACTGCGGCTTGCTGGGCCAGGGCGACGTGTTCGTCGCAATGCGGCCGATCGAAGGTCTCGACGACAGCTTCTTCTATGCGGCGCGGTCGTTCGACCCAGCCTCGGACAACGTGGCGCGGGACGCTTCGAACGTTTCGGCGATCTTCGCCAATTTCGAGGCGCACCGGCACAACATCGAGCTCGGGTTCGCCAGCGTGTTCGTGATGCTGTCGCTGACGATGCTGATCTCGGCGGTGTGGATGGGGTTGACCTTCGCCAATCAACTCGTCGGGCCGATCCGACGCCTGATCCGCGCCACCGATGAAGTCGCCTCCGGCAATCTCTACGTGCAGGTGCCGACGCGCCGCTCCGAAGGCGACCTCGGGCATCTCGGCGAGACGTTCAACAAGATGACGATGGAGCTGCGTCAGCAGCACAATCACCTGACCGCCGCCAACGCGCTCAACGACGAGCGGCGCGCCTTCATCGAGGCGGTGCTTTCCGGCGTGCCGGCCTGCGTCCTCGGCGTCGACGCCGAGGGCGTCGTCACGGTCAGCAACGCCGCCGCCGAGCGGTTGCTGTGCCCCGTCGCCGACGCAAACGGGCTAGTCGGCCGGCGTCTCGAAGACGTCTTTCCGCGGCTCGCTCAGATCCTGGCCGAAGCGCGATCGATGAATCTCAAATCCTATCAGGGGCAGGCGACGTTGTTGCGGCACGGCCGCGAGCGTCTCCTCAACGTGCACGTGACCGGAGACCCGCAGCGCGGCGACCAAGGCAACGTGATCACGCTCGACGACATCAGCGAACTCGTCACCGCCCAGCGCAGCGCCGCCTGGGCCGACGTCGCCCGCCGCATCGCCCACGAAATCAAGAATCCATTGACGCCGATTCAGCTCTCCGCCGAGCGGCTGAAGCGCCGTTACGGCCGCGTGATCGTCGAAGGCAAGGACGTCTTCGATCAATGCACGGACACCATCATCCGGCAGGTCGACGACATCAAGCGCATGGTCGACGAGTTCTCTTCGTTCGCGCGCATGCCTAAGGCGCGTCCGATCCCCGACAATCTCTCGGACTGCGTGCGCCAGGCGATGTTCCTGATGCGCATCGGTCGGCCGGAGATCGCCATCGAAGACGATTTGCCCGAGACGCCGGTGACCGCCGAATTCGATCGCCGGCTGATATCGCAAGCGTTGACGAACGTGCTCAAGAACGCCACCGAGGGCATAGACGCGCTGGAATCGAGCGAAGGCGGCGGCAAGATCCTCGTCGTCTTGCGCGTCGACGATGACGGCTTCGCGCGCATCGGCGTCAGCGACAACGGCAAGGGATTTCCCAGCGAGGATCGCCACAAGCTGGTCGAACCCTATGTGACCACGCGCGCCGAGGGCACGGGGCTCGGCCTGCCGATCGTCATGAAAATTTTCGAGGATCACCATGGCGGCGTCGAACTGCTCGACGGCCTGCCGCGCCCCGACGGCGGCCATGGCGCTCAAGTCTTGATGAAGCTGCCCCTTCACGCTCTCGAAGCGCCCGCCGACGGTTCGCCCGCCCCAACCCCTCCCCAGACAGCCGGTACATTCTGATGCTTGCTGACATCCTGATCGTCGACGACGAAGACGACATTCGTGAACTCGTTTCCGGCATTCTATCCGACGAAGGGCACGCGACGCGCCTGGCGCGGAATTCCGACGAGGCGCTCGCCGCGATCGAGGCGCGCCGGCCGCAGCTCGTGCTGCTCGACATCTGGCTGCAAGGCTCGCGGCTGGACGGCCTGCAATTGCTGGAGATTGTCAAACAGCAGCACCAGAACGTGCCGGTGGTGATGATTTCCGGCCACGGCAACATCGAGACCGCGGTCGCGGCGATCAAACTGGGCGCTTATGATTTCATCGAAAAGCCGTTCAAGGCGGATCGGCTGATCCTGATCGCGGAGCGCGCGTTGGAGACGTCGCGGCTCAAGCGCGAAGTAAACGATCTCAGGGCGCGCACCGGCGCGGTCAATCGCATGGTCGGCGCTTCCTCCGCGATCGCCAACTTGAAGCGGGTGGTCGAACGGCTCGGCCCGGCCAATTCGCGCGTCCTCATTTCGGGACCCGCGGGGGCGGGCAAGGAATTGACGGCGCGGCTGATCCACGCCCATTCCGTGCGCGCCGAGGGTCCCTTCGTCGTTCTCAACGCGCCGACGATCACGCCCGAAAACATGGAGAGCGAACTATTCGGGATCGAAGCGGGTCCCGATCGTCCGCGCCGCGTCGGCGCGCTCGAGGAGGCGCACGGCGGCACGCTCTATCTCGACGAAGTGGCCGACATGCCGCTGGAGACGCAGGCCAAGATCCTGCGCGTGCTGGTCGACCAGAATTTCCAGCGCGTCGGCGGATCGGCGCGCGTCCATGTCGACGTGCGCATCATCTCCTCGACCAGCCGCGATCTCGCCCAGGCGATCACCGACGGGCAGTTTCGCGAGGACCTCTTTCATCGCCTCTCGGTGGTGCCCATTCGCGTGCCCTCGCTCGCCGAGCGGCGCGACGACGTTCCCGAACTGGTGCAATATTTCATGGAACAGGTCGCCACGACCATGGGCGTGCCGCCGCGGCGCATCGCCGGCGACGCGATGGCGGTGCTGCAATCGCACGACTGGCCCGGCAACATCCGGCAGTTGCGCAACAATATCGAGCGGCTGATGATCCTGGTGGCGGGCGATCCGGAGGCGGAGATCACCGCCGCGATGCTGCCCTCGGAAGTCGGCGCCCTGGTGCCGGCCATCCCCACCGGCGTGGGCGGCGAAAAGCTGATGAGCATCCCGCTGCGCGAGGCGCGCGAAGTGTTCGAGCGCGAATATCTGGTCGCGCAAATCAACCGCTTCGGCGGCAACATTTCCCGCACCGCCGAATTCATCGGCATGGAGCGCTCGGCCTTGCATCGCAAGCTCAAGTCGCTCGGCGTCGACTGACCCGCAACGGCCGATCGAGACCCCCATGAGCCGCTTCGCCTACGTCAACGGCCGTTACCTTCGCCTCGCCGAGGCCGCCTTGTCGATCGAGGATCGCGCGTTCCAGTTCGGCGACGGCGTCTACGAGGTCTGCCAGGTCAGCGGCGGCGCGCTGATCGACGAGAGCCGCCATCTCGCGCGTCTGGAGCGCTCGCTGAAGGCGTTGCGCATCGCCGCTCCGGTCGGCGAACCGGCGCTGCGGCGCATCTTGCGCGAGGTCGTGACGCGCAATCGCGTGCGAGACGGCATCGTCTATCTCCAGATTTCGCGCGGCGCGGCGCGGCGCGATCACGGCTTTCCCGCCGCCTCCGTCGCCCCCGGGCTCGTCGTCACCGCCCGATCGATCGATCCCGCGCTCGGCGAAGCCAACGCGCGCCGCGGCGTGAAGGTGGTGACCCTGCCTGACGAACGCTGGGCGCATCCGCATATCAAGAGCTTGCAATTGCTGCCGAATGTGCTGGCCAAGCAAGCTGCGCGCGAAGCCGGCGCCTACGAGGCCTGGTTCGTCGACGCCGGCGGCTTCGTTACCGAGGGCGCCTCGACCAACGCCTGGATCGTCGCCGAGAACGGCGCCCTGGTGACGCGGCAGGCCGACCAGGCGATCTTGCGCGGCGTGACGCGCTCGACATTGCTCGACGTCGCCGCGAACAAGGGATTCTCGTTCGAGGAACGGCCTTTTTCGCTCGAGGAGGCGTATCGCGCGCGCGAAGCGTTCCTTTCCAGCGCGACGACGATCGCCATGCCGGTCGTCGCCATCGACGACCGGACGATCGGCGACGGCCGGCCCGGGCCGCTGACCTTGGCGCTGCGGCGCGCGTTCCATGACGTGGCGGAACGCGCGTGACGACTTTTTTCCGTGCATGCTCGGCGCGCGGATGGCGCTCCGGCGCGAAAATGCTATAGGGTCGGCCGGCTTCGCGCGGGGGCGAGGCGCAGCGAGCCGAATCAACGAAATGGCCGCAACAAGCGGCCCAACGCAAAATGGGACAAACTCATGCCTGGCGAAAAGACGCAGAACTTGCAGGACACCTTTCTCAATCATGTCCGCAAGACCAAGACTTCGGTGACGATTTTTCTCGTCAACGGCGTCAAATTGCAGGGATTCGTGACCTGGTTCGACAACTTCTGCGTTCTGTTGCGGCGCGACGGCCATTCCCAGCTCGTCTACAAGCATGCGATCTCGACCATCATGCCGGCGAGCCCGATCACAATGTTCGAGGCGGTCGACGAGGGCGCGGACCAACATTGAGACGCCGTTGACCCAGCCCGGCGCCGAGGACCGCCTCGGTAAACGCGAACAAGCCGTCGCCGCCCATACGCGGACGCTGGTCATTTGTCCCTATTCGACCTCACGAGGGCCGTCTTCCGAGCGCGCGATGGCGCGCAGCCCGGAGGCGCGGCGCGAGGAGGCGGCCGGCCTCGCGCTCGCCATCGATCTCGCCGTCGTCGATTCGACGCTCGTTCCCTTGAGCGAAATCCGTCCCGCGACCTATCTCGGCAAGGGCAAGGTCGCCGAACTCGCCGAGCGCGTGAAGGCCGACGAGATCAATCTGGTGGTGATGGACTGCGCGCTCTCGCCGGTGCAGCAGCGCAATCTCGAAAAGGAGTTCAAGGCCAAGGTCATCGACCGCACCGGCCTGATCCTGGAGATCTTCGGCCGCCGCGCGCGCACCGCCGAAGGCGCGCTGCAGGTGGAGCTCGCGCATCTCAATTACCAGAAGTCGCGCCTGGTGCGGTCCTGGACCCACTTGGAGCGCCAACGCGGCGGTTTCGGCTTCCTCGGCGGCCCCGGCGAAACCCAGATCGAGACCGACCGCCGCCTCATCGAGGAGCGGATGATCCGCATCGAGCGCGATCTCGAAAAGGTCAAGAAGACGCGCGCGCTGCATCGCGCCAGCCGCGCCGACGTGCCTTATCCGATCGTCGCGCTGGTCGGTTACACCAACGCCGGCAAGTCGACGCTGTTCAACCGCCTCACCCGCGCCGAAGTCGTCGCCGCCGACATGCTGTTCGCGACGCTCGATCCGACGATGCGGCTGATAAAATTGCCGCACGGCGGCGCGGCGATTCTCTCCGACACCGTCGGCTTCATCTCCGATCTGCCGACCATGCTGATCTCGGCGTTCCGCGCGACGCTCGAAGAAGTGCGCGCCGCCGACGTCATCGTCCACGTGCGCGACATCGCCCACGCCGACTCCGACGCCCAGGCGAAAGACGTCGAGGCGATCCTAGGCGAACTCGGCGTCGCCGGCGCGGCGGACAAGTTGATCGAAGTGTGGAACAAGCTCGACAAGCTCGACGCCGACCATCGCGCCGCGCTGGCGGCGGGGCAGGGCGAAGGCTCGCCCGTCGCCGTCTCCGCGCTGACCGGGGAGGGGATCGACAAGCTCCTCGCCGCGATCGAGACGCGCCTCGCGCGCGGCCGCTCGCTGATCGACCTCGACCTGGAAGCCGCCGATGGCCAGGGGCTGCATTGGCTCTATGAGCACACCGAAGTGATGGCGCGCGAGAACGCCGCCGACGGCCACGTCCATCTCACCGTGCGCGTGCCCGCGGACACGGTGGCGCGGGTGAAGCGGCGGTTTGCGGGAGCGGGCCGGTAGGGCGCGGCTACGCGCCGACCGCATGCATCGTCTCTCTGACGGTTTCGTCCGCGGCGAGCTCGCGATATTGCCGATAGAGCCTCTCGTAGCAAGCGGCGCGGGCGGGAACGGCCTGATATTTCGAAAAGCGCGTGGCTCCATATCTTCGCGCCCCTTCGGCGAAGTCGCTGACGACGCCGGCGGCGACCGCGCCGTGGATCGCGGCCCCGACCGCGGTCGCGTGGTCGATCTGCGGCACATGGATTTCTCGCCCGAGCACGTCCGCCATGAGCTGCATCAAGAGGGGGTTGTTCTGCGACAGCCCGCTCGTCAGCACGATTTGGCGGATCGGCGCGCCTCCGGTGCTCAAGTGGTCCACAATGTTTCGCGTTCCGTAGCAAAGCGATTCCAGCAGCGCGCGATAGATGTCGGCGGCCGTGGTCCGCAAGTTCAGGCCGACGATGAGGCCGCTGAGAGACGAGTCGCCGAGCGGCGCGCGACAGCCGTTCCACCAGTCGAGGGCGACGAGATGGTTTTCTCCCGGCGACAGTTTCGCGGCGGCGGCGTTGTATTCGGCAAAGTTCTGGGTCGGATTCGCAGTTCTTGGAAACGTGCGAACGAACCAATCCAGCGCGTCGCCGAACGCCGCTTGGCCGGCCTCGTAACACCAGAACCCCGGCAGGACGCCGTCTTTGGCCACGCCTTCGACGCCATAGGGCAACGGACGGGCGCGGTCGTCGAGCAGCAGGAACGCCGCCGATGTCCCGAGCGCGCCGACCAGCGCGCCCGGTTCGACGGCGCCGACCGCGGGCATGACGACATGAGAGTCGATGACAGCGACGGCGACGATGGCGTCGCCGATGACGCCCGTGCGCTCCCGCCACGCCGCTGTCAATTGGCCGGCCGCGCGGCCGACCGGGATCGGATCGCGCAGTTTCTCCAGCAAGCTCGGGACGACTTTGGGATAGCCGACGCCCGGCGCATATTGCGCCTTGTAGGCGGCGAACCCAAGGCTTCGCGCCTCTTGGCCTGTCAACTGCCAGACGAGCCAATCGCCGGCCTCGATGAAGCGATCCGTCTCGGCCCACAGCTCCGGCGCCTCGTCGGCGATCTCAGCCGCCTTGGCGAGCAGCCATTCGGCCGAGAGCTTGCCGCCGAACGCGTTGAGGAAGTCCCCGCCTGCGGCGGCGATGCGCGCCGCCCAGGGTTGTGCGGCCTGATGTTTCCACAGCTTGACGTAGGCGTGGCGATTGCCCGGGTGAAGCTGCGACAAGGGCGCGCCGTCCGCTCGCGCCGGCAGCGGCGAACTCGCGGTAAAGCCGATCCCAATGCCATGAACGATCCTGCCGCGGCCGATCGCGCTCAGGATCGCTTCCGCCGCTTCGGTATAGTCCGGAGCGTTCTGCAACGCCCAGAGGCGGGGCAATGTCGCGCCGTCGGGCAGGGCCTCGCTCATAACGCCGCGCCGATAGGCGTGCACGTGGCTCGCCTCGATCTTGCCGGTGACGGCGTCGATCAGCACGCCGCGAGCCGACAATGTGCCGTAGTCGAGACCAATGAGAAAGCCGGATTTCATCGCTCTTCTTCCGCGCTGAACGCTCGCCCCGACTGCGCCCTGCGGCCGATCCATGCTCGGCGCGCCGAAGCGGTCACGCCGTTTGAGCGGGCCCGCGTTCTTCCCTGAGCACATTGCCCGGGGTCGCGCCGGTCATGAACGCGACGACCTCGGACATCGTGTGCTCCTTCGGCGTGGTCAGCGCGACGCGCCGCCCAAGGCGCATCACTTGAATGCGATCGGCCACGTCGAACACATTGGGCATGTTGTGGCTGATGAAGATGACGGGCAGCCCATGATCGTCGCGGATCCTCTTGATCAGATCGAGCACTTGCGCGGTCTCGCTCACGCCTAACGCGGCGGTGGGTTCGTCCATGATGACGACGCGCGTCGCAAAATACGCCGCGCGCGCGACGGCGACGCCCTGGCGCTGACCGCCCGACAGCGCTTCGACTTGGCTGTCGATGGACGGCAGATGAAATTTCAGCTGGCCCATGAACTGGCGCGCGGCGTCTGTCATCATGCGCTTGTCGAGCAGCCGAAGCCATCCGAGCGCGCCTTTGAAGCGCACTTCGCGCCCGAGGAAGATGTTGCTCGCGATGTCGAGCGCGGACGCAAGAGCGAGATCCTGGAAGACGGTTTCGATGCCGAGCCTGCGCGCGTCGAGCGGGCTACGGAACTGCACCGGCCGGCCGTTGAGGAAAAGCTGGCCCGCGTCGGGGATGACCGCGCCGCACAGCACCTTGATCAGTTGGCTCTTGCCGGCGCCATTGTCGCCGACCAGCCCGAGAACTTCGCCATTCCTTAGCGTCAGATCGGCGCCGTCGAGCGCGACCACTTGGCCGTAATGCTTGACGATGCCGCGCGCCTCGAGAATGACGTCGTTTTTCGCCGCCGTCGCGGTGGGATGCTCGTCGGGCGTCGTCATCTGAGCCTCGCGCGCGAGAATTGGTCGAGCGCCACCGCGGTGATCACCAACACGCCGGTGACGAGATCCTGCCAAAGCGGGTCAATCCCCATCAATGTAAGCCCATTGCGCAGCACCGTCACGATGATGGTTCCGACCAATGCGCCGATGAGGTTGCCGCGGCCGCCGAACAGGCTGGTTCCGCCGATGACGACGGCGGTGATGCTGTCGAGATTGGCCGTTTGCAGGGCGTTGGGATCGGCGTTGGGGATGCGCCCCAGCGCGAACCACGCGCCGATCCCGTACAGCAGCCCCGCGAACGCGTAGACCGACAATAACGTGTTCTGGACCGGGATGCCGACGAGGCGGGCCGCTTCCGCATTGTTGCCTATCGCATAGACGTGCCGGCCCCATGCGGTTTGGGTGAGCATGACCCAGACGACCGCGTAGAGCGCGAACATCAGCAACACGCCGTAGGTGGTCGAAGCGCCGGCAAATCGGATCGAATTGCCAGTCCACGACATCAGTTCGTTGTCCACGGGAAAGGCGCCGCCGCGCGAAATCAGCCGGGTCGCGGCGGTGACGATCCCGAGCAGGCCGAGCGTGACGATGAACGGGGGAAGCCGCATGCGGCTGACCAGCAGCCCCGCCGCGGTCCCGACGGCAGTGGTGATCGCGAACGTGATCAGGAGGGCGGAAAGCCCCTGGTAGCCGTCGTTGACCAGCGAGCCGGCGATGATCGTGCCCATAACGGCGATGCCGCCGACCGCCAGGTCGATGCCCGCCGTCAAGATGATGATCGTTTGCCCGATCGCCAGAGTCCCGACGATGACGCTTTGCTGGAGGACGATCGAGAGATTGCCGGTCGCCAGAAATGTGCTCGTCGCGATCGAGAAGAAGAGGCCGAACCCGAGCAAGACGATGAGCGGCCCGAATGTCGGCGTCGTGAACGCGCGAAGGACGCGCCGAAAGCCGCGGTTGGGTCGAAGCGCGCCACGGCCGCTCATTGCAACACCAGCCCTCTGCTGCAAAACATGGAAACAGATTCGATAACGAGGGGGCCGCTATTCCATCGGCCGGCCCCCTCGTTGAGAAGTTGCCGGAGAGGGATTGTCAGCCCCAGCAGTTATCGGCGCCCCACTTGGTGTCGTGCGACGTGATGCCCGGGAAAGGATGATCGGTGATCACCATCGCGCCGGTGTCGATGAACCCGCTCGGCTTCTTGCCGGTCTTCGCGTAGTCCACGACGTAGTCGACGCCTTTCGTCGCCATGATCTTGGGGAATTGCATCACAGTGGCTGCGATCTTGCCCTCGGCGACATATTTGACGCCGAGGCAACCGCCGTCGATGGAGGTCAGCACGATGTCGTTGGTCTTGCCGGCTGCGGCGATCGCGGCGTAGCCGCCTTCGGCTGCGGGCTCGTTGATGGTGTAGACCACGTTGATGTCGGGATGAGCGGTCAGCAGGTTCTCCATCCCAGAGTGCCCCTCGTCCATCGCCCCGTGGGTAATCGCCTTGCCGACGATTTCGGGGCTGCTCTCTGTGATGCCGAAACCCTTCAGGAAGCCGTCATGCCGGAAATTGTCGACCGTGCCGCCGGGCGTGCCGTCGAGCATGGCGAGTTTCGGCGCCTTGGCGCCCAGCGCGGCCTTGGCGTATTCGCCTTGCAGGACGCCCGCCTGGAAGTTGTCGGTAGCCAGCGTTGCGTCGACCGCATCCGCCGGATCGGTGGCGGTGTCGAGCGCAATGACGATGATGCCCTTGTCGCGAGCCTTCTTGACCGCCTCCAAGATGCCGGTCGAATTATTGGGCGTAATCAGAATGCCCTTCACGCCGGCGCTGATGAAGTCCTCGATCGCCGCGACTTGCGCCTCGTTGTCGCCGTCGAACTTGCCGAACCGGGCGATCAGCTTGACGCCGAGCTTGTCGGCCTCGTCGGTCGCCGATTGCCTCAGCTTGACGAAGTAGGGGTTCACTTCGGTCTTGGTGATCAACCCGACGATGATCTGATTGTCGGCCGCCTTCGCCAGACTTGCGAGCGCGACGCCGCCGATCACGGCGATGACCGTCGCCGCCGCAACGCCCAGAGAGAGGCGTTTGGCGGCGCTCGCGAGCGACCAGCCGTGGGACAATGGACCCGTTGCCGCTTCTTGCATGGCATTCCTCCTCTGTTTACATCAGGTATAAATATTGTCTGATAATATAACGCCGGCGTTTGGCGTCGTGCATCCCGAAAACTGGGAAGAGAACAAGAAGATGCGCACGCTTTCAAGGCAACGTCATTGACGCGCCTCAATTCAAGCGCGCGCTCGCGGTCGTCAAATGCCGCCGCGCTCGACTCGGGCCGTCGTTTCTAGGCATGGCGGGCGCGTCGCGTCGAATTGGCGCCGACCCGCGCCCATGGCCAACCCTGGAGACGAACCAATGAACGTCTATCGTCTGGACCCGCTCAAGCCCGGCCATCCGAGCTGGCGATTTTCTGGGGAAAAGGACACCGTCTGGGCCTGCGCCCCGACCGCGCAAGCGGCGCGCGACCTCGTCACCGCCAAGTCCGGCTTCGCCAAGCATGCCCCGGCGGACGTCAGATCGCCCTGGCGGGACGCGACGGTCACGTCCTGCGACCTCGATCCGACGATAACGCTGATGGACCCCGAGACCGTGGTCAGGGAAGACGGCAGCATGGTCGATTTCGAGAAGTGAGGGCGCCGCGCAATCAGAGCGCTCCGCGCCGCCGCAGTCCGTCGACGATGCGCTGGGCGATCGCGTCGTAGTCGTAGCCGAAGTGGTGCTCGCCGGGGGTCTCGACCAGTTCGACGCCGGTTCCCGCGAGAGCGCGGCATGCGGAATCCGTCTCCTTGACGCCGTAAAAGCATTGAATCAGCTCGGGCGAAATCTTGGCGAATTCCGGCGCCAGCGGCGTCGCGGACTCGCTGGGCGCCGCGCCGAACCAGCCGACCATGCGGATCTCCCAGTCGGCCTTGGGCTCCAGGCCGAGCAGCGAGATCATCGCTATCTTGTCGCGATAGCGCGCGGGCAGCAGGTTGTAGACGACGGGCAGCACGTCGGCGCCGAAGGAATAGCCGATCAGCGCGAAACGATCGGCGCGCCATTGCGCGCCGTAAGCGGCCATCGCCGCCGTCAGGTCGGCCGTCGTCTGCTCCGGGCTCTTGCGCCGCCAGAAATAGCGCAGGCTGTCCCAGCCGACGACGGGAACGCCCATCGCCTGGAGCTTTTCGCCGATCGTCTTGTCGAGGTCGCGCCAGCCACCGTCGCCCGAGAGGAAGATCACAATGACGCGGGACGGCCCGCTCGCGGGCAGGGGAACCAACGGCAGGGAGGCGACGCCCGACTGCGCCGCCGCGGCGAGGCGCCGTTCGACCAAGCCGACGAGATTGGCGAGCGAATCCGTCCCCTGCAGCGTCGTCGTCGCGACGGGCGCGCCGCCGCGCGCGATTTCTCCGACGCGCGCGCGGCCCGCCTCGTCGACGGCGCTGTCGAACGCCGCCTGCCAGTCGCCGTGCAGAACCGAAACGGCGCCGAGCGCGCGCGCGCCTTCGCCTTGGAGAGCGAACGAGTTCAGCCGGCACAGCGGACGGGCGAGATCGAGCTTCGCCGAAGGGTCGAGCGAAATCGCGCCCGAGACGACGTCGGCAGGCGCCTGCGCGAGCGCGGCGTAGGCGATCGCGCCGCCTTCGCCGACGCCGGCGACGATCGGCAGATTGTAGAAGGCCGACGGATGGCGCCCTTGGACCTGGCGGCTCAGGTCCTCGACGTCCTGAAAGAAGTCGACGCAATCGCCCTTGCGGGTCGCGTTGCGGTTCGCTTGCAGGTTCGCCAGGTAGACTTTCGTGTCGACGCCGACCGCGAGGGCGCCGCCGCGCGCGATTTCGCTCAGCGCGCGATCGTCGTCGGCGCTCCATCCCCCTTCATCGGAGAACAGCGCGACATAGCCGAGGATCGCTCCGGCCGGCGCGGCGATGTGCGCGGTTCCGAAGCTCGCCGCGTCGATCGTTTCCGCGCGGGCCGCCGAGCCGGCCATCAGCGCCGCTGTCAGCGCTGCGACGTGCGCGACATTTCGTGAAGTCATGTGACAACCGCCGTCGCGCCGGGATTGTTGATCAGCGCCGCGGCGTCCGCCAGCGCGAACAGCGGGCCCAGCGCGCCCGACACCGCGAGATAGCGCGGCTCCCAATAGGGATCGAACTTGTTCTTGAACGTTCGCACCCCCTGAAAATTATAGAGATTCGCGCCGTGCCGCCAGATCAGATTGCCGACGCGGTTCCATGGCGAGGCCGCCGGCGACGACGCGAGGCCGCTGAGCGGCGCCATGCCGAGGCTCAACTCCGCATAGCCCGCCTGCTGGAACGCCAAGATCATGCGCAAGAACAGATATTCCATCGCATAGGGCGAGGCGTCGCGCGTCTGGCGCATCAGCGCGACGGTGGCGTCGCTCTTCGACTCGGTGGTCATGACGGTGACGAAGGCGGTCGGGCGCCCGTGCTCGCGCACCAGAGCGATCGTCTGGCTGGCGAGGAAACTCGGCTCGAACGCGGCGACGGAGAAACGCTTTTCGCGCGCGCCGCGCGCCGCGCGCCAGTCGTCGGAGATCGCCTCCAGCCAGCCCATCATTTCGCGCCGCTCGGCCGCTTCGCCCATCAGCTCGAAACTCATGCCGTCGCGCTCGCCGCGCTTGAGCGCATAGCGCAGATGCGAGCGGCGCCCCCCGCGCAAGTGAAAATCGCGCAGCGCCACGCGCGCCTCCTCGCCGATCTTGATGATGCGCAGGCCGGCGTCGGCGAACAACGGCAGGCTTTCCGGGCGCGCCTGATAGAACGCCGCGCGCCCGCCGTGCGCGGCCGCGAGCTCGACGAAGCGCCAGATCAGCTCGGACCATTCGGCGCGCGGGCCGACCGGGTCGAACAGCGCCATCCAGGTCCGTCCCTGTTTGGCGTACATCAGGAACGCTTCGCCCGAGGCGGAGAACATCAGGCTCTTGTCGCCCATCAGGACGAGGTTCGCTTCGCTGCGCTCCTGGCGGGCGACGATCGCGCCGGCGCGGCCGAGGTCCTCGGGCGTAGCCGGCGGCGCTTCCCCTTGGCGACCCGCAGCAATTGCGCGACGCCGAGAACGGTCGCCACGATCGAGGCGCCGACGATCGCGCGTAGCGCGCGCGGCGCCTGAGCGTCGATCTCGAGCCGCCACCACGCCTCCGCGCCGTAGGGCGCGTTGCGAAAGGCGAAGGTCAGCAGCAACGCCATGCCGACCAGCGAAAGGCCGATGGCGACGAACCAGGACGCGGTGAAGGTCTGCGCGGTCAGCGAGGTCTTGCGGTTGAATTGGCCGTGCGTCACCGCGAGCAGCAGGAACAGGATCGCCAGCATCGAGGCTTCGCCGTAGGCGAGTCCCTTGATCAGCGCGAGGAAGAACGCCGCGGCGGTGACGAACAGCGCGAGCCACCAGGCGGCGTCGAGGCGATGAAACAGGCCGTGCGCGATGAACAGCAAGAGGACGCCGGCGACGCTGGCGAAGAAATTCGCCGTCTCGATCGTCCACACGGAACGTAGGCGGCGAGCAAGGTCAACCGACGGGTGAAGACCGGGGTCGGCGCCCGACGCCAACGCCACGATCCCGGCGAGGAAGGTGAGCATCTGGCGAGAAAGATCGGCGACAGACGCGCCGCCGCGACCAAGTCGCGCCCGCCCTGCCTCAGGGTCGCGGCGCCAATCGTCGCGCTTCCGAGGCCGCCAGGATGGCGGTGGAGGCGTACATCGGCAGGCGCCGAAATAAATCAGGCGGAACGCGACGGCGCCGCCGCCCAGGGTCTCGATGGGAAACCGAGATCGCAAAGCGGCGACGATGACGGCGTCGAAGACCCCAAGGCCGCCGGGCACGTGACTGACGCCGCCGGCGGCGGCTGTCGCCGATTTTTCTCGCCATTCTCGCCTCGCCGGGCTCGTGGCGCGGTCAGGACGGCCGCGCCGGTCCGCCGATCGGCTGAGCCTGCACCGCTTCGGTTCCCGCTGTGGACGCGATCGAGCGGCAATTTCTGGCCAGCTCGCCCGCGCTGCTGCTGTTCATCGCGCACGGCCTGTTTCATGGCCTCGACGCCGCCTGGTGGCTCGCGCTGTTCGTCCGCCCGCCGCGCGTTCTTCCTCGCGCTGATCAAGGGACTCGCCTACGGCGAAGCCTCGATGCTGGCGATCCTGTTCCTGCTGCTCCGCGGTGACGCACGGCCATTCAACCGCGAGCCTCCGCTGACCGCGCA
Organism: uncultured Alphaproteobacteria bacterium; assembly: GCA_963759955.1. Lineage (GTDB taxonomy): Bacteria > Pseudomonadota > Alphaproteobacteria > Rhizobiales > Beijerinckiaceae > Roseiarcus. The sequence goes on from CAVXCA010000076.1 coordinate 35,865, forward strand.
GACCTTCACCGCGGTCCTGGTTCGTCGCCATCGGCCTTTCGCTGGTCGTGCTGCTGACCTTCGGCCTTTTCGCAAGCGCCGCCCGCGCGGAGCCGTGGTGGCGGCTCGATCGACGCTCAGGCGCCGCGCGCGCTACACCCACGAAATGGCTCGGCGCCTCGATCGTCACCGCGCGCTCGCGCAAGGTCCAAGGGGCAGCGGGCTACGCCCCGGACCTCGGCCGCGCCCGCGGTCGTCGTCACCGCCAGGAGCGCAGCGATGGGCGACTTCGAGCCATTCGCCTCGGGCGAAGCGTTCCTAATGTTCGGGGAGCGGATGGCGCTGTTCGACCTGGTCGGCCCGCGCGTGATCTGGCGCTTCGTCGAGCACAGCCGCGCGGCGGCGCGCGGCGTTCTATCAGGCGCGCCCGGAAAGCCTCCCGTTGTTCGCCGACGCCGGCCTGCGCATCATCAAGATGGCGAGGAGGCGCGCGTGGCGCTGCGCCATTTTCACTTGCACCACCAGCGGCCGCGCATCTGCGCTATGCGCTCAAGCACAGCCGAGCGCGACGGCATGAGTTTCGAGCTAATAGGCGATTCAGCCGAGCGGCGCGAAATGATGGGCTGGCTCGATGTCCGACGACTGGCGCGCGGCGCGCGGCGCGCGCGAAAAGCGTTTCTCCGTCGCCGCGTTCGATCGCTCTGGGGTGGGCGCGAGCGCCGGGCGCCCGACCGCCTTCGTCGCCGTCATGACCAAGTCGAAGAGCGACGCCCACCACACGCTGATGCGCCAGACGCGCGACGCCTCGCCCTATGCGATGGAATATCTGTTCTTGCGCATAGTGCTTGGCGTTCCAGGGCCGTGAGTGAGCCTCGGCGGTGGCGGCGCGGCTCGGCCCCTCGCGTCGTCGCCGGCCGCCTCGCCATGGAACCGCGTCGGCAATCTGATCTGGCGGCGCGCGCGAAATCTCTATAATTTTCAGGGGGTGCGAACGTTCAAGAACAAGTTCGATCCCTATTGGGAGCCGCGCTATATGTCGTGGTGTCAGGCGCGCTGGGCCCGCTGTTCGCGCTGGCGGACGCCGCGGCGCTGATCAAGACAATCCAGGCGCCGAGCGCGGCCCTGACTTCACGAAATGTCGCCGGCACGTCGCCACGCTGACAGCGGCGCTGATGGCCGGCTCGGTGGACCGCGCGGAAACGATCGACGCGGCGACTTCGGAACCGCCGCACCACCGGCCGGAGCCTCGGCTATGTCGCGTGTCTCCGATGAAGGGGGATGGAGCACGACGACGATCGCGCGTCAGCGAACAGCTCGGCGTCGACACGAAAGTCTACCTGGGCGAACCTGCAAGCGAACCACAACGCCGAAGTGCGTCGACTTCTTTCAGGACGTCGAGGACTCAGCCGTGGTGTGGTTTTCTGATCTCCCGATCGTCGCCGGCCCGTCGGCGAAGGCGGCGCGATCGCCTACGCCACGTCCGCGCCAGGCGCCCTGCCGACGTCGGGCGCGATTTCGCTGACCCTTTCGCGAACTCGATCTGGGCCGTCCACTGATTCGTCGCTCTCCAAGGCGCTCGGCGCCGTTTCGGTCTGCACGGCGAACTGGCAGGCGGCATTGCCGACGCCGTCGACGAGGCGGGCGCCGCGCGCGTCGGACATGGCGCGGCACGGCCCGTCGCAGACAACGACGCTGCAGGACAGGAAGAATTCGCTCGCCAATCTCGTCAGGTCGAACGGCGCCTCACCGCGGCGGCGCAGTCGCACGCCGTTGGTTCCTACCGCGAGCGGGCCATCCGCGTCATTGTGATCTTCCTCTGGCGACGGTGGCTGGCGCGACCTGGACAAGACGATGGCAAAAACTCCAGCGCGATGGGCGTCCTAGGACGGCCTGCTTATTTCTAGCAGCATGCTTCCAGAACAACAGCTGACCGCGGCGATGAGTTACGGCGCGCAATGCCGCGCGGCCGAATCGTCTCGCGCTGATCGCTATTTGTTCGGCGCCGACAGCGTGCTGCCCGTCGTCTACAGCGCGGCCTATCGCAACAAGATAGCGATGATCTCGCTCGGCCTGGAGCCGCCGCCCTGGCTGGTTCGGCGCGGCGCCCAGGCGAGTCCGCGACGCCGCTCGCGGAATTCGCCAAGATTTCCGCCCGAGCTCAAATGCTTTACGGCGTCAAGGAGACGGATTCCGCATGCCGCGCTCTCGCGGGAACCGGCGTCGAGCCCGCGAGCGCCTACGACGCGATCGCCCCAGCGCCGGTGCGTGGACTGCGGCGGCGCGGAGTACGGGCCGGACCTCACTTCTGCCGAAATCGACCGCCCTGCGTCTTCCCTGACCACGGTCTCGGCCGTCGAGGTCGCAGGACGTGACCGTCGCCGCCGGTCCCGCCAGGGCGATGACGTCCGCCGGGCGGGCGAAGCCGGAACCTGGCGGTGACGAGGTCGCGCGCCGCTTGCGCGGTCGGGGCGCGGGCCCAGACAGGTGTCCTTTCCCCAGAAAAATGGCCGCTGCGGATGGCCGGGCTTGGCACGGTGGACTTTAGGGTTGGCCATGGGCGCCCACAACAAATCGACGCGACGCGCCCGCCATGGTTGAAACAACAGCCCGAGGTGCAACAGCGGCATTGACGACCGCGAGCGCGCGCTTGAATTGAGGCGCGTCAATGACGTTGCTTGAAAGCGTGCGCATCTTCTTGCTACTGTTCCAGTTTCGGGATGCACGACACGAACTTGCAGGCGCATATTTATACCTGATGTAAACAGAGGAGGTCATAAAGCGGGCATGATATTGTGCCAGGCTGGTCGCTCGCCAACGCCTCTCTCTGGGCGCGGCGACGGTCATCGCCGTGATCGGCGGCGTCGCGCTCGCAAGTCTGGCTCGAACAGGTAGTCGCCAACGAAGTGAACCCCTACTTCGTCAAGCTGAGGCAATCGGCGACCGACACTTTCCAGCATCCGCCCGGTTGTTCAACAGCGACAACAAGGCGCAGTTGGCGGCGATCGAGGACTTCATCAGCGCGTAAAGGACATGCTGATTACGCCCAAATTCGACCGCTGGACGTCGACAAGGCTCGCGAGCAGTTCGCTGCGACAGCCACCGAATCCGCGATGTCGACGCAACGCTGGCTACCGACAAGCCCGGCGGGCGTCCTGCAAGGCGGTGCAGGCCGCGCTGGGCGCCAAGGCGCCGAAACTGGCCGTGTACGGCACGCCCGGCGGCACGGTCGACAAATTTCCAGCCATGACGGCTTCCAGAAGGTTTTCGGCATCACAGAGAGCAGCCCCGAAATAATTACACCGGGCAATGGACGAGGGCACTCTGGGATGCAACCTGCTGAGCCGTCCCGACATCAACGTGGTCTACACCATCGACGAGCACCCCGGCGGCTACGCCGGAATGGCCGCAGCCGCAAGACCAACGACATGGTGCTGACCTCCATCGACACGGTGCCTCGGCGTCAAATATCTCGCCGAGGGTGTGCAATTCCCGGGGGTCTGGCGACGAAAGGCGTCGAGCATGGACTACGCGAAGACCGGCAAGAAGCCGAGCAGTTGCCATCGACACCGGCGCGGTGGTGGTGGCCGCTCCAGCACGTCGCACGAGGCGGCGATCGGCTGGGGCTGGACATCCCTCTCCGGCAACCTCAACGAGAGAGGGGGCCGGCCGATGGAGTGGCCCCTCGAATTGTCTTCCATGTTTTGGCGGAGGGCTGTGGGAATCAGCGGCCGTGGCGCGCTTCGAGACCCAACCGCGGCTTTCGCGCAGTACCTTGCGCCGGTTCACAACGCCGAAACAGTATTCGCGGCCGCTCGTGG
>CAVXCA010000077.1:0-88806 GCA_963759955.1 uncultured Alphaproteobacteria bacterium
GACGGGCGTCTGGAGATGAGCAACAACGCAGCCGAACGCGCGATCCGTCCGCTGACGCTCGGACGTCGCAACTGGACGTTCCTCGGCTCCGACAGCGGCGGCGAGCGGGCGGCGATCTTCTTCACCCTGATCCAGAGCTGCAAGCTCAATGGCGTGAACCCCGAGGCCTATCTCGCCGACTTGATCGGCCGCGTCGGCGACCATCCGGCAAGCCGTCTCGACGAACTCTTGCCCTGGAAATAGGACGCACAAGTCGCTTAAACTGCGCCCTATGCCCAACCGATCCGTCGCCGTGCTGAAGATTACGCTCGACCACGTCGAGCCCAAAGTGATGCGACGCATCGTCGTGCCCGCCGACATCCGTTTGGATCGGCTGCATCTGGCGATCCAGGCCGCCATGGGCTGGACCAACTCGCATCTCTACGAGTTCCGCATCGGCGAGGCCGTGGGCGAACCCGACCCTCGACGGCGTCTACGAGGGGCCGCTGGACGCCAAGAAGGGACGTCTCCGCGCCGTGCTGGTTGACGCGGGCCGCAGGACCTTCAGTTATCTCTACGACTTCGGCGACGGCTGGTCTCACACCGTCAAGCTCGAAAAGATCGTGCCGATGATCGAGGGCGAGCCAAGTCTGCTCCTCCTCGAAGCTGTTGGCCGCTGCCCGCCTGAAGACTGCGGCGGCTCGCCAGGTTACGAAAGACTGCTGGAAATCCTCGCCGATCCCGACGACGAGGAACACGACGAAACGCTCACTTGGTGCGGCAGCCGTTTCGATCCAACTCGCGCCGACGTCTCGGCGCTCGAAGCCGACATCGATCGTCTCGCTCGCCGCTGGAGCCCGCGTCCGCGCGCCGCAGCCAAGCCGCAAGCCTGATCCGCGGTCATAACCGGGCGCTTACGCTGAATCCGGCTTTCGCGCCGGCAATCGCCGGCGAATGGTTGCGACGCATGTTCATGAATAGCCTCATCTGACGATCGGTGACGTGTCTGCCAGGCAAAAAGTCGGTCCCCTCGAAAGAGAAAGCCGACCCCTTATCCAGCCGCCGTTACCGCCAGACGAGACCTCTCGGGCGCTCGCCGCCGCCGCGGGGGTGTCTACGGTCGGGCTACGCCCTTCCTTCGTCACCCCCGCGGCGGCGCATTCTCATCCTGATTGTCGCGGGATTCTCACCTTGATTGTCGCGCCGCACCAGCGAGAATTTCGGACACCGTGCTCCTGTAACGCTTTTGGCCAGCTTGCGGAGCTGGATCGACGGTGCTTCCGTTTCCTTCTCGCTGTCTCTTTGGGCTCTCGCGGTTCGCGAGAACGTCGTTCGCTGCGGCGCCCCTGTAAGGCGACGCCGGCAAGCTGACAAAAGGAAGCGACATGAAAAACGTGCTTATCTCATGCGCAGCGGCATGTTGCGTCGTCATCGGCACTATCGGCGTCAACGTCGCGATGTCCGCCCCGGCGGCGGCATGACAAAATATTTATATCAAAATTCCCGGGCTTGCGGAACTCGCCCACGTCTTGCGAGGTCTTGCGACCGAGCCGCGGGGCCGGGCGTTCTCGCCGCCGGGTCACGCGGCCCTCAGCGCAGCTCACACGAGACGGTGACTGGGACCAAGCCGATCGGCGCTCGCCGTTGGGGGGCGCAAGAGTGGCCGAGATCGCCATTGCCGCTGGAAGAGCGGCGGCCGATGCGACGCTTGTCGTTTGTTCCCTCGCCCGCAAAAGGCGCCCGGCGCTATGCTCGATGCGGATGGATATGAGCGCTGCACCTCGGCGTCGTCACCAATTCCAACGACTCCGGCGCAAGCGTCAGCTCTCCCTTCTTGCTTCCGTCTGACCATTCGCAAAGGACGCCAGCGGCGGACACGCCCTTGACGGTCATCAGGCGGCCCGCCGGTCCCCTCAATCTGACCACGTCCCCTGGATTGAGCCCAGCATCCATCGCGCCTCACGATCCTTTCCCGCCCCAAGGCTGGTCAGCATATCCTTGGCCTGCCCCAGTTGCAAAACGAGCCGAGGCAACCACAATTGCGGCTTTCACAAGATATTGATATTATAGAGAAAAATGGTCGGAGTGGCGGGATTCGAACCCACGACCCCTTGTCCCCCAGACAAGTGCGCTAACCGGGCTGCGCTACACTCCGACGAAGCGCCTTATAGGCAAGGCGAGCGGCGCTGGCAATGCGCAGAAACGCGATCGCGAGACGATCTCAAGGTCCGCGCGCCTGCGCGAGAATTCTCTCCGCCTCGCGCAAATCGGCCTGGATCGCGCGCAACGCCGCCAAATCCGTGCCCCGCGCGGGTCGCGGACCAACGGCCGGCGCCGGCGGTTCGTCGCTCGCCGCGACGCTCTCGCGCGAACCTTCCAGGCTCGCGCGCGGCTCGTCGCTACGAGGCGGCGGCGGCTCACTCGGGCCTCGCGCGGCGCTCCTGACGAGGCCGGGAACGCCCTGCTCGCGCAGCAGCTTCTGCACGCCTTTGATCGTGTAGCCTTGGCCGTAGAGCAGCTCTTTGATCGCGCGTAAGAGCTCGATGTCGTCGGGACGATAGTAGCGCCGCCCGCCGCCGCGCTTGAGCGGCTTGATCTGCGGAAATCGTGTTTCCCAGAACCGCAGCACGTGCTGCGGCAGGTCCATGTCTTCGGCGACTTCGCTGATCGTACGGAAGGCTTCGGGGCTCTTGTCCATGGCGCTCCAGCCGCGTCGCGGCGTCCCCTACCCTTCAGTTCACGCTTTCACGAACGACGGGCTCTGCGTTGATCCGCGACTTCAAAACGTTGGACGGCTTGAAGACCATCACGCGGCGCGGCAGGATCGGCACTTCCACGCCCGTCTTCGGGTTGCGTCCAATGCGTTGGCCTTTCGAACGCACGACGAACGAGCCGAACGACGACAGCTTCACCGTCTCGCCGCGCGCAGCCGCGTCGCAAATCTCGTCGAGAACGGCCTGAACCAGTTCGGCCAACTCGGTGCGCGACAGCCCGACGCGATGATAGACGACTTCGGACAAGTCGGCGCGGGTCACGGTCCGCCCAGACGGACGGTCGTTCTTTGCTTCGGACATGACACCCCCAAACACGCTCACGACGGCGTACGCCGTGCGGACCTCGCCCGCCTGGAACAGCGCAAATGCTCGAAAAAGAAGGTTGAACGCCGCGATCTGAAAAACAACGTTACACCAAAACCCGATCGCGAGGGAAGTCGTTTGCCGGGCTCTCGACCGTGCCGCGACGCCTCGTCGCATTCCCGATCTCCGGCGAATATCCGAAATCGGCCATGGCGTTCGGCCGCGCAGCCTGCTACGCGGCTTCGGCCCCGGCGCGTCGGGGCGGCCCCGTTCAGGAAAGCGCATGAGCCCTTCGCCGGAAGACCCTGACAGCCGCGTCGCCCTGGTGACCGGCGCCTCGCGCGGCATTGGCCGGGCCGTCGCCCTCGCCCTCGCCGGCTCCGGCGTTCACGTCGTCGCCCTCGCGCGCACCCAGGGAGCGCTCGAAGAACTCGACGACGCGATTCGCGCGCTGCGTCCGGGGGTGGAAAATCCCGCGACCTTGGTTCCCTGCGATCTTCGCGACCACGCGGCGATCGACCGGTTGGGAGAAGCCCTCTATCGTCGCTGGGGCCGTCTCGACGCCTTCGTGGGCAACGCCGGCGCACTTGGGCCGTTGTCCCCGCTGCATCACGTCGAACCCAAGCAATGGGACGACGTCTTCAACCTCAACGTCACCGCCAACTGGCGCCTGATCCGCGCGCTCGATCCGCTGCTGCGCCAATCCTCGGCCGGGCGGGTCGTCTTCATCACCTCCGCAGCGGCGAGCCGCGCGGAGCTGCGCGCCTATTGGGGCCCTTACGCGGTTTCCAAGGCGGCGCTCGACGCGCTCGCGCGCACCTACGCCGCCGAAACCGTCAACACCTCGCCGATCCGCGTGATGCTGGTCAACCCCGGCCCGCTGCGCACGCGCATGCGCGCGGCCGCGATGCCGGGCGAAGATCCTGCGACCCTGCGCGCGCCAGAGGAGCTGGCGCCCAAGATCGTCGCGCTCTGCTCGCCCGACTGGCGGGAAACCGGCAAACTGTACGATTTCCCGACGGATCGAGTTATGAGTTTCGCCCCGCCCGCCTGAGCGCTAGGGCCGTAGGAATTACGCGAGAAGGGTCGCGCGGGCCGATGACGAAGGCGTTGCTCATCATCGACGTGCAGAAGGCAATCCTCGAGGGAAAAGGAACGCCGGAGCGGCAGCCGCATATCGACGCCGCGCTAAATGGCGCTGTTGCCCGCCTACGATATCTGCAAGACAAAGCTCGCATGGCGGGCGCGCCGATCGTGATGGTGCAGCACGACGGCGGCGAGGGGCATCGATTGGCTGTCGGCTCCGACGGATGGGCCATTCGCGACGAAGTGGCGCCCGTCGCCGGCGACGCGGTCGTCCACAAGAGCAGCTGCGACGCGTTCTTCGAAACCGACCTCGCCGATCGCCTGCGCGAGCGATCCGTCACGCATCTCGTGGTCGGCGGATGCATGACGCAATTCTGCATCGACACCACGGTCCGCCGCGCGGTTTCGCTCGGCTATGACGTGACGCTGATTTCCGACGGCCATTCGACAGCGGATATGGGCAGTCTGACATTTTCCCAGATCATTGCGCATCATAACGCGACACTCGACGGCTTCGACGCGGGGAGCCATTCCGCAAGAGTTCCGCTCGGCGAACGAGATTGCGTTCTGACGCGAGCGTCTCGCGTTCTTCGGGATGATCGCCATACTGATTTTTCGTCGCAAGACGGGTTAGGCGGTTGGATTTTCAAAGCCTGCCCCTGTCATAGTCCCGCTGGGAGACTGCATGCCGAGATCGCTTCCGCGTACGCGCGATGAATTCCTTTCGTCGTTGAATGAAACAGAGCTTCCTGAGAATGCCGTTGCGCGTCTCGCCGCTCGGGCGCGCCCTGCCGTTCTCCTGACGACAGCGCCCGCTGACGAGGGAGAAATCCCGCTCGGCGCGAGCAAGCTCGGCGGCGCGCCTGACTTGCCGCGCGGCACGGCATGGCCGGAGCGGCCGCCTTATCCCGATGCACCGGCGAGGGCCGGATACCATCGCAAGCACGCGGCGCGCCTCCTTGCTGATTCAAAGAAGCCCGGCTCGTGGATGACGCCCAAACAAGGCGAACGCTACAGCCTCGAGGCCCTCGCCATGGCCGACGCGATCGAGACGTCTTTTCCCCTAGCCTTTTTCGGCCAGTTCGACCTTGCCTCCCTGTCGGCGGAGCAAGGGTTTGATACGGCGTTTCCGAGCGAAGGGCGCCTTTTGCTCTTTTACGATTATTGGGTGAAACCGGAAGAATTCACGCCGGAAGCCTCTGTCGGTTGGCTCCTTCTCTGGGATCGAAGCCCCGTCTCCGGCCTTGCTCGCGCGTCGATCCCCAATGCGCTCTCGGTGATTTCCACCGACGAATGGAACTGTGTCTTTCGTCCGGCTCGAATCGGCGCCCGCACGGTCCTCACGCCGATGCCGCCGAACGATAAATCCTGGGACGCCTTTTCGCTCGACGACGACGAGGCGCTGACGGCTTATCGAGACTGGCTTTCGCAATTCGGTTCGCCTGATGCGCCCGCGGGCGAGAATCATCAGTTCGGCGGCTTTCCAAGACCGCTGCAGAACGGTCTTCAGAGCCGCTGCCAACTCGCGGCCAATGGAATCAATTGCGGACGAAGCGAGGCGTGGGAAACCGACGCCGCCAAGGAACTCCTGGAGTTCTCGAAGGATTGGCGGCTGGTCCTACAAATCGGCGTCGACGAAAATGCCGGGATACCCGAGCCGGGCGCGTACTATGTCATGATGCGCGACCAAGACATCGCCGCGCGCCGGTTCGATCGAGCCAGGGTGACCTTTCAGTGCGATTAGAGCAGCTGTCGAAGAACTCCCGATATTGGCGTTCGAGGTTGCGTCCTTGAGACCGCGCGGACCGTCCCGTCGCAAGGCTTAGTGGTCAAAGACGAAGTTTTCGGACCGATTTTCCTTGCGCTTCGTCCGCGCTCGTTTATAAGCGCGCGACCGAAGCGTCCCGCTGGGGGCTGAACGGAAGGCCGTGGCCGAACTTCATCGGTTCGGACGTGGCAGGGCGAAACGCCCGGCTTCCCGTGTTCCCGCCTTCGAACGATCCGCCTCGAGCCTTTCCAACGGGCTCGAAGGGCTCAGCGTGGGACGCCTCGCAACGGCAAAGGAAAGGCTCATCATGGCTCTTTACGAGCATGTCTATTTGGCGCGTCAGGACGTGACCGCGCCGCAAGTCGAAGCGCTGACGGAACAGCTCAAGTCCACCATCGCCGCCAACGGCGGCTCGGTCTCCAAGGTCGAGGCGTGGGGCCTGAAGTCGCTCGCGTTCCGCATCAAGAAGAACCGCAAGGCCTATTTTACGCTGCTCAACATCGACGCGCCGCCGCCGGCGATCGTCGAATTGGAGCGTCAGCTCGGCCTCAACGAAGACGTCATCCGCTATCTCACGCTGCGCGTCGACGAACACGAAGCCGGCCCCTCCGCGATGCTGCGCAAGCGCGAGGACGGCGAGCGCGAAGAGCGCGGCGGCCGCGGCCCGCGCGGCGACCGCCCCGATCGTGGCGATCGTCCTGATCGCGGCGAGCGTCCCGACCGTCCCCGTCGTCCGCGTGACGACGCCCAAGCTGGAGCATTCTGATGGCGACCGCGCCCCGCCGCCCCTTCTTCCGCCGCCGCAAGTCCTGCCCGTTCACGGGCGCCAATGCGCCCAAGATCGACTACAAGGACACCCGCCTGTTGTCGCGGTATATCTCCGAGCGCGGCAAGATCGTGCCCTCGCGCATCACCGCGGTGTGCGCGGCCAAACAGCGCGAGCTCGCTCAGGCGATCAAGCGCGCGCGTTTCCTCGGCCTGCTGCCCTACGTCATTCGTTGACCGACGCCGGCGCGCCATCCGCGCCAATGACAAATAGTCCCGCGCGGGTGATCTTGACGCGCGGGACGAGTTGGGAAGGGCGGATCGCTCCGGCCTTTCCCTAACCGCCTGGAGCCGCGGGACAGCGTGAACGTCATGATGAATCGATTTGGCGTGCCTATCGGCGCCGGCCTTTCCTCGGCGCTGCTGTTCGTCGTCACCGTGAAGGGGACGGCGCTCGCGATGGCGCTCGCCTATCTCGCGCCGCTGCCGATCATGATCGCGGCTCTCGGCTGGGGCGCCTTCAGCGGCGCGTTGGCGTGCATCGTCGCCTGCGCTTGCGTCGCAGCCGTCGTCGAGCCGCTTTCCGGCGTTTTGTTTGCGCTGACCATCGCCCTGCCCGGCTGGGCGCTCGCTTCCTTCGCGAGCCTGCCGGAGCGCCGCCTTCCCTGGCGCAAGGACGCGCCGCCGTCGGAATGGATGTCGGTCGGCGCGATCCTGACGCTCGCCGCCGCGTTCGGCGCGCTGATCAGCCTGGGCGCGCTCGTCGCGTTGATCGTGGTCTACGGCGGTTACGAAAAGGGCTTGCAGTCCTTCGCCGACGCGCTTCAACCCGCGATCGAGGAGGCGACCGGCGGCGCCGGGTTGTTGCCCGAGGGCGAGAGCGCCAACGAGTTCGCGCTAAGCGTGGTGCGCCTTTCGCCCGCCGCGATCGCGGGGTCGACGCTGCTGATGTTCTGCGTCAATCTTTACGCCGCCGCGCGCTCGGCGGGCCTGTCCCACCGTCTGCGCCGGCCGTGGCCCGACATCCCCAGCTCCTTGGTCCTGCCGGCGCCGTTGGCCGCCCTCGCCCTCGCCTCGCTGGCGCCGGCCTTCGCCCTGCCGGCGCCCGCCAGCCAATTCGCCTGGATCGTCGCGGGCGCCCTCGGCGCCGCCTTCGTCCTGCAGGGCCTCGCCGTGCTGCACGCGCTGTCGCGCGGCCTGCCGATGCGTCCCTGGTTGCTCGCGGCGCTCTATTTTTGTTGCTTCATCCGCTCGAACTGGACCCTGCCGGCGATCGCGATCATCGGCCTGATCGAGAGCTTCGCGGCGTTGCGCGCTCGCGCGGCGGCGAGCAAATCGAAAATCTGAACCTCAATCCCGTCAATCGAAGGAGACAAGCCATGGAAGTCATTTTGTTGGAGCGCGTCGGCAAACTCGGCCATATGGGCGACACGGTGCGCGTCAAGGACGGATTCGCCCGCAATTTCCTGCTGCCGCGCGGCAAGGCCTTGCGCGCCACCGAGGCGAACAAGAAGAAGTTCGAGAGCCAGCGCGCCGAGCTTGAGGCCCGCAACTTCGAACTCAAGAGCGACGCCGCCGAAAAGTCGGCCATCCTCGACGGCAAGAGCTTCATCATCATTCGCCAGGCCGGCGAAACCGGGCAGCTCTACGGGTCGGTGTCGGCTCGCGACATCGCGGAGGCGATCACCGCCGCAGGTTTCCCGACCCATCGCAACCACATCTCGCTGTTGCACCCGATCAAGGCGCTCGGCCTGCACAAGACGCCCGTCCATCTCCACCCCGAGGTCGAGGCCTTCGTGACGATCAACGTCGCGCGCTCGCCCGAACAGGCGGAACGTCAGGCCAAGGGCGAGGATCTCACGGTGCGCGAGGAAGCCTCGATGGACGATCTCGGCCTCGAGGTCGGCAAGGCGCTGGCCGAGGCCGGCCCCGGAGAGAGCTTGGCGCGCGAATAAAGCGCGCCTTCGCGGCTCAGGCGAACCGGAATTCGCTGACGTGGCGGTATTCGCTCTCGGGTCTAAGGACGCAAGGGCTGAAATGGCGCCGGTTGGGCGAATCCGGGAACGCCTGCGGCTCCAGGCAAAGACCGGCGTACGGGCCGTAGTGGGCGCCGTCGAGGCCCGGCGCCGGGCAAGCGAGCTTGGCGGCGTCGTAGACCTGCACGCCGGGCTCGGTGCTGTGCAGCTCCAACGTCAGGCCGTTCCGCGGCGAGCGCAGCTTGGCGATCGGCGCCAGCCCGGTTTCGTCGGGCATGTGCGAGGCGACGAAATTCGTGTCGTAATCCTGGCCCGCGGCGTTGCGGATCGGGCGCGCCTGACGAAAGTCGAACGGCGTGCCCGCGACCGAACGAATTTCGCCGGTGGGGATCAGCTCGGCGTCGGTCGGCGTGTAGAAGTCGCCGACCAGCGTCAGTTCGTGGTCGCGCACGTCGCTTGAGCCGTCGAGATTGAAATAGGCGTGCTGGGTGAGGTTGACGATCGTCGGTCGATCGCAGCGCGCGCTGAGCTCGACGCGCAGGATCGCGGGCTCCAGCAGCCGGTAGACGCAAGTCGCGGTCAAGGCGCCGGGAAAGCCGGCCTCGCCGTCGGGCGATTCGTGAACGAGCGTCACCGAGCCCGAATCGTGGCTGCCTAATTTCCATATTTTCCGGCCAAAGCCGTTCGAACCGCCGTGCAGCGTGTGCTTTTCGCCGGCCTTGCGCTCCAGCTCGTAAACCGTTCCGTCCAAGGCGAAGCGACCGTTGGCGATGCGATTGGCGAAACGGCCGGGGACGGCGCCGAAACTCGGGGAATAGGCGAGATAGTCCTCGATCGAATTGAGCCCCAGCGTCACCCGCTGCGGGCCGTGCGCCGAGGGCACGACGAGATCGCGCAGCACCGCGCCCCAATTGAGGATCTTCGCGCTCGCCCCCGCCTTCGAGGCGATGGCGACCTCGACGACGGCGGCCTCGCCGATCTCTCCGAACAGATGCACGCTCATGAGATCCCCCACTCGCGGGCCGGCCCCGCGCCATTCAATGCCCGAAGCGTCGCTCGTCGTCAAAGCGGCCGACGCTATCCTTGTCACGTCGGCTCGTCACGCAAGATGATCCCGCACGGCCGCGAACACCGCGCGAAACATCGGCGCCGTCAGCACGCCAGTGTTCGTATTATAGCGCGAGCAATGATAGCTATCGAACAGCGCGACGTCCGCGCCCGCGACAAGATGGCGCGCGCCGTGGCCGAACGGAAACGCGGCGAGGCGCAGGCCGAACGCGCGCAGCACGCTGTCGTGGGCGATCCGCCCCAGCGCGACGATCGCCTTCAGGCGCGGCAAGCTGCGGATCGCGCCCGAGAGATAGGGCCGGCACGCGGCGATTTCGGCGGGCGTCGGCTTGTTCTCGGGGGGAACGCAACGCACCGCGTTGGCGATCGCGCAGTCGCGTAGGGTCAGCCCGTCGTCGGGCCGCCGGTCGTAGACGCCGCGCGCGAAATCGAAATCGAGCAGCGTCGCGTAGAGAAGATCGCCGGCGTAGTCGCCGGTGAACGGCCGTCCGGTGCGATTGGCGCCGCGCAAGCCCGGCGCCAGCCCGACGACGAGCAAGCGCGCGTCGCGATCGCCGAACAATTCGACCGGCGCGTTGCTCCACTCGGGATAGGCGGCGCGATTGGCCGCGCGAAATTGCGCCAACCGTGCGCACGCTCGGCAATCCGCGGGGGGGCTGGCGTCGAAAGCCACGGCGCGCGCTTACCCGTTCATTCGCGCCCGACATCGTCGACGGGCTGCTGGGCCGGAGCGAACGCGCCTTGGCTGCGCCGGGGTTCGCCGAGGCGCGCCGCCCGCTCGCCGGGATCGCGCCCGATGCGCGCCATCAGTTGCGTCAGGTCGGTGAATTCGTCGGCTTGACGGCGCAGTTCGTCGGCCACCATCGGCGGCTGGGTCGCGACCGTCGAGATGACGGTGACGCGCACCCCCTGGCGCTGCACCGCCTCGACCAGCGACCGGAAGTCGCCGTCGCCGGAGAACAGCACCATATGGTCGATGTGCGCCGCCATCTCCATCGCGGTGACCGCGAGCTCGATATCCATGTTGCCTTTGATCTTCCGCCGTCCCGCCGAATCGACGAATTCCTTCGTCGGTTTGGTGACGACCGAATAGCCGTTGTAATCGAGCCAGTCGACCAGCGGCCGGATCGACGAATACTCCTGATCGTCGACTAAGGCAGTGTAATAGAACGCGCGGATAAGCCGTCCTCTGGCTTGGAATTCTTTCAAAAGACGTTTGTAATCGATATCAAAACCGAGCGACTTCGCGCTCGCGTAGAGATTCGCGCCGTCGATGAAAAGTGCGATGCGTTCCTGATCCGACATGGTCTTGATCGTTTCGTGGCTGGAAAGATTTTGAAACTCAACAACAATTCTAAGATAGATGGTCGCGCGCGCCGCGCAACCTCGCGGCGGAAAAAAGTCTGCGGAGCGGCGCCCGCTCGACGCCGGACCCGCCCGACAAGGAAGCACGCCGCCAATTAATTTTCGGCTATCGGCGCTTCATGACGAGCCGGAATATTTTGTCGAGAACGTTGCGCGCGCGGCTTCGGCCCATCGCCGCTTCGTTGTGCGAGGTTTCCGCCTGCGCTATGGCTTGGCCCTTATCGCCCGGCGGCGTCCGCTCGCACGGCGAGGACGATGGTTCGCGCTTTGCGTAGGACGACACGAGGCCAAGGGGGACGTTCGATGAAGCTTGTTCGTTATGGAAAGCCGGGCAAGGAAAAGCCGGGCGTGATCGACGCCGCCGGCAAGCTTCGCGACTTGAGCGAAATCATCGCCGACATCGACGGCGAGACGCTTTCGCCGCGCGTGCTTGCGCGGCTCGCCAAGATCAAGCCGGAGGCGCTGCCGGCGGTGCGCGGCAAGCCGCGGCTCGGCGCTTGCGTCGGCAAAGTCGGCAATTTCCTCGCCGTCGGCCTGAATTACGCCGACCACGCCGCCGAGTCGGGCATGCCGATCCCCAAAGAACCGATCCTATTCTCCAAGGCGCCCTCGTGCATCGTCGGCCCTTACGACGACGTGACGATCCCCAAGGGATCGGAAAAGACCGACTGGGAAGTCGAACTCGCCGTCGTCATCGGCTCGCGCGCGAGCTACGTCAGCGAGCGCGACGCGCTCGCGCACGTCGCCGGCTATTGCGTCTGCAACGACGTCTCCGAGCGCGCCTACCAGCTCGAGCGCGGCGGCGGGCAATGGATCAAGGGCAAGGGCTGCCCGACCTTCGGGCCGCTCGGGCCGTGGCTCGTCACCGCCGACGAAATTCCCAACCCGCAGAAGCTCGATATGTGGCTCGACGTCAACGGCGAACGGATGCAGGTCGGCTCGACCGCGACGATGATCTTCGGGGTCAAGGCGCTCGTCTCGCACGCCTCGCAGTTCATGATCCTCGAACCGGGCGACGTCATCACCACCGGCACCCCGCCGGGCGTCGGCATGGGCAAGAAGCCGCCGCGGTTCCTGCGCGCCGGCGACACCATCTCGCTCGGCATCGACGGCTTGGGACAGCAGGCGCAGCGCGTGATCGCCTGGACGCGGGGCGGCTGAACTTGCTGAAGGCGATGAAATCGGCGATCGGCGCGATTTTCGCCGCGCTTTACGCCGCGGCGTTCGGCGCGGCCTATGTCGACTACCTCGGCAAGGCCGGGCAATGGTTCGCCGACATTTGGCTGGTTTTCGTCGCCCTGCCCTTCACCGTGACGATGCGATGGCTCGCCGGCGGCTCCTACGACTTCTCGGGCGACGCGACGGCGAAAGTCGCCGCCGCCGCGGCGTTCTGCTGTGCGCTGGCCTATGTCGCCGGCGGCCTCGTCGAAGCCGTCGTCCGCGCCGGTTTCCGTTTTGCCACAAGGCGTTGGCGCGTCCCTTCTCCCCGTTCACGGGGAGAAGGTTAGGATGAGGGGCCGGGGGATGAGCCGCAACGGAGCGGACAATCGCCCGGCCCCTCACCCTGCCTCTCCCCGCGAAGGGCGTTTGGAAGAACGCCCGTTCTGCGAACGGGCTATGCCGGGGAGAGGAGGGCATCGCTTGCGCAAATAGACAGCGCGCTCTAAAGCCCCAGCATCAACCCAAGGTTCTGCACCGCCGCGCCCGAAGCGCCCTTGCCGAGATTGTCGAGCTTGGCGACCAGCACCGCCTGCCGCCGCGCCTCGTTGGCGTAGACGTGGATCAGCAAGTCGTTGGTTCCGTTGAGCGATTCCGGCTCCAGGCGAAGCTGCCCGACGGACTCCTCGGCGCTCGCGACGCTGACGTGGCGCTGCCCGCGATAATGCTCGGCGAGCGCGGCGCGAAGGTCGGCGCCGCTCGGCTTGCCGGCGAGCGCGTCGAGCTGCAGCGGCACGCTGACGAGCATCCCCTGGCGGAAATTGCCGACGCTGGGGACGAACAGCGGGCGCGAGGCGAGCCCCGAATAAAGCTGGATTTCCGGCACGTGCTTGTGCTCGAGGCCGAGCGCGTAGAGCTCGAAGGCCGGCGCGCGGCCGCTCTCGTAGGCCTCGATCATCGCCTTGCCGCCGCCCGAGTAGCCGCTGACCGACTGAATCGTGATCGGCGCGTCCCTGGGGATGAGGCCGGCGGCGGTCAGCGGGCGCAACAGCGCCACCGCGCCTGTGGCGTGGCAGCCGGGATTGGTCACCTTGCGCGCACGCGCGATCGCCTCGCGCTGCCCGTCGATCAGCTCGGCAAAGCCGTAGGTCCAGCCCGGCGCAACGCGATGCGCCGAGGAGGCGTCGATGACGCGCGGCGCCCTGTCGCCGAGCCCGTCGATCAGCGCCGCAGCCTCCTTGGCCGCTTCGTCCGGCAGGCACAGGATGACGACGTCGACCTCCGCCATCAGGCGCAGCTTGGCTTCCTTGTCCTTGCGTTGTTCGGCCGGAAGGCCGCGCAGCGCGACGCCTTTGAGATCGGCGAGCTTGTCGCGGATTTGCAAGCCGGTCGTTCCGGCTTCGCCGTCTATGAAAATCGTGGCTGTCATGATCGTCTCGGAAGATTGGTCAACGCGGCGTCGCGCGGCCCGGGGGCCTCGCGGAGAAAAAGCGGTCAGCGTCGGCGGAGTCGAGCGGCGATCATGGGGCGTTCTTGCGACATCGGCGCGACGGCGTCAAGGCGGGGTGACGCGCCGATGCGCGTTTAGAGATTCCGCAAATGGCGGAAAGCGCACTTGCGAGGAGCGCCCAGACAACCTGTTAGACGCAAAGCGGACAATCACCGATCCGGACCGGAGAAGCGCTTGACCTATCGGCGCCGCACAAGGAAAGGAAATCGAGGCTCACCAAGAGTCGAGCGCCGCGCTTCGTACCGCAAGCACGGCGCACCAAATTGCGCCAACTAGGACGTACTCGCAATTATGTCGGGGGCTCGATGTCCGTCATATCGCGGGAAGCGAGCAAGGAGTCGGTATTTGCTGAAGTCGCCGATACAGCTGCTTCGACCGTTCGAGCCGCCCGCTTTCCGCCTTTTCTGGCTTTCGTCGCGCTGTCTCAACCCACGGATCAGGAAACCCCTCGTTTGCCAAGAAGGCGGCGGTCGCTGCCAGTTCAAGCTCCACAGCGTCGGCGTTCACCATTTCCTGCGCGAGACGGATACGAGCAGGATCCGTGGAGGGGTCGGTGCGCATCTCCGTATAAAAGGTCGAATACTGGCCGCCCCAGTTCGCGACGGTCTCATTTTCGATGACAAGTTGCAAGGCGGCAGCGTGCTGCGTGGCAGCAGCAAGCAGCTCGGAGTACGGACCATAATGCTTATACCGGAAGGGAAAACCCGAGCCGACGCCGGCCACTTCGAGAAAGAAGCCGATCTTTTGGAGTTTCGTGCGTCCAACGATGTAGCCTCCTGCATCGCGAACGATTGCGGCGGCTCGATGTGCGTAATCTATGCCGGCCATTTTGATATCCCCGCGTCCATGAATTCAGTGATCTTCCTCTTCGCTTCGTCGTCAGTATCCGCGTGATAAACTCGGAACGCCTTATATGTCTTGAGCCCGGCAACCACATTCGATCGCTTCGAAAGGTCGACTAAGTGGTCGCCTTCTGTGCGGATATTGATCTGATTGAGTGGCCCCTTCGCATCTTCCGTCAGCGCGTTGTACGGAGAGCGCGCTACCTCGTCGATCAATATTCGCGGAGGCGCGTCGGGAAATTTAGCCGACAATTCGTCGAGGTATTTGCCGATCTCGTCGCGGATGCCGGCGCACACGGTATCTGCCTCGGAAGACGAGGCAGCGCCGTCATCCTTAACATGTGCGATCTTCGCGCGCACGTCGATGCACTTGTAGAGTTTGCGATCCCGCATACGCTCCGCGAACTTGCTGATACACTCATCGCCGCTGTTGGCCATAAGCGAGAGGCCCCCCCAAATAACCGTGTCGTCAAGCGCCAGCGCGCATTCGATATTATCAGGGGTCTGCGCGAACTTCACGAGCGGGTGCGTCTTCGGCAGTCCCGACTTCTCGATGGAGCCATCTCTGATGAGCTTGATGGTGCGCGAGAGCAGCTCGGTGTAAATCTTCTCTGCGCCGCGGGTCGCCTTGTGAAAATACACGGTCGGATAAAGCTGAAATAGCCCGAGCACGTATGCTTCCGCGGCGAAAATAGCTTTGCGTCCGAGAACGAAGGTCTGGACAGGTTTGAGCCTCGTTTCGTCGACGCTGTGTTCCACCTCGCCCACTTCGAGATTCTCCATGAGCCATTCGAAGTCGATTCCCGCGTGCTGACTGCCCGTCATGAGGCGGTCGCGTCGCATGTAGTCCAAACGGTCCGCATCGAACTGGCTCGAGACGACCGCTGAGTAGATGGTAGGCGTACCGCTGCCGCTCACCATGTCCGCCACGTCATTCGCGAAGCCGCTGCCCATCTCCCGCAGTTCGTTGAATACTTCGCCGTCACGGATGAGGAAGTCGCTGACCGCCTCATGGTTCGCCATTTTGAGGTTGAATCGCTCTCCGATCTTCTCGAACGCGTGGCTGAATGGCCCATGCCCCAGGTCGTGCACAAGCGCCGCGGCGAGCGCTTGGTCTACCCGAGCATCCTTCGCGGGGATGTATTTCTCGACTACTTTCATCAGCCGCCTAGCGGTGTGGAAGACTCCCACGCTATGAAGCAGCCGCGAGTGGGTGGCTCCCGGATAGACGAAGTCCGAAAACCCGAGCTGCTTGATGCGCCGTAGCCGCTGAAACGGACGGGTCTGAACGACCCGCCACAGCACGCCTTCCAGCTGCGACCTTTCGACATTGAATTCGATAAGGTCGTGCAGTGGGTCGCGAATCCGTTGCTGCTTGGGCATTCGTCCGAATCACCTAGATGGCAGCACATATGTACCATAGAACAAAACGCGAACCCGTCAACTTCCATCCGAAGAGCGAAACACAGCGTGGTAAAAGAAACCTTTCGGGCCATCCGATCGATATCGGCGACCAAGCGACACTATCCGGCGCGGGCCGACGCTGTCGGAAGGCGTATCAATCGGACCCATTGGCCAACCGATGCACAGGACAGCTTTCCGCCGAGTGCAATCCGGCGGTACGTTCGTCCGAGCACAAACATGGGGAAGGTCAGGCGCAGTGTCCGCTTCGGGCCGTTGGCCGCGGTTAGAGCGGACGGTCCGAAAGCCCGCAAGGTCGGCCGCGGAATTCCCACTGACAACGGTGCGCCCCCCAGCAAAAAAGGGCGGCCGAAGCCGCCCTTTCCACCAAATCTTGAGCGGAAGCCCCTCGCATCACCGCTTCGAGAACTGGAAGCTCGCGCGGGCTTTCTTGTGGCCGTATTTCTTGCGCTCGACGACGCGCGAGTCGCGGGTGAGGAAGCCCTCTTTCTTCAACGGGCCGCGCAGTTCGGGCTCGTAATAGGTCAGCGCCTTGGCGAGGCCGTGGCGCACCGCGCCGGCCTGGCCGGAGAGGCCGCCGCCCGCGACCGTCGCCGTCAGATCGTACTGGGTGAGGCGGTTGGCGACGACCAGCGGCTGGTTGAGGATCATGCGCAGCACGGGCCTAGCGAAATAGACGTCGAGCGGCTTGCCGTTGACGGTCGCCTTGCCCTTGCCGGGCTTGATCCAGACGCGCGCGACGGCGTTCTTGCGCTTGCCGGTGGCGTAGGCGCGGCCGAGCTTGTCGAGCTTCTGCACATGGACGGGCGCTTCGGCCGCGGGCGGCGCGATCGCCGAACCCTTGAGGTCGGCGAGGGAGGAAAGTGTCTCGGCCATGGATCAGGCGCTCCGGCTGTTCTTGGGATTGAGCTTGGCGACGTCGAGAGTCGTCGGCGACTGCGCGGCGTGCGGGTGGTCGGGGCCCTTATAGACCTTGAGGTTGCCGAGCTGCTTGCGGCCCAGCGGCCCGCGCGGCAGCATGCGCTCGACCGCCTTCTCGACGATCCGCTCGGGGAACTTGCCCTCGAGGATCGACTTGGCGGAGCGCTCTTTGATGCCGCCGATATAGCCGGTGTGGTGGTAATAGACCTTCTGGTCGCGCTTGCGGCCGGTGAACACCACCTTCTCGGCGTTGACGACGATGACGTTGTCGCCGTCGTCGATGTGCGGGGTGAAGGAGGGCTTGTGCTTGCCGCGCAGGCGCATCGCGACGATCGTCGCCAGGCGTCCGACGACGAGGCCCTTGGCGTCGATGAGAAGCCACTTCTTCTCGACGTCGGCCGTCTTGGTCGAATGGGTCTTGCCGAACATGAAATGCCGTTCCGTTCTTTCAGAGCGCGCCCACGACGGCGCGCCGGTCAGGGCCGCGCTTATAGAGGCGGCGGCGGGGACGCGTCAACCACGAATGCGCGGAATCGGCCGAAAAAGCGGAGTTTTTTCGATGCGGTACTATGATACCGCACTCTCGTCGCCGCGCGCCGGAATCGAATAGGTGCCGGTCGCGTGCGCGACCATCGCCGCCTCGCCGAGCGAATGCAGCGCGACCTCGCCGACGGCGAGGCGTTTGCCCAGCTTCATCAGCCGCGCCTTGCCGATCAGATCGCCGGGCGCGGGCTTGCGCAGGAAATTGATGTTGAGGTTGGTCGTCACCGCCAGCGGCACGCGGCCGATCTGGGCGAGGATGGCGACGTAGAGCGCGACGTCGGCGAGCGCGAACATCGCCGGCCCCGAAATCGTGCCGCCGGGGCGCAGGTGGTCGGCGTGATATTTCAGCCGCACCCGCGCGCTCATCGGCCCGATCTGCTCGATCGCGTGCGTCCCCGAGCTCCAGAACTGCGGGAAGATGTGCCCGAGATAGCTTCTGAGCCCCTCCAGGGTGAAGGCGAGCTGCGGCGGCGGCGACATGGGGCGTTCCTGGCTGACGACGGGCGAAATCGCTTGTGCGCGATGCATAGCCGGCGGCGCGGCAAGGCGCCATAGCGGCGAGCGTCAACTCGCCGGCCCCCGGCCGCTTGCGGCGCCATGAAGAATCGCGTCGCGCCATCGCCCGCGAAATGCTAGGTAAGTATGCCAAGGAAAGTCGCATTACCGGAGCCTGAAATGACCGCCACGGTGACGAGCAAAGGCCAGGTGACGCTGCCGAAGGCCGTTCGCGACCTTCTCGACATCGGACCGGGCAGCCTTATCGATTTCGAGCGAGCGCCGGATGGGCGCATCGTTCTGGTGAAGGTGGAAAGGACCGTGCGAGCGAGTCGTTTCTCGCGGCTGCGCGGCCACGCCGGAAAGGGCCTCAGCACCGACGAAATCATGGCCCTGACGCGCGGCGAAGACTGACGTGACCCTCGTCGACGCGAACGTGCTGCTCGATCTCGTCACCGACGACCCCGCCTGGTCGGCGTGGTCGCTGGCGAGGCTCGAGGAAGCCGCCCTCGTCGGGCCGATCGTCATCAACGACGTCGTCTATGCAGAAATCTCGACGCGCTACGCCCGGATCGAAGATCTCGATTCGATGCTGGCCGAAGCGCAGATCCGGATCGCGCCGATTCCGCGATCCGCGCTCTTCCTTGCCGGCAAGGCCTTCCTGCGGTATCGAGCGGCCGGTGGCGCGCGCGCCGGCGTCCTGCCCGATTTCTTCATCGGCGCCCACGCCGCCGTCGAACGCTGGCCGTTGTTGACCCGCGACGCGCAGCGATATCGCACGTATTTTCCTGGAGTGACGGTGGTGGCGCCGGGCGATTAGTTCACAGTCGGGGCTCAACCCTCGCCCCTGGAGCCGATGACGCTTCTGGTCACGCTCGCAGACCTGCGAGATGCGCTTTGAGCGGCGCCGCCGTTTCGCCCCCTTGTTGGGCGACCTGTCCGGCTTGCCGGCCCGGGACGACGCGGGTTAGAGGGGGACGATGAATTTTGTCGCGATAGACTTCGAGACCGCGAATTATCAGCCCGACAGCGCGTGCGCGGTCGGACTGGTGAAAGTGGTCGGCGGCGAAATCGTCGACAAGGCGGTTCACCTGATCCGACCGCCGACGAAGCAATTCGTGTTCACCTATGTCCATGGATTGACCTGGAAAGACGTGGCGAAGTCGGACGACTTCGGGACGCTGTGGCCGAAGCTCGAGCCGTTTCTCGAAGGCGCGCAGTTTCTTGCCGCGCACAACGCCTCCTTCGACAAAGGCGTCCTGCACGCATGCTGCGCCGGCTATGGGATACGCGCACCGTCGCTGCCCTTTCGCTGCACCATGCAGATTTCTCGACGCGCCTGGAACATCTATCCCACCAAGCTGTCCGACGTCTGCCGCGAGCTCAAGATCGTGCTCAACCACCACGAAGCGCTGTCCGATGCGATGGCCTGCGCGCAGATCGTTCTCGCGGCTGACAAGAAGCAGGGGCGCGGCGGGACCGGCCGGAAGGGCCCCGACACGGCGGGAACCATCAAATCTGCGACGCGACCGCCGTCGCGCTGATCGAGCGTCCGCCCCAGCGGGCTCGGCGGACAAACGTTCGCAGCACGGTTGCGACACTTTCTTCCGGAAAACCGAAAATCATGTTACATATCGATCTTCCGCGAGGCGTTGCGCATCGGCCGGCGCGGCGACGACGCGAGCAGAATTGCGGCTCGGAGGCTTCGAGAACGGCGAAATCGCCGTGGCCGCCGCCAAGCCCCTGATTTCGTTGAAAACCGCCAAAGAATTTGTTTGGAAATCCTTGGAAAAGCTTGGAAAAGTTTGGAATTTCCTTGGAAAAAGCTTGGATTTCCTTGGAAAGGCTTGGAAAAGCTTGCTCCCGCCAACCCGGCGCGCGCGACCGACAAAGTCGTGCACGACCGCTGAATGGAATTTTCGACCGCCCTCCCCCACGTCGCGCGCCGGTCTTTTGCATTCGATGATTTCCGGCGATAACTAGCTCAAAGGCGCCGACGACCTGACCGGACGACCCCGTCCGGCCACGCGCCAAGACCTCGAGGGAGGAGCGCCGCCATGAACGCCTCGCCGCGAAACGAAACCCCGCCCGCCCTTCTGCGCCGAGAGGATCAAGGCGGCGTCGCGACGCTGACGCTGCAAGCGCCGGCCTCGCGCAACGCGCTGAGCCTGGCGATGATCGAAGCGCTGATGAGCGAATTCGCCGCGCTCGGCGCGGACCCGTCGGTTCGCGTCGTCGTCCTCGCCGGCGACGGCCCGGCGCTTTCGGCCGGACACGATCTCAAGGAGCTCAGGGCCCATCGCAACGACGCCGATCGCGGCCAGGCCTTCTACGAGCGCGTCATGAAACTCTGCGCCGAGTTGATGCAGCAGATCGTCGCGCTGCCCAAGCCGGTGATCGCGGCCGTCGAGGGCGTCGCGACCGCGGCGGGCTGCCAGCTCGTCGCCGCCTGCGATCTCGCGATCGCCGGCGATCGCGCGCGCTTCGCCCTGCCCGGCGTCTCCATCGGCCTCTTCTGTTCGACGCCGCTGGTCGCGGTCGGCCGCGCGATTTCGCGCAAGCGCGCGATGGAGATGGCGCTGACCGGAGCGCTCTACAGCGCCGAGGAGGCCGAACGCTTCGGCCTCGTCAATCGCGTCGTCCCCGCCGGCGAGGCGCTCGCCGAAGCGCAGAGCCTCGCCGGCGGCATCGCCGCGCGCTCGGCGGCGACGTTGGCGATCGGCAAACGCGCGTTCTATCAGCAGATGGAAAGGCCGCTCGCCGAGGCCTACGCGCTCGCCTCCAAGGCGATGGTCGACAATCTCGCCCACCCCGACGCCAGCGAAGGCATCGGCGCCTTCCTCGACAAGCGTGATCCGCATTGGGAGGGCGCGTGAACCACGATTCCTATTCCGACGATTATATCCGCGGCATTCTTCTCGGCGTGAAGCGGATCGCGATGGTCGGTGCCTCCGCCAATACGGCGCGGCCTTCCTTCTTCGTGCTGAAATATCTTTCCGAGCGCGGCTTCACGATGCTGCCGATCAATCCGGGCCTCGCCGGCGGCGCCATTCTCGGCCTGCCCGTCTACGCGCATCTGGCCGACGCGCCCGGGCCGATCGAGATGGTCGACATCTTCCGCAATTCCGAGGCGGCGGGCGCCGTCGTCGACGAGGCGCTGGCGCTCGATCCGCTGCCCCGCGCGATCTGGACGCAGCTCGGCGTGCGCAACGACGCCGCGGCGGCGCGCGCCGAGGCCAAGGGCGTCAGCGTCGTGATGAACCGCTGCCCCAAAATCGAGTACGGCCGCCTATCCGGCGAGATTGGCTGGAGCGGCGTCAACTCGCGTATCATTTCGGCGCGCAAGCCGACCGCCGGATCGGGGTTTCAGCGGCTGACGATCAAGCCGCGTTGACTGCCTAAGGTTAATGGACCGTCGTCGCGAAGGCCTGTTTCAACGCCGATGTCGTGGTTTGGCGGCGACGCGAATTAATGCGCTCTTTCATTGACTTTGGCGGGATTTCTTCTATATGCAGACTTGGTCGAGGGCGCGATCGAAGCTCCGACTTCGCGCGGCGTGACGATCGTGTCCTCGCGCAAGCGCGACCCTCAAGAGCCGCGCCATCGTGGATGGGCGCCGCATGCGCCCCAAAAGTCTTTATCCCTGTGAGACGAAATGAAATTTGATGAACTCGGCCTGAGCGAGAAAGTGCTCAACGCCGTCCAAGCGTCCGGCTACGACACGCCGACGCCTATTCAAGAACAAGCCATTCCCTATGCGCTGCAAGGGCGCGACATTCTGGGCATCGCCCAGACCGGCACCGGCAAGACCGCGGCGTTCACGCTGCCGATGCTGTCGATGTTGGAAAAGGGGCGCGCCCGGGCGCGCATGCCGCGCACGCTGATCCTCGAGCCGACGCGCGAACTCGCTGCGCAGGTCGAGGAAGCCTTCGGCAGATACGGCGTCAACCATAAGCTCAATTTGGCGCTGTTGATCGGCGGCGTCTCGTTCGCCGACCAGGAGGCCAAGATCACCCGCGGCGCCGACGTGCTGATCGCGACGCCCGGCCGCCTGCTCGATTTCGCCGAGCGCGGCAAGATCCTGCTGACCGGCATCGAGATTCTGGTCATCGACGAAGCCGATCGCATGCTCGACATGGGGTTCATCCCCGACATCGAGCGGATCTGCAAGCTGGTGCCGTTCACCCGCCAGACGCTGTTCTTCTCCGCCACCATGCCGCCGGAAATCACCCGGCTCACCGAGACTTTCCTGCACAATCCGATCCGTATCGAGGTCGCTCGCGCGGCCTCGACTGCCGAGGGCATCACCCAGACTCTGGTGCGCTCGGGCTCTTCGCCCGAGGAGAAGCGGGCGACCTTGCGGCACCTCATTCGCGGCGCCGACAATTTCAAGAACGCGATCATCTTCTGCAACCGCAAGCGCGACGTGCAGGTGGTCTATCGCTCGCTGGAGAAGCACGGCTTTTCCGTCGGCGCGCTGCACGGCGATCTCGATCAACGCTCGCGCATGGCCGCGCTCGACGCGTTCCGCAACAATTCCGTGCAGTTGCTCGTCTGCTCGGACGTGGCGGCGCGTGGGCTCGACATTCCCGACGTCAGCCACGTCATCAATTACGACGCTCCTCATCACGCCGAGGACTACGTCCATCGCATCGGCCGCACGGGTCGCGCGGGCAAGCTCGGCGTCGCCCTGACGATCGTCACCCGCGCCGACACGCGCTCGATCGAGGACATCGAGAAACTGATCGCCCGGAAGATCGATTGGCAGGCCGGCGAGGAGGCTCCCGTCGAAGAGGAGCCGGAAAGCGCCCATGCCGGCCGCGAACATCGCGGCGGGCGCGGACGCGGACGCGGCGGCGAGGCCAGATCGTCCGCCCATCGCGGGCATGGCGGCGCCCACGCGGCCCCGCCCGCGCAGGGCGAAGCGCACGAGCCGCGTTCGCCGGAGCGTCATTCCCGCGGGCCGCGCGCCCCAGAGCGCGCTGAGCGCGAGACCGCGACGCCGCGACCCGCCGCGCAGGCCCGCCCCGCCCCGTCGCGCCGACCCCATCGCGGCGAAGAGTCGGAGGCGCCGGTCATCGGGCTCGGCGATCACGTCCCGAGCTTCCTGTTGCGGCCGGTGCGGCTGCCGCACGCCAAGGCGGTTCCCGCCGAGGCCGAAGACTGAAGTTCGCGCGGGGCTTCTGCGCCGCGCGCAATTGCGAGCCGCCGGCCGGGTCGCCGAAAGAACCCTCCGAAAAGGCCTGAGCTATCGCGTCGTTTTCTTGCCGCGCGCGCCTCGGCCTGTCGCGCCGGCCGTCTTATCGGCTTTCGACGCCTTGATCGCGGCGGCCCGCCGCGCCGCGCCGACGCCGAGCGCGGCCCAGCGCTTGAGCTCTTCCTCGTCGTCGTAGGCGCTGGCGACGAGGCGCCAATAGGCCATCGTCGTCGGCCGGCCCCTCGCGACATAGACGAACGGCGATGAACCCGCCGCCACGAATGTGGATCGGCTGTCCTCGTCCGCCTTCACGTAGACCTCGCCATCGGCTTCGATCGCAAAGCACAAGCCGTCGAGATAGACGCCATGGCCGCCGAACATGCGCTTCACGGCGACGGCGGCGAAAGGCGCGAACAATTCCGCCAGCCCTTCGCCGTCCACGCCCGCCTCAGCCGTTCGCGGCGAGCGCTTCGGGCGAGGCCGGCGTGATCGCCACGCTCTCGCCGCAGCCGCAGGCCGAGGTTTGATTGGGATTGTTGAAAACGAAGCTCGACGACAGCTTGTCGACCTTGAAATCCATCTGCGCGCCGAGAAGGAACAGCAGGGCTTTGGGATCGATCAGCAGCTTGACGCCCTTGTCTTCGACGACTTCGTCGAGCGGCGAGGCGCTTTCGGCGAATTCCATCGTATAGGACATGCCGGCGCAGCCGCCATTCTTGACGCCGACGCGCAGGCCGACGATCGGCTTGTCCGCATTGGCGATGATCTCATGGACGCGGGCGGCCGCCGCGTCGGTCACACTCATCACTTTCAACCGAGAATTTTTCATCGAGCGCCTCTTTCTCGACCGGGTTCAAGGCCCGGCGCGCCTGGGTTCATATAGCACCGATCGCGGCGATTTTACAGGCTGCCTCACGGCCGCAAATGGGCCGACTGAGAGATCGCCTACTCGCGCAAGTATTTGATCGGCGCCGCGATGGCGAGCGGGACAATGACGATCCTGCCCCTTGCTGGGGCGCGGCCGTTCGGATCGTCGGCGCGTCGACGCCGCCGACCTCGCATTGGCTTTCCGCGCCTAGAGCCTGGCGTGTCGAAGCCGCAACGCATTGCCGATCACGCTGACCGAGGACAACGCCATCGCCGCCGCCGCGATGATCGGCGACAGAAGCACGCCGAAAAACGGATAAAGGACGCCGGCCGCGATCGGCACGCCGAGGGAGTTGTAGACGAACGCGAAGAACAGGTTCTGGCGAATGTTGCCCATCGTCGCCGCCGAGAGACGGCGGGCGCGAACGAGGCCCTGGAGATCGCCTTTCAGCAGCGTGACGCCGGCGCTTTCCATCGCCACGTCCGTTCCGGTGCCCATCGCGACCCCGACGTCGGCCGCCGCCAGCGCCGGCGCGTCGTTTACGCCGTCGCCCGCCATCGCCACGACGCGTCCTTCGCTGCGCAGGCGCGCGACGATCTCGGCCTTGCGGTCGGGCAGGATTTCCGCCTCGACTTCCGTGACGCCCAGCTTTTTGGCCACGGCCCAAGCGGTCGTGCGGCTGTCGCCGGTCAGCATGACGACACGCACGCCTTGCGCGAGCAGCGCCCGCACCGCTTCGGGCGTCGTCGCCTTGATCGGATCCGCGATGGCGATGACGCCGGCGGCCTGGCCATCGACGGCGACGAACACGACAGTGGCGCCGTCGCGGCGCTGCGCCTCGGCCTCGGCGGACAGCGCGGATGTGTCGACGCCGAGCTCGCCGAGAAAGCGTTGATCGCCGATCGCGAGCGCGCGCCCCTCGATCGTGCCGCGCACCCCCTTGCCGGACGGCGAATCGAAGTCGGCGACGTCCGCCGGCGACAACCCCTCGCCCTCGGCCGCGGCGACGATCGCCGCCGCCAGCGGGTGTTCGCTGGAACGCTCCAGGCTGGCGGCGAGCCGCATCAGTTCGTCGCGCGCAAATCCGGGCGCCGGCGTGACGGACGCGACCCGCGGCTTGCCCTCGGTGAGCGTGCCGGTCTTGTCGACGACGAGCGTGTCGACCTTCTCGAAACGTTCGAGCGCCTCGGCGCTCTTGATCAGAATGCCCGACTGCGCGCCGCGCCCGACCCCGACCATGATCGACATCGGCGTCGCCAGCCCCAATGCGCAGGGGCAAGCGATGATCAGCACCGACACCGCGGCG
The DNA here is from genome assembly GCA_963759955.1 of uncultured Alphaproteobacteria bacterium. GTDB lineage: Bacteria > Pseudomonadota > Alphaproteobacteria > Rhizobiales > Beijerinckiaceae > Roseiarcus. The sequence goes on from CAVXCA010000077.1 coordinate 25,347, forward strand.
ACCAGCCCGAAGGCGACGCGCGGCTCGGGGCCGAATAACGACCAAGCGAGAAAAGCCAGCGCGGCGGCGCCGATCACCAGCGGTACGAACCAACCCGAAACCTGATCGGCGAGCCGCTGGACCGGCGCCCGGCTTCGCTGCGCCTTGGCGACCATTTCGACGATCTGCGCGAGCATCGTGTCGCGGCCGACTCGCTCCGCCCGCATGACGAAGCCTCCGCTCCCGTTGATTGCCCCGCCGATCAGCTTGGCTCCGATCTGCTTGGCGACGGGCATCGACTCGCCGGTGACCATGGATTCGTCGACCGCGCTCGCGCCCTCGACAAGCACGCCGTCAACCGGGATCTTCTCGCCCGGGCGAACCCGCAAACGGTCGCCGACCGCGACTTCGGCGAGGGCGACGTCGCGCTCGCCGCCGCCGGCGAATATTTTGCGCGCAGTCTTGGGCGCGAGATCGAGCAGCGCGCGGATCGCCCCGCCCGTCCGTTCGCGGGCTTTGAGTTCGAGCACCTGCCCGAGCAGCACGAGCACGGTGATCGCCGCGGCGGCTTCGAAATAGACCGGCGGCGCGCCTTCGTGGCCGCGAAATGCCGGCGGGAAGATCCGAGGCGCGATGGTCGCGACGACGCTATAGGTCCAGGCGACGCCCGTCCCCATCGCGATCAGCGTGAACATGTTGAGGCTTCGATTCCGGATCGACGCGAGTGCGCGCACGAAGAACGGCCAGCCCGCCCACAGGACGACCGGCGTCGCCAGCGCCAGTTGCGCCCAGTTGGACGCCTGCGGAGTAAGCCAACGCAAGCCCGACAGATGCCCGCCCATCTCGAGCGCGATGACCGGCGCGGCGACGACGAGGCCGAACCAGAAGCGGCGCGTCATGTCGAGCAGTTCCGTATTCGGCGCCGCCTCGGCGCTCGGCGCTTCCGGCTCCAATGCCATGCCGCAGATCGGGCAAACGCCCGGCCCGGTTTGGCGGACTTCGGGATGCATTGGACAGGTGTAGACCGCGCCGGCCGGCGGGCGCTGCGGCGGCGCGGCGGGCGCCCCGGCGACATATCGCTGCGGCTCGGCGGCGAATTTGGCGCGGCATCCTGCGCAGCAGAAGAAATACGTTCGCCCTGCGAATTGAGCGCTGTGCTGGGCCGAGGCCGGATCGACGCTCATGCCGCACACCGGATCCTTGAGCGAACCTTCCGCCACAACGTGCGCGTCAACGTGGGCGTGGCCGCGATGCGCGGCGCCGTGCGGTTCCTGATCGGCGGCGTCAATGGGGCTCATTGTCGATCCTAAGTTGCGTGAGCGATCGCAATACGGCTACACCTTCCCATTATAGGAACGTCAACAGAGGTTGCGAAATGAACATCGGAGCCGCCGCCGCCGCGACCGGCGTCAGCGCCAAGATGATCCGCCACTACGAGGCGATCGGCCTGCTGCGCCCGGCCGCCCGTCGGCAGAACGATTACCGCGACTACGGCGAGCACGAAATCCACGAACTTCGGTTCGTTCGCCGAGCGCGTAGGCTCGGCTTTTCCATCAAGGAAATCGCAACGCTGCTCGCGCTTTGGCGCGACCGGCGGCGGCCGAGCCGCGAAGTGAAGAAGATCGCGCTGACGCACGTCGAGGATCTCGAGAAGCGAATATCCGAGATGCAGGCGATGGCCGCGACGCTACGCAATCTGGTGCGCGACTGCCGCGGAGACGACCGACCCGAGTGCCCGATTCTCGAAGACCTGGCGACCGGAAAGGCGGAGCGCCGCGACGCGCGAAACGCCCTGATGTGACCCGTCCGCCACCCGGCGAAATTGCACCCCTGCGGCGCGAACGGACCAGCCGTCGAGCGCGCAACCCGGTTCCGCACCTAAAGATAGCGGTCGCCCGATCGACCCCCTGGAGCTTCGGGCTCGATTGTGTCAAACGGGCCGCCAACCCGACCCGTGGGATCATCCGATGACTGTTTCCCCTCCACTCTCCGGCGACGCAGCGGCGTTGCTCGCACGGATCGCCGACGCGCTCGAACGCCTCGCCCCGCGCGCCGCGGCCCGCCCCGATTTCGCCGCCGCCGACGCGTTCGTGTGGCATGCCGACCGCGGCGCTCTCATTCCCGTCGCGAAGGTCAATCGCGTCGCCATCGGCCTGCTGCGCGGCGTCGACCGAGTGCGCGACCTACTCGTCGAAAACACCGAACGCTTCTCCCGTGGACTGCCGGCCAACAACGCGCTGCTGTGGGGGGCGCGCGGCATGGGCAAGTCCTCGCTCGTCAAGGCGGCGCACGCCGAGATCAACCGCGCCGCGAAATCCGGCGCCCGGCTGAAGCTGGTCGAAATCCATCGCGAGGACATCGAAAGCCTGCCGGCGCTGATGACGCTGATGCGCGAGGCGCCGCATCGCTTCATCGTGTTCTGCGACGACCTTTCCTTCGACGGCGGCGACACCTCTTACAAGTCGTTGAAAGCGGCGCTCGAAGGCGGCATCGAAGGGCGACCCGCCAATGTGCTGTTCTACGCGACCTCGAACCGGCGCCATTTGCTGCCGCGCGACATGATGGAGAACGAGCGCGCGAGCGCGATCAACCCGGGCGAGGCGGTCGAGGAGAAGGTTTCCCTCTCCGACCGCTTCGGCCTATGGCTCGGATTCCATCACTGCAGCCAGGACGACTATCTCGCGATGGTCGAGGGATACGCCAGGCATTTCGCGCTGAACGCGCCGGCCGACCAAATCGAACGCGATGCTTTGGAATGGGCGACGACCCGGGGCTCGCGCTCGGGCCGCACGGCTTGGCAGTTCACCCAAGATTTGGCGGGGCGGCTGGGGCGACGGTTGGACATAGAGGCCGATTGACGCGCGAAGGCGGCGGGCCTTTCCTTGGACCCGCCGCCTTGCTTTCAAGCTCACAGCGCAATCTCGTCTCGCGGTCGTCGCTGTGAGCGACTGTGTCCAGACTGGAGGACTGGACCTGGGAAATCCCGCCGGTCGTTCAGAGGCCGGCGAGATAACTGGTGGGATCGACGGGCGTGGAGCCCTTGCGCAATTCGAAGTGGAGCTGCGGCGAATTGACGTTGCCGCTCTGGCCGGACTTGGCGATGATCTGGCCGCGCTTGACCGTGTCGCCGCGCTTGACGTCGAGTTCGCCGTTGTTGGCGTAGGCGGAGACGAAGCCGTTGGGATGACGGATCAACACGAGATTGCCGTAGCCCTTCAATTCGCTGCCGGCGTAAGCGACGACGCCGCTCTCGGCCGCGCGCACCGAAGTGCCCTCGGGCACGGCGATGTTGATGCCGTCGTTGCCGCCGACCTTGAAGCCCTCGATAATGCGTCCACGCGCCGGCCAGCGAAACTCTGGAGCGACTCCCGCGGCGTCCGCCTGCGCGCTCGTCAGGGTCGGCGCGGGCGCCGGATCGCTGGCCTGGATGCTGCTTGTCTGAGTGGCGTCGGTCGTCGGCCTTTTCTTGGCCACCGTCGTATTCACGTCGGCGTCCGATCGGACGGCGCCGACGGGAGCTGCCGCTTTGGCCTCGGTCTTAGCCGCCGACTTGGCCGGCGGCGGGCTCGCTTCAGCGGCGGCGTCGTGAGCGGACTTCTTCGCCGTCGCGCGCTTGACGGGGGCCGGATCGCGTGCGTCGGCCGATGCGACGCGCTTCGCCTTTTCGGCCGGCGCCTCGGCGACGGCGCGGCCGTTCGCGTCATAAACGGGAACGACGAGCCGCACGCCGCCGTGGACCTGCGCGGCGCTGCTCAAACCGTTGGTTTTCAGCATCGCAGAAGGGGGCACGCCATAGCGTCGCGAGAGACTGTCCAAGGTGTCGCCGTCGGCGACGACGATCGGCGAGCCGCCGACGGCGCTCCACCCATTGCCAAAGCCAGTCACAGGCTGAGCGGCGGAACTCCTGATCGGATTGGTCGGCGCCGGCGCGGCGGGCGACAACGCGGCGACCGCGACCGGGCTCGGATTGGCCGCAGCGGGATCGGGCGCCGCCAGCGGCGCGGATGCGACCTGTGGCGTCGGCGCGCCGGCGTCGTTTGAAGCGGTGGCGAACGGATTGGAGAAGGGGCTGTCGAACGACTGGCTCATCCGGGTCGAATTCGCGGAGCACCCGGAGAGCCAAATTCCAACCAATCCCGTGAGCGCTACGCGGGCGGCGTTCCGTCCGACGACAAACGTTGCGAATTTACTCATCGTCTTCAACCCACTCGAACGCAACTGAACTTCCGGCAGTTTGAGCGCAACGTGTTAAGAGATGGTTTAAGATGATGCTTTGGGCCAACGCGCGGCGTTTCCGGGCGTCTCTCCCCTCGGCGGCTGGCGAAAGGATCACAGCGCGCGCGCGAGGCCCTCGACCAATGGCGTGAAGGTGCGCGCCGCGCCGTGCGCGCTGGCTGCGATCTCGCCGTTCGCGGCGCGCGTCAGGCGCACGATGCGCTGGTCGCCCGCTGCGGCGGCGACGGCCGCGACCAGCGCCCCGCCCTCGACGAGCAGGTCGGTCAGCCGCGGGGCCGGCGTTTCGATCACCGCGTGGACGAGGATGCGGTCGAAGAGGCCGCCATGACGATCGAGCGCCAGTCCGTCGCCCCAGGCGACGCGGACGTTGGCGAGCCCGAAAGCCTCGATGCGAGCGGCGGCCTCGAGCGCGAGCGTCTGACGCCGCTCCAGCGAAACGACTTCGCCCGCCAGTTGCGCGAGCAGCGCCGCGGCGTAGCCCGTCCCCGTTCCGATCTCCAGCACCCGACTTCCCGGTCCGGGATCGAGAGCCTCGATCATCGCGGCGACGATCGAGGGCGGCGGCGCGGTCTGGCCGCAGCCGATCGGCAACGCGATGTCGCGCGCGGCGATGTCGCCATAGCGCTGGGGCATGAACAACGCGCGCGGCGCGCGTTCCAGAGCGCGCAAGAGACGAAGGTTGCGAATGCCGCGCGCACGCAAGCGCAGCATGAATTGCGCGCGTTCTTCAGCCTCGATGTCGTTCACAGGCGCGTCCTCGTCTCGTTGCGCCGGTATGGCTCAAGGAGTCCGGAAGGCCTCGGCATAGCGCATACGCGTCGCCTCGTCGGTCAAATCGAGTCGCAACGGCGTGATCGACACTTTGCGCGCCGCGAGCGCCTCGATGTCGCTGCCCACGCCCGGGGTGAAGCCGCCGCGCTGAAACATCAGCCAGTAATAGGGTATCGCGCGCCCGTCGCGCCGTTCCTCGACGCGCATCAATTCGGTGTCGCGCCGTCCTTGCGCGGTCGCCGCCTCGCCCGTGACCTCCGCGACCGCGCAGGCGGGGAAATTGACGTTGACGAGCATGCCTTCCGGCACCCCGATGCGCAGGATCTTCTTGATCACGTCGGGCCCCAGCGTAGCGGCGCAGTCCCAGTTCATCTTGTCGCGGCCCTCGGCGCCGCCATAGGCTTGGGAGAGCGCGATCGAGGGTATGCCGATCAGCGCGCCCTCCATCGCCGCCGCGATCGTGCCGGAATAGGTGACGTCCTCGGCGACGTTCTGGCCGCGATTGACGCCCGATAGGATCAGGTCGGGGCGCGCGTCGGCCATGATCTTGCGCACACCCATGATGACGCAGTCCGTCGGCGTGCCCTGCACCGCGAAGTGGCGCGGGCTGATCTGCCGCAGGCGCAAGGGATTGTTGAGCGACAGCGAATGTGCGACCCCGGATTGGTCGATCTCGGGAGCGACGACGAAAACGTCGTCGGACAACTGGCGCGCGATCGCCTCCATAACCTTGAGGCCCGGCGCGTGGACGCCGTCGTCGTTGGTGAGCAAAATTCGCATGGATCGCCTTTCCCGCGTCGCGCGGCTGCAGGGTCGTTTGTAGCGCGCCCAATCGATTCGCGCGACGGCGGCTCGCGCCTAGGCTTCGCGCTTCGTCACTGGCACGCGGCCTCGATCCGTGCGATCGTGCCGATCAGCGCTCGAAGCGCCGTTATGCGGGGGGAAGCCGACGATGGGAAAAGCGCTCGCCTCCGCCTTTCTCGTCCTGGCGTTTTTCGCCCCGGCGCCGGCCGCCGAGGCGCAAGGCTTCTGCACGATGCTGTGGGCGCCGGTGTGCGCTCTCAAGGGCGGCGCCGAGAAGACCTATTCCAACGCCGGCTGCGCCAAGGCGGACGACGCGACAGTGACCCATGAGGGCCCCTGCGACGCCAAGCCCGCGCCGCCGCCCTCCTCGCGCTCTGTCGTCTGCACCGACGAATACGCTCCCGTCTGCGGCGTGAAGAACGGCGTCGCGCGCATGTATTCGAACAAGTGCCGCGCCTTCGCCGACGGCGCAACGGTCGCCAATCTCGGCGAATGCCAGGTCAAGCGGTAGGGTCGGTCGCGCTACTTTCTCGCCTCGATGCGCGTCAGTCCGGCCATATAGGGCCACAAGACTTCCGGGATCGAAACCGAGCCGTCCGGGTTTTGATAGTTTTCCAGCACCGCGACCAGCGCGCGCCCGATCGCGACGCCCGAGCCGTTGAGCGTGTGGACGAAACGGGTGGACTTGGCGTCGGCGGCCTTGCAGCGCGCGTTCATTCGCCGCGCCTGGAAATCGCCGCACACCGAGCACGAGGAAATCTCGCGAAAGCGCCCCTGCCCCGGCAGCCAGACCTCGATGTCGTAGGTCTTTTGCGAGGCGAAGCCCATGTCGCCGGTGCACAGCGCGACGGTGCGGAAATGCAGATCGAGGCGCTTGAGGACTTCCTCCGCGCAAGCGGTCATGCGCTCGTGCTCGGCGGCGGAGTCTTCGGGCGTGGTGATCGAAACGAGTTCGACCTTCTCGAACTGGTGCTGGCGGATCATGCCGCGCGTGTCGCGCCCGGCCGCCCCCGCCTCGGCGCGAAAGCACAGCGTTCCCGCGGTGAAGCGCAGCGGCAGGCGCTTTTCGTCGACGATGCTCTCGCGCACGAGATTGGTCATCGGCACTTCGGCGGTCGGGATAAGCCAGAACCCGTCGCCGGCGGCGAACTGATCGTCGCGAAATTTTGGCAGTTGCGCGGTGCCGAACATCGCCTCGTCGCGCACCAGCACCGGCGGATTGATCTCTTCATAGCCGTGCTGGCGCGTGTGCAGATCGAGCATGAACTGCATGAGCGCGCGCTCCAGGCGCGCCAGCGGCCCCTTGAGCACGACGAAACGCGCGCCCGAGAGCTTCGCCGCCGCGTCGAAATCCATCATGCCGAGCGCCTCGCCGATCTCGAAATGCTCCTTCGGCTTGAAGCTGGCTGGGAACTTCGGCGGCGCGCCGTAGCGGCGCACTTCGACATTGTCGTTCTCGTCCTTGCCGTCCGGCGTGTCGAGCGCGGGCAGGTTGGGAATGGCGGCGAGCTCGGTGTCGAGCGCCATGCCGGCCGCCCTCTCGGCCGCCTCCAACTCCGGCATCGCGATCTTCAGCTTGGCGACTTCGTCCTTGAGGGCGTCCGCGACGGCCGTGTCCTTGCGCGCCATCGCGGCGCCGATTTCCTTCGATGCGGCGTTTCGCCGCTCCTGCGCCTTCTGCAGTTCGACGATCGCGGCGCGGCGCCGGTCGTCGAGTGCGATGAGCGACTCGGAGCGCGGCGGCAGCGACCGCCGCGCCAGCCCCTCGTCGAAGGCTTCAGGATTTTCACGAATCGCTTTGATGTCGTGCATAGAATCACCAGGTTTGTTGCAGCCAGCGGCGCAGCAGCCGGTCGCCAAAGACGTTGAAGCCGAGGCCAGCCATTACCAGAAGCGCGCCCCAAAGCTCAAATGGGCCGAGCGGCTCGCCGAAGACCGCCGATCCCGCGACCATGCCGACGATCGGCACCAGCAGCGCAAAGGGCGCCACCGTCGCGGCCGAATAGTGCGAGAGCAGGCGCGCCCACAGACCAAAACCGAACACCGTGCCGGCGTAGGATACGACGAGGACGGCGAGGACGAGCTTGAGCGAGGGATGAGCGAGCGAGGCGAGGCCGCTCGGCCCCTCGGTGAGCAGCGACAACAGGAACAACGGCGCCGGCGGCGCCAGACTCGACCAGCTCACGAAGGCCAGCATATCGACGCGTCCGGCGAATTTCGCCGCGATATTGCCGGCGCCCCAGAACGCCGCCGCAGCGATCACCATCAGGAAGGGGACGAGGCTCGCTCCGTCGAGCCGGCGCGAGCCGATCAGCGCAATGCCGAGAAAGGCGACACCGGCGCCGACGAGTTGCGCCCGTCGCGGCCGCTCACGCATCAGCGCCCAGGCGAGAAAGATGGTGAAGAACGCCTGCAGCTGGATCACCAGCGAAGCCAGCCCGACCGGGAATCCCTGACGAATCGCGACGAACAACAGGCCGAACTGGCCGACGCCGATGAACAGGCCGTAGAGCGCGACGATCCCTAAGGGCGCCTTAGGAGGCCGCACGAAGAACACCACCGGCAGCGCCGCGAAGACGAAGCGCAATCCCGAAAGCGTCAGCGGCGTCGTCTCGGCGACGCCGACCTTGATGGCGATGAAGGTCAGGCCCCAGACGACCGCGACGGCGACCGCCGCCAGAATGTCCCGCGCCTTCATGCCGTGGGGCGCGCGGTCATGTCTGGGTCTTGGCCTTTTCGGCGGCCTCGCGACGCTTCTCGACGATGCGCACGGCGATCACCGAGCCTTCGTAGAGAAGCAGCATCGGCAGCGCCAGCGAGATCATGCTGATCAGATCCGGCGGCGTCAGCAGCGCCGCCAACCCGGTCACAGCGACGATCGCGTAGCGCCGCATCGACGAGAGATACTTGGAATTGACGATGCCGACATGACCGAGCAGCGTGAGGACGACCGGCAATTGGAACGCCGCCCCAAAGGCGAAAATCAGTGTCATGATCAACGACAGATATTCGCTGACTTTCGGCAGCAGTTCGATGGTCGCTTCGCCGGGGGTGTTGACCTGCTGCAGTGACACGGAAAACCGGATCAGCAGCGGCATGACGACGAAATAGACCAGCAGCGCCCCGGCGAAGAAGAAGATCGGCGTCGCGATGAGATAGGGCAGGAACGCCTGCCGCTCATGTTTGTAGAGGCCCGGCGCGACGAACTTGTAGATCTGTACGGCGATCATCGGGAACGCGATGACGGCCGCGCCGAACATGCTGAGGCGGACGTTTGTGTAAAACTGCTCCAGGAAGTGCGTCGCGATCAGCGTCGCTTTCTCCGGGCCGACGATCTTCACGTAGGGCTCGGTGAGGATGTTGTAGATCGAGCGCGAAAAGTAGAAGCACACCAGAAACGCGGCGAAAAACGCATAGAGCGCCCGGACCAGGCGCAGGCGCAGCTCGATGAGGTGATCCATCAGCGGCGCTTTGGTGGCGTCGATGTCCTCGGCGCTCATTCGGCCGCGCCCCGCCGCGCGAGCGAGGCGCCGGCGGTCGTCTGCTCGACGATTTCCAGGCCTTGCGCGGGCGCCGCCGCGTTGTCGTCAGCCGCAATCACGGGCGCTACGACAGGTTCGCCGTCCGCCTTCCCCGCTTCGGTCAGCGCCACCTCGGAGACGCCGATCTCTTTCGGCCCCTCGACGGCCTGGCTGATTTCCTGGCGCATCGCCATCGCGGGATCGAACGCGGCGCCGATCTTGGCGGACTCGTCGAGAGCGGTCAGTTCTTTCTTGACGCTCTCGAGATCGGCCTCCTTCATCGCCTCCATAAACTGACCCTGGAATTCGGCGGCCATGCGCCGCATCTTGCCGACTGTCTGGCCGATCGTACGCATGACGCGCGGCAAATCCTTCGGCGGAATCACCGCAAGGGCGACGATGCCGAAGATCAGGAGCTTACCGACGTCGAAATCAAACATTGAGCGGTCCGGCCACACGAAAACCTTGGGAAGAAGCGCTCGGGCGCACTCCCCGCCCGGCGACGGGCTCTCGCGCTAGGCGCGTCAGTTGACCTTGTTTGTTTCGTTGGCGTCGACCGTCGAGCCGGCGCGATTTTCAAGGCTGCGCGGGGGCGTCGACGCCGCCGGTTTATCCTCGGCGACGTCATCGTCGGCCATGCCCTTCTTGAAGGACTTGATGCCCTTGGCGACGTCGCCCATGATGTCGGAAATCTTGCCCTTCCCGCCGAACAGCAGCAACGCCACCGCTGCGAACAACATCCAATGCCAAATGCTGAGACCACCCATGGCCGTTATCCCGTTCAATCGCGCAAAACGCTTGGCTCGCGCTCACGCGCGAAGATCATGCCCAGAAGGTAAGCGCGCTAGGCGCCAAAAACAAGCGCGGGGCGCCACGAGGCGGCTTTCTCTTTCTGCAAGACGCCGAATTCCCGCTTTCGCTGCGGCAGCTCCCCCTGTGCGTCGCTTGGCGGCGCGTTCAACTAAACGCCGCCGGTGACAGGCAGCAACGCGCCGGTGACGGCCCTGGCTTCATCCGAAGCCAGAAACAGGATCACGGCGGCAAGATCGGCCGGCGCGACCCAGCGGTCGAACTGGGCGTTGGGCATTTCGGCCCGGTTGGCGGGAGTGTCGATGATCGACGGCAGGACCGCATTTACCGTCACGCCGCGGTTCTTCAATTCCTCCGCCAGACTTTCGGTCAAGCGATGCACGCCGGCCTTGCTCGCCGCGTAGGCGCCCATCCCGGCGCCTGACTTCACCGCCGCGTTGGCGCCGACATTGACGATCCGGCCGGCGCCGCTCTCCAGGAGATAGGGCAGCGCAGCCTTGGCGGCGTTCAACGCGGTCTTCACGTTCAGCGCGAACAAGCGGTCCCAGGTCGCCGCGTCGCCATCCCCGACGAGCTCCCAGCGGAAACCGCCTGCGATATTGATAAGCGCGTCGAGCCGTCCGAATCTCGCCTTGACCCCGGCCACGGCTTGGCGCGCTCCTTCGGCGGTGCTCAGATCGACCCCACCCAATATCAGCGCGTCCGGCCCCAGCCGCTCGGAAAGGCCCGCGGGCGGCGACGCGGCGACGTCGAGCGCTGCAACGGAAGCGCCGCGACGAGCCGCCGCTTCGGCGACGACCCGGCCCAAAGCGCCAAATCCGCCGGTGATCGCGATCGCCTTGCCTTTCATCGCGTCCTCCCTCGCATTCTCCGCCCTGTTCTCTCTTTTAGCGCGGATCGCGGCCCCTCGGCCAGCCCAGCCGCTCGCGCGACCGTTGCGCGCCGCCGCGTTTGGATTATTAAGCTCGCCCACGCGCCCTTCCCAAGGCGCCGCTCTCGCATTCGAGCAAAGGACCGGTCATGAGCCTCGTCGCCAAGCGTCTTGAAGAAATGGGCGTCAAGCTGCCGCAACCGGCCGCGCCGGTTGCCAATTACGTCCCCTTCGTCCGCGTCGGCGCGTTGCTGTTCGTCTCCGGCCAATTGCCGCTCGGACCGGACCGCAAGATTGCGCCCGCCCATGTCGGCAAGCTCGGGCCGCATTCGTCGATCGGAGCCGCCAGCGAGGCCGCGCGGCTCTGCGCGATCAACTTGATCGCCCAGGCGCAGGCGGCGGTCGGCGACTTGGACCGGATCGCGCAGGTCGTGCGGCTCGGCGGGTTCTTCAACGTCGCGACGAGCTTCGACGCGCTGCCGCAAGCGATGAACGGCGCCTCCGACGTGATGGCCGCGGCGTTCGGGCCGCGCGGGCGCCATGCGCGCACGACCGTCGGCGTTTCGCACTTGCCGCTCGACGCGCTCGCCGAGATCGAGGCGACTTTCGAGATCGGCGCGTGAGCGCGAACTCTCCGGACTGGCTCGTCGCACGGCCGATCGCGCATCGCGGCCTGCACGACGCCGGCAAAGGCGTGGTCGAGAATACGCTCGGCGCCGCCGACGCAGCGATACGCTCCGGATCCGCGATCGAATGCGACGTCCAGCTCTCCCGCGACGGCGAGGCGATGGTGTTTCACGACGACACGCTGAGCCGGCTCACGCGGGCGCGCGGCGCGGTCGTCGAGAGAGCGGTCGCGGAACTCCAGGCGGCGCGTTTCCGTCACTGCGACGAGCGGATGCCGACGCTGCCGCAATTGCTTGCCCGCATCGCCCGCCGCACGCCATTGATCTGCGAGCTCAAGAGCCGTTTCGACGGCGACATGCGCCTCGCCGAGCGCGTGGCCGCGCTGGCGCGCGAATACGACGGGCCGCTGGCGTTGAAGAGCTTCGATCCCGCGACGATCGCCTACCTGCGCGCGCGCCACGACGGCATCGCGCCGCTCGGCGTGGTCGCCGAAGCGAGCTACCGCGGCTGGCACTGGCGCGCGCTCAGCGTCGCGCAGAAAGAATCCTGCGCCGCGTTCCTGCACTATCCCGAAACTCGCCCGGATTTTCTGTCCTGGAACGTCGACGACCTGCCCCACCCGACGCCGTTTCTGCTGCGCGAACTCAAGGCTACGCCGGTCATGGTGTGGACGGTGCGAACGCCCGAGCAACGGCGAACGGCGTCGCGATGGGCCGACCAGATCGTGTTCGAGGGCGAGGCGGCCGCCTAAGAGGCGGCGCGCGCGCCGCGATCGGCGTCCGCAATATCCGCTACTGCGCGACCTCCGCCGCGTCGATGACCCTGAGCTGCGCCTTCTCCCGGCCGCCGTAACGGTTGATCGCGAGCGCGCCCGCCAGATGGACGTTGGCGCCCTTGAGGCGCTTCAATGCTTCGCCCAGCGGCTTGCCGGCGGCGCGGAAGGCCATCGCTTCGATCGCCCGCCCGTCCCCGGCGACGGCGCGCAGGCGCAGGTGGTCGGCGCCGACGGGGAAGACCTCGACGAGACGATGGCGCGGCAGCGCGAAGATCGGTTCGGGATTGCCGGCGCCGAAGGGCCCGGCGGCCTCGATCGAATGCGCGAGTTCCGGCGTCGCGCCCGCCGCGGTCAGCGCGGCGTCGATCGCCAAGCCGGAACCGGAGCGCGCCTCGGCGACCGGCTGCGCGAGCTTTTCTTCGAGAAAGGCGCGAAATTCGCCGATCCGGCTCTTGGCGAGTGTCACCCCGGCCGCCATGGCGTGGCCGCCGCCCTTCACGGCGAGGCCTGCCTCGACCGCCGAGCGCACGACGCGGCCGAGATCGACGCCGGGAATCGAGCGCCCCGAGCCCGTCGCTTCGCGCCCATTCAAGGCGAGCGCGAAGGCCGGGCGCTCGAAGCGCTCCTTCAGGCGCGCCGCGATCAGCCCGACGACGCCCGCCGGCCAGCCCTCGCCCGCAACCACCACCGCCGCGCCGCGCTCTTCGAGCCCCAGCGCGAGCAGCGCCTCGGCTTCGGCCTCGGCGAGCGTCGCCAATTCGATCTGCTGGCGCGCGCGATTGAGGCGGTCGAGCTCGGCCGCGATCTCGCGCGCTTGGAGATCGTCGCGCGTCGTCATAAGCCGAGCGCCGAGCGCGGAATCGCCGATGCGGCCGCCCGCGTTGATGCGCGGGCCGATGAGAAAGCCGAGGTGATAGGCGCGCGGCGGCCCGTCGGCGCCCGCCGCGTCGAACAACGCCGCCAGCCCCGGACGCTTGCGCTGGCGCATCACGGCGAGGCCGCGCGTTACGAAAGCCCGATTGAGGCCGATCAGCGGCACGACGTCGGCGACCGTCGCCAGCGCGACCAGATCGAGCGCGGCCATGAGATCGGGCGCCGCGCGGCCGTGAAAGAAGCCCGCCTCGCGCAACGCGCGATTGAGCGCGACGAGGCCCATGTAGACGACCCCGGCGGCGCAGAGATAGCCGAGGCCGGAAAGATCGTCCTGCCGGTTGGGATCGACGACGGCGATCGCGTCGGGCAGGTTTTCCGGCGCCTGATGGTGATCGAACACGACGACGTCGAGGCCGAGCCGCCGCGCCGCTGCGATGGGCTCGTGGCTCACCGCGCCGCAATCGACCGTAACGACGAGGCTCGCGCCGCCCTTGGCGAAAGCGGCCATCGCCTCGCTGTTGGGGCCGTAGCCCTCGGCGACGCGATCGGGAATATGGATCGAAACCGGGGAGCCGCAGGCCTCGAGATATTCGCTCAGCAGCGCCGCGCTCGCCGCGCCGTCGACGTCGTAGTCGCCGAAGATAGCGACGCGCTCGCCGCGCTGAACCGCGCGCGCGAGGCGCGCCGTCGCCGCCTCCATGTCGCGCAACGCAAAGGGGTCGGGCATCAGTTCACGCAAGGTCGGCTCGAGATGGCGCGCGACTTCGTCGAGACCGACGCCCCGCCCCGCGAGCACGCGCGCCATCAGCTCGTTCTGGCCGCTCACCTGCGCGATGGCGAGCGCACGCGCCTCCCCCGCCGCGTCGAGCCGCGAGCGCCACGGCCGGCCAGTGAGCGAGCGTTCGACTCCGAGGAAGAACGGAGAGACGGCCATTGGCTCCGCGCCTCAGCCGATCAGCCGGCGCGCGCCGAGGCTGGCAAAATAGACCACTCCCGACAGCGCTGTAATCCAAAAACTGGTCGGCCAATCCGTGTAAAACGCGAGCGTCAGGCCACCCCAGGCCTCGGCGAGCGCGAGGCCCGCCGCGAGCGCAACCCCGCCCTCGAGCCGGCGCGAAAAATTCTGTGAAGCGGCAGCGGGGCCGACCATCAGCGTGAACACCAACAGCACGCCGACGATCTGCGCGCATTCGGCGGTCGCAATTGCGACGATGGCGAGAAACGCCGCCGAGACAAAGCGCAACGGCACGCCGCGCGCCTCGGCGAGCTCGGCCTGCAGCGAGGCGAAGATCAGCGGCCGCGCGATGAAGGCGAGCGCGGCGAGGCTCGCCACCGCCATGACGACGAGGCTCAGCAGCGCCGAATTGTCGACGCCGAGCACGTTGCCGAACAGCAGCGCCGCCGCCTGCGTCGCCGCCGAAGTGTAAAAATGCAGGAACAGCAGGCCGAGCCCGAGCGCTAACGAAAGCATCATGCCGATCGCAACATCGCGGTCGGCCAGTTTTTCGCCGAACAGGCCCATGCCGATTCCGGCGACGAACGTGAAGCCGACGAGGCCGGCGAGCGGCGAAAGGCCGAACAACACCGCCCCCGTCGCGCCGGTGAAACCGACGTGCGAGAGTGCGTGACCGGCGAAAGTCTGGCCGCGAAGGACAAGAAAGAAGCCGACGGTTCCCGCTAGAATCGCCGCGACCCCGGAGGCGGCGAAGGCGGTGCGCATGAAGTCGTATTCAAACATGCGCGTCGCCATGATCGTGGGAATGGGCGTGGCCGTGATCGTGGCCTTCGTGCCGATGCGCGTCGCGCTCGACCTCGACGTCGCCGGCCATGACGAAAAAGCGGTCCTTGACTCGCACCACCTCGATCTCGGCGCCGTAAAGGCGCGAAAGCACCGGTCCGGTGACGACTTCGTCGACCGCGCCGATCACCGCCGCGCCGGCGCCCAGATACAGCACCCGGTCGATCGCATTGACCAGCGGATTGAGTTCGTGGGCGCTGAACAGGATGGCGATCTTCAATTCGTCGCGCAGCCGCCGCGCGATGTCGACCACACCCTTCTGGTAGGCCGGATCGAGCGAGATCAAAGGTTCGTCGAGCAACAGCAAGCGCGGCCGGCCGAGCAGCGCCTGGCTGAGCAGCAGGCGCTGGCGCTCGCCCCCCGAGAGTTCGCCGATCGAGCGGCGCGCCAGATCGCGCGCGTCGACGTGATCGAGCGCCCAGTCGATTTCGCGCCGCTTCGCCTTGTCGAGCCGGGCGAAGCCGAAACGGGCGCCTACGGCCGCGCTGGCGACGACGTCATAGCCGGTCAGACGCATTCCCGCGACGGCGCCGCGATTCTGCGGCATGTAGCCGATGGACAAATGTCCGCGCGTAACTGGCTGATCCAGCACGCTTATCGTGCCCGACGCCACGGGCGTCAGGCCGAGCGCTGCGCGCATCAGCGTGGTCTTGCCGGCGCCGTTGGCGCCGAGCATGCCGATGAATTCGCCGTCCTCGACGACGAAGCTGGCGGCCGAGAGAATATCTCGGCCGCCAAGCCGGATGGTCACATCGTCGAAACGAAGCGCGCTCACTTGGCCCCGCCGCCGAGCGCGGCGTCGAGCGCGTCGAGCTGCCCGAGCATCCACTTCTGATAGTTCGAGTCGGTCGGCTCGGTCTCGGAGACGCCGACGACCGGAATTCCGTTGTCCTTGGCCATCTGCACCAGGCGCTGCACCGCCGGCTCGCTCGCCTGCGCGTTATAGAGCATCGCCTTCACCTTGTGGCCTTTCAGATCGTTCTCGAAGCCGGCGACTTCCGAGGCTGTCGGCTCGGCGTTGTTCATCACCGCGAGCGCGAACTTCTCATTGTGCACCTTTAGGCCGATCAGCCCCGCCTGGTAGCCGAACACCGGCTCGGAGGCGGTGACCGGCAGTCCTGCGTATTTCTTGCGCATCTCGGCGATCTTCGCGTCCAGCGGCTTCAGCGAATCGAGGAACTGCGCCTCGCCCTTGTCATAATCCGCTTTGTGAGCGGGGTCGACCGCGTCGAGATCGGCGACGAGCGCTTTGGCCGCAGCCTTCACGTACGCCGGATCATACCAGAGATGCGGATTGTCGCCGGATTTCCGGCCGACGAGCTGACCGACGACGATCTCTTTGCGGCCAGGCGCCTTGTGCGCGCTCAGCAGCTTCTCCATCCACGGATCGTAGTCGACGCCGTTGACGATGACGACTCTTGCGTCGGTGAGCGCTCTGGCGGTGTCGGCGCTCGCCTCGAACAGATGCGGATCTTGGTCAGGATTGGTCAGGATGCTCGTCACCGCGACATTGGCGCCGCCGATCTGCGTCGCGACATCGCCGTAAAAATTCTCCGCGGCGACGACTTTCACCGGATCGGCGAGCGCCGGCGCGCTCATCAAGCCGACCGCGACGGCCACCGCGAACAGAAGTTTCTGGGTCATGGGGAATGCCTCCGAGGTATTTTCCGACGCGCCCTTCCGGCGCGCGGGCACTGTTATGTTATAACAGTACGTCATGCAAGCCCCGAACGTCTCCTCGCGACGCGCCGTCGCGAGCGTGGTAGAGACGGGTCGAAGAAAGGCGAAAAAGATGTTTTCCCACGGTCACGAAGCGATCGGATCGGCCTGGGCGGCGCAGGTCGAAAGCGCCTGCGCGAGCAAAGGGCTGCAACTGACGGCGCTGCGCCGCCGGGTCCTGGCGATTCTCAGCCGCAGCCCCGCCCCGCTCGGCGCCTACGCGATCATCGACGAGCTGGCGCGCCTCGAGGGCAAGCCGATCGCGCCGCCGACGGTCTATCGCACGCTGGAGTTCTTCCTCGACAACGGCTTTGTGCACAAGATCGAAAGCCGCAACGCCTATGCGCCATGCGAGCATTTCGGTCACGCGCATCAAGGCGTGCTGCTGCTGTGCGAGAAATGCGGCCGCAGCGACGAGATCGAAGACGCCGCGGTCACGCGCCTGCTCGATGAGGCCGCCGCCCGCGCCGGCTTCGCGCCGCACCGGCAGATGGTCGAAGTGCAGGGTCTGTGTCGCCAGTGCGGAGAGACGGTCGCTCAGTGACGCCCGGTCGGGCCGACGCATTCGCTCAGGGCTCGAGACGAAGCCGCGTCGGCAGCAATTCCCCCTTGCTCGCGAGAACCGGATAGGCCGCCGCCGCGACGAGATGGGTGTTGACGCTCTTGAGGTCGCGCAACGCATCCAGATGGAGAGCGCTGGTCTCCGCCGAATTGAGCCGTCCCGTTCGCAGCCGCTCGAAGTGTGTATCGGTCGCCGCCGACTCGATCGCGCGGAACGCTTCCTTTTCCGCGGCGAGCAATCGCGCCGCGCGCTCGTCGCCTGTCATGAACAGCGACGCCGCGGTGCGCACGTTGGCGATAAGCCGGTCGACGATCTCCAGCAATTCCGCCTGCCCGGACTTGGAGAAAGTCACCCCACGCTTCGACATCTTGCTCGCCGTGCCGAGCAGGTTGCGATCGACGACGTCGCCCGCCTGCTCCAGATTTGTCGAAAACGTCAAGATCTCTCGCAGCCGCCGATGGTCGGCTTCGCCAAGACCTTCCGGATCGAGCGAAGTGAGATAGGTCTTGATCGCCGTGTTCAGCTTGTCGAGGACATCGTCGAGACGCTTGGTCTCGACGATCTGCCGGCGGTTGGGATTCTCCAGCGTGTCGCGCAGTCCCGTCAACATGCTCTCCAACACGTCCGCCAAGCGCAACGCCTCGCGCGCCGCGCCGCCCAGCGCGATGACCGGCGTCTCCAGAGCGGCCGGATCGAGATAGAGAGGCCGCGCCGGATCGGCCGGATCGACTCGCGCCGGAATCAGGCGGCGCAGGAGATCTGCAAAGGGCTTCAGCAGCGGCAGGAAGATCAGCGCGAGCGCGAGGTTGAACGCGGTGTGGAAATCGGCGACCAGGCGCGCGTTGTCCGGCTCGACCGTCACCATCCAGCGGCCGATGGCGGGCAACAGTGCGAACGCGAGCGCGACGCCGACGAGCCGATTGACCAGATTTCCCAGCGGGACGCGCCGGACCGCGGGATCGGCGCCGGCCGCGCCCTCGAGCATCGGGTTGATCGCGCTCCCCAGATTCGCGCCCAGCACCAAGGCCAGCGCCGCGAGCGGGGGCACCGTTCCCTTGGCCGCAAACGACATGATCACCAACACCACTGCGGCGCTCGAATGCGCCGCCCAGGACAGTCCGGCGGCGAGAATGACGTCGAGAAGCGGTTTGGTCGACACGGCGCCCAACAGCATGCGCAGGCTCGGCACGTCTTCATAAGGCGTCAGCAAGCCGATGAACTGATGAAGCGCCATCAGCATCAGGCCGAGGCCGATGAGCACGCGGCCGAAGTCGCGCGGACCGGCTGCCGCGCGCCGGAACATCAGTACGCCGATCAGGATCAGCGTCGGCGCGACCTCGGAGACGTCGAAAGACAGCGCCTGCACGATCAAGGTCGTGCCGACGTTGGCGCCGAGCATCACGGCGAGCGCAGGCGTCAGATCGACGAAACCGCCCGCCGCGAAGCCTGTGACCATCAGGCCGGTCGCAGTGCTGCTCTGCAGGATCGCCGTCACGCCGACGCCGGCCAGAAAAGCCTTGAACCGATTACGCAGCGTGTTGCCGAGAAAATTGCGCAATTTCGCGCCGAAGGCCCGCTGCACCCCGGTGCGGACCATGTGAACGCCCCAAAGCAGCAGCGCCACCGAGCCGGCGAGGTTCAGCAACGTCAGAGGAAGGTCCATCGACGCTTCTCCTCTCCTCGCACGCCGCGCCACCCGTCGCCAGGCGTCAACTCCATGGCCGCAATCTACATTCCGTCGGGCGCGAAACAAGACGTCCGTTTCGGACACATGGCGGCGGGCGCCGCGGGAAAGCCGTGCGGGCGCCCTATGACGGGCTCTTGAGCCGCTTGGGGAGTTCGCGAATGATCGCGCTCATGCCCGGTTCGTCGACCAAATCGGCGGCGTCCTCGATTTTGAACCATTCGATCTGGCGCTGGTCGCGCTCTTTCCATGTCGTAAGCTGGCGCTCGAATTCGAGCAGGAACACTTTGACCCGGCAGAACACGAAATGGTCGGCGAGCCGCTTCCAATAATTGTAGGTGCCGACCGGTTTCTTGTGGACGCGACCGACGATGCCGGCCTCCTGCATCGCTTCGGTTTTGGCGGCGCTGTAGTCCGCGCGGTCTTTCATCGGCCAGCCCTTCGGCACGACTAGCCGCTTGGTCTCCCGCGAAGTCATCAGCAAGACGCGAACCTGCCCGGCCGCGTCGTTGCGAACGGCAAGGGCGGCCACTTGCTTGCGGGGTTTGAGCTTCGGCTTCGCCATAGGTTAGAAAATACCACAATTCGAGGCGATGCGCTTGTCGAAACGAATGTATTTCCGCCCTTTATATCTATCGATCCACGCGTCGGGCTCTGTACCACGCCCCGTTGACGCTGGGGCTCGCGGCCAAGTGCGGAATGCGCGACTGCGATTGACGCTTGCCGTGGCGCACGCGGCTAGGCCCGCCTTTTCGCGGTACGCCGATTCACTTCGGGCCGTAGGTGAACACCAATCGCATCGGCAGGCCCTGCGGCGGCGGCGGAAACGGCGCGGCTTCGCCCACCGCCGCGAGAGCGGCGCTGTCGAGGTCTTTGGATCCGCTCTCGCGCGCGATCTGCCTTTGGACGAGATTGCCCGCTCCGTCGATGATGAAGTTGATCGCTCCTTCGGCTCGCGAGGAATTCCCGCGAAAGGCGGCGGGCGAATGCAAGTGCGACAAGATAATCGCGCGAAGTTTCGGCAAATAGATCCCTTGGGCCTTTCCGCCGGAAATGGGAGTCGGTCCGGCCGCGCTGCCCAGTTCGATGTCCGGCACAGAGTTGGAAGTGGCGAACTGCGCGCCGGTGGACCAGGTGGGAAACGGTTGGCCGACGAACGTCGGGAGCTTGTCGGGTTGGACGTTCGCGTCAGCGGGCGTCTGCGGTTCCGCCGGCGTTTCGGCGGCGGCCTCGACTGTTTGCTTCTGCTCCTCGGCGGCCTTGTCCGAGAGCGGTTCAGCCGACTTCGGCGGCGCTTGAGGCTCATGTTCCTGCGTTGTCTGCGCCGCTTGCGCGGGAGCGGGACTTAAGCTCGGCGCCTTCGCGGTGGTCGGCGCGCCCGGAGCCTTGGTCGCTTCGTCGGGCGCTTCTCTTTTGATCTTTTCATCGTTGTCCGCGCGGGGATTGTCCAAAGCCGGCGGTTCGTAGAACGGGCGCGGCGCCGGCGTCGGTTCGGACTTCGCCGGGAGAGGGGCCGGTTCTTTCGGCGGCGGCTGCTCGACCACGATTTCGACGGGGATTTCTCGCGCCGCCGGCGCGGTCGCAGGCCCCAACTCATACTCGAGAATCAACAAAGACAGGATGCTCGCGTGGATCAAGAAAGCGCCAAGCAGCGCCAGCCACCCGCTCGTCCGCGCCGCTGAAACCGCCGCTCGGTTTTGTGTCAGGCGTTCGGCGGAGTCCGCCCGGAAACCGATTTCGAGCGGCGGCGCGCCCCTATCACGATCCATCGCGACCGATATCGTCCGCTCCGTCGCTGCGAAGTTGAGAAGTCGGCGCAATCATATCGGAATCGCCCCGCCGCTCACAAGCACGCGATTCCTCTGAAGGTCCGCGAGTCGATCGGAGCGACCGCGCCGCGCTTCGAGGCTCCGCTCATGCGTCGTGAGTTTGGGCGCCGGCCCGTCGGCGCACGTTGCGGTTCCTTTGCGCGCAAAATCCCGGCCGCTCGCATTTGACAGACGAATGGCTTTCGCTTCTAACTGTCGCGAGAGCAAGCGACGCTATCGCAAGGGGATGATCGCGTGTCGGTCGCGAAGGGGGCAACGTCGAGGCGTGGCGGCGGAAGGCGCGCTTTTCCGCGTGTTGCGGTGTTGCTCGCCGCATTCGCCTTGTTCGCGCAACTCGCAGCGCTACCCTATCATCACACCGATGCGCGGCCGGACCTGTCGAGCGTCGCCGCGTCGCTGAAGGCGCAGTTTGGAGACAGCGCCGTTCTCTGCGCCCAGGCCGACGACGACGCGTCCTCGACCGCGCCGGAGCGCCGCCATGGCCATTGCGACGACGGCTGCCCATTGTGCCAGTTCGCGGCGCAGGCCGTGTTGCTCATTGCGCCGGCGCCGTCCCTTCCCGCGCGCATCGACGTCGCCGCGACGCCGCTGACTGAGCGCGCGGATTTCGAGCGACCAGAGCCCCGCCCGACAGCATTCGCCCAACCTCGCGCCCCGCCTATCGAAGTCTGATTCGAATCCGCCGCGCGCCGCTTGCATTGGCGCGCGTTCCCATTCATTCGGGCCTCAAGGCGCAAATTCATGATCACGCTGTCTTCACGGGCCGCCGCGGGCGCAATCGCCGGCGTCGCGGCGGTTCTTTGGCTCTCGCCCGCATTCGCCCACGCCGTCTGCGGCGACCGCATCTTCCCCGCTACGCTCGGCATCGACGATCCCGGCGTCGGCGACGAACTGGCGCTGCCGACTCTGACTTATTTGCCACAGAATTCCGACGGCGTTCAGGAATTCGA
The DNA here is from genome assembly GCA_963759955.1 of uncultured Alphaproteobacteria bacterium. Lineage (GTDB taxonomy): Bacteria > Pseudomonadota > Alphaproteobacteria > Rhizobiales > Beijerinckiaceae > Roseiarcus. The sequence continues at coordinate 47,156 of CAVXCA010000077.1, forward strand.
CGCGAGCTTCAGCTACACCAAGACGATCTTCCCGGGTTTCGGGCTGTCGATCTCGGACGGCCCCACCTGGCTCAGGCCCGGCGGATACGGTTGGGGCGACGTCGACACCGAAGCGAAATACAATTTCCTCTGCATTCCGGGAGCCGAGTTCATGGCCTCGGTGGGTCTCGACGTGACCTGGGCCCACACCGGCACGCCGAACATGACCAACCCCTACAACAGTTACACGCCGGTTCTCGACGCGGGTCTGGGATTCGGCTCCTTGCCGAGAAGCCTGAACATCCTGCGCCCGATCGCGGTGACGGCCGAACTGAGCGAGACCGTGCCGGGCCAATCCTGGACTGACGGAAACCAGAACCCGACGAGCCTCAACTGGGGATTCACCGTTCAATACAGCCTGCCCTACTACAATTCGCATGTCGCCGAGCTCGACAACGACTTCTTCAAGCACCTGATCCCGATCACCGAATTCACCTTCTCGAAACCGATCTCGAACTTCCCCGCTGGAACCAACCAGACGACCGGGACAATTCAGCCGGGCGCGATCTATATGGCTGACACGTGGCAGTTCGCGCTCGAAGCGATTGTTCCCATGAACGGCGCGAGCGGCCATGGGGTCGGCGTCGTCGGCGAGTTGCACTTCTTCTTCGACGACATTTTCCCCGACACTCTCGGCAAACCGATCTCCAAGTGGGGTCAGCCATGATTCGCCGTTCGATCATCACAATCGCCGCCTCGCTCGCTTTCGCTTTGGCCGCCACTGCGGCCTACGCGCACGCCCAGCTCGAAAAGGCCACGCCCGCGGTTGGGAGCACGGTCGCCTCTCCCGCCGAAATCCGACTGAAGTTCAGCGAGGGCGTCGAGCCGCGCTTTTGCACCGTCACGCTGGCTTCACAGGATGGCGCGGCCGCGCCGCTCGGCCGGCCCGGCGTCGATCCCGCCGACAACAGCGTGCTGATCGCCAAGGTCGGCAAGACGCTGGCGCCGGGCGTCTACACCGTGACCTGGCACGCCGTGTCGGTCGACACCCACAAGACCCAAGGCAGCTTCGACTTCACCGTGAAGCCCTGACGCACTCGCCGCGCTTTCGTTTGCGAACGCGCGGCTTTCCTCGCAACGAAGATGAAGGAGACGAAAATGAATCGCTTTCACGCCATCTGTCTGGCGCTCGCGCTCGGCTTGAGCGCGGCCCCCGCCCTCGCCCAGGATGTCAAGGCGGGCGACCTGACGATCGAAAAGGCCTGGGCGCGCGCGACGCCGAAAGGCGCCGAAGTCGGCGCCGGCTACCTCGAAATCCGCAACGACGGCGCCGCGCCCGATCGGCTGACGGGCGGCTCCGCGGATTTCGCCAACGTCGAGATCCATGAAATGACCATGGCGGGCAGCGTCATGAAAATGCGTCAGTTGAAGGACGGTCTCGAAATTCCCGCCCACGGCTCGGTGAAGCTCGCGCCGAACGGCTATCACGTCATGTTCACGGACCTGAAGCGCCCGCTCGTCAAAGGCGAGAGCGTCAAGGCGACGCTGACTTTCGAGCACGCGGGCTCCGTCGTGGTCGATTTCCCGGTCGAAGGCGTCGGCGCCGCCGGCCCGGGCGGCGCCATGAAGGGCATGGACATGAAGGGGATGAAGATGTGAGGGCGGCTCGCCCCGCCTCCGCATTGTCCCGCGACTTCGCGAGCGCCGCCCTTACGGACGGCCAATAGGGGAAAGTCATGGAAAGCGCGCTCGCGCTCACCCGCTTCGCGCATTTCCTGTCCGCGATGGCGCTGTTCGGCGCGAGCCTCTATGTCCGGGCGCTCGCCCCGCCCGACCTTGCGCGCGCCCTCGCGCCCACAGCGAGGCGCGTCGCGGCGGTCGCGATCCCCGTAGCCGCGCTCAGCGCCGCCGTCTGGATCGCTCTCGAAGCGGCCTCGATGTCCGGATCGTGGAGCGGCTCTGTCGACCCAGACACCCTGCAAGGCGTGCTGACGGACACCGCGTTCGGCGCGGTGTGGCAGTGGCGTCTGGCCATCGCGCTGGCGTTGCTCATCGCGCTGGCGCTACGCCGACACGGTCCGTCGAGCTTCATGACCCTCTTCTCCGCGCTTCTGCTGGCGAGCCTCTGTCTCGTCGGCCACGCCTCGATGCAGCACGGCGGCGTCGGCGCCCTCCATCGCGCCAATCACGCGCTCCACCTTCTCACAACCGGGGCGTGGCTCGGCGGCCTGCCGGTCTTTGCGCTTTGTCTGAAGGCTTATCGGGATCCTGCGCTGCGCCGCGACGCCGTGAGCGCGATGCGGCGGTTTTCCGACTGGGGACAGTTCGACGTCGCGCTCGTCGTGCTGACCGGCGCCGTCAACGTCGCGCTGACCAGCGGCGCCCCGCCGATTCCGCCGACCACGCCGTACCGCGCGCTGCTCGCGGTGAAGATCATGCTAGTGGGGATTATGATCTCGATTGCGGTTTTTAACCGCTACGTCCTGGCGCCGCGCCTCAAGCCGGACGCGCCCGCGCTACGCATCCTGATGCAAACCAGCCTTGCCGAAGTCGTCCTCGGCGTCATTGTCGTCGCGCTTGTGAGCGTGTTCGCCCTGCTCGACCCCTTCTAGGCCCGCTCGATCCGGATGACCTGCGGCTTTTCCTTCACCACCCCGTCGGCGACGGCCAGCGCGAGGGCTTCTCGGATCGACGCCTCCGTCGTCGCGTGAGTGATCAGCACGACCGGCGCGATATCGGTCGACGGCGCGCCCTTGGCGGGGCGCTTCTGCATGATCGCTTCGAGTGAAATCTTGCGCTCGCCCATTCGTGTCGCGATCGAAGCCATCGAGCCGGGACGGTCTACGACAGCGAGGCGGACGTAGTAGCCGCCTTCGTGGCGTTGCATCGGTACCCGCTCGGCGTCCTCCAGGGCGGCGACGGGGCGCCCGAACGCCGGCGCGAAGTCGCCGCGGGCGATGTCGGCGATGTCGGCGGCGACCGCCGAAGCTGTGGCGTCGCCGCCGGCGCCCGCGCCGACCAGCGTCAGCGCGCCGATCGCGTCGCCGTCGATCGTCACCGCGTTGAGAACGCCCATCGTCTGACCGAGCGGCTCGGACTTGGCGACCATGGTCGGATGCACGCGCTGCTCGACGCCTTGCGGCGTGCGCTCGGCGACGCCGAGGAGCTTGATGCGATAGCCCAGTTCGTCGGCCGCAGCGAGGTCGGCGAGGCTGATCGTCTGGATGCCCTCGACCGAAACCGCCTCGGCGTCGATCTTGGCGCCGAACGCCAGCGAGGCGAGGATGGCGAGCTTGTGGGCCGAATCGAAGCCGCCGATGTCGAAGGTCGGGTCCGCCTCGGCGTAGCCGAGGCGTTGCGCGTCGGCGAGGCAGATGTCGAACGGCAGCCCGTCGGTCTCCATGCGCGACAGAATATAGTTGCAGGTGCCGTTCAAGATGCCGGAGACGCGGCGAATGGCGTTGCCCGCCAGGCCTTCGCGCAGCGTCTTGACGACGGGAATCCCGCCGGCGACCGCGGCTTCGAACGCCAGCGCCACGCCTTTGGCTTCGGCGAGCCTAGCCAGTTCGAGGCCATGGGCCGCAATCATCGCCTTGTTGGCGGTGACGAGCGGCACGCCACGCTCGAGAGCGGTCTTCGCCGACTCATAGGCCGCGCCGTCGGCGCCGCCGATCAACTCGACGAAGACGTCGATATCCCCTTGCGCAAGAGATCTCGCATCGTCGTAAAAAGCCGCGCCTCCCAGATCGAGACCGCGATCGCGCCGGCTGAGGTCGCTGACTCCGACGAGCGTGATTTCGCGACCCGTGCGCGCGGCCAGATCGGCGCGCCGGCGCCCCAACAGCCTGACCACCGCGGAACCGATGGTTCCGAGCCCAGCGACGCCGACGCGCAGAGGTTTCGCCATTCGATCGACGCCCCACCAAGAAAGCCCAATTTACGAATTCTAGGCTTTCTTGCCCGAATTGTCTCCGGCGATCAACCGAAGCTTCAGCGGTAGCGCTCGATTGCGCTCTTGGCCTTCTTCTTGCGCTCCTTGCGCGCGGCGTAGCGGGCGTCGCGATCCAGCTTGCGCTCGTATTCGAGCTTGGCTTCCTCTTCGCGACGGGCCGCTTCGGCGGCTTCGCGCGCCAAGGCGTCGAGGCGCAGCGCCTCTTGGCGCGCCGCTTCCTCAGCGGCGCGGCGCGCGACTTCGGCGGCTTCGGCCTCGGCCTTGCGTTTCAGCCGCTCGGCCTCGCGGTCGGCGCGCGCTTCGAGAATCGCGCGGCGCTTGGCTTCGCGCTCGACGACGGCCGGATCGTTGGGATCGTATTTCGGACGGGAGAGGAACTTCTCAGCCAGCGCCTTACGCGCCTTGGCGGCCGCGGCCTGGCGGTCGACGAAATTATTGCTATTCAAAAACGACATTGCTTCCCTTGAGGATTGTTTCGCCGCGCGCTCATGCCACAAACTGCGCAAAACGGCAATGCTTTTGCCGCATCGCAGCAATGTTTCGTCGCTTTACAGCGTCTATTCGTCGCGCCGGGGGCCGCGAGCGCAGGCCAATGCGTGACGGCCAAGAGCGCATGTAATAAAAAGAACGCGTCCGCTGCGAGTCGAGGCCATCTCGAACGAGCGAAGCGAGGGGCAGCCGCCGAATGAAGAACGTGACCCTGGACTGCCTCACCCCGCGGCATTTGCAGCTCTTTGGAACCATCATGCAATGGTTCGCGCGTTATGAATTGCTCATGCAGGACGTCATGGCCACGGTCGCCGGTTCCGACTCCGCCGCCGTCATGTTGCTGACCCGTCGCCTCGACTTCGCGGACAAACGGCGGGTGTTGCTCGATCTGCTTCGCCATCGGCCGGTGCCGATGGATCAATTCGATCGCGTCCGCGCCTATCTGGTCATTCCCCACAATCTGACGCCCTTGCGCAACAACATCGCTCATGCCGCATGGAAGCCCGGCCTCGCCCCGACCGGCGTGCAACCGAATTGGATTTTGCGCATTCCGCCGAGCGTCAAGCCTTCGCGAGACGATTCGACGAGGCCGGGGACCTATGTCGAGGACAACGAAGACCACATCGAATACACCCTCGACGATCTCGGCCAGATCGTCGAAAGCCTGGCGGGAAACTACACGTTGTTCCTGGCCTACCTGAAAGGCGTCGATCTCGTTCCGGGACGCGCCTGACCAGCGCTTGGCCGCGCCGCGTTCGGGTCCTTCGCACGACGCTTCGATTGAATTTGGTGAGCGCGGTGGGACTCGAACCCACGACCCCCTGATTAAAAGTCAGATGCTCTACCGATTGAGCTACGCGCTCCCGCTTGGGCTGCGAAGGCCTACAGCCTCGCCCGCTGAGGGTCAATAGAAGCCGCGCTCGCGGTGGCCAGACGCGCCGCCTTGAGCTTGGCGAAATCCTCGCCCGCATGATGCGAAGATCGCGTCAGCGGGGTCGCGGAGACCAGGAGAAACCCCTTCGCCGCGCCGACCGTGGCGTAGGATTGGAACTCTTCGGGCGTGACGAAGCGCATCACCTGGTGGTGCTTGGGCGTCGGCTGGAGATATTGGCCGATGGTGAGGAAGTCGACGCCGGCGCTGCGCAAGTCGTCCATCAATTGCAGCACTTCGTTGCGCTCTTCGCCGAGGCCGACCATGATTCCCGACTTGGTGAACAGCTTCGCGTCGAGCTCCTTGGCGCGCTGCAGCAGCCGCAGCGAATGGAAATAGCGCGCGCCTGGCCGCACGCCGAGATACTTCGAGGGCACGGTCTCGAGATTGTGGTTGAAGACGTCGGGCTCGGCGGCGACGACGACTTCCAGCGCGCCGTCCTTGCGCAGGAAATCGGGCGTCAGCACTTCGATGGTGGTCTCAGGCGCGGCGGCGCGAATCGCGCGGATGGTGCGGGCAAAATGCTCGGCGCCGCCGTCGGCGAGATCGTCGCGGTCGACCGACGTCACCACGACGTGCGCGAGGCCGAGCTTGGCGACGGCGTCGGCGACCCGCGCCGGCTCGTCCGCGTCGAGCGCGTCGGGCAGGCCGGTGCGCACGTTGCAGAACGCGCAGGCGCGCGTGCAGGTCTCGCCCATGATCATGAAGGTGGCGTGCTTCTTCTCCCAGCATTCGCCAATATTGGGGCAGCGCGCCTCCTCGCAAACGGTCGCGAGCTTGTGATCGCGCACGATCCGGTTGGTCTGCGCGAAGCCGTCGGAGCCGGGCGCCTTGACCCGGATCCAGGAAGGCTTGCGCGCCGTCGGCTGATCCGGCCGATGCGCTTTTTCGGGATGGCGCGGGCGCGTCGCGCGGGCTTCGCCGTCAACGAGATTGGTCACCACAGTCATCTTTCACCCCGCGCGACGCCGCGCAATCAGGCCGCCCTGCGGCCTTCGAGGGCCTGCCAGATCAGCAACAGCGCCACGGAGCCGACCAAAGCGGCGATAAAATGGCCGAGCGAGTGGCGCACCGCGATGTGCCCCAAGGACGCGAGCTCCGAGCCGATCCAGGAGCCGGCGATGCCGATCAGGATATTGGTGAAGATACCGTGCGGCATGCCCAGGATCATGCCGGCGATCCAGCCCGCCAGGCCGCCGATGATGATGAGCGAAAAGAAGCCGACGCCAGGCGTGCCCATGAGGGCAAGAGGTTCATGCATGATGGCTTTCCCCAATTCCTGTTGCTTCGATGCGCTGCGGCCCCAAGCCGGGCGCGGCGCGAGTTTCCGCATTTTGCGTAACGACGCGGCGACGGCGTCGCCGCCCCTCACGTCGCTCGGGTCAACGCGGCGACATAAAACCCGTCCGTCGCCGTGCGCAAGGGGCTGAGGCGAATTCCCGCGCCCAGCTTCGAGGAATGGCCGGCGAGCGCTTCGAGGCCGCAGGCGCGCGCCCAATGGGCGGCCTCGAGCGGCAGGAAATCGGCGTTGGCGCCGAGGAACGCGGCGACGCGATCCTCGTTCTCGGCCTTCAACACCGAGCAGGTGACATAGACGAGCCTTCCGCCCGGCTTGACGAATCGCGCCGCGTCTTCGAGCGCCTCCGCCTGATCCTTGATGCGCTGCTCGAGCGCGCCCGGCCGCATGCGCCATTTCGCGTCGGGGCTGCGCCGCCAGGCGCCCGAGCCGCTGCACGGCGCGTCGATCAAGACGAGGTCGCAGCGGCCGGCGAGGTCGGAGAGGACATCCTTCGCGCCGCGCGGCGCGCGCACCTGGACGTTGCGGGCGCCTGAGCGCGCCAGCCGCTCGAAGATCGGCGCCAAGCGCCGGCCGTCGGGATCGCTGGCGTAGATCTGGCCGTGGTTGGCCATCATCCCGGCGAGGGCGAGCGTCTTGCCGCCGGCGCCGGCGCAGAAGTCGAGCGCCTGCATCCCCGGCTCGGCGCCGCTGAGCAGCGCCGCCAGTTGCGAGCCTTCGTCCTGCACTTCGACGAGGCCCTTCACGTAGGCGGGCTCCGCGGAAAGCGCCGGGCCGCGGCCGTCGGCGCGGATCGGCACGCGCAGCCCGATCGGCGAAAGCGGCGTCGGCGCCGGGCCCAAATGGGCGAGCGCCGCCCGCGCCTTCTCGCGATCGGTCTTCAGCGTGTTGACGCGCAGGTCGACCGGCGCGCGATTGGCGAGCGCCCTGCCCTCCTCGATCACCGCATCGGAGAAACTCTCGGCGAACGCCGGCGCCAGCCATTCGGGATAGTCGCCTTGCACATGCGCGGGCGCGGCGGTGAGATCGCCCGTTCGCAGCCGCTCGCGCTCGGCCTCGCTGAGGGGCGCCGGCGCATGGCCTTCGCCGCTGAACAGCGCCGCGATCTCTTCTTCGCTCGAGCCGCGCAATTGTTTGAGCGCGCCGAGGATCTCGGCGCGCGGGCTCGCCTCGCCCATGATCCAGGCGGACGAAGCCTTGCGGCGCAGCGCGTCGTAGACCAGGCTGGCGATCGCCGCGCGATCGCCGGAGCCGGCGAAGCGGCGCGCGATCCCCCAATCCTTGAGCGCGTCGGCGGCGGGACGGCGGCGCGTTTCGACGTCGGCGAGGACTTCGATGGCGGCGGCGACGCGGGCGGCGGGGATCATCGGCAAGTCTTTCCGGAGCGGCGAGGTCGACGCAAAAGCGACACGATTGGCGAATTAAAGCGGCGAAGCGTTTCGCGCTCGGCGAAGCGAAGTCTCACTTGGGGGCCTTCATGTCCAATGTTTTTCGATCCTTGATTGCGTTGTCGCTCGCCTTGGCGCTCGGCGCCTGCGCCGCCGCGCCCCCGCCGCCCCCCGATGTCGCCGCGCCCGCGAAAAAACCGCTCGACGCCAAGACGCAGTTGGAGACGGGCCGGACGTATTGATCTGCGCCAATAGCGGCTAATCCCCCGCGCCCCTCACCCCAACCCCTCTCCCGCAAGCGGGCGAGGGGCCGCGCGTCCCTTCTCCCGCCTGCGGGAGAAGGTGGCCCGTAGGGCCGGATGAGGGCGTTCCCTCTCACTCCCGCGAGGGATAGTTCGGGCTCTCGCGGGTGATCGCGACGTCGTGGACGTGGCTTTCGCGCAACGCCGCCGCGGTGATGCGCACGAACTGCGCTTTGGCCTGCAATTCGGGAATCGTCGCCGCGCCGACGTAGCCCATCGCGGCGCGCAGGCCGCCGGCGAGCTGATGCAGGATGGCGCCGACGGGACCGCGATAGGGCACCTGGCCCTCGACGCCCTCGGGCACCAGCTTCATCTGGTCCTTGATGTCCTGCTGGAAGTAGCGGTCGGCCGAGCCTTGCGCCATCGCGCCCAGCGAGCCCATGCCGCGATAGCTCTTGTACGAGCGGCCCTGGTAGAGGAACACTTCGCCGGGGCTTTCGTCGGTTCCCGCAAGCAGCGAACCGATCATGACGCAATCTGCGCCCGCGGCGATCGCCTTGGCGAAATCGCCCGAATACTTGATGCCGCCGTCGCCGATCACCGGAATGCCGGCCAGGCGTCCCGCTTCGGCCGCTTCGAGGATCGCGGTGAGCTGCGGCACGCCGACGCCGGCGACGATGCGGGTGGTGCAGATCGAGCCCGGCCCGATGCCGACCTTGATCGCGTCCGCGCCGGCGTCGATCAGCGCCTGCGCGCCCTCTTTGGTGGCGACGTTGCCGGCGATGATCGCGACCCGGTTGGTGGCGCGCTCGATGCGGCGCACCTGCTCGAGCACCTGTTCGGAATGGCCGTGCGCGGTGTCGACGACGAGGCAGTCGACCCCCGCCTCCATCAGCATTTCGGCGCGCTCGAAGCCCTTGCCGCCGACCGTCGTCGCCGCGGCGACGCGCAGGCGCCCGTCGGCGTCCTTGGCGGCGTTGGGATGGGCGGTCGCCTTCTCGATGTCCTTGACGGTGATGAGGCCGACGCAGCGCCCGGCGTCGTCGACGACGACCAGCTTCTCGATGCGGTGCTGGTGCAACAGGCGGCGCGCCTCGTCCTTGCCGACGCCCTCGCCGACGGTGACGACCTTGCGCGTCATCAGTTCGTTCACCGGCTGGCGCGGATCGTCGGCGAAGCGCACGTCGCGATTGGTGAGAATGCCGACCAGCCGCGCCGGCTTGCCGTCCGGCCCGCGCTCGACCACGGGAATCCCCGATATCGAGGCGCGCCGCATCAGCCCCAGCGCGTCGGCGAGCGTCGCGTCGGGAAAGATGGTGATCGGATCGACCACCATGCCACTCTCGAATCGCTTGACCTTGCGCACTTCCTCGGCCTGGGCCTCGGGCGTCAGATTGCGGTGGATGACGCCGATGCCGCCCGCCTGCGCCATCGCGATGGCGAGCCGCGCTTCGGTGACGGTGTCCATCGCCGAGGAGATGATCGGCAGATTGAGCCGAATGGCGCGCGTCAGCCGCGTGCCGATCTCCACCGCGCCCGGCATCACCGTGGAGTGGCCGGGGCGCAGCAGCACGTCGTCGAACGCGAGGCCGTGCGTGAACTCCGAATTTTCCAGTGTCGCCATGGGGAGCCGTCCCTTGAGGGTTCGAGAATCGCGGACGCTTTTCGCGCCGCCGCATGGCGCGGCTGCCTAACACGGGCGGCGCGAAGTTCCTAGCGCGCATCGCCTTAAGACGAAACCGACGACGCTCTCGCCTGTGTCCTTGCCGCTTTCGGGAATGACATCGCTGGCGATTGCATCAAGTCGCGCCATGCTCCGGGCGCCTTCGTCCGCGGCGCGTCGTTTCGTCGACGGCCCCAAATTTTTCCAAGCTTTTTGCAAGGATTTCCAAGCCAATTCCAAGGATCTCCAAGCTTTTTCCAACGAAATTCCAAGCTTTTCCAAACATTTTCCTTGGCGCAAACGTGCGATATCAAGGCGTTAGGCCCCAAGGCGGCGTGAAATCGGATTGTTGCGAACCTGCCGCCCCTTCCGGCCCCTCCGTCCCCTGCCCCGGCCCCGACCCGGGCGCGCCGTCGCCCGCGCCGGCGGGCGTTTCCCCGCCCTGCCGGCGCCGCGCCGCGATCATCCGTTCGGACATCGTGTTGAGCTTCGTCAACAGCCGCTCGCGCGCACCTTCGTCGTAGGTCGATTCGGCGGCGCCGCCCGCCGCCTGATATTTGTCGAGGCGGTCGAGAACGCGGATCAGCGCCGTGATCGCCGCGCGGTCGCCCTCGGCCACCCCCTGCGCCGCGAGACGCAGCGCCGGCGCGAGCCGCAGCATTTGCAATTGCGCGTGGTCGCGCTGGGCTTCGACCTCTCGCTGCGAGAGCGCCTGAACGACGATCTGGCGGATGCGCTCGCGCGAAAGGCCTTCGGCCTGCGCGATCTCCTCGTAAGAACGCCCCTCGCGCAGCCGCTCCATGATCCGCGCGCGCCGAACGAGCCGTTCCCGCGCCGTGCGGCGAGGTTTGAGGGGAGGAGCGAGGGCGGCTTGGGTCATGCGGCGGGCTCCCTGCGGGCGTGCGCCGGCGCGCGCCGAATATGGGGAAACAGAATGGTATTGTAACGACGCTTTCGTTTGTCAGAAAGACATTGTTGCAGAAACATTCCTCCTGCCGTCAAGCCCGGCCTTGTGTCGGGCGTGACGGCTCGTCCCTTCCGAATCATGGCGTAAACTTCCGGTCTTGCCGCATGCCGTCGTTTCCGTGCCCGTCGAAATGCGGACGGGCTATGGGGCTATCGAGATAGTGCGCTTGACGAGGGACCCCACGAGTTCTCGATAGCCTTCGCCGATCAGGAACAAGATAACTACCCTCTCCCTGCGGCACCGCGCTCCTCGGCCGCCGCCCGCGATCCGCGTTGTATTGGATGAACCCGTCGCCTTCGTGATAGGGTCGCTCGGTTCCAATTCGATCCGCACGGGCGCGACGTTCATCGCCCTCACACGCTCGGCCCATCGGCCGCCGAGAAACCTCCATGATCCGCAACGTTCGCGTCATCGTCAGCGGTCGCGTCCAGGGCGTCGGCTTTCGCGCTTGGGTGGAGCGGGAGGCCGAGGCGCGGCGCCTTTCGGGCTGGGTGCGCAACCGTCGCGACGGTTCGGTCGAAGCGTTGTTTTCGGGCGAGGCGACGGCTGTCGACGCGATGGTCGGCGCCTGCCGATCGGGGCCGCGTATGGCCATGGTCGAAAATGTGACGGTCGTGGACGCGGCCGCCGATCCGGATTGGCGAGGCTTTCGCACCATCGCGAGCGCTTGAGCGCCGCGCCCGCAAGGCGCCCTCTCGCCGCCGATGCGCCTGACGGCCGCGCATTGAGAAAGCCGAGCATTGCCTGTAGAGCTACGTTCTTGCGCGGGATCGACGCAGCCGGGGTCATGTTCGATTCCCGTCGCTCGGTTCGAGGCTTTCGGGGGGGGCGGCGTGAAGAAGGCCTTGGCGTTCGCGGCGACCGCGTTTCTGACCCTTGCGCTGGTCGGCTGCGCGGGTCGTCCGTCCGGCAATCTCGTCGTCGTCTCCGCCAGCGCGCCCGGCGCGAGTTCCGTCGATATGCTGGTGGCGACGACGCGGTCGGACAATCCGGTCGAGCCCGGCGTCATGTTCAACGGCGAGCGGGCGCACGGGCTCGCCTTCGCCGACATCGTTGTCTCCATTCCGCCCGACGAGACGCGAAAGATCGGCGACGTGCAGTGGCCCTCGACGATTCCCGGCGATCCCGCGCATGACTTCGTCACCTTGCGCGCCGATCGGCTCGATCTGAAGGAGGCCAAGGCGGCGTTCGACGAACGCCTTCGCAAGGGTCCGTCGCGGCATGTCCTGTTGTTCGTGCACGGCTACAACACGCGCTTCGAGGAAGCGGTCTATCGGTTCGCGCAGATCACCCACGATTCCGGCGCGCAAGTCGTCCCGCTGCTGTTCACCTGGCCCTCGCGCGGCAAGTTGTTCGACTACGTCTACGATCGCGACAGCGCGACCTATTCGCGCGACGCGCTCGAAGCGGTTCTTCAGGCGCTGGCGAAGGACCCGAACGTCGACTCGATTTCCGTTCTCGCGCATTCCATGGGCAATTTCCTCGCCGTCGAGGCGCTTCGGCAGATGGCCATCCGCAATCGCTCGCTGTCGCCGAAGATCAAGGACATCATGCTCGCCTCGCCGGACATCGACGTCGACGTGTTTCGTCGTCAGATCGCGGACATCGAGGCTTCGGACAGGAACCCGCCGGTCACCCTGTTCGTATCGCGGGACGATCGCGCGCTCGCCGCGTCGAGCCGGATCGCCGGCGACGCGCCGCGCCTGGGCTCGATCGATCCGAATGCGGAGCCGTACCGCTCGATCTTGGAGAAGGCGCGCGTCAACGTGATCGACCTCAGCAAAATCACGTCCGACGACGCGATGAATCACGCGAAGTTCGCGACGAGCGAGGTGGTGCGGACGATCGGCCGACGCCTCGCCGGCGGCCAGACTTTGACCGACGCCAAACCGACGCTCGGCGAACGCCTCGGCGGCGTCGCTCAAGGGGCGGCCGCCACCGTGGGCAAGGCGGCCACGCTGGCGATTTCCGCTCCGGCCGCGATCATCGATCCCAACACACGCGACACCTTGGCGGATCAAACCGCTTCGTTCGGCCAAACTGCGGCGGACGCAATTCGATTGCCTGCGACGGCAGTCGCTCGCTGAGCCCCTCTCGCGTCGCCGGTTCGACGGAACCGACGATCGAGGCCGCCGATCGGGACCGCGCCCGGCGGCGGTCGGGAGTCCTCGCAATCGGTGCGAACGCGCCAACGGCGAGCCCGAGATTACGAATTGGCGATTCGGCGGGCCGCCTCGCAATCCGGCGTTGACTCGGCCCGCGGCGCCGAGGCATCGATACCGGGCTCTGCGCAGGAGGAAGCCTTGTCGTTTGCCCGCTACCCCAGCCTCGACGGCGCTGTCGCGTTCATCACCGGCGGCGCGGCGGGAATCGGACAGGACATGGTGCGGGCCTTCGCCGCCCAGGGCGCGCGTGTCGGCTTCGTCGACATCGACGAAAAAGGCGGGCGCGCGCTCAGCGACGAATTGGCGCGCGGCGGCGCGAAGGCGAAGTTCGTGGCGTGCGATCTGCGCGACGTCGCGGCGCTTCGGGCCGGCTTCGCCGCGCTGAAGGAGGCCCTCGGCCCGGCCGGCGTTCTCGTCAACAACGCGGCGCGCGACGATCGGCATGGCTGGCAAGACGTGACTCCCGAGTATTACGACGAGCGGATGGCGACCAACCTTCGCCACATGTTCTTCGCCATCCAGACGGTCGCCCCGGACATGATCGCGGCGGGCAAGGGCTCGATCATCAACTTCGGTTCGAACTCCTGGTTCGAAGCGGTCGCCGGCCTGCCCGTCTACGCCACCGCCAAGGCGGCGGTGCATGGCATGACGCGCTCGTTCGCGCGCGAGCTCGGCAAGCATCGCATCCGCGTCAACACCATCGTGCCGGGCTGGGTGATGACCGAGCGGCAGAAGACGCTGTGGGCGACGCCCGAGGCGATCGAACGCCACCGCGCCCGCCAATGCCTGCCCGACCTGATCGAGCCCGCCTATCTGACCAACATGGCGCTGTTCCTCGCCGCCGACGATTCGGCGATGTGCACGGCGAACAATTACATGGTGGAAGCCGGCTCGATCTAGCGCCGATCGCGCCTACGGCCATCCGATGACGCGAACGCCGATCAGCCACGGGTGCAGCGCGATCATCGCCAGATAGGCGAGCGTTCCCACGATCAGCGCCATGCCGTCGGCGCGGGTGAAGGCGGCGACGCTTGCGGCGCCATAGTCGCCGCGCCGCACGACGGCGATGCGATCGTAGACCGCCCAAATCAGAAACGCGCCGAACAGCAGCATACCGCCGGCGTCGCCGTTGGCGAGCAGATGCGCGAGCGCCCAGATCGTCACGCCGGCGAGCATAGGATGGCGCAGCCAGCCGCGAATGCGGCCGGGCGCCGGGTTCATGCAGGCGAGCGCGACGAAGGCGAACCACATCAGCGCGATCGTCAGATGGCGCGTCCACAGCGGCGGCGCCCAGACGGGGATCAGGCCCTCCGCGCGGTATCGCGAGAAGCCCCACACGATCAGCGCGAAACCGATGAAGGCGGCGAGCGAATAGAGCCCCTTGTACGTCTGCTCGCCGAATCTCGCGATCAGGTTCGCGCGCAGGCCGCGGGCGGTGGGAAGCGAATGGACGCCCAAGAACACCACGATCCCGATGATCAGAATGAGCATGCCGGTCCCTTTCCGCTCAGGATTGCGCGGCCGCAGCGAGCGACCGACCTTATCAGGTCTCGATGACGTTTGCCGCACGCCGGCGCGATACGCGCCGTTTCGCCGCAGCGCCGCGCGGCCGGACGCCGAACGGCGGGCGTTGTTTGATCCCCGTCAACGGCGTCGCCGCCGGTCCGTGCGTTATGACGATTGCGAATTCTCAGCGGCGACCGCGCGAACGGCGGCGCAGGCGTTGAGGCCGGATTTTCTCTAGGCACGCGAGGGAGGAAACGACGATGCTGCGCAAACCAGCTTTATTTGCGGTCGTGGCCGGACTGGCTCTGGCGATGGCCTCGCCCGGCGCCGAGGCCGCCGGCAAGATCAAGATCGGCTTCCTGCCGGGCGTCGTCGACCCGTTCTATCAGGTCATGCAGCTCGGGGTCGAGGCGGCGGCGAAGGATATCGGCGCCGAAGTCGTCACCCAGATCCCGCCGACTTGGGGCGTCGACGTTCAGACGCCGATCCTCGATTCGATGGTCGCCCGCGGCGACCTCGCCTACATCATCACCGCGCCGACCGACAAAGATCAGATGGTCGGTCCTTTGAAGGCCGCGGCCGACGCCGGCATCAAGGTCATCACCGTCGACACCTTCCTCGGCGACGGCGACTACGTCAACGGCCCGGTGAAGTTCCCGCTCAGCTATATCGGTTCGGACAACACCGAGGGCGGCCGCATCGCCGCGCGCGGGCTCGCCAAGGCGATCGGCGGCAAGGGCACGGTCTACATCAATTCGACCAACCCCAACGTCAGCTCCGTCGAGGGCCGCGAAATCGGCTTCAAAGAGGAGATGACGAAAGAATATCCCAACATCAAGGTGCTGGGGCCAGACTACAATCTCGACGACGCCAACAAGGCCGCGCAGCAGACCGCGGCGGTGCTGCAGCGCAATCCCGACCTCGCCGGCGTGTTCGGCACCAACGTCTTCAGCGCGCAGGGCGCCGGCACGGCGGTGGTCAACGCGGGCCTCGGCGGCCACGTCCAGGTCGTCGCCTATGACGCGACGCAGCTCGCCATCGAGTTGATGAACAAGGGCGTCGTCACCCTGGTGCTGGCGCAGAAGCCGTACGACATGGGCTACATGGCGGTGATGTTCGCGCAAGCCGACGCCGCGGGCGTGACCAGCCTGCCGCGCCGCGTCGAGACCGGCTTCGCCATCATCGACAAGAACAACGTGACGGATCCGGCGATCGCCCGCTTCATCTACAAGGTTCCGGCCAAGTGAACGCAGCCGCGTGAGATCGGATCGGGGGTTGCTCGCACGAACGCCCCCGACCTATCCTCGCCCCTCGTTCGCTCTTGCATCGTCGTGAGGACATCGGCGCGTGACCGTTCGCGGATCGAGCATCGCTTCGCCCGCCGCGGCGACGCCCTTGGCGAGGACGACGCCGACGCAGCGCTTCGCCCTGCTGCTCAGCCGCGTCTGGGCGTGGCTGTTCCTCGGCGTGATGGCGCTGTTCTTCGTCGTCGCGGTGCCGCTGGCCAGCGGCGGCGACGTCGATTTCCTCACCATTCGCAATTCGCAGAACATCCTGGTCGCGATCATTCCGGTGCTGCTGCTCGGATTGGGCCAGACCTTCGTCATCATCGGCGCCGGCATCGATCTGTCGGTGGGATGGGTGATGAGCCTCGGCTCGGTTCTCTCGGCGCTCGCTCTGCGCTGGGCGTTCGACAGCGGGGCGCCGCTGTTTCCCTCGGTCGTCGTCGGCCTGATCGCCGGCGTCGCCGGCGCGGCGGCGGTCGGCTTGGTCAACGGCGTCATCATCGCCAAGCTCAAGGTCCCGGCGTTCATCGTCACGCTCGGCACTTCGTTCATCGTTCGCGGCGTCGCCTACCTGATGTCGGAGAACACGACGGTGATCGGCCTGCCCTCGGGCATTCGCGCCTACGGCAACGACGCCCTCCTTTACTATATCCACGGCGAGGGCGGCGGCGCCTATTTTCTCCACCGCCCCGATGTCGGCGGCGAGCTCCTGCGCCGGATGGACACCATCCTGCCCTACCCCGTCATCCTCACCGCCTTCGTCGTCGCCTACGCGATGTTCCTGCTCGGCAAGACCCAATTCGGCCGGCACACCTACGCGATCGGCGGCAGCATGGAAGCGGCGGTGCGCACCGGCATTCCCGTCGATCGTCACATCATCAAAGTCTACATGCTCTCCGCCGCGACCGCGGGGATCGCCGGCTTTCTGTCGACGTTGCGCTTCACCGCGGGCTCGGCGGTGATCGGCGATCCGCTTCTGCTGTCCTCGATCGCCGCGGTGATCATCGGCGGCGTCAGCCTGTTCGGCGGCGCGGGAACGGTGATCGGCACCGTGATCGGGTCGCTCATCATCGCGGTTCTGACGACGGGGCTGGTGATGCTCAACGTCGAAGCGTTCTGGCAGTTCATCGTCGTGGGAACGGTCGTGATCGTCGCGGTGCTGATCGACCAGTCGCGCGACCTGATCACCGGCCGCCACCGCGGAGGGCCGGCGACATGACGGAGCCGCTCCTCTCGGTCCGCAACATCACCAAGCGCTTCGGCGGCCTCGTGGCGGTGAACGCTGTCAGTTTCGAGATCAATCGCGGCGAAGTCTTCGGCCTGCTCGGCGACAACGCCGCGGGAAAGTCGACGCTGATCAAGTGCATCTCCGGCGTCTATCACGCCGACGAGGGCGAGATCTTCTTCGAGGGCGAGCGCGCGCAGTTCGCCCATCCGATCGACGCGCGGCGCCACGGCGTCGAAACCATCTATCAGGACCTCGCGCTCACCAACAATCTCGACGTGAGCGCCAACATCTTTCTCGGGCGCGAAGTCAAGAAGAGCTATTTCGGCGGGCTGATCCACACGCTCGACAACAAGACCATGTTGCGCGAATCGCGCCAAACCCTCGATTCCCTGCAGATCCAGTTTCCCACCCTGACCCAGCCGATCGAGAACCTTTCCGGCGGGCAGCGCCAGGCGGTCGCGATCGCCCGCGCGGTCTATTGGGACGCCAAGCTCGTGATCATGGACGAGCCGACCAACAATCTCGGCGTCCCCGAGCAGAAGAAGGTGCTCGAACTCATTCGCCGCTTGCGCGACCAAGGCGTTCCGGTGATCCTGATCACCCACATCCTGCCCGACGTGTTCGCGGTGACCGATCGCCTCATCGTCATGCATCGCGGCCGCAAGGTCGCGGAGAAGATCACCGCCGAGACCAACACCGAGGAACTGGTGCAATACATGGTCGGCGCGCGCGACGACTCCAGCGCGGCGGTCCAGGCGTTGGCCGGACAGAGCGCGACGGCGCGCCCCGAAAGCGAGACGCGCTGATCGGACGACCCGGCCGCCGAGGGGGATCATGTCGCAGATGCGATAGCGCCTGAGCGCCGCTCTCGCCTCCTCAGCCGAGGCGCGCGGCGCCTTCCGTCTCGACGCTTCGGGGCCCGACCTGCATCGAGCCCCGCCGTTGAACGTCGACCTCGTTCAGTCGCAGACCTGCACGCGACGCCACACGCCGTGCACCCGCCCGTGGGTCCAGTAGCAGCCCGTCGTCGGCGCGTTCGTCACGCTGACCGCGGGCATCGGCGCTGGGGCGGCGGCCGGGGTGAACATCTCCGGATGGGTGACGGCCGCGCCGACCACCACGCCCCCGGCGATTGCGGCGACGATCCACCACCCCGCCACGACGGCGGGATTGGCCGCCGCTTGCGTCGGTACGGCGGAGACGAGGGCGAGCGCCGCCGTCGCGGCGACCAGGGTCTTGCTTACGGTCCTCATGATCTGCCTCCTCGTTGGATGCAGCCGGGACCGGAGCGCCGTCCTCGCGCCTCGCGGGGACGACGAGGTCCGGTCGGGACTCAATCACAGTTAGGGCGCGATCGGCTTTCGACAAGGCGTCGAATGGGGCGGCGACGCGGCATCTTCGGGCCGTTTTCGCGACCGCCTGCGACATGCGGCGCGCTTTCGCTCGAGCCGGCGTGACGCCATAACGCCACGAGCGGACCGTTGAACTCTCACCGCTAAGGCGCCGGGATCGCGTTTTCGCGATGTCGGCGGCGGCGGGCCTGGCGGCGCGCTTTCTCGACTGCGGTCCGGGACGACGGATTGAGTTCGAACATTTCGAGCGCTTCGCCTTCCGCGTCGACCACCGCGGCGATAGCCAAGTCCGAATAGGACCTTGAAGCCGGGTCGTTGTCGACACGCTTGCGAATTCGCCACGTCTTCAGGGCATACAGTGCGAAGCGGGCGTATTTGACGAGGCTCCGCCAGGAATGCGCGGCGTAGAAGCCGAGCGCGGGCTCGCGCGGCAGCTCGGGGCGGCGCTCGGCGCGATCCTTGCGGCGAAAATAGCCGCATTGCTGCGGATGCACGCCCTCGAAATTGGCGGCGCCGTAAATCTGCGCCAAGCTCCGCCAAACCCTGAGCGTCTTCACGCCGTAGGCGGCGTTGCGCCGCAGCAGCCGCTCGACGTGCTCGTCCGTGTAGTACCAGTTCCAAGCGTCCGCATAGACCCGCTGCCATTCCTCGCGGCTCATGCGCGGATGCGCGACGGTGACGGTTTCCAAATCATACGCGTTCAGGTCGCGCTCCATCCAGACGTTTTGTTCGTAGAGGGCCTTGTGATCCTCGGACCCCGGCAAGGGCGTCAGCATGGTGAATTCGAGCAAGTCGACAGGCAGTTCCTTCTGCACGATCTCAATATCGCGACGAACGCTTTGCGGAGTGTCGCCCGGCAGTCCGAGGATGTAGCCCGCATAGGTGACGGCGCCGGCCTGCTTCCAGGCCTGAAACATCTTTCGGTATTCCGTGATGCGATTCTGGCCCTTGTTCATTTGCGCGAGATTGTCGGGATTGATGCTCTCCAGCCCGATGAACGCGTATTTGCAGCCCGCGCGCGCGGCCTTGTGGATGAAGTTGGGAATCTTGTGCGCGAGCGTGTCCACCTGAATGAGAAAATGAAAACAAAATCCCTCGCGGTCACGCATCTCGATCATCCGATCGAAAATGGCCTCCCAATTCTTGTTGCGCGCGAAATTGTCGTCGGTGATGAAAAATCGCGATATGCCTTGCTTCGCGTTCTGCCGCAGAATTCGCTCGATGTCGTCGGCGTCCCGCCAGCGCGACTTGCGGCCCTGCACGTTGATGATGGTGCAGAAGGAACATTGAAACGGGCACCCCCGACCGGCGTCGAAGGAAGACATGACGCCGTCGTAGCGTTTGACCAAGCGCAGCGGCAGTTCCGGGATCGGCTGCTTCTGCATATTCGGCAAGTCGTCCATGAAATTGTAGATCGGCTTCGCCGCGCCGGCGTGGACGTCGGCAAGGACCCCCGCGAAATGCTCCTCGGCTTCGCCGGCGAACAAGATAACGCCCAAATCGAGCGCCTCGCGCAATTCGGGCGTCAAGTCCTTCAGCATGGCGAGGCAGCCGCTGATATGAAAACCTCCGATCGCCACCGCCACGCCCTGCGCGCGAAAACGGCGCGCGATCGCCATCGCGCGCGGGAATTGATTGGATTGCACGCCGGCCAGACATACGAGGCCGTCATGTCCGGGCTGTTTGACGCGCGCGACGATGCGCTCGATGGGAAGCTTGACGTTCATCTCGTCAAAGGCGTCGACTTCGATCGCGACGTCCTCGCCCAAGACTTGCCGTTCCGCGCAGTCTCGTGCGATCGCATAGAGGCAAGCCATTGAATTCGAGGGAATCCAGGCCTTCCACCACTGGATGACGTAGCCGTCTTTGTCGTAGTGCGACGGCTTGATGATTTCGACATGAAACGTCTTCATGGCCGTCCCGCCGCGTCATCCGATGCGCCAGCCTATACATGATCGGGACTTCGCGCCGAGTCGTTTTTCTCGCCGCGTCGCCGCGAAGTGAAGACTTCTTGCGTCCGCTCGACGGAAACAGCGCGCGGCTGCGGCGCCGCGCCCGCAACGGAGCGACGTCGCGCCGGTCGCGCGACCGGCGCTTGACGCGCCGCAGCAATCCGCGCGACGATGCGCCCATGCCCCGCATCCACCTGATCCGTATCGCTCTGGCGCTTTCCTGCACCGCGGCGCTCGCCGCGCCGCTCGGCGGCTGCGACAGTTGTGGCGACTGGCCGTGGAACGCAACGCAGAAGACTTGCCACGGCGAGGCCGTGCGCTGACGCCCATTCCGGCCCACTCCGCCGGCAGTGCATGCCACTAGCCAGAACGGACGGTCGGCGCCTATTGTGGAAGGCGTCGTCTCGAATAAGGCACCGTCGCCCCGAATGCGCCGTGGCGCTGAAGCGCGAGTCGTTTCGCTTTGCCTGTTTTTCAGCGGCGATCATGGTTTGCCGCTATGATGGCCCACTCGAGATCGAGAATTTCTGGTTATCGGGATGAGCTTCTTGCGTTCACATGTTTTCAACGGTCTGTGGGGTTTATGGACCGGTCTTTTCGGCTTGCTCATTCCGCTATTGTGGATCGCCGGATCACCGCCCCGAACGGTGCGCAGACTATCGCGGATTTGGGCCCGTGGCATTCTCGGGCTGCTCTCGGGGCTCGTCGGATTGAAATACGAAGTGCGAGGCGGGGAGAATCGCCCCTCGACGCCCAGTCTGATCATCGCCAACCACGAATTGACATGGGAAACACTCGCGGCGCTTGTGCTGTTTCCGGACGTGGCGATCGTCGCCAAGCAAGAACTGCTGCGTGTCCCGATCATGGGCTGGTATTTGCGACGCTCGCCCATGATCATGATCGACCGCGATGACGGCCATAAGGCCTTGCGCGCAATGGTGGAGCAGGGACAAGCAGCGTTGGCGGCCGAGCGTTCGGTGCTGATCTTTCCCGAGGGCGCTCGCAAGCGACTGGGAGAACCGGTCGAATTTAAGCGCGGCGTGGCGCTCCTTTACAGGACGTTCGCGGTCCCCGTGCTGCCCGTTGTCGTGACTTCCGGACGATTTTGGGGAATTGGCGGCGCCCCCAAGGCGCCTGGCACGATCGTCGTGTCGTTCTTGCCGCCGATCAACCCAGGATTGAGCGCGGCGAATTTCGTCAGCACGGCCGAGGACCTGATGGAGAGCGAGAAAAGCAAGCTTGCCCGCGAGGAGATCACAGAAACCGTGGCGATCTCTCCCTGTCGCACTTGAAGCGCCTCTGTGGGATATCCCGTTCTCGGCGACGTCTCGTTCAACCGCTTAATCCTCGCTTGCCCCGCCGCCGCGGCAACAACCGCCGCGCCTCGCCGCTGGCCCCTTCACCCCATTGTGACCCCGCGCGGCTTGCCGCGGGCGCCGCCCGGCGCCACAAGGCGGCCGTCCCCTAGGTTCCTGATGCGCCCGACGATTCTCACCGCCTTCATCATCGCCACCGCCCTGTTCATGGAAAACATGGACGGCACGGTGCTTTCGACGTCGCTGCCGGCGATCGCCCAGGATTTCCGTCTCGATCCGATCGTCCTGAAACTCGCGCTGACGTCCTACATGCTGACGCTGGCGGTGTTCATCCCCGCTTCGGGATGGGTCGCCGACAAGCTCGGCGCGCGCACCGTGTTCTGCTCGGCGATCGTCGTCTTCACGCTCGGCTCGATCCTGTGCGGCGCGTCCGCCTCCCTGCCGACCCTAGTCGCCGCGCGGGTGTTCCAGGGGCTCGGCGGCGCGATGATGGTGCCGGTCGGGCGGCTGGTGCTGTTGCGCTCGACGCCGAAGGCCGACATGGTCGACGCGCTCGCCTATCTCACCGTGCCCGCGCTGGTCGGCCCGATCGTCGGCCCGCCGCTCGGCGGCTTCATCACCACCTATTTGAACTGGCGCTGGATCTTCTGGATCAATGTCCCGATCGGTCTCCTCGGCGCCGTGCTGTCGCTGATGTTCATCGAGAACCTGCGCGAACGCGACGTCGCGCGGTTCGATTTCAAGGGTTTCTTTCTCTCCGGCCCGGGGCTGCTCGCCTTGATCTTCGGGCTGACCATCATCGGCCGCGAGGTCGTTCCGGCCTGGGTGATCGCGGGCTTGGTCCTCGGCGGGGTCGCGCTGCTCGTCGCCTACGTCCGCCACGCCCGGCGCGATCCGGACGCGATCATCGACCTCTCGCTCTTGAACTCGCCGACGTTCTTCGTCGGCGTCGTCGGCGGCTTCATCTTCCGCGTCGGTATCGGCACGATCCCCTTCCTGCTGCCGCTCTTGCTGCAGATCGGGTTCGGCATGACGCCGTTCGAATCGGGATCGCTGACCTTCGCCGCCGCCGCGGGCGCCATGGCGATGAAATTCTCGGCCTCGAGGATCATCCGGCGCTGGGGTTTTCGCCGCGTGCTGATCGTCAACGGCGTGATCTCGGCGTTGTTCCTCGCGTCGTACGGCTTCTTCACCGCCCACACCGCGCATTGGCTGCTGCTCACCACGCTGTTGGCGGGGGGATTCTTCCGCTCGCTCGAATTCACCGCGCTCAATGCGCTGAGCTACGCCGACATCGACCAGGCGCGCATGAGCCGCGCCACGAGTTTCGCCAGCGTCGTCCAGCAGATGTCGGGCGCGGTCGGCGTCGCGGTCGCCGCGGCCTGCATCGAATCGATTCAATTCGCGTTGGGCGACGGCGCGCTCGTGGCGCGCGACATGAGCCTGAGCTTCGGCGTCACCGCGCTGATCGCCCTGAGTTCGGTGGCGATCTTCTCGCTGCTGAAGCCGAGCGCCGGCGCCGAAGTTTCGGGCCAGCGCGAAGCGGCGGACGTCGCCGCGGGCGCGCCGGCGGAATGACGAACGCCGCTCGCTTGGACCAGATAGAATCCGACGCTTGGCGGCGAGCGTCATCGCATCGTCGGCGCCGCGGAAACGCCGCCGATCGCATTTCGCCGACCTGCAGCGCACAGCGTAATCGCGACCCCAACTCTGATTCGCCGCCAGTTAGGAATTCGGCGGCGGATCAGACGGTCTGAAGGGACATCGGAGCCCGCCAACGCGTTAATTGAGTGCGGGCCGTCTCTTGCCGGGCGCAATTTGGATCGCAGGCCGACATGTTCGCGGGTTGCGAATGATGACAGCCCTTGAAATAGTGCGGTCGCGATCATAAATAAGGCGATCGAAATTCGGCCGGACCATCTTTGCCTCGAGCAATTCAATCGGCTCATGGCGACGTTCTTCCCTCCAAAAATCGAAACTTGATGATGATTTCGCGTCGCGAAGTCGCGTTGTTATGCTCGCATCCAAGAGGGGCGTCATGGCTATAGGCACGGTAAAGTGGTACAATTCCCAAAAAGGCTTCGGTTTCATTCAACCGGATGACGGCGGCAAGGACGCCTTCGTTCACGTCAGCGCGATCGAACGCGCCGGCATGAGCGACTTGCGCGAAGGTCAGAAGATCAGCTTCGAGTTGGTCACCGACACGCGCTCGGGCAAAATGTCCGCAGAAAAGCTCCAAGCCGTTTGAACGAGGCTAACGATCATGCCGACCAGCGACCGCGGATGTACCGGCGCTGGCGGCGATGGATCTGCGCCGCTCGTCCGGCGATGGGAAGGGTCAGGATCGCTCCTGGCCCTTTTTTCGTGTTTTCGTCTCGCTCTCACCGCCACGCATCGAACCAGATGCGCTCGGCAAAAGCGTTAGGGTCGACGGCGAACTGCGCCGACAGCACCGGCAGGTAAAAGACGAAACTCAGCCCCGCCGCCACGAGAAAACCGAGCGCGGCGAGGTTGTGCGGGCGCGCTCCGCCGCGAAAGAACGCCAGCGCCAGGGCCGGCCCGAGGCAAAGCAGCGGCGGGAAATAGTAATAGAAGAACTCGAGCCCCTTCGGATTGATCGCCCACGGCAGATATTGCGAGAAGAACGCGACCGTGACGATCATCGCGTCGACTTCACGGCTGACGATCCACCGCCACGCCGCAAGCAGGATCGCCGCCTCGCCGGCATAAAGCACCAGCGGATTGACGATGCCGACAATCGCCTGTGCGGGATGCTGCGCGCTCCACGTCGCGGCGTTGGCGCCTTCGACATGGAAGAGATACCACACCGGGCGCGTCATCGCCGGCCATTGGAACCACAGGCTCGAATAGGGATGGGTCGCCGAGTTTCCCATCATGATCGCGATCATGCGGTGTTGCGACGAGAAAAATTCGAGGATCGAGCCCTCGTGGATCATTTGCGGCAGATAGGTGAAAAAATAGGCGAGGAACGGCGCCAGCGCCAAGGCGACGAACGATTTCCCGGGGGTCAGCGCCGCCCAGGCGTCGGGCCCGAAAAAATCCGTCTCCTTGGGATCCTCGAAGCGCACGCGCCAGAGCTTGAGAAGGCCGATGAGCAGGCGCACCGCGATGACGCCGCAAAGCGGGAACAAGCCCGACAGTTTGCACGCACTCGCCAGGCCGAGGCTGACGCCCATCGCAATCGCAAACATGAACGAACTGCGCGGCGATTGGCGTTCTTTCAGGCTCAGGGTGAAGAACGCGAGCGCGAACGCGCAGAACGCCATCACGAAGATGTCGAGCATCGCGATGCGCGCCTGGACATAGACGATGGCGGCGAACAGCGTGACCGCGCTCGCCCACAGCGCCTGGCCGAGATCGCGCAGCAACGCATACGACCAGATCAGCGTCGCCACCAGCGTCAGCGAACCGAACAGCGCGCTCATCGCGCGCCAGCCGATCGGATTGTCGCCGAAGATTCGCATTCCGCAGGCGATCAAGAACTTGCCGAGCGGAGGATGCTCCTGATGCAGCATCGCGCCGGATTTGAGCAGCGTCCGCGCGGTCGGCACGTACCAGGTCTCGTCGAAATAGATTTCGCGCGCCGCGCCGAGGCCCCAGACGAACAGCGCGAGCGAGCCGACGAAGACGAAGGCGGTCCAAAACGCGAGGTTGCGCGAAGTCGGCGCCAGCGCGAGGGCGCCGCGCGCGCTCGCGTTCGCAATTGCCGGGGCTTCTTCAGAGGCTTCGGCGCTCATGTCCGTTTCCCAACTTCGCCAGGGCGATCATGCCCTCGCCGACCGGCCGCCGCAATCGGAGCGACGAAACGGCGCAACCGCGCGTCACGCGGATGTGACAGGATTGCGCTGAAAGGGACCGCGGCGCTCGAGGAGCGCGCGCGGCCGGAAAGTTCCCGATGGCGCAATCGAATCGATCGATCCCGCTCGGCGCCTGGCTGCCGCCGCGGATGTTCGTCGCCAGCCTCGTCCTGCAAGCGCCGGGCGTTGCGCTGACCTGGCCGCCGCGGCCGGACCTCGTCGAACTCGCTGCAGGAGGCGTGCTGATCGCCTTGGGCGTCGCGCTCAATCTGTGGGCCGACGCGGCCTTCAAGCGCGCTGGCGTCGTCGTCGTTCCCTTCGGGACGACGCCGCGTCTGATGGGCGAAGGGCCGTTCCGCTATTCGCGCAACCCGATGTATCTCGGCATGGCGATGGCGAGCGGCGGGCTCGCGATCGCGAGCGGCGTCCTCGCCAATCTCGTTTTTGCGGCCGCGCTCGCCGCGTGGCTCAACTGGGCTTACGTCCTGCGCGAAGAACGCTTCTTGAGCGAGCGCTTCGGCGCCCAATACGAGGCCTACCGCCGGCGCGCGCCGCGCTGGCTCGGCTGGCCGGGCCATTGAGAGCGCGGTCGGATTGACGGGCCTCAACAACCGGACGCGGCGCTCGTGGCAAGAAGCGCAGGCGCGCGTCGCCGGCGCCGGATTCCGGCGTGTGGAAGGAGCATCAGGATGAGGAAATCCAATTCCCTGCCGGCGCTGATCTTCGTCGTCATCGTCCTCGTCGGCTTGGCCCTGGCCTATGCGACCGAGGCGCCGCCTTATTACGGTGCGAGCGGCTGGATCGTCGTGCTGACGTTTGTCGTCGCCTTCATCGTCTCCTACGCCGTCAGGATCGCGGATCAGTGGGAACGGGTGGTGGTGCTGCGGCTCGGGCGTTTCCGCGCCCTCGAGGGCCCGGGGCTGTTCTTCATCATTCCGATCGTCGAGACCGTCCCCTATTGGATCGACACCCGCGTCATCACCAGCGCGTTCAAGGCGGAAAAGACCCTCACCAAGGACACCGTGCCGGTCGACGTCGACGCGGTCCTGTTCTGGAAGGTCATTGACCCCAAGAAGGCGGCGCTCGACGTCGCCGATTACAACGGAGCGATCAACTGGGCCTCGCAGACGGCGCTGCGCGACGTCATCGGCAAGACCATGCTCGCCGACATGCTGGAGGGGCGGGATAAGATCAGCGCCGATTTGCAGAAGATCATCGACGAACGCACCGAGCCCTGGGGCGTCAACGTCATCTCGGTCGAGGTCAAGGACGTGCTGATCCCGCCGGCGTTGCAGGACGCGATGTCGATGCAGGCGCAGGCCGAGCGCGAGCGCCAGGCGCGCGTCATCCTCGGCGATTCGGAGCGCCAAGTGGCGGAGAAATTCGGCGAGGCGGCCAAGACCTACGCCAACAATCCCACCGCCTTCCATCTTAGGGCGATGAACATGCTCTATGAGGGGCTGAAGCGGGACAACGCCACCATCGTCATCGTGCCGAGCACCGCGGTCGAAACGATGCAGCTCGGCGGCCTGGCCGGAATCACGGCGCTGACGCAGACGCTCGGAGCGGACGCCGCCGCGGCGGCGGTTCCGCCTGTCGTCCCGCCGGTTTGAGGCTGAAAGGCGCGCCGCCCGGCGCGCCTTTGGCTCACCGTTTGGGAAACTCCAGCCCCATCGCGCGGTAGCGCTCGGGATCGTCGAGCCAGTTCTCGCGCACCTTGACGAACAGGAAGAGATGCACCGGCGTCTCGTTGGCCTGGGCGATATCCTTGCGCGCGGCGGCGCCGATCGCCTTGATGGTGCGCCCGCCTTCGCCGATGACGATCTTCTTGTGGCTGTCGCGGGTGACGTAGATCGTCTGCTCGATGCGCGCGGAACCGTCGGGCAAATCCTTCCACGACTCGGTCTCGACCGTCGTCTGATAAGGCAGTTCGTCGTGCAGCCGCTCGAACAGCTTTTCCCTGGTGATCTCGGCGGCGAGCGCGCGCATCGGCGCGTCCGCGATCTGGTCCTCGGGATAGAGCCAGGGCCCCGGCGGCATCGTCTGCGCGAGCTTTTCGCGCAGACGTTGAAGTCCGTCGCCGGTGGCCGCGCTGATCATGAAGGTTTCGTCGAACTTCAGCGCTGCGTTGAGCTTGGCGGCGAGCGCCAGCAGATGGGAGCGCTCGACCAGATCGATCTTGTTGAGGACCAGGAACTTCGGCGTCCGGCTTTCGCTCAACGTCTTCAGGATCGCCTGCGTCGGCTCGCTCAATTCGGCGTTCGCCGCCTCGAGTCCGGCCTTGCCGGCGGCGAGAAGCTCCTGGCGCGCGTCGATCAGCAGCGCCAGCGCATCGGCATCGCCCGCCGCGCCCCAGGCGGAGGCAAGCATTGCGCGATCGAGCCGGCGCTTGGGCACGAACAGGCCGGGCGTGTCGACGAAGACGATCTGCGCCGCCCCTTCGACGAGAATGCCGCGCACCGCGGTGCGCGTCGTCTGCGCCTTGCGTGAGACGATCGAAACCTTGGAGCCGACGAGCGCGTTGAGCAGCGTCGACTTGCCCGCATTCGGCGCGCCGATCAGCGCGACGAAGCCGCATCGAGTTCTCGTTCATTTGGCGCTCCAGCGCGCGAGAAACGCCTGCGCGGCGGCTTGCTCGGCGGCGCGCTTCGAGCTCGCCTCGCCTTGTTCCGGCTCGTAGCCGTCGAGAACGACCTGCATGACGAATTGCGGGGCGTGCGCGGGGCCGCTGCGCGCGACCTCGAAGTAGCGCGGCGCCGCCAGCGCGCGCGCCTGCGCCCATTCCTGCACGGCGGTCTTGGCGTCGCGCTCGGGCTCGAGGTCGGCGTCCATGCGCGCGCGCCAGGAGCGCATCACCAGATCGCGCGCGGCTTCGAACCCGGCGTCGACGAACACTGCGCCGATGATCGATTCGCAGATGTCGGAGAGGATCGCCGCCTTCTTGCGCCCCCCGGCCCGCGCCTCGCCCTGCCCCATCACGACATGCGGGCCGACGTCCCATTCCTCGGCGACCGCGGCGCAAGTCTCGCGGCGCACCAGCTTGGCCAGCCGCATCGAGAGCTCGCCCTCGCTCGCCTGCGGATAGGCGTCGTAGAGCATGTGCGCGACGACGACGCCGAGCACGCGGTCGCCCAGGAATTCCAGCCGCTGATAGGATTGCACGCGCCCCGGCCCGCCGGCGAGCGGCGCCGAGAGATGGGTCAGAGCGCGCGCCATCAGATCGCGATCGCGGAAGCGATGGCCGATGCGTTCTTCGAGCGCCGCAAGCTCCGCCTTGGCCTTCTTGGTCATTGTCGCGCGCCGCTCACGGCTGTCCGGCTGAAATTATTCTGAAATATCGGCGCCGGGAGAACTCCTGCGCCCCCGCGGTCGACGAAAATAGCACGTCTTGGCGACGGCGCAGAGCCTCGCCCGACCTCTCCCCGCTCGTGGAGAAAGGTCGGATGAGGGACGTGGGTGATTGGCCGCAGGCTTCGCCAAGAGTGTAAATCCGATGACCCTTTGCAGGGAAGAGGATCGGCGCGGGCCTCAGTGCACCGCATGGAACATGCGGTTCCAGCGCACCGTCCACGGCCAGCGCCAGAATTCCCACGCCGGCGCGCCGTCGACCGAGAAGAAGATCACCTCGGCGCGGCCGATGAGATTGGCGAACGGCACGTAGCCGACGCCGCCCTTGTCCTCCGGCACGCGCAAGTCGCTGGAATTGTCGCGATTGTCGCCCATGAAAAAATAATCGCCGGGGGGGACGGTGTAGACGTCGGTGTTGGCAGTGTAGGGCATCGGATTGGCGTCGCCGTCGAGCTGAATGATCTCGTGCTTGACGCCGCCCGGCAGCGTTTCGAGGTAATGGGGAACTTCCTCGACGTTGCCGAAACGCCCGCTCGTCTTATAGGGCGGCAGCGGCTCACGCTCGACGATCTGGCCGTTGATGTAGAGCCGGTCTTGGATCATCTGGATCTTGTCGCCGGGCAGGCCGATCAGGCGTTTGATGTAATCGGTCTCGCCGTCGCGCGGCAGCTTGAAGACGATGATGTCGCCGCGCTTGGGCTGCGAAGCGAAAAGGCGCCCATGCTCCCAACCGGGATCGACCTCCTCCAACGCCTTGCCCAGCATTTTCGCGGGAAAGTGCGCGACACTGAACAAAAGACTCGAATCGGAATCGTCGGCCACGCCGGGATCCAGGAACGAAGGCAGCGAATAGTGCGTGTAACCGTAGGAATACTTCGACACGAAGAGATAGTCGCCGACCAGCAGCGTCGGGATGAGCGAACCCGAGGGGATGTTGAACGGCTGAAACAGCAGCGTTCGCACCACCAGCGCGATGATCAGCGCCTGGACGATGACCTTGATGGTCTCCCACCAGCCCTCTTCCTTGACGGCGGGCGCGTCGACGGCCCTCTTGAGGGTGTTCGGTTCGCTCATGGACGATGAAGCCTTTCTCGGCGGCGACGGTTCGGCGCGCCGCGCATCCTATACAAGTCCGCTCCCGGCTCGCCAAGCGCGTCGGCCGAGAAGCCCACTCACATAACAATGAGGCGGCCCGAAACAATGAGGCCGGCGGAAACCCGCCTCCCCATCCGACAAAAAAGCGGCGGCGCAAAGGCCGCCGACTCTTCGGGCAAAAAGGAGGCGGCCCGAAGGCCGCCTCTCGGATCTGCGCGCAAGAGGGCCCTAAAGCCCCTGCGAATGGGCGAAGCGCCCCTTATTGCGGAACTTTGTCGTCGATTCCCTTGACGTACCAGTTCATTCCGAGGATGTCGCCGTCCGCCAGCGTCTTGGCGCCTGGCTTGCAGCGATCCTTGCCGTCCTGATCGAGCACGGGACAGGCGAAGGGGTGCAGCGCCCCCGAACCGATCGCCGCGGTGGTCTTTTCCGCCATCGCCTTCACGTCGTCGGGCATGTTGGCGAAGGGCGCCAGAACGACCATGCCCTTGCCGATGCCGTCCCAGGTGTCTTGCGACTTCCACTTGCCGTCGATCACCGCCTGGATACGCTGCGTATAGTACGGGCCCCAATTGTCGGTGTTGGCGGTCAATTGCGCCTTCGGCGCGAACCTGGCCATGTCGGAGGATTGGCCGAAGCCGAGAATGCCCGCCTTCTCCGCCTCTTGCAGCGGCGCGGCGGAATCGGTGTGCTGGGTGAGGATGTCGGCGCCCTGGGCGATCAGCGCCTTGGCGGCGTCCGCCTCCTTGCCCGGATCGAACCAGGTGTTGACCCAGACGATCTTGATCTTGGCGTTCGGGTTGGTCGTCTGCAGGCCACGCTCGAACGCGTTGATGCCGGAAACGACTTCCGGAATCGGGAAGGAAACGATGTAGCCGATGGTGTTCGACTTCGTCATTTTGCCCGCGATCTGGCCCATGACGTAACGCCCCTCGTAGAACTTGGCGGCGTAGGTGGAGACGTTGGCGGCGCGCTTGTAGCCGGTCGCGTGCTCGAATTTCACGTTCGGGAACTTCTTGGCGACCTTGATGGTCGGATCCATGAAGCCGAACGAGGTGGTGAAGATGATATTGCAGCCGCTACGCGCGAGCTGTTCGATCGCCCGCTCCGCGTCGCTGTCGGGCACGTTCTCGACGAACGTCGTCGCGTCGACCTTGTCGCCGAGCTGCTTGGCGGCGTAGAGGCGCCCCTGGTCGTGTTGGTAGGAATAGCCGAAATCGCCCACCGGGCCGGTGTAGACCCAGCAGGCCTTGACCTTGCCGGCCGCCTGAGCGCCGCCGGCCAGCGCCATCAGAAGCGCGGCCGCCGCGACCCCCGTCATCGTTGCACGCATGTTCATCTCTCCTTTTGCCTCAACCCATGTCGACCAGTCCCGAGGGATTTTCGGCGGTCGCTTCCGAAATCCCCAAACCCAGGCGAAATCCGCGCCGGAAGCGTCCCGGCGAAGCCGACCGCGCGCCCTCAACGGTCGGGAATGAACGCAACCCCTAGGGATTGCGGCGCCGTCGCGCCGCGCACGTCGCGCGCGGACAAGACGACGAGCACGAAAATGGTGGTGACATAGGGCGCGGCGTTGAGCGCCTGGGGGGGGATCGGCACGCCCAGCCCTTGAAAGGCCAGCGCCAGCACCGCCACGCCGCCGAACAGCAACGCCCCCGCCATCGCCCGCCACGGCCGCCACGACGCGAACACCACCAGCGCCAGCGCGATCCAGCCGCGCCCCGCGGTCATGTCCGGCGACCAGAACGGCGTGTAGGCGAGCGAGAGATAACTCCCTGCGACGCCCGCGCAGGCGCCGCCGAACAGCACCGCCGCCAGACGGATCGAACGCACCGGCAGGCCGAGCCCATGGCCCGAGGTGTGGTTTTCGCCGACCGCGCGAAGCGTCAGTCCCGCGCGCGTGCGCGTCAGCCAATACGCCACGACGGCGGTGAGCAGGATGGCGCCGTAGACGAAGAAATCCTGGCCGAACAGCAATTTTCCGACGATCGGCAGATCGCCGAGGCCGGGAATATGAAGCGCCGGCGCATGCGCGCGCTTGAGGCCGACGTAGCCCGCGCCGATCAGATTGGCGAGGCCGCGGCCGAAGATCGTCATCGCGAGCCCGGCGGCGACCTGATTGGCCGCGAGAGCGAGGGTGAGGAACGCGAACACCGCCGCAATCGCCATGCCGCACAGCGCCGCGCCGAGAACGCCGAGGAGCGTCGAATCGGTGATATAGGCGAAGGCGAATCCGGTCGCCGCGCCGACGATCATCATGCCCTCGAGGCCGAGGTTGAGCACGCCGGCGCGTTCGGCGACGATTTCGCCGACCGCAGCGATGAGCAACGGCGTCGCGGCGGAGACCACAATCATCAGGATGTCGACGATCGCCTGAGCGTTCATGATCGCGCGCCCCCGCCCCACGAGAAGGACACGCGATAGCGCGCGAGCACGTCCGCCGCGAGCACGCACACCAGCAGCACGCCCTGAAACGCGAGCGTCAGATCGCCGGGCAAATGCATCGCGATCTGCGCGTCCTCGCCGCCGACGAAGGTCAGAGCCAGCACCAGTCCGGCGATGAGAATGCCGATCGGCGACAAGCGGCCGAGGAAGGCGACGATGATCGCGGAAAAGCCGTAGCCCGGCGAGATCGAAGGCAGCAACTGGCCGATTTTCCCCGACACCTCAACGACGCCGGCGAGCCCCGCCAGCGCGCCCGAAATCATGAAAGCGGAGATCGCGATCGTGCGATCGTCGAAGCCGCCGAAACGCGCCGCGCGCGGCGAGAGACCCGCCAGGCGCACCGAATAGCCGAACAGCGTCTTGGAAAAGACCAGCGCCGCGACGACGACCGCCACGGGCGCGAACAGCACGCCCAGGTGCAACGAGCCGCCGTCGACGAGCAGCGGCAGGGTCGCTTCAGGGTCGAAATTGACCGACACCGGCAGATTATGGCCCTCCGGGTCCTTCCAGGGTCCGCGCACCAGCCAATCGAGCGCGAGCTGAGCGACATAGACCAGCATCAGGCTGGTCAGGATTTCCGAGACGTTGAGCCGCACGCGCAGCAACGCCGGGATCAGCGCGTAAAGCGCACCGCCGATCGCGCCCAGGAACATCATCGCCGGCAGAATCCACCAGCTTCCGATCGCGCCTTGCAACGCGCCGTCGTGGGTGACGAGCCCGAGCCAGCCGCCGAGCGCCCCGCCGGCGACGAATTGCCCCTCGGCGCCGATGTTCCAGAAATTGGCGCGATAGCAGAACGCCAGGCCCGTCGCGATGAGCACCAGCGGCGTCGCCTTCACCGCGATCGCCTGCAGCGAATAGGATTGCGTCAGCGGTTCGATGAAATAGACGTCGAAGGCGGTCCACGGCGAGCGCCCGACCAGCGCGACGACGCAGCCGCCGATGAGGATCGCCACCGCCATCGCCGCGACGGGCGCCGCCATTTCGCGCATGCGCGAGCGTTGTGCGCGCGCGACGAGGTCAATGCGCATGATCGCCCTCGTCCATTCCCGCCATCAAGAGGCCGACCGCCTCCCGCGTCGTCTCGCGCGCCGCGCGCGGCTCGGACAACCGTCCGGCGTGAATGACCGCGATGCGGTCGCTGATCTCGAAGAGTTCGTCGAGATCCTGGCTGATGACCAGCACCGCGACCCCGCGCGCGGTCAAATCCAGCAAGGCCTGACGGATCGCGGCCGAGGCCAGCGCGTCGACGCCCCAGGTCGGCTGATTGACGACGAAAAGGCCGGGCTCGCTCAAGATTTCGCGCCCGACCACGAACTTCTGCAGATTGCCGCCCGACAGCGTGCGGGCGAGCGGATCGGCGCCGGACTTGCGCACGTCGAAGGTCGCGACGACGTCGTTGGCCTTGCCGAGCGCCTTCGAAGCGTCGATGAAGCCGGCGCGCGTCATGCCGTTCGCGCCGTGCCGGGTCAGCACGATGTTTTCCGAGAGCGTGAAATCGGGCGCCGCCGCGTGGCCGTCGCGCTCTTCGGGCACGAACGCCGCGCGGAGCGCGCGCCGGCGCATGATGTCGAGATCGCCGACCGGCTTGTCGTCGATGCGGATCGCCTCGGCCCGATCCGCGATCAGCTCTCCCGAGAGATAGGCGAAAAGCTCCGACTGGCCGTTGCCGGCGACCCCCGCGACGCCGACCACTTCGCCGCCGTGCACCTCGAGCGAGAGGTCATGAAGCGAGACCCCGTGCGGCGAGGGCGAGGGTGCGTTGAGATCGGCGACGACGAGGCGCGGCTTGCCCGGCGGACGGCCACCCTCCGAGCGGAGCTCCTTGATCTGCGCGCCGACCATCAGCGCCGCTAGCGAGCGCGCGGTTTCGGCCTTGGGATCGCAGGTCGCCACCACTTTGCCGAGGCGCAGGATCGTCGCGCGATCGCACAGCCGTTTCACTTCCTCCAGGTGATGCGAAATATAGAGCACCGCCCTGCCCTCGCCCCTCAGCGTCTCCAGCGTCTCGAACAGCTTCTCCGCCTCCTGCGGCGTGAGCACCGAGGTCGGCTCGTCGAGAATGAGAACCTTGGGGTCCTGTAAGAGGCAGCGCGCGATCTCGATGCGTTGGCGTTCGCCCGCCGAAAGCGAATAGACCGGCCGGTCCGGCTCCAGCGCGAAACCGTAGGCGCGCGAAATCTCGGCGATGCGCGCCGGAATCGTCTCCAGCCGTTCCGAACTCGGCAGCGCCAGCGCGATGTTTTCGGCGACGGTCAAATTGTCGAACAACGAAAAGTGCTGAAACACCATGCCGACGCCGAGCGCGCGCGCGGCGTTGGGACTGGCCAGCGTAATCGGCTCGCCCTGCCAGAGAATCTCGCCTTCGCTGGGGCTCAAGAGCCCATAGAGAATCTTGACCAGCGTCGACTTGCCGGCGCCGTTCTCGCCGAGCAGCGCGTGAATCTCGCCGCGCGCGAGCGCAAGGTCGATGCGATCGTTGGCGACGAACGAGCCGAACCGCTTGCTGATCGCGCGCGCGGCCAACAACGGCGCCGTTTGCGGAACGATGTTCGGCGAACCAAGTACGAACGCGGCGTTCAAGCGGCCCTCCACGCTACGCAACCCATCCTATCCGTATCGATGGTTTTGGCTAGGCGGCGCCGCGTCCGGTTTGAACGCGGCGCGCCAAAGGATTTGTCCGAGAATTCGCAAGATGCGCCCGCGCCGATCGCCGCTCGTCAGGGAACGAGCACCGTCGAGGCGGTCGTCTGGCGCGCCTCCAAG
Organism: uncultured Alphaproteobacteria bacterium; assembly: GCA_963759955.1. Taxonomy (GTDB): domain Bacteria; phylum Pseudomonadota; class Alphaproteobacteria; order Rhizobiales; family Beijerinckiaceae; genus Roseiarcus. The sequence continues at coordinate 82,341 of CAVXCA010000077.1, forward strand.
GCGGCATGGACGCGCGCGGCGTCCGCCAGGGGCGCGCGCGCCGCGACGCCGATCTTGACTTCGCCGGAAGAGACGACGGCGAACAGATCGCGCGCCATCTTGTCGAGCCGCGCGCGATCGGCGAGGAACGTGAACAACGTCGGCCGGGTCGCGAACAGCGAGCCCTTTTGCGCGAGCAGCGCGAGATTGAACGATTCGATGCCGCCCGAAGCCGATCCGTAGCTGGCGAACATGCCGAACGGCCTCAGGCAGTCGAGCGAAGCGGGAAAGGTCGCCTTGCCGACGCCGTCGTAGACGACGTGGCACTTGGCGCCTTTGGTGATTTCGCCGACGCGGACGGCGAAATCCTCTTCGCGGTAGAGAATGACGTGCTTGGCGCCGGCCTTCTTGGCGAGCTTGGCCTTCTCCTGCGAGCCGACGGTGCCGATCACCGTCGCGCCGAGCGCCTTGCCCCATTGGCATAGGATCTGGCCGACGCCGCCCGCCGCCGCATGCACCAGTATCGTGTCGCCGGCCTTCACCTTGTAGGTCTGGCGCAGCAGATACTGCGCGGTGAGGCCCTTGAGCATCATCCCCGCGGCGGTGTCGAACGAAATCGCCTTGGGCAATTTCACCAAGTGCTTGACTTCGACGTTGCGCTCCTCGGCGTAGGAGCCGAGCGTGGAGGCGTAGGCGACGCGGTCGCCGGGCTTGAAATCCTTGACGCCCTTGCCGACCGCGACGACTTCGCCGGCGCCTTCGTTGCCGGGCGTAAAGGGACGCGGCGGCGAAGGATAAAAGCCCGAGCGATAATAGACGTCGAGATAATTCACGCCGATGGCGCGGTGGCGCACGCGCGCTTCGCCGGGCCCCGGCGGCGGGATTTCGATCTCCTCCAGGCCCATCACGTCGGGCGCTCCGGTGTGGTGGATGCGAATCGCGCGCATGGCTTCTCTCCCGCCGAGAACGCGCCATGATTGTCCCCGCTCCGCGCCGCACGCAAGCCAGTGGGGATGAAAAAGCGTTGCAAAACCGCGTTTTCTTGCTCTTTCCCGGCGCTCGGCGTCAAACCCCCGAGTTAACCGGCCGGGAACCGCCCTGGGAAGAATTCCTCCGCGAATTCATCGCCCCGGCCTTGCCAGCCTCGCCCGACGACCTTATAGCAGGCCTCGTTCCGGCAGAGCCGAAACGCCGGCCAGCGCCCATCGTCTAGCGGTCCAGGACGTCGCCCTTTCACGGCGAAAACAGGGGTTCGATTCCCCTTGGGCGCGCCAATAAAATCAATCACTTAGTGCCTGACCCGCCTCTCCATGTCCAATATCTGGCCAATACATGGGCGCGGATTAGGACGGATAAATGTGGACGATTGAAGGGCGTTTGGACGGTCAGCGCTCACGCCGACTAGGTACATTCCGAGGCTTCCGCACGAGCGCGGCTTGCCGCATTCCAGTTGCATCGAGCGCTGGTCATCTTGTCCCCCAGTCCGACCGGCTCTCGCCTTTGGCGGTCGCAACGGCCATTAAGTCCGGGCGACCGCCCCTTTCTTTCCCTGTCCGTCGGACCGGCCGGAAGCGGCGGCGCTCCCCGTCTCCCAACGACATGCGCCGGCGACCAGCAGGCGCCAGCGTGACCAGGCGGCCGATGGTTGCGCTTCAGGCGCTGGGGCGCAACTCTACGGCCCATGCGCCCGCACCCTCTCCGGCCTGTCACGCTTGCGGAGCTGCGCAAGTCGACCTGCTGGGTCTGGCTCTATTGCGGTTCGTGCGGCCGCGGCGCGCCGGCGGCAGTGGCGCCCTGGCTTATCCGCTACGGGCCGACAGCGTCTTCCGACCTGTTGCGCGAAAATGCCCGCTGTGAACTTTGCCGGCAGCCGTGGCGCATCCCTACGCCTGCCGAGCTGGGGAGGTCTCGACGTCGGCATTGTGCCGTTCCCGGTCGACAAACTCGCCAAGCGCTTAATCGCCCCGCCGGCGGCGGCGACCGGCCAGGCATGCGGTCGACCGGAGGCGGCTGATGTCCGCGCGTGGCAAGCGCAGCTCGGGGAACGGGATCGCGGGTCAGTTGGGCAGTGGGCAAAGCAGTTGCGCCTGCCCGAGCGATGGCTTTCGGCATCAGCTTGCCCCAGCAAGGCGGATGCGTTACCCATACAGGTAATTTATTCCACTTTTGGCTATTTAGCCATAAGCGGCATGAGACGCCTAAAGGTGCAAAAAATGGCCATTACAGGTGACCAATTGAGAGCCGCCCGAGCTTTAGTGCGTCGCGAACAATCCGAACTGGCGGCTGAGGCCGGGGTATCAACAGACACGATCAAGCGCCTAGAACGCTTCGTTGGTGCCGTGTCTGCAAACATCTCCACCGTGAACGCGGTCGTCGCGGCGCTTTCGCCTTTTCGGGGCAGAGTTCACAATTCGGGGGCAGCCCGGTGTAAGGCCTCGGTTGCCCGACAGCTATACGGACGAGGAGCTGACGCGCGTACTCGACCATGATGGCGTATGGCTTATCCGCGGCGCTCCTAATCCGCTCCCCGCCAACGACACCACGCTTCGATCCGCTCTGGCTAGAGCCCGACCACTCCACGGTCCGGACCAAAAGGTCACTTCCATCAGATCGCTTGGCGACCAAGGCATCATTCCAATCGAACAGGTGCAACGACTTGGTCCGGTCAAGGAGAATCGGATGACGCGCGCGGGCGCCGGCGTGATCTTCGTCGAGGAGAACAGCAGCGAGCCCTGGGCATGTGCTCGGGAGAGGCGAAGCCATGAGAAATTCGCAGCGAAGGGCAACTGCGTATCATGAGGCCGGCCACGCTGTTGCGGCGTGGCGTCTCGCTATGAAGCTCACGGAGCGCGACGATCGTTCCCGCGTCCGACTATTCGGGCGTCAGTCGAGCATCGAGAGTCCGCTTCGCCGCGTTCGGCTTGATATATGACGGTTCGGACCGCGCGCGGATGCGGGCCAAATCTGCGATTATTGTTTCCCTTGCAGGACCAGCCGCGCAAAAGCGGTTCAACCCGCGGTCGTGGCGCTCCTATCACGGCGCGTCCGACTTCGAATTAGTGACCGATCTAGCGCTTCGTCTCAACGGCGATGGGAAATACCGCGACCGCCTATTGCACTTGGCTGAGCATCGTCGCGGACAATCTTGTCTCGGCGACTTGGCGGTGGGTCGAAATGATCGCCCAAGCGCTCCTTGTGCGCGGCACACTGTCCGGCGACGAAGTTAGAAACTTGATCATGGCCGATATGCAAAAGCGGCGGGGCTACAATTGAATCGTCGATGATTTGAACGTCAGCGACGATGAGTAGGCGGCGACTATGGGCTTCCGGCTTTACGTAGGCGTGTCTCGATCATTCCCGGCCTGCGGCATCAACCTGTCCGCGCGGGCCGAGCCTCTCGATCGGCCATCGCGGCGCGTGGCTCACGTCGGACCGCGCGGCGGGCATGTCACGCTCGGCCTCCCCGGAAGCGGGGCTCTATCTGGACGCGAACACCTGCCGGCCGCCGCCGGCGCGCCCCATGGCGGTCCTGCCCGCGACGCCGAATCCGGCCTCTATCGGATCGAGCATATCCCGCCAGCGCCGCCGATCCATGCCGATCATCGGGCGGCGTTCGTGGCCGTGGTCGTCGTGCCGCCGTCGTCGCCATCGGGCTGCTTATGCTAGCGGCGCCCCACGGCTGACGGCCACACTCTCTATCGCCCCTCAAAGCCGCGCCCCAGCGTCGCCGCCGATCGCCGGTGGGGCGGGTGTGAGGTTGAGGGCGCGAGCGCCGCGCCTCGCCGCGGCGCTCGCGCCCTCAACCTCACACCCGCCGCCGGCGATGGCTGACGCGACGATGAGCGTCACGAACGTCGCGGTGAACAGCCACGGCAGGTTCCGCACGCCGCCGGCGATTCCCATCTGATCACGCAACGGCCGCAGCACGTAGTATCCGGCCAGCAGCGTGAAGAAATAGGCAAACGACCACAGCGCCGCCGCGCGTTCTTGCGGCGTCGCCGGCACCGCCCAGCCGACCCAGCGCTTGAGCGCCGTCATGGCGTGAGCGACAGTTTCTGCTTGAGCTCGGCGGCGGTGACCTCTTGGCCGTAACCCGGTGCGCCACGCTGGAAGCGACTCGCGTCGGCTAGCTTGCCGACCACTACCGGATCGAAGCCGGCGTCGCGCCCCATTCCGGCGGCGACTTTGACCGCCTCGGCATCGTCGCCGGCGATCGGGATCGCCAGCTTCGGATCGGGACGGTTCGCTTCGCGCGCGAAGATTTTGTAGTTGAGGGTATTGAAGGCGCGCGCCAGCCGCGTGCCGGGCAGGTATTTCTGTGAGGTCACGCCGACGCCGTTGTTTCGGCTTCCTCGGCGAGCGCATCACCGTCACGCGCGGCGACGGCGTTCCAGGCGTCGAGCACGATCCTACCCTTGAGCGCCGCGCCGTAATCCTGGCCGACCTGCGGGAGTGCCTTGTACGGCACGGCGATGAACATCACGTCGCCGAAGGCGATCGCCTGCTCGACCGTGCCGGCTTGGGCGAGCGCGCCGAGGCCCGTGACCAAGTCCTTGAGTTCCTCGGGATGGCGCGAGGAGAACAGCACCTTGTGGCCATCCTTGACCCACAGCCCGCCGATCGTGCCGCCGATATGGCCGGAGCCGATGACGCCGATGCGCAGCTTGGCGGCATTATTGGTTTGCGCCGGCGCGCGCGCCGGCCACAGCGCCGCGCCCAATATCAGAGCGCCGGCCGCGCCGAGCACGGCGCGGCGGTCACAGTCGATGGAATCGTGCTGGGGCATCGGAGCCTCCTTGCTTTCGGGTGTGGCAATCAACGTCGCCTTTTTGATCGTATTATGAGCGTAGCGGCGGCGCAGTACCGCTAAAGTGGAATTCCAGCTATGCGGGCGATCACTTTTACGATGGGTGCGGCCCGCATCCCGCCGCTGCCGGAATGACAGCGGGGCTCAGACGCGCAGCACCTGCTCCGCAGGCGTATAGGGCAATCCTAGCGCTTCGGCGACGGCGCGGTAGGTGATGCGGCCGTCGTGGACGTTGAGCCCATCGCGCAGATGCGCATCGTCCGCCAGCGCGCGCCGCCAGCCCTTGTCCGCGAGCGCGAGCACGAAAGACGTGGTGACGTTGCTCAGTGCGAAGGTCGACGTGCGCGCGACCGCGCCCGGCATATTGGCCACGCAATAGTGCACGATATCATCGACCACATAGGTCGGCTGTGAATGGGTGGTCGGCCGCGAGGTCTCGGCACAGCCGCCCTGGTCGATGGCGACGTCGACGATCACGGCACCCGGCTTCATCGCCTTCACGGTTTGCGCCGAGATCAGTTTCGGCGCGGTGGCGCCGGGCACCAGCACTGTGGCGATGACGAGATCGGCGCGCCGGCAGAGTATTTCCACCACGTCGCGCGTGGAGAACAGCGTGCGCACGCGGCCGGCGAAAACGGCGTCGACGCGGCGCAGCGCCTCCGGGTTGCGGTCGAGTACCGCCACTTCGGCGCCCATGCCGGATGCGATCAGCGCCGCGTTGGTCCCGGCGACGCCGCCACCGATGATGACGACGCTGGCCGGCGGGACACCCGGCACGCCGGCGAGCAACACGCCGCGCCCGCCGTTCTCCTTTTCCAGGCAGCGCGCGCCAACCTGCGGCGCCATGCGGCCTGCAACCTCCGACATCGGCGTGAGTAACGGCAGCGCGCCTTGCGCGCCCGTCACCGTTTCGTAGGCGATCGCGGTAACGCCCGCCTGCATCAGATCTTCGGTCTGCTGGCGGTCGGGTGCGAGGTGCAGATACGCGAACAGCACCTGGCCTCGGCGTAGTTTTTTGCGCTCGGCCGAGAGCGGCTCCTTCACCTTCACAATGAGCTCGGCGCGGCCATAGGCGGCGTCGGCATCGGCCACGATCTCGGCGCCCGCGGCTTTATAATCGGCGTCCGACAAGCCTGCCCCGGATCCTGCACGGGTCTCGACCACAACCTCGTGGCCCTTGTCGGTGAGTTCGCGCACCGTCGAAGGCACGATGCCGACGCGGTATTCGTTGTCCTTGATTTCCTTGGGCACGCCGACCAGCATGGCGATCTCGTTTGTTGTCGGGAGCCTACCGCCTCCCATACCCAGGAAGAAGTCCGCCTACATCACGTAGAGGCGATCCGGCAATTCGTTGGGCGAGCCGTCGGGCGGAGCGTGCGCCGCGAGCACGGCGCCGCAGCGCTCGATCGCGGCGGTGAAACCCTGCGCGATGCGGCCATCGCGCACGTGACCGATCAGGGCGTCGATCGCAGCCTGCCACTCGGCACCCTGCACCTTCTCGGCGATGCCGTCGTCGGCGATGATGCGCGCATAGCGCTCCGCCAGCGACACGAAGATCAGTACGCCGGTGCGCTGTTTGGTATGAGCGACGCGGCGCACGACGAATTGCTCCAGCGCAGCGCGGTGCGCCCGCGCCCGCCGCACGGCGCGCGGCACCAGCACAAGCCGCAGCGGCATCCA
>CAVXCA010000078.1:0-13370 GCA_963759955.1 uncultured Alphaproteobacteria bacterium
GCTCCGCTCCGATCGATCCCGAATGGATCGAGGCCGGCGATCCGCAAGCGCAGAGCGCGATCCTCGCCGCCAGCGCCGACCGCGGCGCCTGGACCGTGCTGTGGGAATGCACTTCGGGCCGCTTCACTTGGCGCTACGAAATCGACGAGACCGTCCATTTCCTCGCCGGCTCGGTCGTCGTCAGCGCGCCGGGGATGCCGGCCCGCCGCTATGGCGCCGGCGACACGATCCACTTCTCGCGCGGCGCCGTCGCGACCTGGGAAGTCGAAGGCTTCATCCGCAAAGTGGCGTTCTGCCGGCGCGCGCCGCCGCGGCCGATCGCGCACGCGATGCGCCTCGCACGCGGCGTGCGTCGGCGCCTGCGCGCGCTCGCCGGCGGCGGCAAGCGTTGCGCTCTCGCCGAGGCGTGAGCGGACCGTAGGTCGCCCAATCGGCGAACGATCTCGCGATTCCCGCGCCTTCGCTGGAATTTCCGCCCGCCTCGTTCCGGTTTCGTTCGCTTGCGGTCTGTGCTAGGCTTGCGCTCTCCCGATTCGGACTCCAGACATACGCATGACCGACGACCTCTTTGCCGGCGCGACCGCGCTCCGCCGTAAGCCCTTACCGCAAAAAGGCCGCGCGCCCTCGGCGCGCGCCGGCACGCCGGGCGAGGCCGAATACAACGCCTCCTCGATCGAAGTGCTCGAAGGGTTGGAGCCGGTGCGCCGGCGCCCCGGCATGTACATCGGCGGCGCCGACGCCAACGGCCTGCATCATCTGTTCGCCGAAGTGATCGACAACGCGATGGACGAGGCGGTGGCGGGCCACGCGACCTTCATCGAAGTCTCGCTCGAGGAGGGCGGTTGGCTCTCCGTCCTCGACAACGGGCGCGGCATGCCGGTCGACCCCCATCCGAAATTTCCCGGCAAGTCGGCGCTCGAAATCATCATGACCAAGCTGCACGCCGGCGGCAAATTCGACAGCGGCGCCTACGAGACCTCGGGCGGCCTGCACGGCGTCGGCGTCTCCGTCGTCAACGCGCTCTCCGCGCGCACCGAAGTCGAAGTGGCGCGCGGGCAGACGCTGTACCGGCAGGCGTTCGAGCGCGGCCATCCCGTCACCAAGCTGGAAATCGTCGGCAAGGCGCCCAATCGGCGCGGCACCAAGGTGCGCTTCCACCCCGACGAGCAGATTTTCGGCGCCGGCGTCAAGTTCGACCCGGCGCGGCTGTTCAAGATGACGCGCTCGAAGGCCTATCTGTTCGGCGGCGTCGAAATCCGCTGGCGCTGCGCGCCGAGCCTCGTCGACCCGCAGGGCAAGGTTCCCGCCGAAGCGGTCTTCCGCTTCCCCGGGGGCTTGAAGGATTACCTCGCCGCCGACATCGAGGGTCAGGAACTGGTGGTCGACCAGGCCTTCACCGGCAAGGTGGAAAAGGAAGGCAAGCACGGCTCGGTCGAATGGGCGGTCACGTGGACGGCTATCGAGGACGGCTTCGTCCATTCCTACTGCAACACGATTCCCACGCCCGACGGCGGCACCCATGAAGCGGGCCTGCGCGGCGCGCTGCTGCGCGGCCTCAAGGATCACGCCGAGCGCCTCGGCCAGGCCAAGCGCGCGAGCGCGCTGACCACCGACGACGTGATGGCCAATTGCGCTGCGCTCATTTCGGTGTTCATCCGCGAGCCGGAGTTCCAGGGACAGAACAAGGGGCGCCTGCAGACCGCCGAAGCCTCGCGCCTCGTCGAGGCGGTGGTGCGCGACGCGTTCGATCACTGGCTCGTCGCCGCGCCGAGCCAGGCCGCAAAGCTGCTCGATTTCTCGCTCGAGCGCGCCGAGGAGCGCCTGCGCCGCCGGATGGAGAAGGACGTCGCGCGCAAGACCGCGACGCGCAAGTTGCGCCTGCCGGGCAAGCTCGCCGATTGCACCAACACCTCCGCGCAGGGCTCGGAACTCTTCATCGTCGAGGGCGACTCCGCAGGCGGCTCGGCCAAGCAGGCGCGCGACCGCGCGAGCCAGGCGATCCTGCCGCTGCGCGGCAAGATCCTCAACGTCGCCTCCGCGACGCGCGACAAGCTCGCGCAAAACCAGCAGCTCGCCGATCTCAGCCAAGCGCTCGGCGTGGGGTCGGCGTCGCAGTACCGCTCCGCCGATCTGCGCTACGACAAGGTCATCATCATGACCGACGCCGATGTCGACGGCGCCCATATCGCCTCGCTGCTGATCACCTTTTTCTACCGTCAGACGCCGAAACTGATCGAGGAAGGCCATCTCTATCTCGCCGCGCCGCCGCTCTATCGGCTGACGCAGGGCGGCAAGTCGCTCTATGCGCGCGACGACGCGCATAAGGAGCAACTGATGAAGTCGGGCTTTTCCGGCCGCGGCGCGATCGACGTCAGCCGCTTCAAGGGCCTGGGTGAAATGTCGATGCGCGATCTGCGCGACACCACCATGGACCCGGCCAAACGCACGCTGCTGCGCGTCGCGCTCGTCGAGGATCAGAGCGCCGAGACCGCCGACGCCGTCGAGCGTCTGATGGGTGCCAAGCCCGAGGCTCGCTTCGCCTTCATTCAGGAACGGGCGCCCCAGGCGCGCGAGCTCGTCGATATTTGATCGGCTCGGCAAGGGTTCGTTTACCCCGGTGGCGATAAATTCGTCGCCGGCGCCGACGTCCGCGATCCTCTCGGACCGGGAGCGACGCCCCAAGGCGAGGATTGGCGATGAATTGGACCTTCGATTGGTTCGGCTGGATCAAGAAACTTGAATTCACCGCCATCGCCGCGGCCGCGATCGCCATCGCCTGCGTGATGATCGGCCAGGGCGCGGAGCGCTACGCGGCGGAGGCCTCGTCCTCGCGGGTCGCGCTCTCCGATCCGCACGCCGCGACCCGCGCCTCCCCCGTCTTCAACACGGTCGACTACGCGACGACGGGATCGATCAACGGCCAGACGGTGGTCATTGCGCCCTGTGCGAGCCAAAAAGTCGAACATTGAAGGGCTCTTAGCGCCAATCCATGTGCAACCCCGCGCCCGCCGGAACGACGCCGTGTGTTTGTATGACTTTACTGCCGAACGGTGCGCCGAGCGTGACAAAAGCGGCCGCGCCGCTTACAAATCCTCGCAAACGCCCAGCAAATGGTCTGGCGAAATTGGTGAAGATGGGTTATTTTATGCTTGCGCGGTCTACTGAACGTAGTGCTATGGGGCCGAGCAGGCTTGGATGATGCAGTCGACTGGTCTTTTTTCCCTCCCGACCCGATGTCGGGGTACGGCGGTTTTGCCTGCTTGCGACGCCACTTGCGCGCGCCATCCGCTTTGTCTTGGCGAGGGACGCGGCCTTTGAGAGGGCTGTCGATGAGCGCATGGGCGAACGCCCGTCAACGATTTCCAACATTTTCGACGCGTGCGACGCGTCGCAAGGAGGTTTCGCCGGCGGTCGGCGATGCGGCGGAACCGTTTCCGATAGAGGCGGAAACGGCTTCAGGGTTTTATTGGGCGGAGAACTAGTCTCACATGAGCAAGGGTAAGGATTTTCGGGCGCCTCGCAAGCGCGGTTTCGACGACGACGGGCCGATGCCCTACGAGCCGAAGCCGCGTACGTCGCGCGGCTTCGGCGGTGCCCCTGACAGCGGATTTGGCGGACCGTCGCTCGGCGGCGGCGCGCCCTCCGCCCCGGTCAGCGGACCGACGGTCGACGCCGTCGTGAAATGGTTCAAGGCGGACAAGGGTTATGGATTCGTCGAACTGGCGAACGGCCAGGGCGACGCTTTCCTGCACGCCAACGCCTTGCACGCCTCGGGACATGAAAACGTCCCCGCCGGCGCCAAACTCAAGGTGACGGTCGGCGCCGGCGCCAAGGGAGCGCAGGTGACGCGCGTCGTCGAAGTCGACGCCGCCGGCATCGTCGAGCGCCCACAGCGTTCGTTCGGCGATGCGCCGCGTCCTGCGCGCCGCGTCGCGCCCGATCCCTCGACCGCGGTCGCCGTCGGCGGCAAGGTCAAGTGGTTCGACGACGCCAAGGGCTTCGGCTTCGTGGCGAGCGACGACGGCGGCAAGGACGTGTTCGTCCATATCTCCGTCCTCGGTCCGGCGGGCATTTCCCATCTGGCCGAAGGCCAGCAGGTGAACATGCGCGTCGTCGACACGCCGAAGGGCCGCGAGGCCATTTCGATCTCGCTCTGACCCCGTTAACGGGATATCCGAGCCCGCCCGCCCCAAAGGCGCGAGGCGGGCTCGGTTTCGTTTGCGCGTATAGGGCCGGTTACGAAACGCGGCCGCCGGCTCCGCGCGAGACTTGCGCTCCAACGCCGCGCGGGAATTCGCCCTATGCAGCCTTCGCGCGATATCCAGCGCCTCATCGAAATCATGGCGGCGCTGCGCACGCCAGGGACCGGCTGCCCCTGGGACATAGAGCAGACCTTCGCCACCATCGTCCCCTACACGCTCGAAGAAGCCTATGAAGTCGCCGACGCGATCGAGCGCGGCGATTTTGCGGATCTGCGCGACGAACTCGGCGATCTCCTGCTGCAAGTGGTCTTTCACGCGCGCATGGCCGAAGAGGCCGGGCGCTTCGACTTCGGCGGCGTCGTCGAGGCGATCACGACGAAGCTGATCCGCCGCCATCCCCATGTCTTCGCCGACGCGGGCGATCTTTCGACCGACGAGGTCAGGACGCTGTGGGGGCGCATCAAGGCCGACGAGAAGCGCCTTCGCGCCGAGGCGCGCGCCGGCCAAGGCGCTCAGCCCGAGAGCCGCGCGAGCGCGCTGTCGGGCGTGCCGATCGCCATGCCCGCGCTGACGCGCGCGCTGAAACTCCAGGAAAAGGCCGGCAAGGTCGGCTTTGATTGGAACGACGCGCGCGCCGTCCTCGCCAAGCTGCGCGAGGAAATGGACGAGATCGAAGTCGAGATCGACGCCGGCGAGCAGGAAAAGGTCGCCGGCGAAGTCGGCGATCTCCTGTTCGCGGTCGCCAATCTCGCGCGCCATCTCAGCGTCGATCCCGAAAGCGCGCTACGCGGCACGAACGCCAAATTCGAGCGCCGTTTCGGCTATATCGAAACGCGCTTGGCGGCCGACGGGCTAGCGCCGGAACGCGCGAGCCTCGAGGAAATGGAGGCGCTGTGGAACGAGGCCAAGCGGCTCGAACGCGCGGGCCGATGAACGGCGCATTCGTTGCGCTGCTACGCGGCGCGAACGTCGGCGGCGCCAACCGCTTGCCGATGGCGGCGCTCAAAGACGCGTTCGCGCGCGCGGGCGCCAGCCGGGTCGAAACTCTGATTCAGAGCGGCAATGTCGTTTTCGAGGCGGCGAAGACCGACGGCGGGACCATCGTCGCCGGTGTTGTCGCGCGAATTTTTCGTGATTTCGGCTTCGACGCGCCCATTGTCCTGCGGGACGCCGACGCTTGGCGCGCCCTCGTCGTCGCCAACCCGTTCTTCGAAAAGGGCGTCGACCCGAAGACGCTGCACGCCCTCTGTCTCGCCGCGCCGCCGCAAGCCGACCGCCTCGCGCGACTCGATCCCAACCGTTCGCCGCCCGACGAGTTCGTCGCCGTCGGCCAGACGATTTACCTTCGCTTGCCGGGCGGCGTCGCGCGCACGAAGCTGACCAACGCCTGGTTCGAACTCGACGCTCGGCGTCACGACGACGCTGCGCAACTGGCCGACCGTCCTGCGCATCGCCGCGCTATTGGATGCGCGAGCGGCTTGATCCCGGGTTTGCCACGGCCTGAAGTCGGCCGACCGCAAAAAGAGGCGCATTTCTCGAACGCGCGGCTCAGCGGAAAACGGCGCCGCGCGAGCGGCGCCCCTTGGATCGGCTTCAGCCGCCCTTGGTGAGCGATGTCAGCGCCGCCTGGACGCTGGGGGAACTCGTGGCGGCGGGCGAACTGGCGGCGGCGGCGCTCGGTTTGTAGTCGCCGTCCGAGTCCTTGCTCTGCGAAGTCTGCATGTTGGCCTTCAGATAGTCGCCGTCGGCGGCCCTCGCATTGGCCGTCGCCGTCTGGGGCGCGGGAACGCTCGCGGGCACGGACGCCGACGCTGCGGAAACATTCATGGTGTCCTCACGGGGTTGGAGGCGACTCGCCTCACTGACGAAGCTAAGAGCCGAGCCTTACCCAAAGATTAAATCAGATCGCATTGCGGCCAACATAACGAATCCGTAATGTCGCCGCCCGCAGCGAAGGGACAACGCGGGCAATGCCGCGGGCGTTTAACCGAATTCGACACGACGCGCCAAGCATTCATCCGTATGATCGCGTCAATTATGCCGACATGGATTTCGCATTGCTTTCGTGACGACTTGAATCAAAAGAGCGCAGCGGCGTCCGGCTCGGCCCTTCGCCAACGCCCTACGCCGCCCGTTCACTCTCCCTGCGGCCATTGCCGCAACGCCGCCCTGCCCGCCTCGTTGAGCGCATAGAGGCCGCGGCCCGGCCGGTCGAACCAGCCGTAGACGTTGCTCAGGAGAATCTTCGCCGCGTCGGGCGCGCGCGGCTTGAGATCGCGCGGCCGCGACGGCCCGGTGGCGAGCGCCGCCGCGCAGATCAGCGCCTGCTGGCGATAGGCGGTCATGATCGGCCGTCGCGAGCCGCCGCCCGCATTGGGATCGCCTTGCCGGCGCCGATGCTCCTCGACGATCCGCGATCGGCGCTTGGGATCGCGGCGCGGGCTCGGCGCGCAGGGGCTGAGCAGGACATGAACCCCACCGTTCGCCGCGACGGCGATGAGCCCGAAGCCGAGCCGCCGGCACAGGGCGCGGAAGCGCGGATCGCTCTCGCGCCCCTTGCCGTTTCGCGAAAGCTGCGCGGCGAGCCAGACTTCGTCGCCGACCGCCGCCCGGTCGACGCCCTGCAGCACCAGTTCGAAGGTGAAGGTCAGCTTCATCTCGCCGATCACCACCACCGGCGGCTCGCCCTCGGCGAGGCCGACGAGATCGCAGCCGCCGATCTCGCCTTTGACGCAATAGCCGAGGCTTTCCAGATGCCGCTTGACCGGGAGATAAAGCTCGGTTTCCAGTGGGGCGCCTCCGGCCGAAGCTCGATGAAAGACCTTGTTCGCACAAGAACGTAGACGAGCGGCCCGATTCGCGGAAGCGCCGTCGCGCACGGGCGCCGGCCCGGTTTGATCACAGCGCTTCGGCCGCTTGCCCCGCCGCCGTCTCGATTTCGAGTTCGGGAAAAGCGACGATCCGGCGCAGTTGGAAGTCGGTGCGCATGACGATCGACTCCGTTTGCTCCAACTGGCCGAGGATTCGACGCGCCCGCCCGGGCGAGTGACTGCCGAAGAATTGTGCGATCTCGTCGTCGGGCGGGCAGCCGTTTCCCGTCACCGCCGCGCGACACAGAAGAAGAAAGACGCCCTGCAGCTCGTGCGGCAGACGTTGCGACAGAGCGACGGCGCGCGCCCATGCGGCCTCGTCGGCGCGGTCGGGAAAGGCCATCCGCGCGCGTGCGATCGTCGCCCGCTGGCGAAAAGCGGCGAGGTCGAGCGCGCTCGCGCCGAGCCGCCGAATACGGCAGCGCACGAGGAAATCGTGATGGAGGACGGTCGCCGGCCGGAACGCCGACCCCGGATCGGCGAGCATTTGCGCAATGATTTCGTTGATCGCGGATTCTCGCTGCTCGTCGCTCAGCTCCGGCGGCGGAGCGGCGACGAAAGCGGGCGGCGAAGCCTGATCGATGCGAGCGAGAATGTCTCGCGCGTCTTGGGCGCGCGCGGGGCGCCGGCGAGGAGCCGGCGCCGGCGCGTCGGCGAGCGCGAAGATGAGAGTTTGCAATTCGCCGTTCTCCGCAGCGTCCGGCAAAGGCAGAAGCTTAGGCGCGGCGCCGCGATCCGCGGTTTCAACCGCGCCGACGTTCACCGCCAGCGGGCGCCGCGCGATCGCGGGCCCCAGTCCGATGAACGAGCCGCGTCGCAGATCGCGGAACGCCTCCGCCTGACGCCGCTCCATGCCGAGAAGGTCCGCCGCGCGCGCCATGTCGATATCGAGGAAGGTGCGGCCCATGAGGAAGTTGGAGGCCTCCGCCGCGACGTTCTTGGCGAGCTTGGCGAGCCGCTGCGTGGCGATGACGCCGGCGAGGCCGCGTTTGCGGCCGCGGCACATGAGATTGGTCATCGCCGCCAGACTCATCCGGCGCGCTTCGTCTGAGGCGTCCGCCGCTGCGGCCGGGGCGAAAAGCTGCGCCTCGTCCACCACCACGAGCGCGGGAAACCAGCAGTCTCTGTCGGCCTCGAACAGCGCGTTGAGGAACAGCGCCGCGCAACGCAGCTGACCATCGACCTCCAGGCTCTCCAGATCGAGCACGACGGAGACGCGGTGCCGACGAACGCGGGACGCGATCGAAGCGAGTTCGCGCTCGCACTCCGCGGCGTCGAGCGCCACATGGCCGTAGCGCTCGGCCAGCGTGACATAATCGCCTTCCGGATCGATCACGATCTGCTGCACGCGCCCGGCGCTCTGCTCCAGAATGCGGCGCAGCAGATGCGACTTTCCGGAACCGGAATTGCCCTGCACGAGCAGGCGCGTGGCGAGCAGTTCCTCGAGGTCGACCCCGACCGGCGCGCCGGTGCCAGTTACGCCAATATCGATCTCCGCTCCCATCGCCTCCTCGGATCCCCGCAGTGCGCCGGCGAGGTAACACGAAAATCGCCAGGGATCAGGTCGCGCCGCCGATCATTCACAGATATTCGGACCGTTGCAGCGGTCGAAGACCGCGGCCCCCGCGACGCCCAAATTCACCGCGGGGCTCGCGTTGCGCTAATAGACGATCACGCTGCGGATCGACTTGCCCTCGCGCATCAGATCGAAAGCGTCGTTGATCCTGTCGAGCGGCAGCGTGTGGGTGATCATCGGATCGATCTCGATCTTGCCCGCCATGTACCAGTCGACGATCTTGGGAACGTCGGTGCGTCCCCGCGCGCCGCCGAACGCCGTGCCTTTCCACACCCGCCCCGTCACCAGTTGGAACGGACGCGTCGCAATTTCCTGGCCGGCGCCGGCGACGCCGATGACGATCGACTGGCCCCAGCCGCGATGCGCCGCTTCGAGGGCCTGGCGCATCACCTTGACGGCGCCGGTGCAGTCGAAGGTGTAGTCGGCGCCGCCGATTTCATCGGCGCCGCGCTTGGTCATGTTCACGAGATGCGCGACGAGGTCGCCTTCGACCTCCTTGGGGTTGACAAAATGCGTCATGCCGAAGCGTTCGCCCCAAGCCTTTTTGTCGGCGTTGACGTCGACGCCGACGATCATCGACGCGCCGGCGAGTCGCAAGCCCTGGATGACGTTGAGGCCGATGCCGCCGAGGCCGAACACGATCGCGCTCGCGCCGATCTCGACCTTGGCGGTGTTGATGACCGCGCCGATGCCGGTGGTGACGCCGCAGCCGACGTAGCAGACCTTGTCGAACGGCGCCGCAGGATTGATTTTTGCGAGCGCGATTTCCGGCAGCACGGTGAAATTGGAGAAGGTCGAGCAGCCCATGTAGTGGAAGATCCGTTCCTTGCCGATCGAGAAGCGGCTCGTCCCGTCGGGCATCAGCCCTTGCCCCTGGGTGGTGCGGATCGCCGTGCAGAGATTGGTCTTGCGCGAAAGACACGAGGGGCATTGCCGGCATTCGGACGTGTAGAGCGGGATGACATGATCGCCCTTCCTGACGCTCGCAACCCCCTTGCCGACGTCGACGACGACCCCCGCGCCCTCATGGCCGAGGATGGACGGAAACAGCCCCTCGGGATCGGCGCCCGAAAGCGTGAAATCGTCGGTGTGGCAGACGCCCGTCGCCTTGATCTCGACGAGAACTTCGCCTTCGCGCGGCCCTTCGAGATCGACCTCCATGATTTCGAGCGGCTTGCCGGCGGCGACGGCGACGGCGGCGCAAGTCTTCATTGGGCTTCTCCCTTTGGGTCCAACGGATTGCGGCGGCGTGCTTCGGCGCCCTTCGCCTCCGTGTAGCCTTTCGCCATCGACCGTGAAAGGCTTGCGACTAACGGGGCGCTCACGGGCGGGAAGGAACGCTCGAGCCGAACTCGTTCGAGCCGACATGACGCGCCCCTGACGTGACGCCAATATCGTCTCGGGACTTTCCGCTCGATGAAGGCGCTGATAGGGTGAAACGCGCCGGCGCCGCCGCAAGCGCCCGAACGGCGTCGCGGATACGCATTGGCTCGCAATCGCATCGGAGTCGGGCATGACGACACCTATCGTGTTGACGTTCATCGGTCGCGACAGACCCGGCCTGGTGAGCGCGATTTCGGAGAAAGTGGCCGCTTGCGGCGGAACCTGGCTGGAGAGCCGATTGGCGCGTCTGGCGGGCGAGTTCGCCGGAATCGTGCTGGTCGGCGTTCCCGATGCGAAGATCGCCGCCCTCACCGCCGCGTTGCGCGATCTCGAGACGGCGGGCCTACGCATTGCGGTCGAGCGCAGTTCGGAAACCAAGCCGGATCGCGACCACAAGACGTTCAAGCTGGAGGTCGTGGGCCATGAGCGCCCCGGCATCGTGCGCGAAGTGACCCAGGCCTTGACACAGCTCGGCGTCAACATCGAGGAATTCAGCAGCAACCTCGAGGGAGCCCCTTTTTCGGGCGCGGCGATGTTCCGAGCCGCCGCCCGGCTTCGCGTGCCGAACGACCTTCCCAGCGACGATTTGCGCAAGACCCTGGAGCGCATCGCTCACGAAATCACCGTCGATCTCGCGGTAGTCGAAAGCGATCGGCAAGCCTGACCTCAGCGCGCCGCAAGCGCGGCGAGCCCTCGCGCGAAATCCTCGTCGAACGGCTCGCCGGTGAGCAGGCGGCCGCGTCCTTTGCTCGGCCGGCAGCGCTGGACCGGGCTCAGCCCGCGTCCTTGCCGCCGCGCCGGCGCGCCGCCTTGGGGAGGCCGATCCATCGCGGGACGCGGGCGGAATAATCGAGCCACTCGCGGCCGAAGCGAAGCGCGAGATGCCGCTCCTCGCGGAAGATCGCGAACATCTCGACGAGCTTGGCCATAAAGATCGCGGCGACGACGTACCACCACGAAGCGACAGCCACGCCGATGCCGGCGAGCGCGACCGTGTTGCCGAGATAGATCGGGTTGCGGGTGAAGGCGAAGGGTCCGCTGGTGACGAGCCCGTCGGCGGCGCGGTGCGGCAGGATGTTGACGCGCGCGCGGACCATCGTCGCCATCGCCCAGAGATCGACGCCGAGGCCCGCCGCGATCAGCGCCCAGCCGAGCCAGCGCCCGCCGGGCCCGAGATGGAGGGGCAAGGGATAGGCGCGCTCGGAGAAGAACGCGAGCGCCAGCGCCGCCGCGCCGAACAGCGGCGGCCAGGGAACCCGGTTCGGCCGATTATGCAGATCGAGCGCCATGCCCTTCCCCTCAGACCGAAAACCCCTGCTCGACGCTCGGCGGCGACCGCAGTCTCGTCCACGTCGCGCAGACGATCGCGTTGGCGAGCGCGGCGACGATGCTAACATGGCTCATCGCGGCGCCCGGTCAAGCTCGGCCGCATCCATCGCCGCCGAGACGAAGCGTCGCGGACAGCTCGCGACAAGGCATGATAAGAGGGGCCGAACACCCCCGCCGCTCCGCTCGAGCCGTCGCGGCGAAGCCTCCCGTTCCGCGGGCCGGCTTCGGTCCCAAAAGTATTGCGAGGAACTGACGCATGCCGCCGCCCGAACCGACACGCCTGGCGCCGACCGGCGCGCTCGCGCGTCGGCTTTTGCCGATCCTGATCTTCGTGGCGATCGCCGCGCTCGTCATCGAGGGCGGGCGGCGTTTCGCCGAGGGGCTCGATTACTCCGCGCTCGTTCAATCGCTCCGCCACACGCCATGGCCGGCGATCCTCGGCGCTGTCGCCGCGACCACGGCGAGCTTCTTCTGCCTCGTCGCGCGCGACGTCGCCGTATTGCGCATCATGCGCATTCGCGCCCCGTGGCCGGCGTTGCTGATCGCCGGCTTTTGCGGCGCGGCGCTCAGCAACGCGGTGGGCCTGGGCGGGTTCACCGGGGCGGCGGTGCGCTACCGAATTTACGCCGCCGTAGGGCTGCGCGCCGAGGCGATCGCGCGGGTCGTCGTCTCCATGGTCGTCGGTTTCACCGTCGGACTCGTCGTCAGCGGCGCGGCGGCGGCGCTCATCGAAGCGCCGGCGCTCGCCGCGTTCCTCGCGCTGCCGGAGGCGGCGATCCGCGGCGCCGCGCTCATCGCGCTCGTCGCGGCGGCCGCGCTCGTCCTCGCGTTGCGCGGGCGCACGCTGACGATGGGCGAAATCACCCTGGAAGGCCCGAGCGCCGAGAGCCTCATGGCGCAACTCGCGCTGACCGCGCTCTATCTCGTGACCGCCGCCTGGGCGTTCTGGTCGCTCATGCCGACCTCGACGCTGAATTTTGCCGGCTTCCTGCCGCTGTTCGTGCTCGCCATGGCCGCCGGCGGCGTCAGTCACGTGCCCGGCGGCCTTGGGGTCTTCGACGCCGTCATCGTCGCCGCTTTGCGATCTCGGTTTCCCATCGAGACCCTGGCGGCGGCGCTGGTCGCGTTCCGCCTGATTTATTTCGTGCTGCCGATGTACGCCTCCACCGCCATCCTGGCGGCCTCGGAAACGCGGCGATTGGCGGCGCGCGACCAGAGAGAGGGCGGGCGCGAACTTCTGGCCGCGGCGGCGCGGTTGTCGCCGATTTTTCTCGCCATTCTCACCTTCCTCGCCGGGCTCGTGGCGTTGGCGTCGGGCGCCACGCCGGTCTTCACCCATCGGCTGACCTTGCTCGCCGCTTACGTTCCGCTGTGGACGATCGAGACGGCGAATTTCTTCGCCAGCGTCGCCGGCGTCCTCTTGCTGTTCATCGCGCACGGCCTGTTTCATCGCCTCGACGCCGCCTGGTGGCTCGCGCTGTTCGTCACCGCCGCGGCGTTCTTCCTCGCGCTGATCAAGGGACTCGCCTACGGCGAAGCCTCGATGCTGGCGATCCTGTTCCTGCTGCTCGCGGTGACGCACGGCCAATTCAACCGCAAGACCTCGCTGACCGCGCAGACCTTCACCGCGTCCTGGTTCGTCGCCATCGGCCTTTCGCTGGTCGGCATGGCGTTGCTGCTGACCTTCGCCTTTCGCAACGCGCCCTACGGCGCGGAGGCGTGGTGGCGGCTCGAGATCGACGCTCAGGCGCCGCGCGCGCTACGCGCGATCGTCGGCGCCTCGATCGTGGCGACCGTTCTCGGCGTCGCGCAATTGCTGCGGGTCGCCAAGGGGGAAGCGCCGCCGGCTACGCCCGAGGACCTCGGCCGCGCCGGCGCGATCGTCGCCCGCCAGGAGCGCAGCGAAGCGAACCTCGTCCTGATGGGCGACAAGAGCCTGATGTTCTCCGCCTCGGGCGAAGCGTTCCTGATGTACGCCAAACAGGGACGGACCTGGATGGCGCTGTTCGA
>CAVXCA010000079.1:0-92602 GCA_963759955.1 uncultured Alphaproteobacteria bacterium
AGCTATGGCGGAAACTGGGTGACGGGGGTGAGGAAGGCGGCGTAACGGGGTTGGTGATCAAGCCACCCGAACCTCCAAGATGGAGCGTTACGCCATGAACGAGAATAGAGTTGTCGCCCTTCGACAGAAAGGGGCAATCGATGATCCGCTCACCGAAATCCTGCGCGCTGGGGCACGTCGGTGATCGCCCAGGCGGTGGAAGCGGAATTCGAGACGTTTCTGGGCTCGAACGCCGATCTCGTCCTTGCGGACGGCCGCCAACGAGTGGTTCGCCACGGGCACGACCCGGTTCGCGCGATTCAGACGGGAATTGGTTCTGTCGATGTGGAAAAGCCGAAGGCTCGCGATCGTGGCGCGGCGGCGGGCGATCGCATTCGCTTCACGTCGACGATCTTGCCCAAATGGGCTCGTCGAACCAAGAGCCTCGACGCTCTGCTGCCAGTTCTCTACCTGCGCGGAGTTTCCGCCGGCGATTTTCAGGAGGCGCTGGCGGCCCTGTTGGGCAAGGACGCGCCCAATCTCTCGCCGGCGGTGATCGCGCGGCTCAAGAGCGAGTGGGAAGACGAATATCGGCGATGGCAGGATCGCGATTTGTCGGCGCGCCGCTACGTCTACGTCTGGGCGGACGGCGTCTATCTGCAGGCGCGCATGGAGCCGCAGGCCGAATGCATGCTGGTTCTGATCGGCGCGACGCCCGAGGGCGTCAAGGAACTGATCGGCTTCCAGACAGGCATGCGGGAGAGCGCGCAAAGCTGGAGGGAATTGCTCGTCGATTTGAAGGCGCGAGGTTTGTCGATCGCGCCGGAGTTGGCCATCGGCGATGGCGCGCTTGGCTTTTGGAACGCCCTCGACGAGGCGTTGCCGACGACGCGTCATCAGCGCTGCTGGCTGCACAAAACAACGAACGTGCTCGACAAGTTTCCCAAGTCCTTGCAGCCCAACGCGCATAGGGATCTACGAGAAATCTGGCTGGCGCCGGATCGCGCCAGCGCGGCGGGCGCCATGACGACATTCGCCGAGAAATACGCGCCCAAATACGACAAGGCCGTCGATTGCCTGATCAAAGACCGAGAGACGCTGCTGACGTTTTTCGACTTCCCCGCCGACCACTGGGACCATTTGCGCACCACGAACCCCATCGAAAGCGTCTTCGCAACCGTCCGGCATCGCACCGTCCGGATGAAAGGCGCGTTGTCGCAAGACACCGCTCGCTTGATGGTCTTCAAGTTGGTGATGGCGGCGTCGAAAACCTGGCGCAGGCTGCAAGGTCAAAACCAGTTGCCGAAGATCGTCAAAGGCGCCAAATTCCGCGACGGAATCGAGGTCGTGCTGGAAGCCAAATTCGCCGCCTGATTCACGCCGTCACCCAAATTCAGGCATAGCTCCGACAACGCCAAGGAGTTTCGCTCCGAGGCGCTGAAGCGGGGCTGCGAGCAGTACGGCATCGCCGTCGACCATCGGCCGGTGCGAACGCCCCATTATGGCGGACATATCGAGCGGCTGATCGGCACAGTGATGGGCAAGGTCCATCTGCTGCCGGGCACGACCTTCTCCAACGTCCAGGAGAAGGGTGACCTGAAACCTGACGCGACGGCGGCGATGACGCTCGATGAGGTGGAGCGCTGGTTGGGCCACGCCATCGCCGGCGTCTATCACCGCGAGCTGCATCGGAGCTATGGCGGAAACTGGGTGACGGGGGTGAGGAAGGCGGCGTAACGGGGTTGGTGATCAAGCCACCCGAACCTCCAAGATGGAGCGTTACGCCATGAACGAGAATAGAGTTGTCGCCCTTCGACAGAAAGGGGCAATCGATGATCCGCTCACCGAAATCCTGCGCGCTGGGGCACGTCGGCTGATCGCCCAGGCGGTGGAAGCGGAATTCGAGACGTTTCTGGGCTCGAACGCCGATCTCGTCCTTGCGGACGGCCGCCAACGAGTGGTTCGCCACGGGCACGACCCGGTTCGCGCAATTCAGACGGGAATCGGTTCTGTCGATGTGGAAAAGCCGAAGGCTCGCGATCGTGGCGCGGCGGCGGGCGATCGCATTCGCTTCACGTCGGCGATCTTGCCCAAATGGGCTCGTCGAACCAAGAGCCTCGACGCTCTGCTGCCAGTTCTCTACCTGCGCGGAGTTTCCGCCGGCGATTTTCAGGAGGCGCTGGCGGCCCTGTTGGGCAAGGACGCGCCCAATCTCTCGCCGGCGGTGATCGCGCGGCTCAAGAGCGAGTGGGAAGACGAATATCGGCGATGGCAGGATCGCGATTTGTCGGCGCGCCGCTACGTCTACGTCTGGGCGGACGGCGTCTATCTGCAGGCGCGCATGGAGCCGCAGGCCGAATGCATGTTGGTTCTGATCGGCGCGACGCCCGAGGGCGTCAAGGAACTGATCGGCTTCCAGACAGGCATGCGGGAGAGTGCGCAAAGCTGGAGGGAATTGCTCGTCGATTTGAAGGCGCGAGGTTTGTCGATCGCGCCGGAGTTGGCCATCGGCGATGGCGCGCTTGGCTTTTGGAAAGCCCTCGACGAGGCGTTGCCGACGACGCGCCATCAGCGCTGCTGGCTGCACAAAACAACGAACGTGCTCAACAAGTTTCCCAAGTCCGTGCAGCCCAACGCGCATAAGGATCTACGAGAAATCTGGCTGGCGCCGGATCGCGCCAGCGCGGCGGGCGCTATGACGACATTCGCCGAGAAATACGCGCCCAAATACGACAAGGCCGTCGATTGCCTGATCAAAGACCGAGAGACGCTGCTGACGTTTTTCGACTTCCCCGCCGATCACTGGGACCATTTGCGCACCACGAACCCCATCGAAAGCGTCTTCGCAACCGTCAGGCATCGCACCGTCCGAATGAAAGGCGCGCTGTCGCAAGACACCGCTCGCTTGATGGTCTTCAAGTTGGTGATGGCGGCGTCGAAAACCTGGCGCAGGCTGCAAGGTCAAAACCAGTTGCCGAAGATCGTCAAAGGCGCCAAATTCCGCGACGGAATCGAGGTCGTGCTGGAAGCCAAATTCGCCGCCTGATTCACGCCGTCACCCAAATTCAGGCATAGCTCGCGGCAAGAGCGATCTCGCCAAGGCCATCCGCTACAGTCTCAATCGCTGGGAAGCGCTCTGCCGCTTCACCGAGGACGGGCGTCTGGAGATGAGCAACAACGCAGCCGAACGCGCGATCCGTCCGCTGACGCTCGGACGTCGCAACTGGACGTTCCTCGGCTCCGACAGCGGCGGCGAGCGGGCGGCGATCTTCTTCACCCTGATCCAGAGCTGCAAGCTCAATGGCGTGAACCCCGAGGCCTATCTCGCCGACTTGATCGGCCGCGTCGGCGACCATCCGGCAAGCCGTCTCGACGAACTCTTGCCCTGGAAATGGAGCGCGCGAGTCGCTTAAACTGCGCCCTATGCCCAACCGATCCGTCGCCGTGCTGAAGATTACGCTCGACCACGTCGAGCCCAAAGTGATGCGACGCATCGTCGTGCCCGCCGACATCCGTTTGGATCGGCTGCATCTGGCGATCCAGGCCGCCATGGGCTGGACCAACTCGCATCTCTACGAGTTCCGCATCGGCGGCGCCGGATGGGGCGAACCCGACCCTGACGGCGTCTACGAGGGGCCGCTGGACGCCAAGAAGGGACGTCTCCGCGCCGTGCTGGTTGACGCGGGCCGCAAGACCTTCAGTTATCTCTACGACTTCGGCGACGGCTGGTCTCACACCGTCAAGCTCGAAAAGATCGTGCCGATGATCGAGGGCGAGCCAAGTCTGCTCCTCCTCGAAGCTGTTGGCCGCTGCCCGCCTGAAGACTGCGGCGGCTCGCCAGGTTACGAAAGACTGCTGGAAATCCTCGCCGATCCCGACGACGAGGAACACGACGAAACGCTCACTTGGTGCGGCGGCCCGTTCGATCCAACTCGCGCCGACGTCTCGGCGCTCGAAGCCGACATCGATCGTCTCGCTCGCCGCTGGAGCCCGCGTCCGCGCGCCGCAGCCAAGCCGCAAGCCTGATCCGCGGTCATAACCGGGCGCTTACCATCAACCGTGCGCGTGTGCGCAAGCTTTATGAATCGACCAATATGGTCCCCAGGCGGCTTCCGGAGGCGGGGTTCGCTTACGCTTACGATTTGGCCGCAGGGCTGGCGGAGTGGAAGGTGGCGTCACGGGCGCGGGATTTTGAGTGATCGTAATTTTGCGCGTGAGCAGTGGGTCGATTGCCAAGCCTTCGCGCCGCGAGCCGCCAGGGCGAATGCCATCAGAAGAGGGGTGGCAAATGGTCGCATTTAGAGAAGTTAAGGTCGCTTGGCGGAATAAGGCTTTCGCCTTCCAGGTGCTGGATCGTATTCCGTTCGGCGAGCGAATTTACTATTTCCTCCAGAAGAACGTCACGCACACTTATCCGCGCAAACTCGCGCCAACCGCCGATACAGGCGCCGCGCAGATCCGCCATATCGAATTTATCGGGCGCTTCCGCAAAGGCCTCGACCGAGTGACACTTCTGGAAATAGGCGCCGGCTGGGACCTCTATGCGAATTTGATCTATTATTGCTTGGGCGTCGAGGCGCAGATCGCGATTGACATCAGGCGCTGGGCGCGTGCGGACGCTATCAACGCTGTGATCCGACATCTCCAAGTTGATCCGCCGGCCGGCCACGTTCGCGTTCCGACGGTGCATGTCGCGCAGAACAGTCTCGACGCCGACCTCAACCGTGCCTATGGAATCGCCTACCGCGCGCCGTTCGATGCGAGCGCGACGGGCTTTGCGGCCGCTTCCGTTGATCTCATTACGACGACCAGTGTGTTCGAACATGTTCCGGCCCCCACTTGTGACACGATCCTTGCGGAGTGCCGACGTGTGATCCGCGACGACGGGCTCATGAGCCATGTGATCGACTATTCCGATCATTATGCCCATGCAGACCCCGACATTACATCGTATAATTACCTGCGCTTCGATGATCGTGAATGGAAGTCTTATAACCCAGGCATCCACTACCAGAACCGTCTGCGCAGCGCCGAATTCCGTAGCATGTTTCGGGCGCACGGCTTTGAGATCGTGGAGGAGATGGAATGGGTTGGCCCACAAGAGGAGTTGGACGCAACGCCGATTCACGATCAGTTCAAGGCGATTGACCGTCAAGACCTGCGCGTCTTGGGCGGCCATTTCCTGCTTCGACCGGCTTGCGGGGCTCGTGGATTGGACGTCGGAATCGCGGGTGAAGTTATTTGATACCGCCCATATTTCCATTGTCATGCTATCGGAGGTCATGCGCGAAAATGGTGCCCCGCGCGCTCGCCCGCGGTGGCGTCGCACCGCCGCCAACATGACGCTCGCTTGTGCGGCATTACCCCAGCCCCGCCGGCTTCGGCCCGCCGCTCGCCCAGTCGAGCAGTTCGACCGTATGCACGACCGGCGTCGAAGTCCCTGAGGCGATTTGCGCGAGGCAGCCGATGTTGCCGGCGGCGATGACGTCGGGTTTCACGCGCGAGAGGTTGGCGACTTTCCGTTCGCGCAGCGCGGCGGCCATTTCCGGCTGAAGGATATTGTATGTGCCCGCCGAGCCGCAGCAGATGTGGGCCTCGGGCGGCGTGCGCACTTCGAAGCCGGCCCGGCGCAGCAGCGCCTTGGGCGCTTCGAGGATCTTCTGGCCGTGCTGCAGCGAGCAGGCGGCGTGATAGGCGACGACGAGCTTCCTCGGATTGGCGAACGTGAGATCGAGGCCGGCGAGATATTCGCAGGCGTCCTTCGCCAGCGAGGCGACGCGCGTTCCCTTTGCGGCGTAGGCGGGATCGTCGCGCAGCATGAAGCCGTAGTCCTTGATCGTCGCGCTGCAGCCCGACGCGGTGACGACGATCGCCTCCAGGCCGGCGCCGTCGGCCTCGCGCATCCAGGCGTCGACGTTGGCGCGCGCCTGGTCGAGCGCTCGTGCCTCGCGACCCATGTGATGCAGCAGCGAGCCGCAACAGCCTTCGCCCTCGGGCAGCACGACGTCGATCCCGGCGCGGTTGAGGAGCCGGATCGTCGCCGCGTTGATCTGAGGCGCCAGCGGCTCTTGCGCGCAGCCCGTGAGTAGCGCGACGCGCCGCCGCATGGCGCTCGGCGCCGGCGCCTTGAATTCGCCGGGCCGCGCCGCCGCGTAGCGCGCCCGCGCCTTGCGGGCGAGCGCCAGCATCGCCGCGAGCTGACCGCCGAAGGCGGGGACGCGCGCGAGGATCGGCGCGAAGGGCCGGCCGATCGCGGAGACCGCCAAGGCGAGGCGGAACAGCGCGCGCGAGGGCAGCAGCCACGCCAGCGCGGCGCGCATCACGCGGTCGGGAAGCGGGCGCTGGTAGGTCGTCTCGATCGCGGCGCGGGCATGGTCGACGAGGCGCCGGTAGTCGACGCCGGAGGGGCAGGTGGTCATGCAGGCGAGGCACGAGAGGCAATGGTCGATCGGCGCGACGTCCTCGGCGGTGGGCGCGCGCCCAGTCTCCAAGAGGTCCTTGATGAGATAGATGCGCCCGCGCGGGCTCTCGCGCTCGTCGCCGGTAATCAGGTAGGTCGGACAGGTCGCGGTGCAGAAGCCGCAATGCACGCAGGAGCGCAGGATCTTCTCCAGCGGCAGCAAATGCGGGTCGGCGAGCCGCTCGGGGGGGAAGTGGGTTTGCATCGCCCGTTACATCCCTGCGTGCATCCGCCCGAAGTTGAACACTCCGTCCGGATCGAAGCTCGCCTTCACGCCCTTCGTCAGACGCGCGAGCGCCGGCGACAGGGGCTCGAACACGGCGACGCGGGCGCGTAAAACGTCGGGCGCGCGCACGAGCGTGGCGTGGCCGCCGAGCGGCGCCAGCGCGGCGCGCACCGCCGTTGCGGCGCGCTCCGTCGGCTCACTCGCCAGCCAGACGAGGCCGCCGCCCCAATCGTAGAAATGGGCGAGCGCGGTCGCGCCGAGGCGCGCGACGAAACGCGGCGCCTTCGAGGGCTGAATGCTGACGCGCCAGACGGCCCGCTCGCGCGGCTCGATGAGGAATTCGGCGTCGCGCACCGCACGCCACAGGCTTTGCGAATCCTCGCCGGTGAGCGCGTGCTTGACGCCGAGATCGGCGTTGAGCGCGATGAGCCGCTCGGCGCGATAATCCACCGAATCGGCGAAGCCCTCAAGGCGCAGAATGGTGCGCGAGAAGTCCCGACCCATGCCAGGGGCGAGCCACGCGGCGCCGCTGACGCCGTAGGGCGAGCCGAGCGCGCGCGTCATCGCCGCGACGCCCGCTTCGTCGTCGAGGCGGCGCAGCAGGATCGTCGCCTCGGCTTGCGGCTTGGGCAGCAGCTTGAACGTCGCCTCGGTCACGAGGCCGAGCGTGCCGAACGCGCCGCAGTTGAGCTTGACGAGATCGAGGCCGGTGACGTTCTTCATCACCCGGCCACCGCTCTTGACCGCTTCGCCGCGGCCATTGACGAGGCGCACGCCGATCAGGCTGTCGCGCGCCGCGCCGGCGCTGATGCGGCGCGGCCCGGAAGCGTTGGTCGCGACGAGGCCGCCGACGGTCGGCTCGCCGGCGCCGCCATAGAGCGTGCGATGGTCGATCGGCTCGAACGGCAGCATCTGGCCGTGCGTGGCGAGCGCCGCTTCGACGACGCTGAGCGGCGCGCCAGCCTTGGCGCACAGTGTCATTTCCGCCGGCTCGTGGAACACGACGCCTGCCAGGCGGGAGGTGGAAAGCCGCCGCGTCCCTTCCGCCGGTCGTCCCAAGCCGAGGCGCGTGGCGCCGCCGACGATGTCGAGCTTTTCGCCGCGCGCGCGCGCTTCGCGCACCATTTCGCCCGCTTCCGCCTCGTCGGCGGGAGCGAGCGTCGAGATTTCAGCGACGCTCACGCCGCCCTCGCGTCGAGTGGGAACACCTTGGCGGGATTGAGCCGCGACTCCGGATCGAACGCCGCGCGCACGCGCATTTGCTGGGCGAGGTCGGCCTCGGTGAACTGGCGGCGCATCAGGTCGCGCTTCTCGATGCCGACGCCGTGCTCGCCGGTGAGGCAGCCGCCGAGTTCGACGCTCATCGCGAGAATGTCCATCCCCGCGTCTTCGGCTCTCTGTTGCTGCACGGGGTCGTTGACGTCGTAGAGGATCAGCGGATGCATGTTGCCGTCGCCGGCGTGAAAGACGTTGGCGACGCGCAGGCCGTAAGAGGCGCAGATTTCCCCGGCGCGCCGCAGCGCTTCGGGCAGGCGCCCGGTCGGCACGGTGCCGTCCATGCAGATGTAGTCGGCGACGCGCCCGGTCGCGCCGAACGCGGACTTGCGGCCCTTCCAGATCTGCGCGCTCTCCATCGCCGACATCGATTCGCGGATGGTGCGCACGTTGTGCGCCTTGGCGATCGCCGCGATCTTGGCGAGTTCGGCGGCCATCTCCTGCTCGCCGCCTTCGACTTCGACGATCAGCATCGCCTCGACGTCGAGGGGATAGCCGGCGTGGGCGAAGTTCTCGCAGATCTCGATGGCGAGGCGGTCCATGTATTCCATCGCGACGGGAACGATCCCCGCGCCGATGATCGCGGCGACGCATCGGCTCGCGTCCTCGGCTTTATCGAAGCCGAACAACACGGGCCTGGCGCCCTCGGCGGCGCGCACCAGCCGGACCGTCGCTTCGGTGACGACGCCGAGCTGGCCTTCGGAGCCGCAGATCAGGCCGAGCAGGTCGAGCCCGCCGGCGTCGAGTTCCGGGCCGCCGATGTCGACGATCTCGCCCTCGAGAGTGACCAAGCGGACGCCGAGGATGTTGTTGGTGGTGACGCCGTATTTGAGGCAATGCGCGCCGCCCGAGTTCATCGCGATGTTGCCGCCGATGGTGCAGGCGAGCTGCGAGGAGGGGTCGGGCGCGTAGAAGAACCCGTCGGGCCCGACCGCCTCGGAGATCGCGAGGTTGGTAACCCCGGCTTCGACCCGCGCGTAGCGGTCGGCGAGGTTGATCTCGAGGATGCGGCTCATCTTGCTCAGGCCGAGCACGATCGCGTCCTCCTGCGGGATGGCGCCGCCGGAGAGCGACGTTCCCGCGCCGCGCGCCACCACGTTGACGTTCGCGTCGCGGCAGAACTTCATCACCCGCGCGACCTCTTCGCTCGATCGCGCCAGGACCACGGCGAGCGGCAGGCGGCGATAGGCGGTGAGCGCGTCGGTCTCGAACGCGCGCCGTCCGGCGACATCCGCGATCAGGCCGTCGGGCGGCAGGATCGCGGCGAGGCCGGCAAGGATCGCGTCGCGGCGGGCGAGGATGGACTCGTCGACAGGCGGGAAAGCGATCTGCGGCATGGCGAGGCTCCTCGTTTGTCCCGTCAATATGGGGGGCGCCGCGCGGTTAGGCGAGGGCGCCCCCCGTTCGTTCACGGCCCGGAAACGGCGGGAATGATCCACGGGATGACGAATTGCTGCAACGCGACGAGAAGGCCGAGAACGAAGGTGAGAATGATGCTGTGCACGAAGGTGCGCGCGAACACCAAGCCTTCCTTGCCTTTCAGGTCGGTCACGGAAACGCCCGTCGCGATGTTCTGCGGCGAAATCATCTTGCCCATCACGCCGCCTGACGAATTGGTCGCCGCGAACAACAGCGGATTGAGGCCGAGCTGCTTCGACGCCACCACTTGCAGGTTGCCGAACAGCGCGTTGCCCGAGGTGTCGCTGCCCGACAGGAACACCGCGACCCAGCCGAGGTAGGGCGAGAGCAGCACGAACAGGCTTCCGGTCGAGGCGACGCCCTTGCCCAAAGTGTAGGCGAGACCCGAGTAGTTCATGAGATAGGCGAGGCCGACGATGCAGCAGACGGTGATGATCGCGAGCCATATTTGGCGCGCCGTGTCCCTGATACAGGAAAAGAACGCCGCCGGGCTGAGCCCGAAGATCAGCGCGGTCAGGACAGCCGAAAGAAGAATGGCGGTCCCCGTCCCGAGCGGCTCGAAGGTCCAGATCGCCGCGTAGGGCTTGCCGCCGTAGAGCGTGATCGAAATGGCGTTGTGCAGCCCCGGCCACGGGAGCTTCACCTGTCCGATGGCGGCGATCTTGAACGACGTCCATGCGATGACGACCGCCGAGACGACGATCCACGGCAGCCAACCCTGCCAAGCCGGCGACGCCTCGGCCTTGTCGGTCGCCTGCGCGCGGTGCATCACCGCAAATTCCGGATCGGGGGCCGGGCGCCAGATCTGCAGGAAGAGCAGGGTGACGACCAGCGAGCCGAGCGAGGCGAGCACGTCGGTGAGCGCATAGTCGATGAAATTCGAGGCGACGAATTGCGAAATCGCGAAACTGCCGCCGGCCACCAGAAGCATCGGCCACAAGGCGCGCAGCGATCGCACGCCGCCATAAAGGGTCATGACATAAAACGGCAGGATCACGGCGATGACCGGCAATTGTCGCCCGACCATCGCGCCGAGCGCCGTCGCCGGCAGGCCGGTGACGGCGCCGAGCACGGTCACCGGCACGCCGAGCGCGCCGAAGGCCACCGGGGCAGTATTGAAGATCAAGACGAAGACGAGCGCTTCGAGCGGCGGGAAGCCGATCAGAATCAACAGCGAGCTGGTGATGGCGACCGGTACGCCGAACCCCGCCACGCCTTCCAGCAGAGCCCCGAAGCAGAAGCCGATGACCACCAGGATCACCCGGCGATCATTGGGCAGATTGGCCATCAGCCAAGCGCGAAACGATTCGAACCGGCCGGAGCGCACTGCGATGTTGTAGAGCAGCAGCGCGTTGACCACGATCCACATGACCGGCCAGAGCGCCAATACGATGCCGCTGGACACCGAATCGAGCGCGAGGCCGACGGGCATGTTCCATATGCCGATGGCGATGACGAGGCCGACGATCAGGCCGGCGAGCGAAGCCTGCCAAGCGGGTCGGCGCAGCACGCCGAGCAGGATCAGAACCGTCAGGATAGGCAGACTTGCGGTTGTGAAGGACAGCGCGAGGCTGCCCGCCACCGGCGTCAAGAGTTGCTGAAACACGTTTTCCTCCCCCGTTCGTACACGCCCCTATCGGGTGTCGTGCGACGAAAGCCACGCGGCGCTCGGCGTCTTTGCGCACGCGACAGCGGTAAGATTATATGACCTGTAGTGGAGTGGTCAAGTTATCGAACCATTGACTGGAGGGGACAAAATAATTATCTGACTGCCGACTCGGCCGGCGCGCACCGGATTTCGGCCCAGCGCCTTTCGCGAGAAAAGAACGTGAGCGAGACTCTCAAGCCGCCGCGCCTGGCGGACGCCATCGCCGATCGCATCCAGGCGATGATCCTCGAGGGCGTATTGCGGCCGGGCGAAAAGCTGATCGCCGAGCGCGACCTTGCGGCCCGGCTCGGTGTTTCGCGTCCCTCGCTGCGCGACGGGTTGGCGCAGCTCGAAGCCAAGGGCCTGCTCGTCGTCGGCAAGTCGGGAACGACCGTCGCCCCTTATCTCTCCACGCTCGCCGATCCTCTTGCTGAGCTCTTCCGCGACAACGAACGGGTCAGCGCGGATTATTTCGAGTTTCGCAGCGTGGTCGAGGCGCACGCGACGGCTCTAGCGGCTCGCCGTGCGACCCAGACCGATCGCGGCTCGATTCGCGAATGCCTCGAGGAAATGAAGCGGGTGCACGAAATGTCCGACCCGACCAACGAATCGCAAGCGGACGTGCGCCTGCACGTCGCCATTTACGAGGCGGCGCACAACGTCGTCGTGCTGCATGTCATGCGCGTGCTCGCTGATCTGTTGCGCCAGGGCGTGTTTTTCAGCCGGGAAAGCTTCTACCGCCGTCCCGGCGTGCGCAACGCGCTGCTCGAGCAACACGCACGCATCGGCGAGGCCGTACTCTCGGGCGACCCGGCCAAGGCGGAGGCCGCCGCGGCCAAGCATATCGCCTTCGTCTGTGCGACGCACGACGCGATACGCCGCGACGAGATGCGCCAGGCCGCTTCGCTTCGCCGGATCGCGCGGCAAGACATCGTCGCGGCCTGAAGATGGCGCGCGCCGCCCTACACCAGCACCGGGTGTTTCGTCATGCCCGCTACGCCGAAGATGCGCCGGTAGCGCTCGATCTCCTCGGGCGTCCCCAGCTCCTTGTTGGGATTGTCGGAAAGCTTGACGGCGGGACGCCCGTCGACCTCGGCCACTTTGCACACCAGCGAAATCGCCCGCAATTCGCCGTCGACTCCTGCGGACGCGCAGCCCTTGAAGTCGTTGGTGAGGTTGGTGCCCCAGCCGATGGAGAGATGGATCTTGTCGCGCAGCGCGCGCACGGAAGACTCGATCGTATCGATGTCCATCGCGTCCGAGAGCACCATCAGTTTCTCCTGCGGGTCGCGGCCGCGCCGCTTCCACCAGGCGATCAGCTCCTCGGCGCCGGCGATCGGCTCCTTGGAATCGGGCCGCGCGCCCTTCCAGTCCGCGACCCAGTCCGGCGCGCGTTCGAGGAACGAAGTCGTGCCGAAGCAATCGGGCAGGACGACGAGAAGGTTGCCGTCGTACATGCGCGCCCAGTCGCGCAGCACGTCATAGGGGGCGGCGCGCACCGCGTCGTCGTCGTCCGCCAAGGCGGCGTAGACCATCGGCAGTTCGTGGGCGTTGGTGCCGATCGCTTCGACGCCGGTGTCCATCGCGTGCTTGACGTTCGACGTGCCGATGAAATTGTCGCCGAGCCCCTCCTGCAACGCCTCGACGCACCAAAGCTGCCAGAGGAAGCCATGACGCCGGCGCGTGCCGAAGTCCGAAACCTTCAGCGGCCCTTCCGCGGCCAGAACGCGCAAGCGCTCCACCTTGCTCCACAGCTTGGCCTTGGCGCGCGCGTAGAGCACGTCGAGATCGAAACGGCTCATCGCGCGCATCGCGGCGCGCGCGCGCAATTCGTTGATGATCGCAAGCGCCGGAATCTCCCACATCGTCGTGCCTGCCCACGGACCGGCGAAACGCAATTCGTACTGGCCGTCGCGACGGGTCAGCTCGTATTCAGGCAAGCGGAATTCGCTGAGCCATTCCATGAACGCGGGCTCGAAGATCTGCTTGGTGCCGTAAAAGGTGTTGCCGGCGAGCCAGATCAACTCGTTCTTGGCGAGGCGCAGGGTGCGCGCGTGATCGAGTTGGTCGATGAGCTCGCGCTCGTCGACGATGTCGGCCAGGCGCACTTCCGTCGTGCGGTTGGTGAGCTGAAACGTGACCTGGCGCTCGCCGTGCAGCTTCCAGATCATTTGCAGCATCAAAAGTTTGTAAAAATCCGTATCGAGCAGGGTGCGCACGATCGGATCGATGCGGAAGGTGTGATTATAGACACGTGTGGCGATATCCGGGATCATAGCGCCAGCTTAGGGTGGGGCGCGGCGAGCCACAAGGGCGGGCGTGAAATCCGGCCCGTTGACGCCCCCGCCAGACCGGGAAACAGCAAAGGAAGAGCCTGTGACTGAAGCCGTGAAGCCGCCGATCCGCGTTGGGCTCTTCGTCACTTGCCTCGTCGACCTGATGCGCCCGAGCGTCGGCTTCGCCGCAGTCAAGCTGCTGGAGGAGGCGGGCTGCAAGGTCGTCGTTCCCGCCCAGACCTGCTGCGGCCAACCCGCCTACAATTCGGGCGATCGCGCCGCGGCCCAGGCGATCGCGCGTCAGACGATCGCGGCGTTCGAAGGTTGCGACTACGTCGTCGCGCCGAGCGGCTCCTGCGCCGGGATGCTCGCCAAGCACTATCCCGAGCTCTTCGTCGACGAGCCGGACATGGCGGTCAAAGCCGCCGCCTTTTCCGCTAAATGTTACGAGCTGGTGAGCTTCCTGGTCGATCGGGTTGGCGTCGCCAAGGTCTCCGCGCGCTACGAGGGCGCCGTCGCCTATCACGATTCGTGTTCCGGGCTGCGCGAGATGGGCGTGATGAGCCAGCCGCGCAAGCTCCTGGCCAGCGTCGAGGGACTGCGCCTCGTCGAGCTTAACGAGGCCGACGTCTGCTGCGGTTTCGGCGGGACGTTCGCGGTCAAATACGGCGAATTGTCCGACGCCATTGTCGGCCAGAAGAGCGCCAATGTCGCGGCGAGCGGCGCCGACACGCTGCTCGCCGGGGATCTCGGCTGTTTGATGAACATCGCGGGCAAGATGCAGCGCGAAGGCCGCGTGGTGAAAGTTCGCCACGTCGCCGAAGTGCTCGCGGGGATGACCGACGATCCGCCGATCGGCGAAAGCCAAGGGGGAGCCAAGCCGTGAGCGTCGCCGCGACCACGCCGCGCTTCAAGGACAATGTCCACGAAGCGCTTCACGACCAGCGCCTGCAAAAAGCGCTCGTGCACGCCCACAACTTCATTGGCCGCCGGGCCGCCGCCGCGGAGCGGCTGCCCGAATTCGAGGCGCTGCGCGACAGCGCGCGCGCGATCAAGGACCACACCCTCGCCAATCTCGATCTCTATCTCGAAGCCTACGAGCGCAAGGTGACGCGATCGGGCGGCGAGGTGCATTACGCTCGCAACGCGGCGGAAGCGAATGCGATTATCCTCGGTCTGTGCAAGGCGCGCGGCGCCAAGGCGGTGACCAAGGGCAAGTCGATGATCTCCGAGGAGATCGGCCTCAACGCCGCTCTCGAGGCGGAAGGGATCGAGGCGATCGAGACCGACCTCGGCGAATACATCATCCAACTGCGCGGCGAGACGCCCTCGCACATCATCGCGCCGGCGATCCACGTCAGCAAGGACGAGGTCGAAGCCGACTTTCGCCGCGCCCACCGCGATCTGCCGGCGACGCGCGACCTTTCCCAGCCCGAACAATTGCTGGGCGAGGCGCGCGCGATCCTGCGCGACAAGTTTCTCTCCGCCGACATCGGAATCACCGGCGCGAATTTTCTCGTCGCCGAGACCGGAACTTCGATCATCGTCACCAACGAGGGCAACGGCGATCTGACGCAAATCCTGCCTAGGGTTCACGTCGTCGTCGCGTCGTTGGAGAAGATCGTGCCTACGCTCGCCGACGCCGCGCAGTTGCTGCGCGTGCTCGCGCGCTCGGCGACGGGGCAGGACATGTCTGTCTACACGACGCTGTCGACCGGCCCGCGCCGGCCGGGCGATCCGGACGGCCCCGAGGAATATCACGTCGTCCTGCTCGACAACGGCCGCTCCGCGATGCTGGGGAGCCAGTTCGAGGACATGCTGCGCTGCATCCGCTGCGGCGCCTGCATGAACCATTGCCCGGTCTATCATGCGATCGGCGGCCACGCCTACGGCTGGGTCTATCCCGGCCCGATGGGCGCGGTGTTGACGCCTTCGCTGATCGGCGTCGCCGAAGGCGGCCAATTGCCCAATGCCTCGACCTTCTGCGGGCGCTGCGAAGAAGTCTGCCCGATGCGCATCCCGCTGCCCAAGATGATGCGCCACTGGCGCGAACGCGAATTCGAGCGCCATCTTTCGCCCGCCGTCGCGCGTTCCGGGCTCGGCGTCTGGGCGTTCTTCGCTAAGCGCCCGACGCTCTATCGCCTCACGACCGATCTCATGGTGCGCGCGATGCATTTTGCCGGCCGCGGGCGCGGGCGGTTCTCCTGGCTACCGTTCGCGGGCGGCTGGACGCGCTATCGCGACTTGACGGCGCCGCAGGGCGCCACCTTCCAAAGCCGATGGCGGGCGAAAAGCGGAAGCGTCCAATGAGCGCGCGCGACGAAATTCTCAGCGCCGTTCGCCGCTCGCTTCATGTGACGGGCGAGGAGGCGCCGCGCCGCGCGGCGGTGGAGGCGCGCCTTCATG
This sequence comes from uncultured Alphaproteobacteria bacterium, assembly GCA_963759955.1. GTDB lineage: Bacteria > Pseudomonadota > Alphaproteobacteria > Rhizobiales > Beijerinckiaceae > Roseiarcus. The sequence goes on from CAVXCA010000079.1 coordinate 15,690, forward strand.
AAGCCCCGGCGGGAATCATCCCGAAGCGCGGGCAGGGCGACGCGGGGGAGCGCGCGGCGACCTTCAAGGCCGAGGCGACGCGCGCGCAGGCGAGCCTCGCCGAGGTCGCCGAGTCCGCCGACGTCCCCGCCGAAGTCGCCCGCTTTCTGCGCGAAAACAATCTGCCCGCGACGTTGCGCATGGGCGAGGACGCGCGCCTGAGCGCGATGCCCTGGGGAGCGACCGCGCTTGAACTTTCGCGCGGGGCGTCCGACGGCCACGATCACAATGCGGTGAGCGCGGCCTTCGCCGCGGTGGCGGAAACGGGAACCCTGGCGCTCGTCTCCGGCCCGGCCAACCCGACGACGCTCAACTTTCTGCCCGACAACCACGTCGTCATCGTGTTCGCCGACGATCTCGTCGGCGATTACGAGAGCGTCTTTGCGAAACTGCGCGCCGCCTACGGCGCCGGCGCGGCGCCGCGCACGCTCAATTTCATCACCGGGCCGTCGCGCTCGGCCGACATCGAGCAGACGCTGCTGCTCGGCGCACACGGGCCGCGGCGTCTGCACGTCGTCGTCGTCGGCGCTTCCCCTGAGGCGGGCGCCGCAAAGTAGCCGCCGTGGCGATTTAGTAACCGTCCCGTGATTGATAGTTGGTCGAGCATGCGGCCGGTTTGGCGTTGGGCGTTCGATAATGAAGTTTCCGGTTGCGGTAGCGGGCGGGCTGTTGTGCCTGACCCTGAGTTGCGCGGGCGGGGCTGCGCAGGAAACGCCTGCGCCCGCGGCCTCTCCGGTCGCGGCGCCGAGCGCTCCGGCGATTCCCGCTGCGCCGCCGGCTGCGAGCGCCGCGCCGCCGCCGGCTTCCGCCGCGCCCATTCCGGTCGACGCCAGCGCCGGCGCGCCGCCTAAACCGAAAAAGAAGCCGGCGCCGCCTCCGCCGCCGGTGGAGACCGCGCTGTCGAATGACCCCGAGCCGACGCTCCAGCCCGACACGTTGGCCGCCACCGGCAAGGCCGCCGAGCGCTACGCGCAAATCGTCGCTGTCGGCGGCTGGCCGACCGACATTGCGCCGTTGCGGCCGGGCGCCAAAGGGCCGGCCGTCGCCAGGCTGCGCGCGCGGCTCGCTCTCGAAGGCGACCTCGACGCGGCCGAGGCGGCCGGCCAGGTCTGGGACGCGGACCTGACGGCCGCCGTGAAGCGGTTTCAGGAGCGCATGGGATTGCGCCAGACCGGGCTCGTCATGGGGGCCACTCTCAAGGCGATCGACGTTCCCGCGAGCGTACGCTACGGTCAGCTCGTCGCCAGCGCGCAGCGGCTCGCCGGCGTCGCCTTTTCCTTCGGCGACCGCTATGTCGTCGTCAATCTGCCCGCGGCTTCGGTCGAGGCGGTCGAGAACGGGCGCGTCGTTCACCGCTACGTCGCGATCGTCGGCGGCGTCGAGCACCCTTCGCCGGAGATTTCGGCGCATATCTCGGTCATCAACCTCAATCCGACCTGGACCGTGCCGACCTCGATCATCAAGAACGAAATCATCCCGAAGATGCAGAAGGACCCAGGCTACCTTGCGCGCGAGAAAATCCGCATCCTCGACGGTTCGGGCGCCGAGGTCGATCCCAGGAGCATCAACTGGGCCACGGAACGGGCGGCCAATTACATCTTGCGCCAGGACTCGGGCGCCGGCAATTCGCTCGGCTCGATCCGCATCGGCATGCCCAACAAGCTCGCGGTCTACATGCACGATACGCCGTCGAAACGGCTGTTCGGCGCCGACTATCGCTTTCTCAGCCACGGCTGCGTGCGCGTCCAAGGCGTCTACGACTACGCCGAATGGCTGCTGCAAGGCACGAGCGGCAGCCCGCTGGGCGTCTGGGACAAGGCGGCGCTGCTGGCGGAAGTGAAGGCGGGCGCGCGCGAAGACATCAAGCTCGTGCGGCCTGTCCCGGTGATCTGGGTCTATCTGACGGGATGGGCGAATCGCGACGGAACGGCTAATTTCCGCAACGACGTTTACGGCCTCGACGCCGCCGGCAGCGCCACGGCGAATGCGCAGAACGCCGCGCCGGCGGCGGCGGACCCTCTTTCCCTGCCGGATTCGTTCCCCTTGCCGAGTCCCGTTCCGTTGCAATGAGCGCCGCCGGACCGCTGCAAAATCGCGTCGATCCCTATGGCGAGCTCGTCGCGACGTGCGCGCGCGGCGCGCTGATGGGCAATCGCGGCGGACGGTTTCATCGCCCCGATCGGACCTTGGGCCGCCGCCGTTGGGCCTCCCGACAATGGATCGCGTGCCTGTGCGCGTTCAAGGGCCGGCGGCGCGCGGTCTGGGGCGAGGGGTACACCGAGCTGTTCTTTCTCGACGAAGTGACCGCGCTCGCCGCCGGACACCGTCCCTGCTTCGAATGCCGTCGCGCCGAGGCCGAAGCGTTCCGCAGCGCGTTCGCCGAGGGCTCGCGGCCGAGCGCGCCGAGCATGGACGCCGTCCTCCACCGCGAGCGGCTCGAAAAGGGCGCCAAGCGCCTTTGGGACTCGGCGATCGAGCGCCTGCCCGACGCCGCGATGATCGAGCATGACGGGCGCACCGGCGCCGTGCTCGGCGACGCGATCCTGCCCTGGAGCTTCGCCGGTTACGGCGCGCCGCAGCCGCGGCCTCGCGCCGGCCTCGCGCGTGTTCTGACGCCACCCTCGATCGTGCGCGCGCTTTGCGCCGGCTATTCTCCGCGCTGGGCGGCGCGCTTGGACCCGACGCAGGCGGAGAGGGCGTAATTGCGCGCGTTCGAACGCGGTGAGAACAGTCGTCCAAAGCTCTTGGCGCCCAAGGGGCTTGAATTGCCGGAGGCCTTCATTTCTTGTCAAACGCGATGGCGTAACGTCGGCGGCCGGTTTCGCGCGAGGCGCGGCGCTTCGTCATGAAGCAAGGACATTGGTCATGAGGCTTGAAATCGCTGTCGCGCTGTTCGCGGCGCTGACTCTTGCGGGTTGCGGCGAGGAGCCGCTGCAGACGGGCCCGATCGATGCGCGGGTCATGCGTTTGGTCGCCAGCGCTCATGTCGACCCGGCCGCCGCGGTCGCCAAGCTCAACGCCTACCGCGTGAGCCGCGGCCTCGGCCCGGTGCGGATCGATCCGGCGCTCGCCGCGATGGCGCAGCGCCAGGCGGACGCCATGGTCGCCGGCAACGCGCTCTCTCACGACGTCGGCGGCAGCTTCCCTTCGCGCCTCGCCGCAGCGGGCGTCGACACGACCGAGGCCGGCGAGAATCTCGGCGGCGGCTACTATTCGCTCGACGAGGCGATGAGCGGCTGGCGCGGATCGCCCGAGCACGACGCCAATCTCTTGATGGCGCACGCGACGCGCTTCGGCATCGCCATCGCAAAGGACGCGCGCACACGTTTCGGGGTCTACTGGGCGATGGAAGTGGCGGCCGATCAGCGCCGGCCGGCGCGCGGCCCGGCGTTGCTCACCACGTTTTCGGGCGAGCCGGTCGCTGCGTTTCGGTGATCGGAACGGAACCGCGCCGCCGCCTTGACCGGGCGCGGCTCTTGCGCTCACAATCAACCGAGCCTCTTGCGATCCGGTAAGCGCGAATCGCCGGAGGCTTTCGCGCTTTGTCGGGCGCTGTTGTCTTGACGCGAACCGGGCGACGCGCCGCGCGAACGGGAGCGCTTTTTCGGGAGGAAACCTTGCTTCGTCGATCTCTTCTGGCTTTCGCCGCTCTGGCGGTCTCATCGCATTTCGCGCTGGCGGGCGACATTCTCGGCGAATGGGCGCGCGACGACGGCAAGGGCAAAGTCCGCTTCGTCGCCTGCGGCGCGGCGGTGTGCGGCCGCGTCACCTGGGTAAGGGACGCCGACGATCCGGCCAAAATCGGCGAGCAGGTGTTCTTCGACATGAAGCCGAGCGGCGACAACACCTGGGGGGGGACGGCGTTCAATCCCGAAGACGGCCGCAATTACGCGGGAAAGATGACGATGTCGGGCGACAGCCTAGTCACCGCGGGCTGCGTGCTCGGCGGCTGGATCTGCAAGTCGGTCGCCTGGACCAAGGCGCGCTGAAACGCGCGCCTCGACGGCCCTCACGCGCTGCGCGGCAGCGGCTCGCGTTTCACCGTCCCGGCTTTCACGCCGAGTTTCACCAGCAGCGCGTCGAGCGCCGGCGGGAAATGAATGCGATTGCGCCCGGAGGCCTTCGCCTCGTAGAGCGCGCGATCGGCCTCCGAATAGAGTTCGTCGAAGTCGCCGCCATGTTCGCGCAGCGCGACGCCGGCCGAGATCGTCACCTTGAGGACGAGGCCGTTGACGAGGACCGGCGTCGATCGCACCCTTTCGCCGAACGCGATCAGATGGGTCGCCAGCGTTTGGGGCGGGAGGCCGGAGGACAACAGCGCGAATTCTTCGCCGCCGACCCGCGCCACACAGCCGAACGGACCGAGTTCGGCGGCCATCATCTGGCCGACCGAGCGTATGACGGCGTCGCCCGCGACATGGCCATAGGCGTCGTTGATCCCTTTGAATCTGTCGATGTCGAAGATCACCAGCGCCAACAATTCCGGCGCCGCGGTCGCTGCGGCTTCCAGGAGGGCGCGCCGATTGGGAAGGCCGGTGAGCGGATCGGTGAGGCTCAACGCGTCGGCTTGCAACTTCGCCAGGTAGAGTTCGAGATGGGCTTTGCCGAACGCATACGAGATCGGCGCGGCGAGCACGAGCGCGGTGAGCGTCGCGATGGCCCAGGAGCGTAGCGCGACCGTCCAGTCGACGAAAAACGTCATCTGGTTGGCCACCTCGCTGGCCAGCGCCAAAGCGACGCAAACGGCGGCGACCTGGACCACGTAGCGGACGAGTTCGCGTTCGTTGCGAATGCGGGGATGAAACGCGCGCGCCATGAAATTCAACCGCATCGTTTCGCCGCCGAGCCGAGAACCGAGATGGGATGAATTTGCATAGCCGCAAAGAAGCTAACGCCGGCTTAAAGCCGCCGGCGCGCGGGCGTCGCTACCGCGACGTCACTGCGCCGCCTTCACGCTGGGAAACGCCACTTCGACCAGCGTTCCCTGTTCCTTGCGGCTCTTGATGGAAAAATCGGCGTGGTTCGCTTCGGCCAGGGCTTTGGTCAGCGGGAGGCCGAGGCCGGCGCCGCCGGCGCGGCGGGCGCCGCCGACCTGACGGAAGGGTTCGAGCGCGGCGGTGATTTCGCTCTCGTTCATGCCGACGCCGGTGTCGCGCACGCGGATGACGGCGTGGCCCGCTTCGTCGATGGCCGTCGAGACGATGACCTGTCCGCCCGGCTCGTTGAACTTGACGGCGTTCGACATCAGGTTGAGCAGGATCTGGCGCAGCGACCGCTCGTCCGCCATGACGTTGGGCAGCTTGTCGAACAGCGACAGACGCATGATGATGCGCTCCTGCGCGGCCTGCGGCTGCATCAGCGAGACGCATTCGCGGATGATGCGATTGGCGTCGACCGGCGCGAACTCGAGCTCCAGCTTGCCCGCCTCGATCTTGGAAAGATCCAACAGATCGTTGGCGAGGCTCATCACGTGCTGGGCGGAGGCGTGAATGTCCTTGATGTAGTCCCTGTAGCGATCGTTGCCGATCGGCCCGAAACGCTCCTCCAACATCACCTCGGCGAAACCGAGAATGGCGTGCAGCGGCGTCCGCACTTCGTGGCTGATGCGCGCGAGGAAGTCGGTCTTGCGGGCGCTGGCCTGTTCGGCTTGGCTGCGCGCGGCTTCCAACGTCCACTCGATCGCCTTCGAACGCGTCAAATCCCGAACCAACGCGTAGTAGCGAGTCTCCGACTGCGGCGAGGCGAGGCGCGCCATCGTGAGCAGCACCGGGATCGAGAGACCGTGGCGATCGCGGGCGACGAGTTCCTCGCCCGCGCCGGGGCGCGCGATATCCTTGTCCTGCTTGACCCGCTCGAAGCGGGAAGCCGCATCGCTTTGGCTTTGCGGCGCGAACAGCATGAGAAAGCTTTCGCTGGCGGCTTCCGTCTCGGCGTAGCCGAAGAGCGCTTCGGCCGAACGGTTCATGGAAACGATGCGGCCCGCGGCGTCGAGGGCGATCACACCGTCCGTGGCCGCGTCCAGAACCCCCTTGAGATCGCGCGCCACCGCCTCGCTGGCGCGCGCCTCGCGCTCGAGCGCGCGCAATTGATCCTGATTTTCGCCCTCGCGCACGCGGCGTAGCGCGATCAGCGTCGCCGGAGCGTCGTCCCATTGAATGGACTGCACGCAGCTGTCGACCGCGATCAATTCGCCGCCGGCGGCGACGAGCGGCATCGCTCCGCCTTCGCTGGCCTCCGCAAGCGTTTGCGCGTCGCGGCCCCTGAATAGATGCGTCACGCCGTCGGCCGCGCGAAACTCGGCCAGGTCGCGATAACCCGCGAGATCCAGCATCGCTTGATTGAGATAGAGCGGCTCCCCGCCGCGCAGAACGATCGCGCCGATCGGCAGGCGGTCGAGCAGCGCGTAGACGTCGCGGCGCGCGGCCGCAGCGATCCGCTCGGTCGGCGCCGCGCCTGCGTCAGGCGCGTTGTTCGATGGGAGCGCTGAGGGCGGCGCGGCGCTGTCGATCAAATCGTGCGCGGCGGACTGGGCCGCGCCCGTCTCGACCGGCGCGCCGGCGGCTGTTTCGTCGCGGTCCGAAGGCAGTCTCGCGCCGAGCGCGCGCGCGATCTCGCGAAACGCGTTGCGCTCGTTCGTCGTCAACTCCACGCTTTCGCGGTCGTCGCCGACGCGGCGCGATTCCTCGGGCAAGAGGGAAAGCGCGCTCATCGCGCCGGGGCGAATCGGCACGACGTTCGGGCCGCCGGCCGGCTGCCCGGCGCCGGGTTGCCGTAGAACGACGATTTCAGCCCCGCGCTCGCCGGGCGGCGCAGGCGCGGCGAGGGTGGCGGCGCTGTCGCTCTCGTTCTCGCGCGAATCGACGAGCGCGTCCGGCACAGCGGCGCTCGGCGAATCCTCGCCTTGCGTTCGCTCCGCGGCCTCCCAGGGAATCGTTTCGCCAGTAAAGAGGCCGAAACCTCGATATCCGGCGAAGCGCCTCTCCTTGTCGACGGCAGGCGATCCGGAAATCAGCACGATTCGCGCGGTTGCCTGATCGGCTGCGGGCCAGCCGAGCCGCAGCGCGGAAAAAGTGCGATGCGCCGCGATCGCCGCGGCGAGATCGCCGGTCGGGTCGAGGCCGAGGCGGGCGCGCAGCGCGGCGAGCGATTCGCCGAGCTTCGGCGCGTGAACGCCGACGACTTCCTCGAGCGCGCGATCGGCCTGACCGAAACGCTCGTTCGCGTCCAGAGCCCAGAGAAAGCGGCGGGCCGACGTGATCTCGACGTGTGGCGGCGGCGCGGCCCGCTCGGCGACCGTCGGGGCCGAGAGTTCGGCCTCGCCCGGATTCGACGTCGCAGCGACGACGAGAAAATGGCGACCTTGCGGCGAAGCGAATCCGGCGCACATGACCCCCACCGGCAAGGGCAGGCGACCCGCGTAGAATCGCAGCGATTCCATGCGCGGGGGAACCCCCTGGGCGAGCGCCTCGACGAGACGGCGCAATCGCCGGGCGCCGGGGCTTTGCGCCGCGAGGGCGACCGCGTTGAGCGCGCCGAGGGTTTTGACGCCGAACAGCGCCAACGCCGCCGGCGTGGCGAATTCGACGCGCGCCGGACGTCCCGCCGCCACGATCAGCGCGGCGCCGCGATCGAGCCGCTCGGCGAACGGCGACCCCGCCACGAGAGCGGCGACGTCCTGGGAATTGATGGCGGCTCGGTCGGCGGCGTCCATTGGCGGCGATGCGATCTCGTTCGGCGAAACAGGCCTGTCGAAGGCGCAGACCGACGCGAGCGGCGATCTGGCGACTATGCTTACCAAGACATTAACGCGTCCGCTCGCATTTCGTCCATGCCGCGCGGGCGTTCGACACAGCTCATGGTTACCTTTCGTGTTGCGGCGCAAAATCATGTTGCACTGCAACAAAGAATCGGCTATAAGGGCAAAATACAAAGCGTCGCCGATGTCAGGCGCGAGAGGTGAGGATCGTCATGGCCAATGCCCCGTTTGAAATCCCCAATGAATTGCGTGATTTCGCCGAACGCAGCGTCGATCAGGCGCGCAAGGCGTTCGAGGGATTTGTTTCCGTCGCCCAGAAAGCAGCCGGAACCGTCGACGGAGCCGCTGCGACTACGCAGAACAGCGTCAAGTCCGTCAGCGCCCAGGTTTTCGGCTTTGCCGAGCAGAATGTGAACGCCGCGTTCGATCTCGCCCACAAGCTGGTGCAGGCCAAAGATCCGCAGGAAGCCTTCATGGTGCAAAGCGAATTTCTCAAGTCGCAGATCGCCAACCTCCAGGCTCAAGCCAAGGAAATTGGCGCGCTGATCCAGAAGAGCGCGACGCCCGGCGCGAAGTGACCGCCGGATAGCTCGCAAAATCCGCAAGGCCGACGTTGAACGAAGGAAATCCGATCATGGCCACCGCCCCGAAGAAGACCGTCGTCGTCAATCCCGCTCCTGCCGCTTTCGAAGCTCCCGCCACGCCCGCCGCCGTGGAAGCGTCGACTCCGTTCGCGTCCTCGTCCGGTTCCCTGACCGAGTTGCAGGGCAATTTGCGCTCCGTCGTCGAAAAGGGTCTTTCCGACTCGCGCGAGGCTTACGCCAAAGCGAAGAGCGCGGCGGACGAGACCGCCAGCGCGGTTGAAAGCAGCTTCGCCCTCGCCAAGGCGGGCGTGTCCGCGATCAACGCCAAGGCCCTCGAGGCCCTGCGCGCCAACATCGAAGCCAACTTCGACTTCATCAAATCGGCGCTCGCCGTCAAGAATGTCGCCGATTACGTGGCGTTGAACGGCGAGTTCGCGCGCAAACAGATCGACGCGATCACCGAGCAGACCAAGGAAATCGGCGCGCTCGCACAGAAGGTCGCGGCCGAAACGGCCGAGCCGATCAAGGAACAGGTCGCCAAGACCTTCAAGATCGCGGTCTGAGAATTCCTCTCGCGAAGCGGCGCGCCTCCTCCCTCGCGTCGCCCAGCAGCGCCGCCCCGTCTTGGGGCGGCGTTCTCTTTCCTGGGTTCGCGCCGGCTCGAACGATTCGTCGGCGCGGGCCTTGCAACCGCCGGGCTTTGACTCTAGTTTCCCGGCCGTCGCCGTCCGGGCCGCCATAGCTCAGTTGGTTAGAGCGCTAGATTGTGGATCTAGAGGTCCCCCGTTCGAGCCGGGGTGGCGGTACCATCGCGACGCAACACGATCTCGGCCGCGTGCGTGAGAGCCGATCGCCGAATTCGCCCCGCGCCCGCTCGCGTGCGGCGCATTGTCCCTATCGCCGCGCGGATATTGTTGTTGCCAGCCGCTGGTTTCCGTTCCATCAAACGACATTTCGCAGCCGCGTGATGAGACCGGCGGCCGCGACTTGCGCGTTGAGACGCCCGGGGGGGCAAGTCGGGGGGAAATCATGCAGGAAGCCAGACCGTGGTATAAACTCCTCTATGTTCAGGTGCTGTTCGGCATCGTTCTGGGGGGACTGCTCGGCGTCTATGAGCCGTGGTTGGCCAAGAGCGACTGGATCAAGGCGCTGGGCGACGGCTTCGTCAGCCTGATCAAGATGGTGATCGCGCCGATCATCTTTTGCACGATCGTTTCCGGCATCGCCCACATCAAGGACGCCGCGAGCGTCGGGCGCATCGGCGTCAAGGCGCTGGTCTATTTCGAGATCGTCTCGACCTTCGCGCTCGCCATCGGCCTCGTCATCGGCAATGTCTTCAAGCCGGGCGCCGGCGCCGTCAGTCAGGCCGACGCTTCCGCCGTCGCCAGCTTCGCCAAACAGGCGGGCGAAATGAAGCCGGTCGAATTCGTGTTGCACATCATTCCCGACAGCATGGTCGGCGCTTTCGCGCGCGGCGACGTGCTGCAGGTGTTGCTGGTGGCGATTCTGTTCGGCTTCGCCCTGATGTTCATGGGCGCGCGCGGCGCGGGATTGCGCACGCTGATCGACGACGTCACCAAGGCGATGTTCGGCATCATCAATATCGTCATGCTCTCCGCGCCGTTCGGCGCCTTCGGCGCGATGGCATACACCATCGGCGTCAACGGCCCGAAATTCTTCGGCAACCTGTTCTTCCTCATCGCGACGTTCTACGCGACTTCGATCATCTTCGTCGTCGTCGTGCTCGGCGCCATCGCTTGGTTCACCGGCTTCAGCATTTTTCGCTTCCTCTCTTTCATCAAGGCCGAGCTGCTGATCGTGCTCGGCACTTCTTCGTCGGAAAGCGCGTTGCCGCAATTGATGGAGAAGCTAGAGCGACTCGGCTGCTCGCAGCAGGTGGTGGGACTGGTGGTGCCGGCCGGATACTCGTTCAATCTCGACGGAACCAACATCTACATGACGCTGGCGACCTTGTTCATCGCGCAAGCGCTCGGCGTGGATCTGACGCTCGGCCAACAGTTGACGATCCTCGTCGTCGCCATGCTGACCTCGAAAGGCGCCTCGGGCGTCACCGGCGCCGGCTTCATCACGCTCGCCGCCACGCTGGCGGTGGTCAATCCCGCGCTGGTGCCGGGCATGGCGATGGTGCTGGGCATCGACAAGTTCATGTCCGAATGCCGCGCGCTCACCAACATCTGCGGCAACGGCCTCGCCGCGATCGTGATCTCGGCTTCGGAGGGGGAACTCGACCGCGCCAAGCTCAATCAGGCGTTGGCGGACGGAGCGGGAGTGATGCCGGCGGCGCCGGCTGTGGCGGAGTGACGGGGCACCTTCGGCCTAGCGCTCCGTCATCGCCTCGGACACGGTCTTGGTCAGCGGCGACAGGAAATAGTCGATGATCCGCCGGCTGTCGGTCTTGATGTCGACCGAAGCGGTCATTCCCGGGGTCAGCGGGATCGTCGCGCCGTCCACATGCATGGCTGTTTGGTCGATCGCCACCGTAACGGGAAAGACGAAGCTCTCCGGCTGCCCGGGCGCGCTCGGGCCGGCGCCGTTGACCGACGCCGTGGCGTTGGCGAGCGAGCGCTTGGCCTCCTGTTCGTCTACGGCTGCGGAGGCGATGCGGATGACTTTGCCGTGCAGCGCGCCGAAGCGGGTGAAGGGGAAGGCGTCGAGCTTGACCGCGACGTCCTGACCGACCTTGACGAAGCCGATGTCCATGTTGGCGACCAACGCTTCGACTTGCAGCGACTGGTCGGTCGGGGTGACGACGGCCAACTGCTGGCCGGCGCTGACGACCTGAGCCAAGGTGGTCACCGAGAGCTGCTGCAAGACGCCGTCGATCGGCGCGTAGAGCTTCATGTGCGACAGCCGCGCGCTCGCCTTGGCGAGAGCGTCGCGCGCTTCGTCGGCCTTGCCGGCGGTGACGGCGGCTTTGTCTTCGTTGTCGGCGATGAACTGCGAAAGCGCCTTGACCTTTTCGCTTTGCAGTTCGCTGACCGCGGCGTCGGTCTCGATCAGTTGACCCTGGTCGGACGCCAGCATCGACTGCGACCTCTCGAGTTGCTCCTTGGCGTCGTAGAGATTGATCTTGGTGCCGACCTTGAGGTCGATCGCCTCTTGTCGCGTCGCGACGCGCTGACTCAACGTTTCGATGAGAGTGGTCTGGAAGGCGATGCTCATGCGCAGGCGCTCGAGGGTCGCCAGTTTTTGCGCGACCTGCTTGTCGAGTGCGCGCAACGCATCGGCGATCTGGGTCAGATCGGCGGTGAGCACCGTTTCTTCGCGCAGACGCACGCTCTCAGGCAATGCCTCGCCCCAGTCGATCTTGCCCTGCGGATTGGCGGCGAGCGCTTCGAGCAAGGCGGTCGGCGAGCCGTTCTGCGCGGCGGCGCGTTGCGCGGCGCGCGCGGCGTCGACCACCAGACGACGGCGCGCCATCTCGGCCAGATCGGCGTCGAGCGTGTCGCGCGCGGCGCGCTGGTCGGCGAGGGCTTCCGCCGGATCGAGCTCGAGCAGCAGATCTCCTGCCTTCACGCGGGCGCCGTTCTCGGCGTGGATGGCGGCGATCTTGCCCGGATCGAGCGACTGGATGACCTTGACGCGCCCAGTGGCTTCGAGCTTGCCTGGCGCGATCGCATTGACGTCGAGACGGCCGATGAAGGACCAGGCGACGGCGAGGGTGAAGAACGCACAGATGGTCAGCATCAGCGCCACGGGCAGTGGCGACGCCGGCGTCTCCAGGATCTCGATCGCGGCGGGCAGAAATTCTCGGTTGCGTCCGGTGACGCCGGGCGAGGCGACGTCGCGCGCCTTTGCGGCGCCGCCGGCGAGGGCGGAGGTCATGCGAAGTTCCTGCCGGGTTCGGATTGCAGCGCCCAAAGGTGAGCGTAAAGTCCGGACGGACGCGCAAGCAATTGCTCGTGGGTGCCGGTTTCGACGATTTCGCCCTTCTGCATGCCGACGATGCGGTCGCAGTCGCGCACCGCGGCGAGGCGATGGGCGATGACGACGACCGTCCGGCCGCGCACGATCGCGCGCATGTTGCGCTGGATGATGCGCTCGCTTTCGTAGTCGAGCGCCGACGTCGCCTCGTCGAGGATCAGGATTCGCGGGTTGGTGGCCAGCGCCCGGGCGATGGCGATACGCTGGCGCTGACCGCCGGAGAGGTTGGCGCCGCGCTCCTCGATCATCGTGTCGTAGCCCTGCGGCAACTGGGCGATGAATTCGTCGGCGCCGGCCAAGCGCGCCGCGTGCATCACCAGCGCCCGCGGCGCCGCCGGATCGGAGAGGGCGATGTTCTCGTGGATGGTGCGGTTGAACAGCATGTTCTCTTGCAGCACGACGCCGATCTGGCGGCGCAGCCAGCCGGGATCGAGCTGGGCGACGTCGACGCCGTCGAGCATGACCTGGCCGTCCTGCGGGCTGTAGAGACGCTGGATGGCCTTGGTCAGCGTCGACTTGCCCGAGCCCGACGGGCCGACGATGCCGACGACTTCCCCCGGAGCGATCGAAAGCGAAACGTTGCGTAGCGCCTCGGGCGCATCGGGGCGGTATCGCAGCGTGACGCCGCGCAGTTCGATGGCGCCCGCCGGCGGCGGCAACGTCAAAAGATTCTGCGGCGTCGGTTCGGGCGGCGCATTGAGGATGTCGCCGAGGCGCGCCACCGACACCTGGACCTGCTGGAAGTCCTGCCACAATTGCGACAGGCGAAGGATCGGCTGGATGACCTGCGCCGCGATCATGTTGAAGGCGATGAGTTCGCCGACCGTCATCGCGCCGTCGATCACCGCCTGTGCGCCGAGAAACAGGATCAGCGCCGTCGTCGCCTTGCTGATGTATTGGATGACGCTTTGGCCGACCGAGCCGAGCACGCTGGCGTCGAACGAGGCGCCGACATAGGATGCCAGACGCTCCTCCCACTGCGACTGCATCATCGGTTCGACGCTGGCGGCCTTGAGCGTCTGCGCGCCGACGATGGATTCGACGAGGAACTGTTGCGAGCGGGCGCCGGCGTTGAACTTTTCGTTGATGCGCTCGCGCAGCGGCGGCCGGATCAAGCCGGCGACGATGAGGTACAAGGGAATCGAGCCGATGACGATCAGCGTCAGCTTGGTCGAATAGAGGAACATCACCACGAAGAAAATCGCGGTGAAGAAGAGATCGAGCAGCGAGGTGAGGCCCTGGCCGGTGAGGAAGCTGCGGATGGTCTCGAGTTCGCGCACGCGCGCAACCGTCTGACCGGCCGCGCGCGTCTCGAAGTAGGACAGCGGCAAGCGGAACAAATGATGGAACAGCCGCCGGCCGAGTTCGACGTCGATCCGGTTGGTGGTGTGGTTCAGAGTGTAAGCGCGCAGGAACTGCAGCAGCGAGTCGAACGCGCCGAGCCCGAGCATGCCGACCACGATCACCACCAGGGTCGAGAAGCCCTTGTGAACCAGCACTTTGTCGACGATGAGCTGGAAGAATATCGGCGTCAGCAGCGCGAACGCCTGGACGAACAACGAGGCGACGGCGACCTGGGCGAGCGGCTTGCGGTATCGCGCGAGCGAGGGCAGAAACCAGCGGAAGCCGAAAGTTGCGGGATTGGCGCCGGCGCCGGCGAGCCGGCGCGTGACCAGGATGACCTCGCCCGATGTCAGCGCTTCGGCCTCGTCGACGGGCATGTCCACGGCGTTGCGGGCGACCGGCTGGATCAGGCGGACCCGTCCCTTGACGGGCGCGGCGACGATGAGGGCGAACCCTCCGGCCTTGAGGCCGACAATGGCCGGATAAGGAATGACGTCGAGCCGCTTGGCGCGCGGTCCGCTGAGGATGCGCGATTTCAGCTGCAGCAAATTCGCGCCGCGCACGAGGTCTTCGGCGGTGGCGGCGCCGCCGCCCAGCGCGAGTTGATGGCGCAGTTGCGCGGGATCGGCGGCGATGCGGTAGTAGCTTGCGATCATCGCGAGGGCGGTCAGACCGGGATCCGCGGGCGAGGCCGGGCCGCGGCGGAACGGCGTGTCGGCGCTAGGCCGCTCGGGGGTCGGCTCGGGCGCGGCCTCGGCGCGGCCTCGGTCTGCTGTGGACGCTAAGCCCATGGAGCGGCCTTTTCTGCGGGTTCGGCGCGAAACGCTTTCGCCAACGTCGGACGAGGACGTTTGCGAGTCGACCTAACACCCAACAATTGGCGATGAATGGTTGCTGAATCGTTGCCGGCGGCCGTTTGGCGGGGCGCCGCGCAGGAAAGAGCGCTCAAACAGGCAAAAGCGAACGGGACGCCTCGTGCAAGGCACGCCCGTTGAGCGGCGCAATTTTAACCGACCGCACAAATCATTTCTCAACGAACCTCCCATAAAGTCGCGTGCACGACTTCAATCGGGCTCCGAAACCGGTCGCGCGTGACGACGACCGCGGGATGCCGGTGAGGAGCGCGAATGCGAGGAAACAAGGCGTTCTCTGGAGGCCTTCAGAAACGAAAGCGAAGCCGCCCATGACCATCAAAGTGACGCTCACGTCCCAGACCGCCGATGACGGGCAGACCATCGCGGGCAGATCTTTCATCAGCTCGGTCAGCGACCTCAATGGCCGGGCGATCACCGAATACGCCTTTTTCGACAATGGCGCTGACGGGGGCTACTTCACGCTCAACGGCGTCAAAGAGGCCGACGGCAAGTGGTTTTACCTCACCGCGGCGCAACTCGCCTCGCTCGAGTATGTCGCCGGCGCCAATGCGGGCTCGGAGACGATTTCGGTCGAAGCCTATGACGGCGCGCAATGGTCGGCGTCCTATTCGACGACCGAAACGACCGTCGTTCCGCCGCCGACGGTCATCGCCGCGAGCCAGACCCTTTACGAAGGCCAGTCGGTCGCCGCGTCGTCGTTGATCGCCTCCACCAGCGTTCCCAAAGGCAAGACGATCACCGAATACGCCGTCATGGACAGCGGAACCGACGGCCATCTCGTCTACAATGGCGTGACCCTGACCGCAGGAACCTGGTACGATTTCACCGCCGCGCAGCTCGCCGAAGTGACCTATGTCGCGGGCTCGGGGACCGGAACCGACAAGGTGTCGATCGAAGTGTCCGACGGCGGCGCCTTTTCCGCGGCGTCGGTCGCCACGATCACCGTGACGACGCCGCCGAGCGTCGTCTCGCGGCTCAAGGACCCCGGCATCGCCGCCGACGTCTCCAAGCTGATGGTCAACAATTCGCTGAGCTATAACGCGATGCTGACCATTCTGCAGGACGCCGCGGTCGGCGGCATGACCGCGACCAAGTTCAGCACGCTGCAGACGCTCGCCTCGATGTTCAATCAGCCAAACGGCGTCACCGTGTCGAGCTATGTCCAGCAGATTGCCGACGACGTGATCGGCGGCAATTCGGCCAACGCCTACTGGAACGGCGGTTCGTCGACCGCCGTCGCGCTGGGCAACCTCAGCGCCGCGTCGACCCAGACCCAAGTGAACGAACTGATCGGCAAGTGGTTCCTCGGGACCGACCTGCCCAGCTTGAGCGTTTCGGCGATCGGCGAGGCGAACTACAATCCGACTTATCAGGCGGACACGCAGCCGCTATTCGGCGCCAGCGGCACGCCGAACTATCTTGACGTCAACCAAGGCTACCTCGGCGACTGCTACTTCGTCTCGTCCCTCGCCGAGACCGCGTTGCAGGATCCGTCGGTTATCGAATCGATGATCACCAGCGACGGCAACGGCGTGTATTCCGTGCGCTTCTATGTCGACGGTCAGGCCGACTACGTCACCGTCAATGACGAACTGCCGGTGATGGGCGACGGCTACCAGTGGGCCAACGGCTCGACGCTCGAGTTCGCCAACGGATCGGTGTCGTGGGCGGCGCTGATCGAAAAGGGGTTTGTCGAGCTCAACGAGCAAACGGCCGCCGCGCAGGCCGGCGGGCACACCACCGGCGACGCTTACGAGGACATCAACGGCGGGACGGCGTATGCGCTCACCGAGATCACCGACCAGTCGTTCAACACCTACGCGCTGAGTTCGAAGACGACGACCGCCTCGCTGAGCTCGCTGATGTCGACGCTCGGCGCCGACTGGAAGGCGGGCGACGAAATCATCCTGTCAACTCCCAACAACGCGGCCGGCAATCTGGTCGCCGATCACATGTTCGAAGTCACAGGCGTCAACGCCAGCGCGGGCACGATCACCTTGCAGAACCCGTGGAACACGGCGTATTCCGGCTCCATCGCGATGACTTTCACCGACACGATCAAGCAACTGGCGAGCGCCGGCTGCACGCTCTACGCGACCACCGGAACTGCGGTCGCCTGAGCCCGGGGCAACGGGCGAGGCGCGGTTCGGAGTTAAACGGTCTTGCCCTCGTACTGGCAGAGGTCCGCGATCACGCATCGCGCGCACTCGGGAGCGCGCGCCTTGCAGACATAGCGGCCGTGCAGGATCAGCCAGTGGTGGGCGTGCGGCAGAAACCGCTCGGGAATGATCTTCATCAGGCCGTCCTCGACTTCGAGCGGGGTCTTGCCGCGCGCCAGCGGGATACGGTTGGAAACGCGAAACACATGCGTGTCGACGGCGAGCGTCGGCGCGCCGAAGGCGACATTGAGCACGACATTGGCGGTCTTGCGCCCGACGCCGGGCAACGCTTCGAGCGCTTCGCGATCGTTGGGCACCTCGCCGCCGTGATCGCGCACCAGCGCGTGCGACAGCGCGATGACGTTTTTCGCCTTGTTCCTGTAAAGGCCGATCGTCTTGATCCGCTCGGCGAGCCCCGCTTCGCCGAGCGCCGCCATCTTGGCCGGCGTATCGGCGAGCGCGAACAGCGCCCGCGTCGCCTTGTTGACGCCGACGTCGGTCGCTTGGGCCGAGAGGACCACCGCGACGAGCAGGGTGAAGGGGTTGCGGTATTCGAGCTCGCTTCTGGGCTCGGGGCGAGCCGCGGCGAGCCGCTCGAAGATCTCGGCGACGCGCTCGCGCGACGCAAGCGCGGATTTGTCCGCCGGCCGGCGTGACGAGACGGAGAGAGCCGATTTGCGTTGCGCCGCGTCTTTGCGTTGCGCCATGTCTTTGCCTCGCGCTGCGTCGGCCTTATAGTCGGGGCCCGCGGCGCCGCCAAGGCCGCTCGCCGCGCTCGAGGTCGGGCATGGATCAAGCGCCCTTGACGAACGAAGCGCCGATTCTCGCGGTGCGGCTGACGCCCCACCGGTCGCTTGATCCCGCTGCCGTTCGCGTGCTGATGGCGGCGACGTTCGTGGTGAGCGCGATCTTCAGCCTGCCGTTCTATCTCATCGGCGCGTGGCCGATCGTCGGCTTCCTCGGGCTCGACGTCGCCTTGCTCTATTTCGCCTTCCGCGCCAGTTTTCGCGCGGCGCGCGCCTACGAGGATTTTCGTCTCACCTATTTCGAATTGCTGTTCGCGCGGGTGAGCGCGCGCGGCGCGCGGCGGGAGTGGCGGTTCAATCCGGCCTGGGTGCGCATCGAGCGCGTCGACCATCAGGAGTTCGGGCCGCAGCGGCTGTCGCTGCTCAGTGGCGGCCGGCGTTGGGAGTTCGGCAAATTCCTCGGTCCCGACCAAAAGGCGGAATTCGCCGCGACGCTCGGCCGGGCGCTCGCGGAGGCCCGGCGCGGACCGCGGTTTTCGCGTTGAACGGGTCCGTCTTTCGTTCGAGTTTGACGTTGGCGTTCCGGCCGGGGCGCCGTAGGATGAATTGGATTTGCGATTGGGGGAGCCCGCGATGATGCGCGTTGTCGGAACCGTGCTATTGGCGTGTCTGCCGTCCTATGCCGGCGAGGCGTTTGCAGGATCGGCGAGACATGAGGGGCCTCCGCAGCGCTCATGCCATTGGGGCCAAATTGCGTATTCGCCGAGCGCTCATTGCGCCACCGACCGAGGAATTGTCGAAGTGTGCATGAACGACGGCACGTGGCTGTCCATCGGACAGTGCCAAGGGTCGGTTTGTCGCGAGCGGTGCGGAGGCTGAGCGATCGGCTTGCCGCCGAGGCGGGTCAGGGTCGAGGAGGTTCGGCGCGCCGCCGCCCGCGGTTTTCGCGCTGAAGCACAGGCTGCTTCGAAGAAACCGCGCGGGGTCGGGTCTCGTTCGATCCCGCTTTCCCATTCGTACGTTCCGCCCCCGGAGGCGCGAGTCGGGCGCGGAGGAACGCCGCTCGGTCAACGCGACGAACGCTCTTCATAATTGCGTTGCGTCTCGACGAGCGCTTCGTCCAGCTCTCTCCCGGCGCGATAGGCCGCCAGCCCGTCGGGCCGGGCCACATCCGGCCGCAGCCTCGCGCAGGGCTCCGCGTCGCCGACGAGGGTGCGGACCGGGATCACCCCTGCCCAGATCGGCAGATCGTAATCCTCTTCGTCGTCGCTGGCCCCGGCGGCGCGGACCTTCGTCGACGCCTCGTCGATCCGCATCGAGACGACCATGGTGGCCTTGATTTCCTGGGACTGGATGGGGCGCAACTGCTCGGCTCGACCGGGATAGAGGCGATTGACGATGCCGTCGAGCGCGCGCGCCTTTTGCTCGGCGTCCTCGACGATCCGCGCCACGCCGAAGCACATGGCCGAGCGATAATTCACCGAATGGTGGAATGCGGAACGCGCCAGCACGAGCCCGTCGAGATGCGAGACCGTCAAGCAGACCGGCGTTCCCGCGCGAAGATGGCGCAACATCCGGCTCGCGGACGAGCCATGCCAATAGAGGACGTCCCCTTCGCGCCAATGAATGGTCGGCGTGCAATAGGGCTGGTCGTCGATGACGTAAGCGACATGGCAAAAAAATCCGGCGTCGAGCACGCCGTAAACAGCGTCGCGGTCATAAGCGCCGCGCTCGTGCAGGCGCTTTATCCGATTGCGCTCGGCGACGGGGAAGGCGTCGGTTTCGGCGGTCTGGCGGTCGGTCATGGCGCTTGCATCCTCATGGCGTGCGTGCGCAATGTGCGGCATGGCATTGGCGCGAAAAAGATCCAATTCTCGATCAAAAGTTCCGACCAATATGCCCGATTGGTCGGCGCTCATGCCGGTTCTGCCCGGCCGAGGTCCGCGCGCGCGGGAGCTTTACGCCGCGATTCGACGGCTGATCGAGGCGGGACTGGCGCCGTCGGGCGCCAAGCTGCCGACGACTCGCGACTTCGCCAAAAGGCTCGGTCTGTCCCGCTCGGCCGCCGTGATCGCGTTCGAAATGTTGAAAGCGGAAGGTTTCGCCGAGGCGCGGATCGGCGCGGGAACCTTCGTGGCGGCGGCCGTGCCGATTTTGGCGGCGGCGACCGCCAGCGCCCGCGCAACGGATTCTCACGCCTCAGCGCCGCGGCCTTGCGAATTGGGCGCGACCATGCCGGACGACCGGACCATGCAGGTCTTGCGCAAGCTGCTCTCTCGGCGTCTCAGCCGGCCAGGCCAGGAGCATTTCCGCTACGGCGATCCGCGCGGCGGGGTTGTCCTGCGCGAGGCTATCGCGGGCTATCTCAGGTCCGCACGCGGCGTTCGGTGCGACGCCGATCAGATCGTCGTCACGTCGGGCGCCTTGCACGGATTGAACCTCGTCGCTCGATCGCTGCTTTCGCCGGGCGATGCGGTATGGATCGAAGACCCGTGCTACGGCAAGGCGCGCGCGGCGCTGGCGAGCGCCGGCGCCCGCATCGTCGGGGCGCCGGTCGATAGCGAGGGCTTGAACCCCGTTTTGGGCGAGGCGCTCTGTCCGAGGGCGCGCGCGGTCTATGTCACGCCGTCGCATCAGTTTCCACTCGGGGTCGCGATGACGATGCGCCGCCGCTTAGCCCTGATCGACTGGGCGCGTCGCTCCGACGCCTGGATCATCGAGGACGACTACGACAGCGAATTTCGCTTCGCCGGCCCGCCGTTGACGGCGTTGCAGGGCATCGACGACTCCGGGCGCGTCGCTTATCTCGGAACTTTCTCCAAGGCTTTGTTTCCCGGCCTTCGGGTCGGATACGCGGTCGTTCCCGAACGGCTCATGGACGCCGTGCTGGAAGTTCGCGCTCGGACGGACGCGCTGCCGTCGACTTTGGCCGAGGGCGCCATCGCGGACTTGTTGAACGGGGGCCATTTCGCCGCTCACTTGCGGCGCGCCCGACGTCGGATTCAAGTCTCGCGCGACGCGCTGGTGGAAAGTCTCAACGCGCATTCGCACGGCGCGCTGGAGGCGTCGACGCCGGAGCAGGGGCTGCATCTCATTGCGAAGCTCGTCAGCCAAAGAAGGGACACGGAGATCGCGGCGGCGGCGAACGCGGCGGGCGTCGCGGCGCGCGCTCTCTCTCCAATGTTCGTGGACGCTCCGCCGTGGAACGGCCTAGTGCTCGGCTTTTCCGGACACACAGCCGAGGAACTGCGCCTCGCGGCGGTCAAGATCTGCGCGCAACTGAGATAGATGCCGCTTCGCCCGCCAGATTCGATGGCGAAACATCCGGCGCTCGACGCACGCCTAACAGCAACGCGCCGCTAGAACGCCGCCTGACGGCGCACGAGCTGATCGACGCGCTCGTTTTCGGCCGGCGTCAGTTTGGCGGTCGCGGCGTCGAGTTCGGGGTCGTCGATGCCGGCGGCCTTGGCGAAGCGATTCCAGGTCGCCGCTTCGACGAGATCGCGGGGCACGCCGCGGCCGGTGGCGTAGAGATGGGCGAGACGGTTCTGCGCGATCGGATTGTTGCGCGCCGCCGCGATGAGGAAGAGCTGCGCCGCCGCGGCCTCGTTCTTTTCGACGCCGACGCCGTTGAACAGCATGATCGCATATTCGACCTGGCCGGCGATGATGCCGCCGTCGGCGGCGCGTTTGAGCCAATGCGCGGCTTCCCCGATATCGAGCGGAACGCCGCGGCCCTCCCGCAGCAGGACGCCGTAGGAGTAGGCGCCGTTGTCGTCGCCGGCGATGGCGGCGCGGCGAAAGTAATCGGCGGCTTTGGTGAAATCGGGCTTAGTCGTCGCATCGCCCTGGATCGCCATGACGCCGAGATTGTACAGCGCGCCGGCCTGGCCTTTCGCCGCGGCGATTTCGAACTGCGCTTTGGCGCCGGCGCGATCCTTGTCGATGCCGGGGGCGCCGGTGACCAAGAGCGTCCCGAGCGCGAACGCCGCCTCCCTGTCGCCCAGACCGCTCGCCAGGCGATACCAGCGCGCGGCCTCCGCCATGTCCTGCCGAACCGCGCAGCCGTCGCGATAGATCTCGCCGATCAAGGTCATTGCGGCGGCGTCCTTGGGGTTCGCCGCGACCCGCCTCATCGCTTCGCGGAGCGCGGTGATGAAAAAGCCGCGCTGATAGGCGCCGAACGCCAGATCGGGCGCCGGCCCCGGCGCGGGCGTCGCGCCGCCGCTTTGCGCGGGCGGCTCATGAGACGGCCAAAGAGTCTGCGCGCGCGACGGGCCGGACGCGGCCAGAACGAGAAATACGGCAAAACCTGCGTGAAACGCTTTTTTCATGGGCCCGTCAGACCGTCGCTTTCGCCACCAGCGCCTGCGCCTCGGCCATTGCGGCCGCCGCCGAAGGCGCGAGCCAGATGGCGTCGCCGAGCGCGACGAAGTCCGCTCCCGCCGCCGTCAGGGGCGCTACGGCGTCGAGCGCGCCGGCGAAGGCGACGCAGGGCGTCTGGAAGATTTCCGCCCACCACGCGGTGCGCTCGAGCGTTTCGGCGAGCGGCGGGGTGTAGCCGTCGCGCCGGGGCTCGCCGAACATGACGTAATCGGCGCCCGCTTCGCCCGCAGCCATCGCGTCGTCGCGCGAGCGCAGGCCTCCCGCTCCGACAATGCGCTCGGGATGGAGGCTCGCCAGCGCCTCGGCAAGCTCCGTTCCAACTCCGGTGATATGCGCGCCGTCCGCGCCGACCCGCGCGGCGAGGCGCGCGTCGTTCTCGACCAGCGTCGCCACGTCGCGCGGCGCCGCCAGTTCGACGATGCGCTGGACGATTCGCTTGGCCTCGCCCTCCGCGGCCGGGGCGATGCGCGCCAAGACGCTCGCCACATCGCCTGCGCCGAGCGCCTCGGCCAAGCGCGGCGCGAAAGCGGCAACGTCGGCGACGCTCAGCGGCGGCGTGACGAGGTAGAGGCGACAGGAAGAAGCGGCGGCCATGGAGCGCGGTCAAATCTCGGTTCGAAAAGAAGATTGCCGACCAATGCGGCCAAAAGTGCGGCCGCGCAACCCCAGGGGCTCGCCGAATCTCGAGTTCGCCGCGAACGCGCGGCTCAGCGCGCGAAGGCCGCCTTCAGCCGCTCGACCTGGGTGGCCACCGCGCTGCGCGGCGGCGGCGGCGCAAAGCCGTTCGCGGCCGCCATCGAGCGGTCGAGGTGCGCGACGCGCGCCTGCAGCCGCAGCGACTTCAGGCTGAACTGGCGCAGCGCCGGCGGCAGCTGTTCGAACAGATCGGCGTCGCAGGCGATGTTCTGCTCGGCGAGGCGGACCCTGTGCTTCTCGGACAAGGCCTGCGCGGTGGTCATCTCGCCCTCGTTGATCGCGCGTTGGAGCAGCAGCCAGGAGGCGACCTGCATCAGCCGCGTCGTCAGCCGCATGCTCTCGGTCGCATAGGCCAAGGCGACGGGGCGCGACAATTGGCGCGATTCCTCGCGTCCGGGGCCGTCGAGATAGGCGGCCGCTTCTTCGACCAGCGACATGCCCTCTCTGAACAGGGACTTGAACGCGTCCGAGGCGGCGAGCTTATGGATGAACGAAATCGTGTTCGCCGCAGGCTCGTCGGCTGTCGTAAAACTCTGCGCCGACCCGTCGTAACGACCCATAACTGGCTCTCCTGTCCGCGCGGATGTCACGCGCGACGCTTTCCCATTTCGAGCGCGCCGCGCCCGATGCCCGCCACACGCAAGATTAACGCCGCTGCGCTGTCCCCGCACGTTTACTTTTCGATAAGGTTAACGGACTTTCATTGGTTTGCGAACATGGCAAAAAAATAGCCGCCCGGAGGCGGCTAAGGGATGAATTCATGGGAGGCATCGAACAGAACGGATAGGAGCCATTCAGAACCCGAAACTTGGGTCGAATGAATTCATAATTGATAATCGTTAACGAGAGCTTACCGGCGCGCCCACAAGCGCAACGAATTCGTAAATTTGAAACTTGTGGGCGCCTCGGCGCGGGCGCTTCGTGCGCCAAAATGGGGCGCCTCTGCGCGCACCCTTTCAGCTCTTGAAGAACGCATGCGCGGCGTCGCGCGTCGCCTCGCGCGCCTTGATGGCGTCCTCGAGCCGCGCGATCTCCTGTTTGAGCGCCTCGATGCGCTCGGCGAGCTCCGGCGCGGAGAGATCGTCGAGAGCCTGCCCGATTTCATGGACCGGCGGCTTCGGGCGCTTGGCGCCGAACAAAGCCTCCTCGTCGAAAGCGGCCATGGTCGCGTCTCCTAAGGCGATCGGCTGCGGCGATCCGCAGGGCCAAAGCATAACGCAATTGCCATGCGCTTGCCCAGTTGGCGCCGCGGCGCGCGCTTCTCTAAACTGACCGCGGCGAGGGAGGGCCGAGGATGCGCGATTTTCAGGGCAAGACGGCGTTCATAACCGGCGGCGCCGGCGGGCTGGGCCGCGCCTTCGCCAAGGCGCTTCTCGCCGAAGGGGCGAACGTAGCGCTCGCCGACATCGACGAGCGCGCGCTCGAGCGGGCGGTCGACGAGATCGCGGCGCCTGAAGGCCGCCTCTTGGGGGTGGCCTGCGACGCCTCGGATCGCGGCTCGCTCGAACGGGCGGCGGCGGAGGCGTTTCGCGCTTTCGGGCGGGTGCATCTCGTGTTCGCCAACGCGGGCGTCGGCGGCCGCAACGCCGGGCTGGAGGAGTTGACCGCGCTCGATTGGGAATGGGTGATCCGCGTCAACCTGATGTCGGTCGCGCACGCCGTCGCGGTGTTCCTGCCGCACCTGCGCGCGCACGGCGAGGGCGGCCATTTCGTCGCCGTCGCGTCGATGGCCGGCATGCTCGGGCAGCCGCAAATGGGCCCCTACAGCGCCACCAAGGCCGCCGTGGTCGCGTTGTCGGAAACGCTGTTCCAGGAATTGAAGGGGACGAATATCGGCGTCAGCGCGCTCTGTCCGGGTTTCGCCAAGACCGGCATCGCCGACGCAAGGCCCAATCCGCTCGCGCCCGAGGCGCCGCCGCTGTCCAAGGCGGGGGCCGAGCGGACGGCGCAGGTCCGCCTCGCCGTCGAGGCCGGCCGCGACCCGGCCGAGATCGCGGCGCGGACGTTGCGCGGCGTCCGCGACGACGACCTCTACATCTTCACCCACCCGGACATGCGCCCCTGGCTCGACAAGCGGCTGGAGCGCCTGCGCGCCGCTTACGACAAGGCGGAGCGGTTCGTTCCGTAGCAAAGACGCCGGGACGGCAAGGCGCCGATAGGAGAGTTCAGGGTTTCAACCGTCGGAACGGGGGCGCATGATGCGGCGTTGCGCCGATGACGACGGGGTTGTTCGCGCGCGCTGAAAAAACCATGGCGAGGGACGATCGATGACTCTGCCGCAATTCACCACCGCGCTGATCGTGGGCGCCGGCCACGGCCTCAGCGCATCGCTAGCCCGCCTGTTTTCTCGCGAAGGGATGCGGGTCGCCGTCGCCGCTCGCAACGTCGAAAAGCTCGCCGCCTTGCGCGAGCAGACCGGCGCGTGCGCTTTCGCCTGCGACGCCGTCGAACCCGACCAGGTCGCGCGGCTGTTCGAAGATGTGGAGAGACAGATCGGAAATCCCGAGGTCGTCGTCTACAACGCGAGTGCGCGGGCGCGCGGCCCGCTGGTCGACCTCGTCCCCGCGGAGGTCGAGAACGCTCTTGCGGTCGGCGCGTTCGGCGGGTTCCTCGTCGCCCAGCAAGCCGCGCGGCGGATGCTCCCCAAGGGCGCCGGCGCGATCCTGTTTACGGGTGCATCGGCGAGCGTGAAGGGCTATGCGCAGTCGGCGCCGTTCGCCATGGGCAAGTTCGCGCTGCGCGGTCTTGCCCAGAGCATGGCGCGCGAGCTCGGGCCGCAGGGCGTTCACGTCGCGCACTTCGTGATCGACGGCGCGATTCTCAACCCGGGTCGAATTGAGCCGCCGGACGAGCCCGACTCGATGCTCGATCCCGACGCGATCGCGCACACCTACCTCCACGTGCTGCGGCAGCCGCGCAGCGCATGGACCTGGGAGGTGGAGCTCAGGCCGTGGGTGGAAAGGTTCTGAGCCCGACGGCGGAGGTCCGGGTCAACCGAAGCCGGCGCCGTTTTCGGGCGGGATGGTTTGTTTTCAAAGGCCTGCGTGACGATTTTCCGCCGCCTCGCCGCGCGGCAGGGGATTCGCTCGCCAGCCGATGCCGGGCCGTTAAGCGGTTGAGTAAGCTGCTACTGTAACCCTCGTAATCCGGCGGAAGCGATCCGGGCGATGCGCCGTCAAACGGCTCGTCGAGCTTCGTCAAGCCGCGTCAAGCGATGTCAAGCGATGTCAAGGATTTCCTTGACGGCCTTCTGTGTGATTTCAACGGCTTATCGCGAGGAAAATTGACAATCTCTCGCCCGCGCAAACTCATCGTGTCGGGCGGACTTCGCTTGAAGCGAGCGACGCCTCGTCGGACGAAAAAATCATAGCGCGAATTCCGGCGCTCACAAAGATATTGTCGGGTTCGCTGCCGGGACGGCGCGAGCCGATCGCGGCCGGACGTTCGCGATCGACGCGGCGCAGCGGCGACTCTCGACGCGCCGAATTCGACGGCGCGGTGGGTCGGCGGAAGGCGGGAATGTCCGTCGGGCTTTAAGCGGCGCCTGCTGGTCGCCGAAGGCCTGTGCGGATGGTCGAGATGCGCCTGTTGCGGCCGGTCCCGGCCGAGGCTGCGGTTCTCGAAAGCGGACGCCCCGCTGCCGGGTCACTTTCGTCGACCATGGCTTGAAACCGGACATATGCGATGCGTGGCTGTGAAACGACGCCTCGATTTGACCCCGCTGTGTCGACGAATAGCGGCGTTTCGACGCCGCTCGGCGTTCGGACCCCGCGCCGAAACACGTCCCTGATTCTGTCTGCGGGTCGCGCACGCGTTGGCTGGGGACGGTTGAATCCGCCGAGCTCAATCTTCATAGGTCTGATCTAAGTCTCCAGCCCGTCGCGCCTGTCCCCGGCGATCCTCGAAAATGCGGCCCGCGGCGGCGCCGAAAACGATGCCGCCGATGTGCGCGGCGTACGCGACTCCGCCGGACTGGACATCGGCGACGGCGCCAAAGCTGAAGAGCTGGATGACGAACCACAAGCCGATCAGCAGCGCGGCGGGTATCAACGTGACGCGGTAGAACCAGCCAAAGAACAGCACGGTGCGAATCCGGTCGCGTGGGTAGGTGACCAGAAACGCGCCCATCACCGCGGCGATCGCGCCGCTCGCGCCAAGACCGGGAACCGTCGAAGCGGGATCGACCAGAACTTGCGCATACGTCGCGACGACGCCGCCGAGAAGATAGAACGCCGCATAGCGCAGCGGGTTCATCGCGTCTTCGATCTCCGGGCCGAACGCCCAAAGGAAGATCATGTTGCCGATTATGTGCGACCAACTCGCGTGCATGAACATCGACGTCAGGACGGTGAGCAGATGGCGTCCGGCGACGATGTCCGCGGGGATCGCCGACCATTGCGTCACGAAAGCGTCGCCGCCGCTCAGTTCGAGCAGAAAAACGACGACGTTCGCCGCAATGATGAACAGCGTGACGACCGGCGTCCGGGACGGGCGGCGCGTTTCATCTCGAACCGGAAACATCGGACCACTCGCTGAAGCCTTTCAGCCGCAAATCGCTGTCGGCGGCGCTCGAAGCCGCCCTCACGAGGCCGGCTCCTTCTTTGCGCGCAGCCCCTTGAGAATCGACAACGCCGCAGGAACGAGAAGCCGCTGCGCCGCCGCCTGCACGGGATTGTCGACCAGCTCGGCCACCGTGTCCTTGATGCCGCGCATTTGCGCGCCGAGCGTATCGACGCTCGTCCTCAGCTCGCGTGCGTCCGCTTGCAGCGTCTCGACCGCCATCTGGCGAACGTCGAAGGCAAGATCGATGGCGGAGTCGGGCTTGGAACTGGCGCCGAGAACCGCCACGATCACCGCCAGCGCGAAATCGACGACGGCGACGAGAGCGGGGGCCCAAACCGGCCCGAGCGAGGCCTGCAAGGCGTGGTAGGCGGCGGCATCGGCCATCCCCAAGCCGAATATCGCGATGAAGCCGGCGAACACTTGCAGCGCGAACCGTCGCGCCAGGGCGCGAAGCCAAAATCGCGCGATGAGAGAATTGGCCTTCTGCAGCAGGCGAAGGTCGTGCATCAGATCTTCCATCATGACTGAACTCCTAGCGCCGGCTGAGCAGGCGGCCGATCAGAATTCCGACCGCCATCGCGCCGATTGCCGTGGCCGTCGGATGCGCCGCGGCATTCTTCTCGGCCTCGTCCGCGAATCCCTTGATCGCCTCGACGAGTTCGTTGAGCTCGCCTTCGAGCGACGGGTCTACGGCCGTAATCGGCGGTCGAGTTCGAAGCCGCCGGCGTCTTGTCGCCGGCGACGACGCCATCTGTGGCGCGCGCCAGGCGCTCCCGCTGCGAAGTCGAGAATTCTTCGCGCAAAGACTTCAGTTCGCGCAAAAGGACAGCATCTCCAGACACCCCATCCTCCATTGTTCGTCGACAGCGAGCTTTCGCCGTCAGGGCTCAATTGCGCGGCGTCGAGCAATTCCGCGTCATGCGAGCGCCCAGCTCGTCAGCGAGGCGCGCGCTCGCCGTCGCGGTTCGGTTGGCGGCGCCTTTCACCCCAATAGCGAAAGAAGACAACGACGATGGCGAGCGCGACGGCGCCGGCCAGCGCGAAGATCAACGCCGAGTTTTCGATCCAGGCGATCGCCGGAATGCCGAAAGCCATGATCAACCCGAGCAGGCAGATTCGCCAGGAGAGGACGTGAACGCCGGCGGTGAAGGCGCCGAGCGTCAACAAAGTGAAAATCGCCAGTCCCGTCGAGTTGGCGGTGAAGACCCGTTGAACGCTCGGCAAAAGCAGCAGATTCATCACGACCAGGAACGCCAGCCAGTGCAGCGTTTGGGTGAGGACCAGACGCGATCGCGCGGCGCGGTCGCCGGCGCTCCGCCAGCCGGCGGCGACGCACGCGGCCGCGAAAAGCGGCGCCAGGAACTCCCAATAGCCGACAAGCGGCTGCTTGGAGAAACTCGTATAGGCGACGCCCAGTACGATCAGAGCGAGCAATGCGACAAACGGCAGCTCGTTGACCCATAGACTCGAGCGCTTAGGGGAGCGAGGCGCGGCGGCCTCGGAATTTGCGACGCTCATGGCCGGAGCCTCGGATGGATGGACAACGGGTTCGTCATCGTCGCGGACCGCGGTTCGGCGTCGTCAGCCGCGCCGATGTTCATCGAGCCTCGCCTTAAGCTTGAAGGCGAGCACGACGAGGGAGACGCCGAAGATAAGCGCGTAGGCGCCCAGCCACCAGGTCAGCACCACTGCGCCAATCATCGGCGCGATGACAAGGAGCGCGCCGTAGGCCAACGAGACGAGTCCGCCGACGACCAGCCACCAGCGGCCGTCTTCGGTTCCGAGCCGAAATGCCGCCGCCAGCTCCAAGGCCCCGGTAAGGATCGCCCAGACCGCAACGAGCAGCACGAACGCGATCACTGTGATTCCCGGCCAGAGCACGGCGATCACGGCGACGGCGATGTTGACGAGACCCTCGAACACAAGGAGGCCCCAGCGTTCGCCCGCCTGCGCCGCCCGAACCGCGCTCACGATGCCGAAAACGCCGTCGACGAACGCGTAGATCGCGAACACGATCACCAGCGACAGCATCGTCGCGCCAGGCAGAAACAGCGCGATCAAGCCAAATACGATGGCGAGAACGCCGCGCAGTCCGATCGCCCACCAGTTGCGGGCCAGCAGGGCGACCAGCAGATCGCGCCCCGGCGAGAGTTCGCCGCCGAATCCTGTTCCAGTCATGACTTCCTCCTTGATCTTTGAGGGTTTGACGCTTGCGCGCCGGCGCGCTGGAGGCGCGATCGGCGCGAGTTCTTCACAATGAACGCAGACCGAGGGCGATCGCGATCCACGCGAAGCCGAAGAAGATCAGGTCGATGCCGAGGAAGAGCCCGATCGCCCAAAGCCCCGAAACCGGCCATTCGGCCATCACCAGCAGGCCCAGCGCCACGGTGATGACGCCGTCCGCGACCTGCCAACCCCAACCCGGCAGCGCAAGCGCCACCGCGACGACGATCTGGAAAAGTCCGCCGACCAAGAAGAACGCCGCCATGAATAAGGTCAGCACCTCGGCGCTCTGCCGCGGCTTGGCGACCATCAAGAGGCCGACGACGCCAAACAGGATCGCCGCCAGTACGTGCTGGAAGAATCCCGCCCAGTGTCCGACCATGACGGACTGCGCGATCTCGATGCCGGCCGCCGCGACCAGCAGCCAACCGAAGAACAGCATTGACGCGACGGTCGCCGCGAACGAACGCACGATCGCCGCAAGACCCAAGACCGCCACGCCGATCCCGAACGCGAGAAACCAGCCCCAATTCTGGGCGAGTTCATGCGGCAATCGGACCAGCAGTTGAATTTCGTCGCTCATCGTTTGCCTCCATGAGACAGTCGAATCCCCCGTTGGGCGCCGCTCGGCGCGGCCTCAGATTCCCAAGGCCGCAATGCGGCGCCTGATGAAGGATCGCATGGACCTACTTGCCCGAAGCGTGGTCGGCGTCGCGACGCGCGAGCCACGCTTCCAGCGCCGCGTGTTCCGCGGCGTCAATCGCCGCCACGGCGACGTCGACCGCCGCAAGCGCGTAATGTTCGGCGACCTCGGCCCGGGCTTTCACCTTTGCGATCTCGCCCTTGGCCTTCAACGTGGCCGCGGCGTCCTTTGCAGCCGCCTTCTGTTCCTTCGCCCACTTCTCGACTTCCGCTCGGGCGGCCGAGACCTTGGACTCGCCTTGTTCGATGCGCTTCGTCACCTCGTCCAGGCAGGCGCGCGCGTCGCGCTCGGCGGTCTCCGCTTTCGCGTCGATCTTGGCTTTCAGGGCCGACAGATCGCTGTCGGCCTGCATCAGCTTGAGGCGAAACGTTTCTCGGAATTGATCAATGCGTTGGCTCATGGCGCAACTCCCATTTTTCGACGGGTCTTCCGTTCGATGCCGGCGTCATGCCACGAGAGCGCCGACGCGCGGAAGGTCGCTGCCGGCCAAATTTCGCCGCGATCTTGGCCGCCGCGGCGTGCATCCATGGCGCGCCAAAGCCGCTACGCGATCGTCTTACGCGTTGCTGGCAATTGCTCTGAACTGCTGCGGCGACATGTTCGTCCAGCGCGCGAAGGCCCGCCGGAAGTTCGCCGCCTCGTTGAACCCCAATACGTCGCTCGCCTCTTCGACCGTCATATCGGTGTCTCTGAGGTATTTGATCGCGACTTGCAGTCGCAGTTCGTCGCGCAACTTCTGAATCGAAGCGCCCTCCTCCTGCAGCTTGCGCCGCAGAGTGCGCGGCGACTGCCCAAGGTGGCGGGCGATTTCGTCAACGGGCGTCGGCTCAGCGAGATTGACAAGCAACGCTTCGCGCACCTTTCCCGACAGGCCTTTGCGAAGGTCGAACTCTTCCAGGAGCTTGTCGCACATATTCAAGACCGTCGGGTTGGTCAGCCTGTCGCCGAGCGGCGGGACGGCGTCGAGCAATGCGGCGTCGAACGCCAATTCGTTGCTCGACTGACCAAACAACACGTCGCAGGAGAACGCCTCGCGATACCGCTCTTCGGCGAAAGGCGCGGCATAGGTGACACGAAGCTCCGTCGGCTTGAACGCGAGTCCCATCACGTCGCGATGCAACGACACGTGGATGCCGAACTGCATCTCCACCAGAAATCGGTAGAGCGCAGCGTCGATCAGGGGGTGCGGCTCCGGATCAATGGTCCAGATCCCGCATCCCGCTTCCTCTCTGAAAGAAATGCCGGCCAGGGGCGTCGTCAGTTCGTGGTACTTGGCTGCGATTCGCACCGTCTGGCGGAAATTCGTACTGGTGAGAATCGCGAAACCAAAAAGACCAAAGGTCGACACATGCATTCTCAAACCCGCGCGAAAGGCAAAGAAGGGATCGCGCGAGCGCTCCATCGCTTCACGGCAGATCCAAAGAATCTGATTGATGGAAACCCTGGTCTTCGGCGACGCGAGCGCTCCCGGCGAAAGTCGGACGGCTCGAAGCGCATCCTCGAGCGCAACGCCGTCCCCCGCCAGCGCGGTGACAACCGCCGCAAGCTTGCCGACCGGATGGATCTTTTCGTCGGGACCTCCCCTGGCCATGCTCGCTCTAGCTCCCTGGCGGGAAACGCCGATGGACGACAGACCGCTCAGGCGCGACAAGTCTAAGCGCGCGCGGTCGAATCCGGTAGTGGAGCGGCGCCTCCATGACCGCGGCCTCGCCGTCGAAGGACACGGTGGCCCGCGGCGTCGCGGGCTCGACCCAAAGCTCCTCGGTCTCGAAGACGTTCAGCTCCTCGTCGGGCTCGCGCCCGACGAGCGCGCGCAGGGCGACGCGGGCGAAGTTTCGCCGTCCGAGGCTTGGAATTACGGTGACACGCGCCTATTTCCCTATTTATCTGCCCCGCCTCCGCTCCCTTTCGGCTTTCACCCCCGTTTCGCCGGTGATGCCGTAACGCGTAATGCACTCGCCAGCCTCGACGCCGGCCCCCTCAGTGCGCCGCGTCCCCGCCCACAATGAACCCCCCGCCGAGCACCCGCGCGCGGGGGTCGCAGGAGGCGTAGAAGACGCAGGCCTGGCCGGGGGAGACGCCGTTCTCGGGTTCGTCGAACTCGATTTCGCCGCCGGGCAGCAGCCTCGCGGCGGCGGGCGGGCGGGTGGAACGGACGCGCGCGGCGATCGGCAAGCCCTGCTCGGGGATATCCTCGAAGGCGCCCTCGCCGATCCAGTTGACGTCGCGCAGGTGAATGCGCCGGGTTTCGAGGGCCTGGCGCGGCCCGACGACGACCCGCGCCGAGCGCGCGTCGAGCGCAACGACATAGAGCGGCTCGGCGGCGGCGATGCCGAGGCCGCGTCGCTGGCCGATGGTGTAATGCAGGATGCCGGCGTGGCGCCCTAACACCCGGCCGTCGATATGGACGATTTCGCCGGGCTCGGCGGCGCCGGGCAGCAGGCGCTCGATCATCTGGCTGTAGTGGCCCGCCGGCACGAAGCAGATGTCTTGGCTGTCCGCCTTGTCGGCGATCGCGAGGCCGAATTCGCGCGCGAGCGCGCGCACCTCCGGCTTGGGCAGGGCGCCCAACGGGAAACGCAGCAGCGAGAGCTGCTCGCGCGTCGTCGCGAACAGGAAATAGCTCTGGTCGCGCTCGGGGTCGGCGGCGCGGTAGAGCGCCCGCCCGCCGGAGCCGTCCTCTTCGGAGACGACGTAGTGGCCGGTGGCGAGAATGTCGGCGCCGAGGTCTTTTGCCGCCTCGAACAGGTCGGCGAACTTCATCTGCTGATTGCAGGCGACGCAGGGAATCGGCGTTTCGCCGGAGACATAGGCGCGCGCGAAGGGCTCGATCACCTTCTCGCGGAACCGCGTCTCGTAATCGAGGACATAGTGGGGAACCCCGAGCCGCGCGGCGACGTCGCGCGCGTCGTGGATGTCCTGGCCGGCGCAGCAAGAGCCCTTGCGGTGCGTCGCCGCGCCGTGATCGTAGAGCTGCATGGTGACGCCGACGACGTCGTAGCCGTCGCGCGCGAGCAACGCCGCGACGACGCTCGAATCGACGCCGCCGGACATCGCGACGACGACGCGCGTGTCCTGAGGGGCCTTGGGCAGGCCGAGGCTGTTGACGGGACGCGGCGAAGCGACTCGTATGATATGCGGGGCCAACATCCGTTTTCGTCCCAGGCCGATCAGGCCGTGTATTTAGACACTATATCATCATGCGCCAGCGAAATGGGCGAAAATGTCGCCGCCCGGCGACTCGGCATGCGGCGCGCGCCGTCCGCTCCGGCGCCCGCGGCGTTGACAAAGTCGAAAGAAATCAGAACGTTTTGAAACGTTTTGTTATGAATTTCGTCACTCCGGGCTTAGCCAAATCTTAAGTTGCCGGCCGTAGACTTCCACAAGTTGGACTTGCGTTCGAGTGTGAGAGTGACATGAGTGAAGCGCTTCGACCGAGAGTGAAATACGTCATCGGTCCGGACGGAAGCCCGTTGACCATCGCCGATCTGCCGCCTTCATCGACCAAGCGCTGGGTCATTCGCCGCAAGGCGGAAGTCGTCGCCGCGGTGCGCGGCGGCCTGCTTTCGCTCGAAGAAGCCTGCTCGCGCTACACCTTGACGGTCGACGAATTCCTCAGCTGGCAGGTCTCGATCGATCAATTCGGCCTCGCCGGCCTGCGCACCACGCGCATCCAGCAATATCGCCACTGAAGGCGCGCGACACGCCACGCAAGGGAATACGCGCGCCGGCCGGCGTCAGACGCCGCGCACGTATTGGCGCCAATCGTGCGCCTCCTTGAACCCCAACACTTCGCGCGCCTTGCGGTTCGACAGCGGCGCTTCGAATTGGCCCATCGCGCGCGTCACCGGCACATGCGGACAATGGCGCGCGAGGAATTCGCGCGTCGGCGTGTTGAGGGTGATCGCGTCGTTGACGGCGTTGAAGACCTGGAAGCCGAGGCCGTCCTTCTCCAGGCACAGATGCACGATCTCGCCGAGGTCGCGCGCGTCGATATAGCTCCAGGCGTTGCGCTTGCGCATCATCGGATTGGCGAGGAAGGCCTCGAACTGGCCGTATTCGTGCGGCTCGATGACGTTGCCGATGCGCAGGGCGTAGATATCGGCGCCGTAGCGCATCGCGAAAGCGCGCGCGGTCTTCTCGTTGCACACCTTGGATAGGCCGTAGCTGTCCATCGGATCGACGTCGTAGTCTTCCTCGAGCGGGAAGCTGTGAAAGTCCTTGTCGCCTTCGGCGAAGCAGACGCCGTAGGTCGTCTCGCTCGACGCGACGACCACCTTGCGCACGCCGAGCTTCATCGCCGCTTCGATCACGTTGTAGGTGCTCATCACGTTGACCGTGAAGGTGACGTTGTCGGGCTCGATCAGGACGCGCGGGATCGCCGCGAAATGCACAACGGCGTCCGGCGCGCGCGGGGCTTGGCCGAGACCGAACCCGTCGAAGCCGAAATGCGTCGTCAGAGCGTTGAACGCTTGGCCGCTGTCGGTGAGGTCGGCGATCAAGGTGGTGACGCCGGGCAGATCGAGCGGCATCAAGTCGATGTTGAGGACTTGATAGCCCTTGGCCAGGAGATGGGCCACGGCGTGCCGCCCGGCTTTGCCGGTTCCGCCGGTGAATACGACGCGTTTTGCGGACATGGGCGCTTCTCGATCCGTTGATGACGTTAGCCGAAACAAGCCGGCCCCGCACGTTCTCGCCGTTGGGACGGCGCGGGGCGCCGATCGCCGAGCGGTCAGGCCGCCGCGGCTTCCATCGACGCCGTGTATTGGCCGCGTCGCGCGGCCTGGTTGCACCGCGCTCGATGGCCGAACGATTTCTGCGCCGCCGCCGCGTTGGCGTCCTTGCCGGCCCAGATGTCCATTCCCGGCTGCTGGATCGCGCGCGCGAAGGAAAACGCCAGCGCCCAAGGCGCGCGCCCACCCGCGCCCTTGAAGCGGACGTTCATCGCGTTGAGCCGGGCGGAGGCGAGTTCGCTGGTCTGGCCTCCCGAGAGGAACGCGACTCCCGGAACCGCCGCGGGCACAACCCGCAACAGGCTCTCCACGGTGGCGTCGGCGACTTCGTCGACCGTCTCCTGCTTGGGGCAGGCCAATCCCGGCAGCACCATGTTCGCCTTCAGGATCATCGCCTCCAGCGTCACCCCTTGGACGACCAGATGGTTGAACACGCTGCGCAGGACTTTCTCGGTTTCTCGCCGGCAACGTTCGAGCGTGTGGTCGCCGTCCATCAGCACTTCCGGCTCGACCACCGGCACGAGACCCGCTTCCTGGCACAACGCGGCGTAACGCGCCAAAGCATGGGCGTTGGCCTCGATGCAGGCGCGGCTCGGGATGGCCTCGCCGATCGTGATCACCGCGCGCCACTTGGCGAAGCGGGCGCCCAGTTGGAAATACGCCTTCAACCGATCGCGCAGGCCGTCGAGGCCCTCGCTGACCTTCTCTCCGGGATGGAGGGCGAGATCCTTGGCGCCGGCGTCGACCTTGACGCCGGGGATGATGCCGGCGTCGGTGAGAACCTTGACGATCGGCGCGCCGGCCTTGGTCGTCTGGCGCAGCGTCTCGCTGAACAGGATCGCGCCGCTGATGCTCTCGCCCAGACCCGGCGTCGTCGCCAGCAATTCGCGGTAGGCGCGCCGGGCCTCCTCGGTCTGGGGAATGCCCACTTTGGCGAAGCGCCGGTGGATCGTCGGAACGCTCTCGTCCATCGCGAGCAAACCTTTGTCGCCGGCGACCAGCGCCTGCGCGACCTGCCTCAACGTCTGCGTTGCCATTGTGCGTCGCTCCCTGGTTTGGGCCTGATCGCGGCTCTCCGTGTTGGTTCTGAAGCGACAACGATGTCAGAGCGAGCAAGGATTCCTGTTGAGCAGGATCAACGCGGCGGGGAAATTCGGGCTCGACCCGCCATAGGAGCCGTCCGCGGGGCCGACTTGGGAATCCTCTCGGGGGCCTATAATCTGCTCCAACTCGCCGTCGACGAAGTCCCTTTCTCGAGTCACGCCCATTGAAAATAAGCCGCGTCCCGCCGTCCTGCGATGAAATCCGCGCTCTGGCCGGTTCGAGCGCGCTGCGGAGCGCGTGGGAGCGCTTGAAGGAACATCCGCTGTCGCGGATCGGGCCGGGCCTGATCACCGGCGTGGCGGACGACGATCCCAGCGGCATCGCCACCTATTCTCAGGCGGGCGCGCAGTTCGGCCTCGACATGCTGTGGACCATGCCGCTGGCCTATCCGCTGATGTCGGCGATTCAGTCGATTTGCGCGCGCATCGGCCGGGTGACCGGCAAAGGCCTCGCCGCCAACATCAAGGCGACGTTCCCGCCGATCGTTCTGCAAGGCATGGTGTTGCTGCTGCTCATCGCCAACACCTTCAACATCGCCGCCGACATCGCCGCCGTGGGCGCTGTCGGAGAGCTTGTCACCGGCTTCGATCGCCGCCTGATGACGCTGTTCTTCGTGTTCCTGTCCGTGCTGCTGCAGGTGTTCGTCCCCTACCACCGCTATGTTTTTTACCTGAAGTGGCTGACTCTTTCGCTGCTCGCGTACGTTGCGGTCGCGTTCACCGTCCACATTCCCTGGGATCAGGTGGCGCTCCACACGCTCTGGCCGCGGTTCCCGCTCAACGCCGACGCCGCCACGGTGGTGCTCGGCGTGTTCGGCACGACGATCAGCCCCTATCTCTTTTTCTGGCAGGCCTCGGAGGAGATCGAGGACATGCGGGGCGCGCCGCCGCTGGTGGGCGACGGGGAGAGAGCCGCCTCGGAGTTGCGCCGCATCCGCTGGGACACCTGGAGCGGCATGCTCTATTCCGACGTCACCGCCTACTTCATCATCCTCGCCACCGCGGTCACGCTCCACGCGGCGGGAATCACCAACGTTGCAACCGCCGCGCAGGCCGCGAGCGCGCTGCGACCGCTGGCGGGCGACTTCGCCTATTTGTTGTTCGCGCTCGGCATTCTCGGCGTCGGTCTGATCGGCGTCCCCGTGCTCGCCGGCTCCGGCGCTTACGCGCTGTGCGAGGCGATGGGCTGGGACTGGGGCCTCGAACGCAAGTCGCGGGAGGCGCGCGGGTTCTACGGCGTCATCGCGTTCAGCGTGCTCGCCGGACTCGCCATCCTCTATTCGCCGATCAGTCCGATGAAGGCGCTGTTCTGGAGCGCGGTGCTGAACGGAATCGTGGCGGCTCCGATGATGGCGGTGATCATCGTCTTGGCCTCGAAGAAATCGGTGATGGGCGCTTACACCGCGAGCCGCTCGCTCGTCGTTCTCGCCTCGATCGGCGCCGCGATCATGGGCGCGGCCGCCGTTTGGATGTTCCTGCCGCAGTGAGCCGCGACGCCGGGCTATTCACAAGGCGAGGCGATCGGGTAAAGAACGATTCCAACAAATCGGGCGCTCGTCGCCGCGAAG
Organism: uncultured Alphaproteobacteria bacterium; assembly: GCA_963759955.1. GTDB lineage: Bacteria > Pseudomonadota > Alphaproteobacteria > Rhizobiales > Beijerinckiaceae > Roseiarcus. The sequence continues at coordinate 53,113 of CAVXCA010000079.1, forward strand.
GAAAAACGAGGAAGAATGGCCAGAGTGTTTTTCACCGCCGATACGCATTTCGGGCACGCGCGCGCCCTGACCATGCGCAAGCGCCCGTTTGCGAGCCTCGAGGAAATGGACGAGGCTATGATCGCGCGTTGGAACGCGACGGTCGGCGAGGACGACGAAGTCTATCACCTGGGCGACTTCGCCTCCTTCGAAAGCGAAGACGTCGGCGCCACCCTCGAGCGCCTCAGCGGCCGTATCCACCTGATCCTCGGCAACAACGACGAACCGGGGGCGATCGCACGCGCGGGTCGCTTCGCCACGGTCGGCGAGATGCGCGAACTGACCATCGAAGGGCAGCGGATCTTCCTTTGTCATTACCCGATGCGCGACTGGCCGAACGCTTGGCGCGGCGCCTGGCACATGTTCGGCCATGTCCACGGACGCTTCGACCGCGATCCCTTCGGCCTCAGCCTCGACGTCGGCGTCGACAGCCATGGCTTCGCGCCGGTCTCCTTTGCTGCGATCGCAGGGATCATGGCGGCCCGCATCGCTGCTCGCGACGAGAAGCGCGCGCGCGTCGCCGCGGAGTAGGGGTACAGGTCGGGGCCTGCGCTCCTTCCCCCCTTGCGGGGGAAGGTGTCATCGCGTCAGCGATGACGGATGAGGGGGATCGCGCGAAGCGCGATGGTTTCGATCAGAGCAGGTCGCGTTCCAACGCGTTGCGAACCCGCACGTTACGATCGCGATTGCCTTGCATGCGAAACTGCAGAGCCATCGCGCTGCGCGCGATCCCCCTCATCCCAAGGCGAATGCGAAGCATTCGTCCTCCGTCACGCTTCGCGTGACACCTTCCCCCGCGAGGGGGGAAGGGATCGCGCCCTCACTTTTTGCCGCCGCCTTTCGCCATCGCCTCGAGCTTCTCCGAGCGGATGGTGTTGCGGTGCAGGGCGGCGTCTTTCACGCCGTCCATGCCGAACGCGACCGCCATCAACTGGCTGTAGAAGACGACCGGAATGTTGTAGTTCGTGCCGAACTTCGCGTTGATCGCCGGCTGATACATCTCGACGTTGGTCTGGCACAGCGGGCAAGGCGTCGAGATGACGTCGGCGCCCGCCTTGGCCGCCTCTTCGAGGATGTTCTTCATCAGGTGCAGCGTGCGCTCCGGGCTCATCACCGCCACCGAGCCGCCGCAGCACGAGGTCTTGTGCGCGAAGGGCACGGCCTCGGCGCCGCACGCGCGGGTGAAGTCGTCGAGGAAGGTCGGATCGTCGTAGGCGTCGTAATCGCCGCCGGCCGCCGTTCCGGCGAAGGGGCGCACGGTCTGGCAGCCGACGTAGCCCGCGACCTTGAGGCCGGTCAGCGGCTTTTCGACCCGCTTCTCGATCGCTTCGACGCCGACGTCGTTGACCAGCACTTCGCAGGCGTGGCGCACCTTGAGCTCGGCGGTGTAGCTCAAGCCGCCGGCGTCGAGCGCCTCGTTGACCTGCGCGCGCTTCTTCACGTCGGCCTTGATCTTCTCGTTGCCGGCGTGGGTGTTGAGATAGCAGGCGGCGCAGCCGGTGATGACGTCCTGCGTTCCCTTCTGTTGCGCCTTGGCGAGGTTGCGCCCGGTCAGCGCGAGGTTGGGCAATTGCCCGCCGCCGATATGGCCGACCGATGCGCCGCAGCAGTTCCAGTCCTCGATGTCGTCGAGCGCGACGCCGACTTCGGGCATGATCGCGCGCAACGATTCGTCGAGATGCCGGCCGCTGCCCTGCGACGAGCAGCCGGGATAATAGGTCATGGTCTTCTTGTCGGTCATGAACTCATCCTCTCCGGCCGATCACTGCCGCTGTTCGATTTCGCGCGCCTTGGCGAGGATCGCTTGCAGGCCCTTGCGGTCCTTGATCTTGTGCGGCAGGCCGATGTGCATGCGGCCCGTCTTGACCATGCCGAGGGCGATCTTGAGATTGGCCATCGCGCGCTTGTAGCCTTCGCCGAGGCCGAGCGAGAAGAAATAGCGCATCGTCACCAGCCGTTCGTCCGTGCGCCCGAACGCCCTCGCCGACCACCAGAACGACTGCGAAAAATTCTTGTTCTCGTGCGGGCCCTTGGCGTAGCCGAATTCGGCCGACTTCGCCGCGAGGTCTTGCAGGATGTAAGTGACCGGCACGCCGCGCGGGCAGCGCACGACGCAGCGATAGCAGCTCGTGCAATTCCACTGCGTGTTGGCGGAGAGCACCTCTTCCTTCATGCCGGCGCGGATCATCATGAACAATTTGCGCGGGCCGTAGTCCATTTGCACGCCGATCGGGCACGAGCCCGAGCAGGCGCCGCATTGCATGCACAAGCTGAGCTTGTCGCCGCCGTTGACGTTTTGATAGACCCATTTGGCGAAGGAAAGATCGTACTTCTTGGCGGCGGCGGCGGGAGCGGGCGTCGTCATTTTAGAAGCCCTTCATCGGGTTGGGGGGCAGGGCGCGGATCAATTCGGCGAAGGTGTCGATGACCTTGGGCGCGTGCGCCGAATCGCCGATCGCGATTTCCTCGAAGGCGATGCGCTCCGATTCCAGCATCATGCTCTTGAGCGTCTCGCCGACCTTCGACATCCGCTCGCGCGCGATCGCCGAACCCTTGACGAAATGGCACTGGTAGTCGTCGCCCGACTTGCAGCCCATCAGCATGATGCCGTCGTAGCCCTTCTGCAGCGCGGTCGAGACCCATTGCAGCGTCACCGAGCCGAGGCAGCGCACCGGAATGATGCGCACGAACGGCGACCACGACGAGCGGTTGACGCCCGCCATGTCGATAGCGGGATAGGCGTCGTTCTCGCAGGCGAGCACCAGGATGCGCGGCTTTTCCGCGAACTCGTCCGGGATCTCGTTGGCCTCGATCATCGCGTTGACCATCTGCGGATTGTAGTTGTCGAACGTGATGGTCTGGACCGGGCAGGCGCCCATGCAGGTGCCGCAGCGCCGGCAACGCGCGAAGTTGATGGTTGGCCGGCCGGTGTCGTCCTCGTCGATGGCGCCGAACGGGCACTCGACCGTGCAGCGCCGGCACTTGGTGCATTTGTCGTGGCCGATCTTGGGATAGGAGAGATCGCCGGCGCGCGGAAGCACAGCGACGCCGCCGCTCGCGCCCTCGATCGCCTGGATCGCCTTCATCACTGCGCCGGTGGCGTCCTCCGCGCTCTCGGCCATGTCCATCGGCCGGCGCACCGGGCCGGCGGTGTGGATGCCGGTGCGGCGCGTCTCATAGGGGAAGCAGATGTAATGGCTGTCCGAAAAGCCGTCGGCGAGGATCGGGATGTGCGGACCCTGGCGGTATTGCAGGTTGAGGATCGGCCCGCCCGGCGGCAGGCCCTTGTCGATATGCGGCCACGGCGAGCCCTGGCTGTCGGCGTAGCCCGCGACCTTGATCGGCGTGACGGGATTGATGTCGTCGACGAGCTGCAACGCGCTCTTTTCCGGCTCGATCGCCGGGGCGTCGACGTCGGTCGAATTGGGCACCATGCCGGTGGCGAGCACGATGAGGTCGAGGCCGGCGAGCGGAACCTCGTCGCCGAGCAGTTCGTCGGCGTAGGAAACCGTCATCGCGGCGCCGTCGACCGACTTCACCTTGCCCTTCATGAAGATGACGCCGTTGCGCTGCGCCTCGCGATAAAATTCCTCGGCCGTGCCGGGCGTGCGCAATTCCTCGTAGACGATGTAGGCGGAGGCTTCGCGATCGTCCTTGACGACCTGCAAGGCCTGCTTGATCGAGGCCGAGCAACAAACCGACGAGCAATAGGGCAGGTGGTCGGGGTCGCGGCTGCCTGCGCATTGGATGAAGGCGATGTTGCGCGCCGGCGCGCCGTTCGAGGGCCGCTTGGGCGCGCCCTTGGCGAGCATCGCCTCGAATTCGACGCCAGTCACCACATCGGGCGTCGCACCGTAGCCGAGATAGCCGAGCTTGGTCGCGTCGTAGGGGCGCCAGCCGGTCGCGACGATGATGGCGCCGACCGTCTCGCTCGTCTCCTGACCGCCTTGCGCGATCGTGACGGAGAACGCGCCTGGCTGGCCGGACGTGCTCTTGACGAGCGCGCTGGTCATCACGCGGATGCGCTGCTCCGCCTTCACCGTCGCGATCAGCTTGTCCATGTCGTTGGGGCGCACGTCGCGATAGGGCGGCAGGTGCGGCGTGCGCTTCGACCATTTCGCCGACCAGCCGCCGAGCGCGTCGCTCTTTTCGACGATCAGCGCGTCGTAGCCGGACCTCGCCGCCTCCAGCGCCGCGGTGAGGCCGGTGACGCCGCCGCCGACCACCATCACCTTGCGCGCGACTTCGCCGAGCGCGGCGGGCGCCAGCATCTCGGTGCGAGCCAACTGCGTCGCCGCCATGCGGATCTGGTCGGCGGCGAGCATCTGCGTGTCCTCGGCCCCAGCGGGCTGCGACCACGCGACCTGCTCGCGCAGGTTGGCGCGCACCACCGAGACGCCGTCGAAGCGGAAGCGATCGGCCATCACGCGCGGCGAACAGGCGCCGACGACCAGCCGGTTGACCGCGCCTTCGTCGATGTCGCGCTTGATTTCGGCGACGCCCTCGGGCGCGCACAGCGCGTCGCGCGCGACGCAGCGGCCAATGCGGAATTCGCTCTTGGCGACTGTCTCCAGGGCGCCCACGTCGACGCTGCCGGCGATGCCGCAGCCCTTGCAGAGGTAAACGCCGGGTTTCTTCTCGGACACGCTTCCCATCTCCCTTTTCGCGCCGCCGTTTCCGGCTTCGCCTTAAGATCGCTTACGCGCCTCTGACCGCTTGCACCGCCTTCAGCGCGGCCGCCGTCGCCGACTGCACCGACATCGAAACGTCGAGCGGCCCCGATGCGACGCCGGCGGAGAAGATGCCCGCGCCGTCGCCTTCCTGCGGCGTGAGGAAGCCGTATTCGTCGGCGGCGACGCCGAATTGCGGGCGATAGCCGGCCACCGCGCTCGGCTGCATGCCGGTCGCCAGCACGACGAGATCGTACGGCTCGGCGTAAATCTGGCGCTCGATGGTGCGCTCGCCGTGCAGGACCGGCCTGCCGTCCTCGCCGATGCGGATATGCGCGGGCTTCGACTTGATGAACGTCACCTGCGGATCGGACCGGACCTTGTTGTAGAAGGCCTCGAGCTTATCGTGGGCGCGAATGTCGATGTAATAGATGTGCACCTCGGCGTCGGCGTACTGCTCGCGCACGTAAGCGGCGTGCTTGAGCGAGCCGAGGCAGCAGATGCGCGAGCAATAGGGCAGGTGGTTGAGGTCGCGCGAGCCCGCGCATTGGATGAGCGCGATCCTTTTGGCCGGCTCGCCGTTCGAGGGCCGCAGGATCTTGCCGTGGGTCGGCCCGTTGTGGGCGGCGAGCCGCTCCATCTCGACGTTGGTGACGATGTCGGGGCTGTGGCCGTAGCTGTAGACGTCGAGCTTCATCGGGTCGTAGGGCCGCCAGCCGGTCGCCCAGACCACCGCGCCGACGCGAAGATCGAAATTTTCGCCCTTGTCGTTGGGGTCGATCGCGCCGTAGCGGCAGGCCGCCGCGAGCTTGTCGCCCTCGCCCGCGGCGATCGCCTCCGGCGCGACCACGTAGCGCATCGGAAACGCGTGCTCGTGCGGCAGGTAGGCGCCCTTGACCTTGTCGAGGCCGTAATTGAACGGATTGGCGACCATCGTCTGGCTCGCCTCGGCGCAATCGCCGCAGGCGACGCAGCGCTCGCTGACGAACCGTGGATGGCGCTTCACCGTCGCCTTGTAGTCGCCGCGCGATCCCGAGATGTCGACGACCTCGCACATCGTCAGAACCTTGACGCGCGGGTTCTTGCGCAGCCGCTGGTAGTTGATCTCCAAGCCGCAGGTCGGATGGCAGAGTTTGGGGAAATAGCGGTTGAACCGCGTCACCCGGCCGCCCAGGCTCGCCTCGCGCTCGAGAAGAATGACGTCGTGCCCGACCTCAGCGGCCTCGAGCGCGGCCGTAACTCCGGCGATGCCGCCGCCGACGACGAGAATCGTCTGGCTCGTCGGGCCGTCGCCCTTGCCACCGATCGCCATCACGCCTCCTCCCTGTTCGCTTGGGTGCTTCCCAAGATCGATCCGTATCCAAGTCCATGCGGCAACTTGTCGCGGGCCTGCCAATCATCCCCGCCGCGGCGGCTCAGCGCCGCGCTGTCGAAGAGATGAAGTCGACCCGCCTGGGGGCAGCCCCTCGGCGGCCGAACCGGCGGACTTTTCAGTCCTTTGGCCCGCCCTTGCGAGGCGAACTGCCGATTTTGCGGCCAACTGCGGCGTGCTCATGCCCGCTCCCTTGCCTTTCCCGTCCCACTTTTTTCAATTCAATAATTCGTGTATTTGAATATTATGCTGAACCGACCCTCCGCTGCAAGCCGGAAGGGCAGTCGGCGCGAAAAAACGACCTACGGAGGGAACGACGCATGCCCAAGCTGATAAAACCCCACGGCTCCGAAGCCCTAAATCCCCTCTTCGTCTACGACTCGGCCGAGAACGAGCGGCTGTGCAAAGAGGCGGAAACCCTTCCTTCGATCGTGGTCAGCTCGGCGGCGGCGGCCAATGCGGTGATGCTCGGCGGCGGCTATTTCAATCCGCTCACCGGCTACATGAACAAGGCCGACGCGCTCTCGGTGGCGCAGACCATGAAAACGACCGGCGGCCTGTTCTGGCCGGTGCCGATCGTCAATCTGCTCCAGGACGCGTCCCGCGTCGCGGCGGGCGACCGCATCGCGCTCAGGGACCCGAATGTGCCCGGCGAGCCGGTCCTGGCGATCATGAACGTCAAGGCGGTGGAGACCCTCAGCGACGCGGAGAGCGCTCTGATCGTCGAGAAGGTCTTCCGCACCTCCGATCCCAAGCACCCCGGCGTCAAGGCCTTCTTGGCGCAAGGCCGCACGCTGCTCTCCGGCCCGATCGAAGTGCTCAACTTCAGCTATTTCCAGAGCGAGTTCCCCGACACCTTCCGCACCGCGGTGGAAATTCGCAACGAGATCGTCGAGCGCGGCTGGAAGAAGGTCGTCGCCTTCCAGACCCGCAATCCCATGCATCGCGCGCACGAAGAATTGTGCCGGATGGCGATGGAGCGCCTGAAAGCCGATGGGCTCGTCATCCACATGCTGCTCGGCAAGCTCAAGGAGGGCGACATCCCGGCGCCGGTGCGCGACGCTGCGATCAGGAAGATGGTGGAGTGCTACTTCCCGCCGAATTCCGCGATGGTGACGGGCTACGGCTTCGACATGCTCTACGCCGGCCCGCGCGAGGCGCTGCTGCACGCGGTGTTCCGCCAGAACATGGGCGCGTCCTATCTCATCGTCGGGCGCGACCACGCGGGCGTCGGCGACTATTACGGCCCCTTCGACGCTCAGACCATTTTCGACGAGCTCCCGCCAGGCAGCCTCGACATTCAAATCTTCCGCGCCGACAACACCGCCTATTCGAAGAAGCTCCACAAAGTGGTGATGATGTGCGAGGCGCCCAATCACACCAAGGACGACTTCATCGCGTTGTCCGGCACCAAGGTCCGCGAAATGCTCGGCGCCGGCATCGCGCCGCCGCCGGAATTCTCGCGCGCCGAAGTCGCCAAGATCCTGATGGGCTATTATCAAGGCCTGAACGCCGGCTCGTGATGAAGAACGCCGGCGCCGGGAGGCGTTGGATGAACTCGTCGATCTCGACGGCGGCGGGCTAGCCCAATGGCCAGCCCGCGCCGCTATTACGTGCGCTCGCCCGACGGCCGCGCCATCTTCGGTTTCGACCGCCCCGAGGCGGCGGAGGCCGTCGCGCTCGAATACGGAATCGGCGCGGCGGTCGTCGACACGCTCGCTCAGGCCTACATGCCGATGCTGCAGGAGGTTCAGCCCGCCGACGGCGGACCGCGTCTGGTCCTCGGGCCGATCGGCGGCTGGGACACCGGCCGCTTCGACCTCGATCGCGACCTGATCGAGGCGATCAAGAAAGGGCATGTGGCGATCGTCCACGCCTTCCTCGCCAAGGGCGCTTCCGCCAACGCGCGCGACGCGCGGGGCGGCACGGCGCTGCATTGGGCGGCCGGGCGCGGCAAGCTCGATGTGGTGGAGCTGCTGCTCGCCGAAGGCGCCGACATCGACGCGCGCGACGGCGCGGGGCGCACGGCGCTTGGTGTGGCAGAATGTCGCACCCCGCCGGAGGTCGCCGACTTGTTGCGCCGTCGCGGCGCGCAATAATGGCGGCTCGCCAGCGGGCGGACGCCGCCGTTCTCCTCTCGAGCCGGCCGCGGCGCGAGAATCCGAGGCTTCGGCTCGAGAACGCCGTGACAGGCGAACCGCGCCGCGGCGCGCTTGTTTGAAGACATTGTCATATGCAGTTATCATGGTATAAGGCTTTGGCGATGTCGCAGCGCTGGTCTGCCGCCGAAGGTTTCGGCGGGGGTGAGGCGCTCGGCTTGAGCTTTGGCGTTGGACAAGAATTTTGTCAGGGAGGACGGTAAATGCCGACATTCGTGCACACGGACAAGTGTGACGGCTGCAAGGGAGGTCAGGTCACGGCGTGCATGTATATTTGCCCGAACGACCTGATGAAGCTCGACACCACTCGCATGAAAGCCTTCAATCAGGAGCCCGATCAGTGCTGGGAATGCCAGTGCTGCGTCAAGGCTTGCCCGCAGCAGGCCATCGAAGTTCGCTCGTTCGCGGACTGGGTGCCGATGGGCGGCGCCGCGATCCCGCTGCGCACCGACAACGCCATCATGTGGACGATCAAGTTCCGCGACGGCGAAGTGAAGCGCTTCAAGTTCCCTGTGCGCACGACGCCGGTCGGCTCGATCGACCCCTACGGCAATCTGCCGGCGCCCGGCGACCTCGGCGACCAGCGCTTCTTCACCGAGGCGGGCAAAGAGCTCTCGAAGATTTCGTGAGCGCCCGCGAAAGCGGCGCTTGAACCCTTGTTGACCTCAACGATGCGCGGGCCGGGCCGAGCTTGCCTGGAGACGCATGGCGGAGACTTTCACAATGACTGAACCCAGTTTTGGCAATCCTGAAATCGTCGAACACGAAACCGATATCCTGATCGTCGGCGGCGGCATGGCCGCCTGCGGCGCCGCCTTCGAGGCGAAGCGCTGGGCCGGCGACAAGGTCAAGATCACGCTCGTCGACAAGGCGGCGATGGACCGCTCCGGCGCCGTCGCGATGGGCCTTTCGGCGATCAACACCTATCTCGGGCCCAACACCCCCGAGGATTATTGCCGCTACGTCTCCGCCGACTTGATGGGCATCACCCGCGACGACCTCGTCTACGACGTCGGCCGTCACGTCGACGATTCGGTGCACCTGTTCGAGGAATGGGGCCTGCCGATCTGGAAGGAAATGGAAGGCGGCCGCGTCGACGGCGCGAGCTGGCAGAAGCAGGGCGGCAAGTCGCTCAAAGACGGCGGCAAGCCGGTGCGCTCGGGCCGCTGGCAGATCATGATCAACGGCGAAGGCTACAAGACCATCGTCGCCGAAGCCGCCAAGAAGGCGCTCGGCATGGAGAACATCTTCGAGCGCGTCTTCATCGTGAAGTATCTGCTCGACGCCAACAATCCCAATCAGATCGCCGGCGCGGTGGGCTTCTCGGTGCGCGAGCACAAGCTCTACGTCTTCAAGGCCAAGACGATCCTCAACGTGGCCGGCGGCGCGGTGAACGTGTTCCGTCCGCGCACCACCGGCGAGGGCATGGGCCGCGTCTGGTATCCCGTCTGGAACGCCGGCTCGACCTACGCGATGGCGGCTGAAGTCGGCGCCGAGCTGACGATGATGGAAAACCGCTTCGTGCCGACCCGCTTCAAGGACGGCTACGGCCCGGTGGGCGCGTGGTTCCTGCTGTTCAAGTCCAAGGCGACCAACGCCTTCGGCGAGGACTACGTCGTCAAGAACGCGGACATGCTCACCCAGTACGCGCCCTACGACAAGGCGTTCGTCGTTCCCTCCTGCTTGCGCAACCACGCGATGCTGAAGGAAATGAAGGAAGGCCGCGGCCCGATCCTGATGGATACGCCGACCGCGATGAAGAAGCTCGGCGAGACGCTGACGCCCAAGGAAGTCAAGCACCTCGAGGCCGAGGCGTGGGAAGACTTCCTCGACATGTGCATCGGTCAGGCCGGCGTCTGGGCGGGTCTCAACATCCGTCCCGAGCAGCAGGTCTCCGAACTGATGCCGACCGAGCCTTATCTGCTCGGTTCGCACTCCGGCTGCTGCGGCATCTGGGTGTCGGGCCCCGAAGACATCGCGCCGCCGGAATGGCAGTGGGGCTACAACCGCATGACGACGGTCAAGGGCCTGTTCACGGCCGGCGACGGCGTCGGCGCTTCGGGCCACAAGTTCTCGTCGGGCAGCCACGCCGAAGGGCGCATCGCCGGCAAGAACATGGTCAAGTTCTGCCTCGACAACCCCGACTACAAGCCGGTGCTGAAGGGCGACATCAAGGCCATCACCGAGGAAATCTATCGTCCGGTGCGCAACTACTTCGAGCACAAGGACAAGACCACGGCGGAGGACGTCAACCCGTTCTACATCACGCCGCGCATGTTCCAGATGCGCCTGCAGAAGATCATGGACGAGTATGTCGCGGGCGTCGCGACCTACTACCAGACCAATGCCGAGATGCTGCGACGGGCGGCGCACTATCTGACGCTGCTGAAGGAAGACAGCGTCAACATGCGCGCCAAGGATCTGCACGAGCTGATGCGCGCCTGGGAGAACTACCACCGTCTGTGGACCGGCGAGGCGCACATGCGCCACATCCAGTTCCGCGAGGAAACCCGCTATCCCGGCTTCTACTACCGGGCCGACCATCCGGAGCTCGACGACGCGAACTGGAAGGTGTTCGTCAACTCGCGCTTCGATCCGGAAACCAAGACCTGGGCGCTCAAGAAAGTGCCGCACAAGGATCTGGTTCCCAAGACCTACGGCGCGGCCAAGCACTGAGCGGCGTCAAGCCGAACCAAACCGGGGCGGGCCTCGCCCGCCCCGGCTTTTCTTAAGCGCGATTTCGGCGCACAGTCAGGCCGCCATCGCGAAGCGCCGTCGGGCGCCGCTGCGGCTGTCGAATGAAGAGACGCGCGGCGCGAGCGCCGAGCTATGACGACGAAGCAATCCAAGCGGCGGCTGAGCCGGGGATTGCCGCACTAAGTTGCAATGACGGCCGCGCCGGGGATTGCTGCCCGTGCGACCAAACGCCGCCGTCGAAACAATGGGCCAAAAAGGTCCGCATAAAACAAACAACGAGAGGGAGAAACCAATGCGAGTGGGCGATTTTCTCAAGGCGAACCGTCAACAGCCCGTCACCTGCACGCCCGAGGAGAGCGTAGAGGCGGTCGCGGCGCGGCTTAGCGCGCACAACATCGGCGCCATGCCGGTTTGCGGCGCCGGCGGCGCGTTGGTCGGGGTGATTTCCGAGCGCGACCTGGTCCGGGCCTTCGCCAAGGACAGCGCGCGGCTGCGCGAGAAGCGCGTGCGCGATCTGATGTCGCGCGAAGTGATCACGTGCGCGCCGCAGGACAGCACGGCGGTCGCGGAAAAGCTGATGAACGAACATCGCGTTCGCCATTTGCCGGTCGTCGACGGCGCCAAGCTCGTCGGCATGTTGTCGATCCGCGACGCGATTGTTGCGCGGCTCCACGAAACGCGCGATGAAGTCAACGTTTTGCGCGACGCCGTGATCGCGGCGCGTCACGCCTAGAGCGATTCCCCCCTTTCCCCGCTCGCGGGGAGAGGGCAGGGGTGAGGGGCCGGGTGATGACGCACGCCGTTGCGGCGGATCGCCTCGCCCGCCATGTCAGCGTTCTCCCCGCCTGTGGGGAGAAGGGACTTGGCGTGGCGTCAAGTCGAATGTGAAGGAAGCGGATGTCAAATTCCAACAGCGGCGGCAATCCGCATGACGAGGCCGGCGCGCTAGCGGCGGAAGAGCGAGCCCAGGCCGACGCGGAAGAGCAGCGCCGCCAGGCCGAAACCGATCTCGACGTCCCGATCGTCTCCGCGTTGAAGGAATTGACCGCCAGTCCGGTGGTGCCGGTGCGGCTCACCGCGGGCGACTCCTTCTGCTTTTCGTGCCATTCCGGCGTTTCCTGCTGGAACGAATGCTGCCACGACACCGACATCACCCTGACGCCTTACGATCTCATTCGTCTCGCGCGCCATCTCGATCTGAAGCCGGGCGAAGTCGGGCGCATGTTCGGAACGCCAGGCGTTCACGAAGCCTCGGGCATGCCGGTGCTCAAGCTCAAGCGCGTCGACAAGGGTGAGGAAAAGCGCCCCTGCGTGTTCCTGGAGGGCAAGAGCGGCTGCTTCGTCTATGCCGATCGGCCGGCGGCCTGCCGCTACTATCCGCTCGGCCTCGCCTCGGTGAAGATGAAAGGGCACGATGCGCCGGAGGACTTCTACTTCCTCGTCAAGGAGGCACACTGCAAAGGCCACGACGAGGCTCGCGAGCGGACGGTCGCCGAGTTTCGCGCCGACGAGGGCGTCGAGGCCTACGACGAGGCGAACCGCGGCTGGATTTACATCCTGATGAAGCTCGCTTCGTGGAAATCGCTCGGCGGGCCGTGGGGCAAGGAGCCTGACGAGCGCACCCGCAAGATGTTCTTCATGGCGACGACGGATCTCGACGCCTTCCGCAAGTTCGTCTTCGAAACCAGTTTCCTCGATCGCTATGCGGTCGCCGCCGACATGCGGCCCAAGCTCGCCACCGATTACGAGGCGCTGCTCGCGCTGGCGCTCGATTGGCTGCGCGCGATCCTGTTCAACGAGCCGACGCTGCCGCTGCGCGAAGACGTGCTGCAAGGGGCAATCGCGTCCGCGCGCGCCGGCCTCGGCGGGACGTGAAAGGCGCGGCGGGCAGCCCTCGAACGCGGCCTACCGACCCTCGGTTTGGCGTCTGAATTCGCCTCGCGTCCCGTTCCTTTGAGCGGGCGCCAGGGCGGAATTGTCAGAATTGCCGGCCGGGTTCCGTTCTATCCGCAGGCATCGATCCGTGCATGCTGGTGAATTCGTCATAGTTCGAACGTCTAACCGCATGTCGAAACGGAATTGCGGCTGCTGTTTTATTGGGCGCCATAAGCTTTGCAAAACCGGGCCAAAATTCAATCATGCCGTTTTCTTGTTCACTGTGCAAAAAATATAGCTTTGACCTTGCGGCTTCGCAATGTCAGAAATGTTCCAAAGACGACAAAACCGGCGCGCCATTTCGATGGGCGCCGCGCCGATCGCGAGCGGGCCTCGCGACAGATTCGAAGGTTGGGACATGACCGCGCTGGTAACGGGCGCCCCGACGGTGAAAGTGTCTTCCTACAAAGACATCGCGCTTACGGGCGTCTATGAGATTTCGAAGATCCTGACGACGCCGCAACCGCTCGACCACGGCATGGCGGGCGTGATCGCGGTTTTGTCCTCGTTCATGCAGATGCGGCGCGGCTACATCCTCGTGCTCGACGAGGCCGGAGAGCCGGAACTCGCCGCCGCGATGGGCGACGGCGATTCCAAGCCGTTGCACTCCAAGTCGATCGTGCCGCAGTCGGTCATCGACCAGATCGTCGCCACCGGCGTTCCGCTCGTGGTCGAGAACATCGCCAACCATTCGCTCTTCACCCGGTCGGCTTACCTTATGCTGTCGACTCCGCGCACGATGGTCAGTTTCATCGGCGTGCCGGTCAAGGCGGACGGCAAGGTTCGCGGGGTTCTGACCGTCGACCGCGAATGGGACGGACGGTTGCAGTTCCGTCTCGACGACGACGTTCGCCTGCTGACGATGGTCGCCAATCTGATCGGACAGGCGATCCGCATGCATGCGCTCGTCGCGCGCGATCGCGGCCGGCTCATTCTGGAGACGCATCGGCTCGAAAAGGAATTGTCGGAGGTGCGCGAAGCCTTGCCGACGCCGGCGCCCCATCCCAAGGCGACGCACCATGCCGGCATCATCGGCTCGAGCCCGGTCATTCGGGCGCTGCTCGACCGCATCGAAGCCGTCGCGCGCTCCAACGCCACCGTTCTGCTGCGCGGCGAAACGGGCACCGGCAAAGAATTGTTCGCGCACGCCATCCATCAGGCTTCGCCGCGGCGCAAGGCGCCGTTCGTCAAGGTCAATTGCGCCGCGCTTCCCGAGTCGGTGATCGAATCGGAATTGTTCGGCCACGAAAAAGGGGCGTTCACCGGAGCGGTCAACCAGCGCATCGGGCGGTTCGAACTGGCCCACGGCGGCACGCTGTTTCTCGACGAGATCGGCGAAATCTCGCCCTCCTTCCAGGCCAAGCTGCTGCGCGTGCTGCAAGAGGGGGAGTTCGAGCGGGTCGGCGGCTCCAAGACCATCAAGACCTCGGTGAGAATCATCTGCGCGACCAATCGCAACCTCGAGGAAGCGGTGCTCAAGCGCGAATTTCGCGCCGATCTCTACTATCGCATCAATGTCGTCACGCTGCTCTTGCCGCCGTTGCGCGACCGCTCGGGCGACATTCCCGCGTTGGCGAAGGTCTTCCTCGACCGCTTCTCGGCCGAGAACGGCCGACGGCTGACGCTCACCCCGCGCGTCGCCGAAATCCTGTCCGCGTGCGCTTTTCCCGGCAACATCCGCGAACTCGAGAACTGCGTGCGGCGCACGGCGGCGCTGGCGGCGGGCGACGAAATCGTTCCCGCTGATCTCGCGTGCCAGCAGGACGTATGCCTGTCCGCGACGTTGTGGAAAGGACACGGCGCCGCGATGGGGCTGGAGCCGCCGCTTTCGCGCCGCATCGGCGAAAGCGACGCGGCGCTGTTTCCGATTGTTTCGTCCGGCGACGCCAAGGCGGCCTGTCCCTCGCCGAACGCCTGCCCGGTCTCCAATCCGCAGCTCGGCGAGAAAGAGCGGTTGATCGACGCGATGGAGCGCTCCGGCTGGGTCCAGGCCAAGGCCGCCCGGCTGCTGTCGATCACGCCGCGCCAAATGGGATACGCGCTGCGCAAACACGACATCGAGCTGAAGAAACTGTGAGCGGCGCGCGCCCGACACGTTTGTCGCGGGAGCGACAATATGTGCGAGGCCTGACCAAGACGTTTCCCGGCGTCAGGCATAAGTAGCTGTTTTAACTAGACATATGAGGTGGCACGGCGATTGCGCCGGGCGGCGGGCGCTTATTTCGCGGAGGCCGCCATGCTCTCTCTCGACGACCTGCTTCAGCCGATCGACTTGGACGCTATGCGCGCCAAACTGGCGGACGGCGGATGCCAATCCTCGTCTTGCGGCAGCTCCGCCAAGCCTCAGGACATGGACGAGGCGACCTGGGAGCGGATCAAGGACCACCCCTGCTATTCGGAAGAGGCGCATCATTATTTCGCGCGCATGCACGTCGCCGTTGCGCCCGCCTGCAACATCCAGTGCAACTATTGCAACCGCAAGTACGATTGCGCCAACGAGAGCCGGCCTGGGGTCGTCTCGGAAAAGCTGACTCCGGACGAAGCGTTTCGCAAAGTCGTCGCCGTCGCCAACGAGGTTCCCCAGCTCTCGGTGCTCGGCATCGCCGGACCCGGCGACGCCTGCTACGACTGGAAGAAGGCGAAGGCGACCTTCGAGCGCGTCGCCGGCGAGATCCCCGACATCAAGCTCTGCATCTCCACCAACGGACTGATGTTGCCGGACCACGTCGACGAACTGGCGGCGATGAACGTCGACCACGTGACGATCACGATCAACATGGTCGACCCGGCGATCGGCGCGAAAATCTATCCGTGGATCTTCTTCCGCGGCGCGCGCCACACCGGGCAGGACGCCTCGCGCATCCTGCACGAGCGGCAGATGCTCGGGCTCGAAATGCTGACCGCGCGCGGCATTCTGACGAAGATCAATTCGGTGATGATCCCCGGCGTCAACGACGAGCACCTCGTCGAGGTCAACCGATGGGTCAAGGAGCGCGGCGCCTTCCTTCACAACGTCATGCCGCTGATCTCCGATCCCGCGCACGGCACCCACTACGGCCTCACCGGTCAGCGCGGCCCCACCGCGATGGAGCTCAAGGCGCTGCAGGACAAGCTCGACGGGGGCGCCAAGCTGATGCGCCATTGCCGCCAGTGCCGCGCCGATGCGGTCGGCCTGCTCGGCGAGGATCGCGGCCAGGAATTCACCCGCGATCTGTTGCCCGAAGAAGTCGCCTACGATCCCTCGAAACGCGCGGCGTATCGGGAGGTGGTGGCGCGCGAGCGCGGCGACCACGTCGCGGCGAAGAATGCGGCGCTGGGCGAGGTCAAGACCTTGGGCGTCGCCGGCGCGCTGCTCGTCGCCGTCGCCACCAAGGGGGGCGGCCGGATCAACGTTCATTTCGGCCATGCGACGGAATTCCAGGTCTATCAGGCGGACGCGAAGGGCATCACGTTCGTCGGCCATCGCAAGGTCGAAAGCTATTGCGAAGGCGGCTTCGGCGAGGACGCGACGCTGGATAGCGTCATCGCCGCGCTCGAAGGCGTCGATGCCGTGCTGTGCGCGAAAATCGGCGATTGCCCCAGGGAGCAACTGGAGGCGGCCGGGCTCGAAGTCACCGACGCCTACGCCCACGACTACATCGAAACCTCGATCGCCGCGCTCTATCAGGCGCGCTTCGGGACGACGGAGCTTGCGCTGCGGGCCTGAAGCCGAAGCGCCAAGAAGACGGTTGTAAAAAAGGAGAAGTCAAATGGCCTATCAGATCATCGCGTCTCAGTGCACGGTGTGCGGCGCTTGCGAATTCGAATGCCCCAACGCCGCCATTCGCATGAAAGGCGACATGTACATCATCGATCCCGCCAAGTGCCAGGAATGCGAGGGCGCGTTCGACAAGCCGCAATGCGTGGAAGTCTGCCCGGTGCCGAAGACCTGCGTGCCGGCGAAGCACTGACGCGCTCGGGGCGAACGCGTCGAATTCGGGGAGACAAGGGCCATGGGACTCGGCCGCGAACAGAGCGTCGAAATCTTCAGCGAGCCCATCTACGCGCCCGGCGCCAAGGTCGTCTCGCGCAAGCACGTGAAGAACGACGGCACCTATCCCCTGAAGGATATCGGCGAGATCCTGGTGAAGAAGGGCGACGTCGGCTACGTGCGCGACATCGGCAGTTTCCTGCAACAATTCTACATCTACGCCGTCGAGTGGGTCGATCGCGGCACGATCGTCGGCATGCGCGGCAAGGAACTGGCGCCCTTCGAGGCGGCGGAAGCGAAAGGGCTCCTGCGATGAAAGTGATGATCCGCCAGACGCCGAAGGGGCTCACCGCCTACGTGGCCAAGAAGGATCTCGAAGAGCTGATCGTCGAGAGCGAGCGCGATCCCGTTTGGGGCGGCTGGGTCAAGCTGAAGAACGGCTGGACGCTCGCTCTTCCCGAAATGCCGACCGGCGCCAAACTGCCGGTCACCGTCAATGCGACCCGCGTCGGAGGCGAGGATGCATGACGCCGCGCTCTCGCCAAGCGAGAGCCACGCCGGCCAGAGCGTCGAGGCGCTGATCGCGCAAGTGGCCGCAGGGGTTCGCGCCGGCGAGGTCATTCCTTATCTCGGCCCGGGAATCCTCGCCTGCGCCGACGATCGGGCGCCGGTCCCGGTCGCCCCGGAAGCGGTCGCGTTCGAGCTGAACCGGCGCGCGCCGGCGCCGGGACGAATCCGCTCCGACATGGGAGCGGTCGCGCAATACATCGAGCAGCGCCGTCATCGCAAAACCTTGGTTTCCCTGATGGCGCAGGTCTTCGAGGCGCGCGTCGCGCCGACGCCTCTGCACCAAGCGCTGGCGCGCCTGGAGATCCCGCTGATCGTCGACACCTGGTACGACGACGCGATGCGCAACGCGCTCGCCGAGCGGACGGATTGGGTCGAGATCCAGGGCGTCGCCCGCGCCCTCGAAGACTCGGACGTGTGGTTTCGCAGCTACGGGTCGTCGGGCGAACCTTGTCCGATCGCGGCCGTCGGCGCGGCGCGAACCCTTCTCTACAAGCCGCATGGCGCGGCGGCGCCCGCGCGCAACTTCCTCGTCGCCGACAGCGACTACGTCGAAGTCCTCACCGAGATCGACATCCAGAGCCCCATTCCGGACGTCGTCAAGACTTTGCGCACGGAGCGCGGCTTCGCGTTCATAGGGTGCCGCTTCCACGACCAGATGCTGCGCACCTACGCGCGCCAGATCGCCAAGCGTTCGCGCGGGCCGTATTTCGTCTTCGTCAACGAAGGCGAGCCGACCCGCAACGAGATCAGGTTCTTCGCCGAGATCGGCGCGATCCTGATCGAAGCGCCGGAAAGCCGGCTGCTCGACTATCTCGAGGCGTAAGAGCGCGCGGGGGCGAGCGCGCTCTCTTGGTCCTTCACGCGCCGCCGGGAGCGCCGCTGAACTTCACCAGGATGTCCTGGTCGCGCACGATGTACTGGCAGGCGAGCCGATATTTCGGCGCGACGTCGTCGATCTCGGCGCGCTCGATCTCTTCCGTCGTGATGCGACCGAGGCCCTTCAGCATCAGCTTCTCCTTCTCGGTGAGCAGCGAGCCCATCGTCTTGCCGGTCAGGGTGACGACCTCGATCAGGCAGGAGCCGCAATTGCCGTCTTTGCAATCGAAGGGGATGGGGATCTTGTTGGCTTCGGCGAGCGACAAAATCGTGCGCCGATCTCCCGCGATCGCGTAGACGGTCACGTCCTTGTGGAGGATGGGCGAGGAGAAGGTGACGTTCGGCATGAGTGACCTCTGGATTTGAGTGGGTCATGGGACCGGCGCCGCCTCAGCAAGCCGCGTACCGCGGTAAGCAAGGCCGCAGAGCCGCCTCGCGCGGCTTTGTCGCGACAGACGCCGACGCTTTGCGCCCACGGCGGTCGCAAGCGCGACAAAGGATGTCGGCCGCGGCGGGTGTTTCCAGCGCGTCCATCGCCCGCCGCGCGCAACACGCTCTGTCGCGCGTTTTGTCGCGGCCCCGACAGTTTCGTCGTGCAAGGCGCGCTGCGCGCCTGCCGCCTGTGATCGTAACATATTGATTTATATAAATATTCAAGCCAGGCCAAACGTGGCACGCGGCTTGCGGTCTTGAGGCCAGCGGCGACGACGCGTTGCTCGCCGGGGAATTGGGCCCAAGCAACATCAGGAGAAAACGATGGCAAAGCTCCGCCAGATCGCATTTTACGGAAAGGGCGGCATCGGCAAGTCGACGACGTCGCAGAACACGCTCGCCGCGCTGGTCGATCTCGGACAAAAGATTCTCATCGTCGGCTGCGATCCCAAGGCCGACTCGACGCGCCTCATCCTCAACGCCAAGATGCAGGACACGGTTCTCAGCCTTGCCGCTGAAGCCGGCTCCGTCGAGGATCTCGAACTCGAAGACGTGATGAAGGTCGGCTACAAGGGCATCAAATGCACCGAAGCCGGCGGCCCCGAGCCCGGCGTCGGTTGCGCCGGCCGCGGCGTCATCACCGCCATCAACTTCCTCGAAGAGAACGGCGCCTACGACGATGTCGACTACGTCTCCTACGACGTTCTCGGCGACGTCGTCTGCGGCGGCTTCGCCATGCCGATCCGCGAGAACAAAGCTCAGGAAATTTATATCGTCATGTCCGGCGAGATGATGGCGCTCTACGCCGCCAACAACATCGCCAAGGGCATTCTCAAATACGCCCATTCCGGCGGCGTGCGTCTGGGCGGGCTCATCTGCAACGAGCGCCAGACCGACAAGGAGCTGGAGCTGGCGGAAGCCCTCGCCAAGCGCCTCAACTCGAAGCTGATCCATTTCGTGCCGCGCGACAACATCGTCCAGCATGCGGAACTCCGCCGTAAGACGGTCATCGAATATGCGCCCGACAGCGCGCAGGCCAACGAATATCGCCAGCTCGCCGAGAAGATCCACGCGAATTCCGGCAAGGGCACGATCCCGACCCCGATCACGATGGAAGAGCTCGAAGAGATGCTGATGGAATTCGGCATCATGAAGACCGAGGAGCAGGCGCTCGCCGAACTCGCCGCCAAGGAAGCCGCCAAAGCCATGGCCATGGCGGGTTGATTTCACTGCGTCGGCGACGGGCCTTGACCCCGCCCGCCGGCGCCTTTTCTCGCGAGGAGAGCGACTATGAGCCTCGACTATAAGAACGACGGCGAAAAGATGGAATCGCTGATCGGCGAAGTGCTGTCGGCCTATCCGGAAAAATTCGCCAAACGGCGCAAGAAGCATCTCACCGTCGCCAAGACGGGCGAGGAGGTCGCCGATGAAGGCGGGGCCGTGACCGAATGCGACGTGAAATCGAACATCAAGTCGATCCCCGGCGTGATGACTATCCGCGGCTGCGCCTACGCCGGATCGAAGGGCGTGGTGTGGGGCCCCGTCAAGGACATGGTCCATATCAGCCATGGCCCGGTCGGCTGCGGCCAATATTCCTGGTCGCAGCGCCGCAACTACTACACGGGAAAGACCGGCGTCGACGCCTTCGTGACGATGCAGTTCACCTCCGACTTTCAGGAGAAGGATATCGTCTTCGGCGGCGACAAGAAGCTCGACAAGGTGATCGACGAGATCAACGCGCTGTTCCCGCTCTCCAAGGGCATCTCCATTCAGTCGGAGTGCCCGATCGGCCTGATCGGCGACGACATCGAAGCGGTGTCGAAGAAGAAGGCCAACGAGACCGGCAAGACCATCGTTCCCGTGCGCTGCGAAGGATTCCGCGGCGTCTCACAGTCGCTCGGCCACCATATCGCCAACGACTCCGTGCGCGACTGGGTGTTCGACAACAAGGGCGGCGCGACCCAGAACGCCGACGCCGAATTCGTTACGACGCCCCACGACGTCAACGTCATCGGCGACTACAACATCGGCGGCGACGCCTGGGCCTCGCGCATCCTATTGGAGGAAATCGGCCTGCGCGTCGTCGGCAATTGGTCGGGCGACGCGACGCTCGCCGAAATCGAGCGCGCGCCGAAGGCCAAGCTCAATCTCATCCATTGCTATCGCTCGATGAACTACATCTGCCGGCACATGGAGGAGAAGTACGGCGTCGCCTGGATGGAGTACAACTTCTTCGGCCCGTCGCAGATCGAGGCCTCGCTGCGCAAGATCGCCGAGCATTTCGGTCCGGAAATCGAAGCCAAGGCCGAGGCGACGATCGCCAAATACCGCGTGCTGGTCGACAAGGTGATCGCCAAATACCGCCCGCGCCTCGAAGGCAAGACGGTGATGCTCTACGTCGGCGGCTTGCGCCCGCGCCACGTCATCACCGCCTACGAGGATCTGGGGATGGAGATCGTCGGCACCGGCTATGAATTCGGCCACGGCGACGACTACCAGCGCACCGGACATTACGTGAAGGACGGCACGCTGATCTACGACGACGTGACCGGCTACGAGCTCGAGAAATTCATCGAGAAGGTCCGCCCCGATCTGGTCGGTTCGGGCGTCAAGGAAAAGTACCCGGTGCAGAAGATGGGCGTTCCGTTCCGCCAGATGCACTCGTGGGACTATTCCGGGCCGTATCACGGCTACGACGGCTTCGCGATTTTCGCCCGCGACATGGACCTCGCCATCAACAATCCCGTCTGGGGTCTGATGAAGGCGCCGTGGGCGACCAAGTCCAAGCCCGCGCCGACCGCGATCGCCGCCGAATGACCGTGCGCCCGGCCGCGCGGCCGGGCGCGACCCAACATTCTTCGCCCGCGACGGCAGCCGTATGGCGCTGCGTCGCAAGGAAGGAATCGAACCATGCCGCAATCAGCAGAAAAGATTCTCGACCACGCGCCGCTCTTCCGCGAGCCCGAATACCAAGAGATGCTCGCGCGCAAGAAGGCTCAATTCGAATGCGGCGCGCCGCACGTCCGGGTCGAGGAGATATCCGACTGGACCAAGACCTGGGAATACCGGGAAAAGAACTTCGCGCGCACTGCGTTGACGGTGAATCCGGCGAAGGCCTGCCAGCCGCTCGGCGCGGTGTTCGCCGCGGCGGGGTTCGAGAAGACCCTCTCGTTCGTTCACGGCTCGCAAGGCTGCGTCGCCTATTACCGCTCGCACCTGTCGCGCCATTTCAAGGAGCCGTCCTCGGCGGTTTCTTCCTCGATGACCGAGGATGCGGCGGTGTTCGGCGGCCTCAACAACATGGTCGACGGCCTCGCCAACGCCTATTCGCTCTACGCGCCGAAAATGATCGCGGTGTCGACGACCTGCATGGCCGAAGTGATCGGCGACGATCTTCATTCCTTCATCGAGACCGCCAAGACCAAGGGCTCGGTGCCGCAGGACTTCGACGTGCCCTTCGCCCACACGCCCGCCTTCGTCGGCAGCCACGTCGACGGCTATGACAACATGGTCAAGGGCGTGCTCGAACATTTCTGGAAGGGCAAGCCGCGCGAGGCGAACGGCGCCGTCAACATCATTCCCGGTTTCGACGGCTTCGTCGTCGGCAACAATCGGGAGCTCAAGCGCATCCTCGATCTGATGGGCGTCGACTACACGCTGCTGTCCGACGCCGCCGACCAGTTCGACACGCCCGCCGACGGCGAATTCCGCATGTTCGACGGCGGCACGCGCATCGAGGACATCGAGGGCGCCATCAACGCCAAGGCGACGATCTCGCTGCAATCGTGGTGCACGCGCAAGACCTTGGACTATTGCGCCGAACAGGGCCAGGAGACCGCGGCGTTCCACTATCCGCTCGGGGTGGCGGCGACGGACGAGCTGTTGATGAAGCTCGCCGACCTCTCGGGCAAGGCGATCCCGGTGGAGATCGAAAAGGAGCGCGGCCGCCTGATCGACGCGATGGCCGACAGCCAGTCGCATCTGCACGGCAAGAAATACGCGATCTACGGCGATCCGGACTTCGTCTACGCGATGGCGCGCTTCGTCATGGAGACCGGCGGCGAGCCGATCCACTGCCTGGCGACCAACGGCACGCCGAAGTGGGAAGAGGAGATGAACGCGCTGCTCGCCTCCTCGCCGTTCGGCGCCAACGCCAAGGTCTGGCCGGGCAAGGATCTGTGGCACATGCGCTCGCTGCTGTTCACCGAGCCGGTCGATTTCCTGATCGGCAGCTCCTACGGCAAGTACCTCGAGCGCGACACCGGAACGCCGCTGATCCGGCTCACGTTCCCGATCTTCGATCGTCATCATCACCATCGCTTCCCGCTGTGGGGCTACCAGGGCGGCTTGCGGGTGCTGACGACGCTGCTCGACAAGGTGTTCGACGTCCTCGATCGCGAAACAACGGCGACCGGCGTCAGCTACGACCTCACGCGGTAAAGGCTACGCGGGCCGGCTCGGGCCGGCCCGCGCCCTCGGCACGCGGATTGCAGCGCGCAATGAGGAGACTTCAACCGCCGACATTCGTGTCGCGAACGCGACGCAAATCGGCGAACAACGGCGGCCAGGACATGCCGAGTTTTCGCGCCAAGATCGAGGACGTGTTCGACGAACCGGCCTGCGAAAAGAACCAGGCCAAGAGCGACAAGGAGCGCAGCAAGGGCTGCTCCAAGCCGCTGACGCCCGGCGCCGCCGCCGGCGGATGCGCGTTCGACGGCGCCAAGATCGTGTTGCAGCCGATCACCGACGCCGCGCACCTCATTCACGGCCCGCTCGCCTGCGAAGGCAACAGCTGGGACAATCGCCACGCCGCGTCGTCCGGGCCGCTGCTCTATCGCACCTCGTTCACCACCGATCTTTCCGAACTCGACATCGTGATGGGCCATGGCGAGAAGAAACTGTGGAAGGCGATCAAGCAGCTCGTCGAGGCGCATCGCCCGCCGGCGGTGTTCGTCTACGCGACCTGCGTCACCGCCCTGATCGGCGAAGACATCGAGGCGGTGTGCCGCCACGCCCGCGAAAAGCTCGGCATTCCCGTCATTCCCGTCGATGCGCCGGGCTTCGCCGGGTCGAAGAACCTCGGCAACAAGCTCGCTGGCGAGACGCTGCTCGACCATGTCATCGGCACGATGGAGCCGGCCGTCTCGACGCCGACCGACATCAACATTCTCGGCGAATACAATTTGTCGGGCGAATTGTGGCAGGTGAAGCCGCTGTTCGAGCGGCTCGGCATCCGCATCCACACCTGCATCACCGGCGACGCCCGTTACGCCGACGTCGCTTCCGCGCACCGCAGCCGCGTCAACATGATGGTGTGCTCGGCCGCGCTCATCAACGTCGCGCGCAAGATGGAGGAGCGCTGGGGGCTGCCGTGGTTCGAGGGCTCGTTCTACGGCGTCTCCGACACCTCCGACGCGCTGCGCAACGTCGCACGCCTGTTGGTGCGGCAGGGCGCGCCGGCCGATCTCGTCGACCGTGCCGAGGCGCTGATCGCAGCCGAGGAGGCGCGGATCTGGAGGCGTCTCGCGCCCTATCGCGCCCGCCTCGCCGGCAAGCGCGTGCTCGTCTACACCGGCGGCGTCAAGTCGTGGTCGGTCGTCTCCGCGCTGCAGGAGATCGGCATGACGATCGTCGACACCTCGGTGCGCAAGGCGACCGAGGAAGACAAGGACCGCATCCGCGAGTTGATGGGCGACGATCCGCATATGGTCGATTCGCTGAGCCCTCGCGAAATGTTCGCCTTCTTACGCGATCGCAAGGCCGACGTGATGCTTTCCGGCGGCCGCACGCAGTTCATCGCCCTGAAGGCGAAAACGCCGTGGGTCGACATCAACCAGGAGCGCCACGAGCCGTTCGCCGGCTACGAGGGCATGCTGGAGCTGGTGCGCAAGCTCGACGCCGCCATCAACAATCCCGTGTGGGAAAAGGTGCGCAAGCCAGCGCCCTGGGACGCCGACGGGCGCATCGCAGGCCGCGCCGACGGCAGCGAGCCGGCCGACGTCGACGAGGATTTCGTCGCGCGCCATCGCAAGGCGTTCGCCGCTTCGCAACCGCAAGACATCGGGGAGTGCTGAGATGAACGCGATCCCGTCCGTCGTACCCAAAGCGCTTTCGACCAATCCGCTCAAGTCGTCGGCGCCGCTCGGCGCGGCGATGGCCTATCTCGGCATCGAGGGCGCGGTTCCGCTCTTCCACGGCAGCCAGGGCTGCACGGCCTTCGCGCTGGTGCTGCTGGTGCGCCATTTCAAGGAGGCGATTCCCCTCCAGACCACGGCGATGAACGAGGTTTCCACCATTCTCGGCGGCGCCGACCACGTCGAAGAGGCGCTGCTCAACCTCAAGAAGCGGGTCAACCCGAAGCTGATCGGCATCTGCTCGACCGCGCTCACGGAAACGCGCGGCGAGGACTTCGCCGGCGACTTGCGCCTGATCCTGGCGCGCCGCGCCGAGACGCTCGCGGGCACCGAAGTGGTGTTCGCCTCGACCCCCGACTATCGCTGCGCGTTGGAAGAGGGCTGGTCGAAAGCGGTGACGGCGCTGATCGACGCGCTGGCCTCCAACGTTCGCAGCGCCAAGCCGACCCGCCAGGTCAACATTCTCGCCGGCGTTCATCTCACGCCCGGCGACATCGACGCGATCAAGGATCTGGTGCGGCAGTTCGGGCTCGATCCCGTCGTCCTGCCCGACGTCTCGCTGTCGCTCGACGGCGTCGCCACCGGCGAATGGAGCGCGACGACCTACGGCGGCACCAAGATCGACGAAATCCGCAACCTCGGGCGCGCGCGCGCCACCATCGCGATCGGCGCGCATATGCGGGGGCCGGCCGAACTGCTCGAAGCGCGCACCGGCGCGCCGTCGGTGGTGTTCGACACGCTGACTGGGCTCGAGCCGTGCGACCGCCTGGTGGTCGAACTCGCGCAGATCGCGGATGTCCCGGTCCCGGCCGCCGTTTGCCGCGAGCGCAATCGACTCGTCGACGCGATGCTCGACGGACATTTCTATTTCGCCGGAAAGAAAATCGCGATCGGCGCCGAACCCGATCTTCTCTATGGAACCGCGTCGCTGATGGCCGACCTCGGCGCGACGATCGTCGCCGCCGTGACCACCGAAGGCGGCTCGCCCGTGCTCGACAAGACGCCGGCTCACGTCGTCGTCGGCGACCTCGGCGATCTCGAAGCCCTGGCCGGCGAAGCCGACCTGATCGCGACCCACAGCCACGGCCGGCAGCTCGCCGAGAAGCTGGGCGTTCCGCACCTGCGCATCGGTTTCCCGATCTTCGATCGGCTCGGCTCGGCCTACCGCACCAGCGTCGGCTATGCGGGAACCCGCAGCCTGATCTTCGAGGCGGCGAACGCGTTTCTCGCCGAGAGCCGCCACGCCACGCCGCAAAGCCTCGACCCGTTCCGCCATCGCGAAAAGGAGGCGATCGCATGAGCGCGCTTCATCTCAAGCTCGTCAACGAAGCGGACGAGGAGGCGAAGCCTTCGTCCGGCGCAATCCGCGTCGCGCTCGCGACGCAGGACCTCAAGAACCTCAACGCCCATTTCGGCTCGGCCAAGCGGTTCGCCATCTACGACGTGACGCCGGAGGGTTGGTCGTTCGTCGAGGCGGTCGCTTTCGACACGATTTCGGACGAATCCGGTAGCCACAAGACCGACGGCGACGACCGCATTACGCCGAAGGTTCAGGGGCTCGCCGGCTGTCATCTGCTGTTCTGCTTGGCGATCGGCGGGCCGTCGGCGGCGAAGGTCGTCACGGCGCATATCCACCCCGTCAAGATTGCCCAGGCGCAGCCGATCGAGACGGTGCTCGCGCGCACCCGCGACATGCTCAAGGGCTCGCCGCCGCCGTGGTTGCGCAAGGCGCTCGCCAACGCCGGCGCGCATCAAAAGCCGCGCTTCGACGAGGAGTGAGCGATGGTCGCCGCCGTTGAAAGGACCGCAATGCTCGATACGCCCGACACCACCGCCGACGAAGCCGCCGCTCTCGAAACGCCGTTCGTCAAGGCGCTGGTGCGTCTGATGCGCGCGCAGGACGCGCACGGCGCGTGGGACAAGAAGAGCGACGCGGCTCTGCTCGAAGACTTCATCGTTACCAAGGAGCAGCGCCGCGCGATGCCGATCATCGACGATCCCGACCCGGACGTGCTGTGGCGGGTCGAAATGTTCTACACCGCGGTGGGGCTCGCGGCCGAGATGCGAACCGGCGTCATCGCCGGGCCGATGCTCAAGATGAGCCACGAAGGCTTTGGCCGCCTGGTGTTGATCGCAGGCAAGCTCGTCGCGCTTTCGCGCCATCTTCGCGACGTCCACCGGTTCGGTTTCGAGACGCTCGGCAAGCTTGCCGCCGAGGGCGAGAAATATGTCGCCCGGACGGTCGCCGAGATCGAAGCCCACCCCGACGTCGCCAAAGCGTGAGGGCCCCATGTCCGACATCGAAGCGCTGAAAGCCGAAATCCGCAAGCTCTCCGCCAAGGCGACCAACGCCAAGATGAATCTCCACGACCTCTCCGAGGAACTGCCGATCAATTGGAGCTCGATCCTCGAGGTCGCGCAGCAGACGTACGACGCCTACGCCGCGCTCGAAGCGGCGCGGGCCAAACTCCGGGAAAGCGAAGCCGCATGAGCAAGTTTCTATCGCGCGACGGCTCCACGTGGACGCCGTCCTATCTGACCTCGATCGATGGCAAGATCTGCATCGGCTGCGGACGCTGCTTCAAGGTCTGTTCGCGCGACGTCATGCATCTGCACGGCGTCGACGAAGAGGGCGAGATTCTCGGGCCGGTCACCGAGGACGACGAGGACGATTTCGACGGCGAACTCAACCGCAAGATCATGCTCGTCGACAACGCCGGCGCCTGCATCGGCTGCGGCGCCTGCGCGCGGGTTTGTCCCAAGAACAGTCAGACCCATGTCGCTGCAGACCAGCTTTCCCTCTGATCCCGCGCGCTTCGTCGCCTTCGGCGCCTCGCCGCCGACGCTCGAGGAGCTTTTCGCGTCGGCGCTCCCGGGGCGCGACCCCTTCATCGCCCATGTCTTCGCCTGTCTCGCCGCCATCGGCCTGGTGGAAACGCGGGCGAATCGCGTGACGCTCGACGTCGCGCTCGGGCTCGACGCGACGCGGTTGAGCGCGCTCGCGCGGACCTGGCTGCCTCATCCCGCGTTTCTCGCCGCCGCCGCCGCGGCAAAGAGCGAACTCGCCGACGACGACGAAGAAGATCAGGTGCGCGAACTCCTCGCCGTGCACGCCGTCGGCGCTCGTTTTGAAACCCAATGTCTGGCGGCGATGATCGCGCGGCGCGCGATGCGGCCCAATCACCTCTGGCAGGACCTCGGCCTGTGCAATCGCGGCGAGCTCAACCGGTTGCTGCGCGAGCAATTCCCGACGCTGCACGCGCGCAACGTCGGCGACATGAAGTGGAAGAAATTCTTCTACCGCTGCCTGTGCGAGCTCGACGGCTTCACGCTGTGCACCGCCCCGTCGTGCCGCGAATGCACCGACTTCGACCGCTGCTTCGGTCCCGAGGACGGCGAGAGCCTGCTGGCCGCCGTCCGCCGCGCGACAGAAAGCCTGTCGCAAGTCTGACGTTGTCGCGACACCGACAGCGCCGCGATTCGCGAACATAAGCAATATCAGTGACTTATATCGTGGCACGGCCGTTGCTGCGTTGCAGTATCCGCAACGTCAACGGGAACGGTCCGATGATCCAGCTCACCCCCGACGCCGTCAGCGCCGTGAAATCCGCCCTGTCGCGCGCGAGCGCGCCCTCCGCCGGGCTTCGCATCATGGTCGAGACCGGCGGCTGCGCCGGCTACAAATATATGATGGGGCTGGAGAAGGAGGCCCGCGACGGCGACGCGGTGATCGAGCAGGACGGCGTCGTCGTCTTCATCGACGATCGCTCGGCGCCCCATCTGATCGGCCTGAAAGTCGACTTCGTCAGCGGCCTCGAAGTTCACCGGCTTCGTCTTCGACAACCCCAACGCCAGCTCGAAATGCTCGTGCGGCAAGAGTTTCGGCTGATCGGAGACGCGCCATGTGGGACGAAGCGGAGAGGATCGAGCAGTCCTTCGTCAACCCGAGCGACGCCGGCGCGAAGCGCACCTCGCTCATTGCGGCCGCGCCGGCGCGCGCCTTATCGAGGACGACGCCGAAGACTTTGCCGCGCGCCGCCGCGCCGCCGTCCGCGCCGGCGCTCGCCGATCTTGCGCGCATTCGGCTGATCGAGCAGGCGTTCGAGGAGTTGCGGCCGAGCCTGAAGGCGGACGGCGGCGACTGCGAACTCGTCGCGGTCGAAGGCGCGAGCGTGTTCGTGCGGCTAAAGGGAGCGTGCGTCGGCTGCCAGCTGGCGAGCGTCACTCTCGGCGGCATACGCCAGCGCCTCTCCGCCGAGCTCGGCATGCCGCTGCGCGTCATTCCCGTCGGCAAGACCGGCCATTGAGGAGCGGCGATGCGCCCGGTCTATCTCGACGCCAACGCGACCACCAAAGTCGACGAGCGCGTCGTGGCGGCGATGCTGCCCTTTCTCACCGAGCGCTTCGGCAATCCCTCGTCGATCCACTCGTTCGGCGCCGACGTCGGCAAGGCGGTGAAGACCGCGCGCCAGCAATTGCAGGAACTCATCGGCGCGGAGCACGACCACGAGATCGTCTACACCTCGGGCGGCACCGAGAGCGACAACACGGCGATCCTCGCCGCGCTGGAGAGCTCGCTGGGCCGCGACGAGATCGTTACTTCCCAAGTTGAACATCCTGCGGTGCTTTCGCTCTGCGAGCATCTCGAAAGAAGCGGCCGCGCCAAAGTGCGCGCGATTGGCGTCGACGGGCTCGGCCGCATCGACATCGAGGCCTATCGCGCCGCGCTGTCGCCGCGAACCGCTCTCGTCACGTTGATGTGGGCCAACAACGAGACGGGGACGATCTTTCCGGTCGAAGGCCTCGCCGAGATGGCCAAGGGCGTCGGCGCGCTGTTCCACACCGACGCGGTGCAGGCGGTCGGCAAGGTTGCGATCGCGCTCAAGGGCGGGCCGATCGACATGCTGTCGCTTTCCGGACACAAGCTGCACGCGCCCAAGGGCATCGGGGCGCTCTACGTGAAGCGCGGCGTGCGGTTCAAGCCGTTGCTGTGCGGCGGCCTGCAAGAACGTGGCCGGCGCGCCGGCACCGAGAACGCGCCCGGCATCGTCGCGCTCGGCAAGGCGGCGGAGCTGGCGATGAGCCATGTGGGCGAGGAGCGCGCGCGCGTCCGGGCGCTGCGCGATCGGCTCGAGAAGGGCGTCTTGCGGCGCGTCCCGAACTGCTTCGTCAACGGCGACCCGCACGACCGCCTGCCCAACACCAGCAACATCGCGTTCGAAGACGTCGAGGGCGAAGCGATCCTCATGCGCCTGAGCCGCGCCGGCATCGCCGCCTCGTCGGGCTCGGCCTGCGCGTCGGGCTCGCAGGCGCCGAGCCACGTGCTGCGCGCAATGGGCGTTCCGCTCGCCGCCGCTCGCGGCTCGGTCCGCTTCTCGCTTTCGCGCGACACGGTCGACGCCGACGTCGATCGTGTCGTCGACATCTTGCCGGGAATTGTCGAAGACCTGCGCGCGCCATCGCCGTTCGGCGCGCGCCGGCGCGAGGTGGTCTACGCATGAGCGCGCCGAGGCGACGGATCTGGATCAACGACTCGACGCTGCGCGACGGCGAGCAGGCGCCGGGCGTCGCGTTCAGCGCGGCGGAGAAACTCGCGATCGCCCGCGCGCTCGCCGCGGCGGGGGTCGACGAGATCGAGGCCGGCACGCCGACGATGGGGCGCGAGGAAATCGACGCGATCGGCGCGATCGCCGCGGCGGGCCTCTCCTGCTCGGTGATGGCGTGGTGCCGTCTGATCGAACGGGACGTCGAGGCGGCGCTGCTCGCCGGAGTTCGCCGCGTCAACATTTCCGCGCCCGCGTCGCGCCGCCACATGCGGGTAAAATTGCATTCGGAGCCGCACGAGGTCGCCGAGCGCGTCCGCCGCGTCGTCGGCTATGCGCGCGAGCGCGGCCTCGAAGTCGCGCTCGGCTGCGAAGACGCTTCGCGGGCCGACGCTCGCGATCTCGGCCTTATCGCGCGCGCGGCGGCGGACGCCGGCGCCTTTCGCATCCGCTTCGCCGATACGCTCGGCGCGCTCGACCCGTTCGAGACCCACGAAGCCGTCCTTCGCCTGAAGCAAGAGACCGACCTTGCGATCGAATTCCACGGCCACGACGATCTCGGCCTCGCCACCGCCAATACGCTCGCCGCGATCCGCGCCGGCGCGACCCATGCGAGCGTCACCGTGCTGGGCCTCGGCGAGCGCGCCGGCAACGCGCCGCTCGAAGAGGTCGCCGTCGCCCTGACGCAAGGTGCCAAGTTCAGCACTGCAATCGATCCGCGCTCGCTGCGCCCGCTCGCGATGAACGTCGCGCGCGCCGCCGGCGTCGCGATCGGGCGTTCGAAGGCGATCGTCGGGCGCGACATCTTCACCCATGAATTGGGCATCCACGTCGCCGGCCTTCTCCAAGACGTCCACACCTACCAGGCGCTCGACCCGACCGCGCTCGGCCGGCGCAACCGCATCGCGATCGGCAAGCATTCCGGCCTCGCGGCGCTGCGCGCGGTCTGCGCCGGGCTCGATGCGACCACCGAAGTGGCCGTGCTCGCGGAAATCAAGGCGATCGCGGTGAAATCGAAGCGGACGGTTCCCACGCGCACGGTGCGGCGGATCGCCGACGACGCGCGCCGAAGCGTGGATGAAGGGAGGATGAAATGTCTCGCGCCATCGACGAACTGAAAGCGCTCTACTGCGCGGAGGACTTCTTCCGCGCTCTCGAAGTCCCTTACGATCCCAACGTGCTCGGCGTCGCGCGGCTGCACATTCTCAAGCGGATGGGCCAGCACATCGCCGCGCTGGCGCCGGACGGGCAGTCGGACGACGAAGTCCGGCGCGCGTGCCGCGAGGCGCTCAAGAGCGCATACCAAGAGTTCACCGCCAAGGCGCCGATCGACTCGCGCCTGTTCAAGGTGCTCAGCGACCGCGACCCCAATCGCCCGGCGCGGCCTAAGCGCGCGTTCGTGCCGCTGTCGGACCTTGTCGGCGACGGCGCCTGACAGCGTTGTCGCGAGGCCGACAAAGACGTCGGCGTTCGGCGAGCGGCTGGCGCGGAAGAATCGGGAAATCCGAGGATTTTCCGGGAGGAACGGCGCGGCGAGCGAGTGGCGCCGAGTTTGCGAGGGTCGAGCAGCCCTCGGGCAGAGATAGGAGAAGCCGGTGCACATTGTCGTCTGCATCAAGCAGGTGCCGGATTCGGCGCAGATTCGCGTCCATCCCGTCACCAACACCATCATGCGCCAGGGCGTGCCGACGATCATCAACCCCTATGACCTGTTCGCGCTCGAAGAAGCGATGCGGCTGCGCGACAAGTTCACGGGCGAGGTCACCGTCCTCAGCATGGGGCCGCCGTCGGCCGCCAACTCGCTGCGCAAGGCGCTGACCTACGGCGCCGACCGCGCCGTCCTGCTCACCGACCGCTTCTTCGCCGGCTCCGACACGCTCGCCACCAGCTACGCGCTCGCCTCCGCGATCGCCAAGATCGGCGAGCGCTTCGGCAAGCCGGACTTCGTCTTCACGGGCAAGCAGACGATCGACGGCGACACCGCCCAGGTCGGGCCGGGGATCGCCAAGCGGCTCGATTTCCGCCAGCTCACCTACATCAGCCGCATCGTCGAGGTCGACCAGGCGGCGGGATCGGTCACCGTCGAGCGCCGCGCCGAGGGCGGCGTGCAAGTGCTGCAAACGAAGCTGCCGTGCCTCGTCACCATGCTCGAAGGCGTCAACCAGATCCGCCGCGGCACGCTCGACGACGCGCTGCGCGCCGCGCGCGCCGAGATCGTCACCTGGAGCGCCCAGGACGCCGGAATCCCGGACATCCAGAAATGCGGCCTGCGCGGCTCGCCGACCGTCGTCAAGCGCGTGTTCGCCCCGCCCGCGCGCTCCGAACGCGCCTTTTTCGTCGAAACGCAGGGCAAGGCGTTCGGCGAATGCGCCGAAGACCTGATCGAGACCATCTTCAAGCACGGCCCGTCGATCGAGGGCGACCTCATCAAGCTCGCGTCCGGATTTTAACAGGAGAACGCCATGTCAGGCCCGACTTCGGCCCCGCCTCCCGCCGCCGGCGGCCGCGCTGCGATGAAGAAGGAGCTGCCGGAGCGCTTCAAGGCGTACAAGCACGTCTGGGTGTTCGTCGAATGCGAGCGCGGCGCGGTCCATCCCGTCTCGTGGGAGCTGATGGGCGAGGGGCGCAAGCTTGCCGACAAGCTCGGCGTCGAACTCGCCGGCGTCGTCCTCGGCGCGGAAGACTCCGGCGCCGCCGAGGCGGCGAAGGAAGCGTTCGCCTACGGCGCCGACCTCGTCTACCTCGTCGAAAATCCCGTCCTGCGCGACTATCGCAACGAGACCTACGCCAAGACGCTCACCGACCTCGTCGACGCGCACAAGCCGGAGATCCTGCTGCTCGGCGCGACGACGCTCGGGCGCGATCTCGCCGGCTCGGTCGCGACGACGCTGCTCACCGGCCTAACGGCCGATTGCACCGAGCTCGACGTCGACGCCGACAAATCGCTCGCTGCGACCCGCCCGACCTTCGGCGGTTCGCTGCTGTGCACCATCTACACCCTCAACTTCCGCCCGCAGATGGCGACGGTGCGCCCGCGCGTGATGACGATGCCGCCGCGCACGGAGGGCGCGAGCGGCCGCATCGTCAAGTTCGATGTCGATCTTCGCGAACAGGATTTCGTCACCAAGCTGTTGCGCTTCGTCCCCGACCGCGACTCCAACAAATCGAATCTCGCCTTCGCCGACGTCGTCGTCTCCGGCGGGCTCGGGTTGCAGAGCGCGGAGAATTACCAACTGGTGCGCCAGCTCGCCGGCGTGCTCGGCGCCGAATTCGGCTGCTCGCGTCCGCTCGTGCAGAAGGGCTGGGTCCCGGCTGATCGGCAGATCGGCCAGACCGGCAAGACGATCCGCCCCAAGCTCTACATCGCCGCGGGCATTTCAGGCGCGATCCAGCATCGCGTCGGCATCGAGGGCGCGGACATGATCGTCGCCATCAACACCGACAAGAACGCGCCGATCTTCGATTTCGCCCATGTCGGCATCGTCGCGGACGCGATCCGCCTGCTGCCGGCGCTCACCGAGGCGTTCCGCAAGCGCCTTTCCCCTCACAGCCGCGATCGGCTCGCCGGCTGAATTCGAAAGGAGCGCGATATGATCGACGAGAAATTCGACGCCATCGTCATCGGCGCGGGGATGTCCGGCAACGCCGCCGCCTACACGCTCGCCGGGCGCGGCCTCAAGGTGCTGCAACTCGAGCGCGGCGAATATCCCGGCTCGAAGAACGTGCAGGGCGCGATCCTCTACGCCGACATGCTGGAGAAGATCATCCCCGACTTTCGTGAGAGCGCGCCGCTGGAGCGCCATCTCGTCGAGCAGCGCTTCTGGTTCATGACCGACCGCTCGCATACCGGGATGCACTACCGCTCGGAGGACTTCAACGAGGACAAAGCGAACCGCTACACCATCATCCGCTCGCAGTTCGACCGCTGGTTCGCCGCGCCAGGCGCAGGAGAAGGGCTCGATCCTGCTGACCGAGACGACGGCGCTCGAACTCGTCCAGGACGCCTACGGCAAGGTCATCGGCGTGCGCACCGACCGTTCGGGCGGCACGTTCATGGCCGACGTCGTCGTGCTCGCCGAAGGGGTCAACGGCCTGCTTGGCACGCGCGCGGGATTGCGGCCGGTTCGCCAAGCCGGAGCACGTCGCGCTCGCGGTCAAGGAGATGCACTTCCTGCCGCGCGAGACCATCGAGGCGCGCTTCAACATCGTCGGCGACGAAGGCGTGGTGATCGAGGCGGCGGGCTCGCTGTCGCGCGGCATGGCGGGCATGGGCTTCCTCTACACCAACAAGGAGAGCATCTCGATCGGCGTCGGCTGCGTCGTCGCCGATTTTGCTCAGACGCAGATTGCGCCGCACGCGCTGCTCGACAGCTTCAAGCAGCATCCCTCGATCAAGCCGCTCATCGAAGGCGCCGAGGTCAAGGAATACGCCGCCCATCTCATCCCCGAAGGCGGCTTCAAGGCCATTCCGCAATTGTTCGGCGACGGCTGGGTCATCGTCGGCGACGCCGGCCAGTTCAACAACGCGGTGCATCGCGAGGGCTCGAATCTCGCGATGACCACCGGACGGCTCGCGGCGGAAGCGATCTTCCAGGTCAAGTCGCGCAAGGACCCGATGACCGCCGAGAACCTGTCGCTCTACGAGAAATACGTCAAGGACAGCTTCGTGATGAAGGACCTCAAGAAGTACAAGGATATGCCGGCGCTGCTGCACACCCAGTCGAAGAACCTGTTCCTGACCTATCCGCAGCTCGTTTCGACCGCGATGGACAATTTCCTGCGCGTCGACGGCACGCCGAAGCTCGAAAAGGAAAAGGCCTCCATCCATGCGTTCCGCAAGGCGCGCGGACTGACGGGCCTCGTCACCGATGCGGTGCGGGTCGCCCGCGCCTGGCGCTAACGGGAGGGTTGCTCATGAGCGAAGAAAAGCCGTCGGCCCGCGTCGAAGAGAAGCTCTACCAGAACCGCTACCTCGTCGATTCCGGCAAGCCGCACATCTCCATCGCCGCCCACGCCGAACCGTCGAAGAACCTGCTCGCGATGACCTCGATCTGTCCTGCCGGCTGCTATTCGCGCAATGCGACGGGCCAGGTCGAAATCGTCTCCGACGGCTGCATGGAATGCGGCACCTGCCGCATCCTTCTCGAAGCGAGCGGCGAGATCGTCTGGAACTACCCGCGCGGCGGGTATGGGGTGCTGTTCAAGTTCGGGTGAGGCGCGCCCCTTCTCCCCTTGCGGGAGAAGGTGTCGCCCCAAAGGGGCGACGGATGAGGGGTCGCGCCGCAAGGCGCGTTCGCCGGCGCCGCCTCAATCGGCGAAACTCATATGCCGTGAACCGGCAGACCCTCGTCAACGCGGAAACAACGCGCCTCGCGGCGCGCCCCCTCATCCGTCATCGCTGACGCGATGGCACCTTCCCCCCGCAAGGGGGGAAGGGACGCGCCACCTTGATGAGGGCCGGCGCCGGCTTGACCGGCGCTAGCTTGGCAGAGAGCGCCGTCGAGCTCCTGAAAACCCACCCATTGTCTGCTTTGCGCCAACAATTGCTTTCTGCCGTTCAGAAACGGATGTATCCTACCTTCGTCTCGCCGCTTCAACGCGGGCGGGCGAGAAGAGCGGCGATGGATCGCGGCGGGGCGGAGGGGTCGGCGCGGGGACGGATGCGCGAGGCGGCGCGGAAGCGGCGGTGGGAGCGCGCGCGGCTCAGCGCCGACATTCTCGACCTCAACCTCGAGAACGGCAATCTCAAAGCGGTCGAGCCGATGCTGAAGGTGATCGGGCAGCTCGACAAATATCACGCGCTGAGCGCGGCCGCGCCCGCGCCGCCGCCGCTCGCGCTTGGCCTCCCGCCGCTCGCCCCGGCGGCGCCGAGACTTGCCGAAAAAGGGACCGAAAAAGGCGCCCAAGCCGTTGAGATCGCGGCGAGCGGGACACGGATTGGCGTCTCGTGACTTGACGTTGGATCGAGGCGCGGGCGCGTTCGCGGCCAATCCCCCACGCCCCTCACCCTGCCTCTCCCCGCGAGCGGGGAGAGGGGAAGAGCGGCGCCACTCTTCTCCTCTCCCCGTTTACGGGGAGAGGCAGGGTGAGGGGCCGGGGGATTGGCCGCAGGCTTTGCCGAGACGTGCGCCCGCCTTACGTCGCCGCCGCAAGCCCGATCGCCCGGCTCGCCGTCTCCCCGGCGGCGAGTTCGATGATTTCCGCGGTGATGTCCTCCTGGCGCACTTGGCGCTGCGTCGCCTTGAGCGATTCGAGTTGCCGGTCGATCTCCTTGCGCGCGGAGGCCATCGCTTCGACGCGCGCTTCGTTCTCGGCCACGAAGGCGTGCAGCGCGGCGTCGCAGAGCTGGGCGTGCATGTAATCGGCCGTCAGGTCGCGCAGCAGGTCTTCGGGCGGCAGGTTGCACAGCGGCGCGTCGCGGTGCTTGGGCAGCGCGAACGCGCGCATGTCGAAGGGGAAAAGCCGGCGGCGCACGACATGGACCGGCTCGCCGGGCCGCCATTGGCTGAAGACCGCGTCGAGGCGGTCGACGCCGCCGACGCCGATGCGGGCGTAGACCGCCTCGGCGATGCGGTCGGCCAGCCTCGATACGCCGAGCGATTGCGCCGGCATCGCGCTCGTCCAGTGCGCGGCGACGCCCCGCTCCGCCGCGATCGCGCGGCCTCTGGCGCCGACCAAGAACAGCACGGACCCCGCAAGCTCCGCGCCGACCGCGTCGAGCACGCGCTCGCTGAAGGCGCCGGCGAATCCCTGTTCGGCGCAGAACAGCACCAGCGCCGGACGGGTCGGCTTTCGCGAGCCGTCCAGGCCGGCCGAAGGCGTCAAGGCGAGGACGCGCCCGATCGCGAGGGCGATCGTCGTCGCGTAGCTTTCGACGGCGACGAGTTGGCTGCGCGCGTGCTGCGCGCGCGCCGAAGCGATGCCGCGCATCGCGTTCACCACCTGGCCGAGCTGGCCGATGCCGTCGATGCGCGCGCTGATGTCAGCGAGGCGTTTGGTCACGGCGGACCCGCCGGCTTGGGCGCGCTCGCGCTCGGCGCGAAGGTCGAAGCGTAAGCGCGTAGCGTCTCGCGGAGGTCTTTCGCCTTTGCGTCGTCGAGCGCCCCCGTCCGATCGATCAGGCGCACGACGTCCGGCGCGCCGCGATCGAGCGCGTCGGGCAAGCCGCGGCGAAACGCGGCGACCGTTTCCAGCGGAAGCGGATCCAACAGGGCGGTCTGCACCGCCAGGATCAGCGCGACCTCGTCGGCGAGCCGCAGCGGCGCGTGGCGCGGCTGGTCGAGGATCGCGCGGATGCGCGCGCCGCGCGTCAACTGGGCGCGCACCCGCGCGTCAGGCATGCCGCCGAACCGCGTGAACATCTCGAGCTCGAGGAATTGCGCGTAGTCGAGGCGAAGCCGCTCGGTCGCGTCCTTGAGGGCGCGCGCCTGCGTCTTGCCGCCGACGCGGCTGACGCTGAGCGCGGCGTCGACAGCGGGCTTGCGCCCCTCGTTGAAGAGTCTCGCGTCGAGCACGATCTGGCCGTCGGCGATCGAAATCAGGTTGGTGGGGATGTAGGCGCTCAGATTGCCGGCGTCGGTTTCGGCGATCGGCAGCGCCGTCAGCGAGCCGCCGCCCCTCTCCTTGGAGAGCTTCGCGGCGCGCTCCAAGAGCCGCGCATGGACATAGAACACGTCGCCGGGATAGGCCTCGCGGCCGGGCGACTGGCGGGTGAGCAGCGCGATCTCGCGATGGGCGGCGGCGTGCTTGGTCAGATCGTCGACGACGACCAGCGCGTGCTGGCCGCGGTCGCGGAAGTACTCGGCGATGGTAAAGCCGGCGAAGGGCGCGATCCACTGCAGCCCCGGCGAACTCGCGGCCCCGGCGACGACGATGATGCAGCGCTTGGGATCGCCGTGCGCCTCGATCGCGTCGATGGCGCGCCTGACGCTCGAAGTCTTCTGGCCGACCGCCACGTAGACGCAGACGATGTCGCTCGATCGCTGGTTGATGATGGTGTCGACCGCGATCGTGGTCTTGCCGATCGCGCGGTCGCCGATGATGAGTTCGCGTTGGCCGCGCCCGAGCGCGAACAGCGCGTCGATGATGACGAGCCCGGTCTGGACCGGCTCGGTCACCAGATCGCGTTCGAGGATTCCCGGCGCCGGCCGTTCGATCGGCTCGTGCGACTCGGCCTCGATCGGACCGCGGCCGTCGATCGGGCGGCCGAGCGGATCGACGATGCGCCCGAGCAGTCCCGGGCCGACTGGCACGCGCACGACGTTGCCGGTGCCGCGCACGATGTCGCCCGCTTCGATGGTGTCGACGTCGTCGAGCAGCACGCAGCCGATGCGATCGCGTTCGAGCGCCTGAGCGAAACCGAACTGCCCCTTGTCGAAGCGCAGCAGTTCGTCGAGCCCGACGTCGGGAAGTCCCGAGACGAGGGCGACTCCGTCCTCGACCTCCTCGACGCGCCCGATCTGCTCGACGCGCGCGCCGATCTCGGCGGCGCCGAGCTTCGCGCGGGCGCGCTCGAGCCAGGCGCTGGTGGGAGTGTCAACGTCCTTCGTCATGGGCGATGTCCGCGAGAATGCGATTGAGATCGGCCCGCCAGCTGTTGCTGACGACGAGATGCGGACCCTTCAGTTCGAGGCCGGCGATCAGAGACGGGTCGGTGGTGAACGCGATGCTCGGTTCGGTTCCGAGCGCTTCGGCGATCCGCTTGCGGGCGCGCTCCTGTTCGGCCGGGTCGATCGGGGTCGCGCTGATCGCCTCGATCGCGCCGCCGTCGGTCGCTGCGACCTGCCGCTTCTCTTCAGGCAGAGCGCGGATCGCCGCGACGAGCCAGTCGAGAAACGCCGCGCGCACCGCCTCGCCGTCGAGACGGGCGGCGAGGCGCTCGGCGATCTCCACCGCCAGATGCGAGGCCCGCTCGGCCCAGGCCCTTTCGGCGGCTTGCCTTTCGCTCTCGATCGCCGCTCGGCCGGCCGCCTCGATCGCCGCCGCCTCTTTGGCGGCCTCGTCGCGGCGCGCCGACGTCTCCCGCTCCGCCGCGTCTCGCGCCGCGGCGAGGATCGCTTCGCGTTCCCCTGCGAATCCGGCGCGCGTGTGCGC
>CAVXCA010000080.1:0-52142 GCA_963759955.1 uncultured Alphaproteobacteria bacterium
CGCGACAATCAAGGTGAGAATCCCGCGACAATCAGGATGAGAATGCGCCGCCGCGGGGGTGACGAAGGAAGGGCGTAGCCCGACCGTAGACACCCCCGCGGCGGCGGCGGAGCACCCGAGAGGTCTCGTCTGGCGGTGACGGCGGCTGGATAAGGGGTCGGCTTTCTCTTTCGAGGGGACCGACTTTTTGCCTGGCAGACACGTCACCGATCGTCAGATGAGGCTATTCATGAACATGCGTCGCAACCATTCGCCGGCGATTGCCGGCGCGAAAGCCGGATTTCAGCACGGCCGCCGCCTACCGGTTTGAAGGATCCCGACTTCCCAGCCAGAAGAAGGCGCGTCGCGAGCGACGCCGGGCCGATCCCTTCGCCGATGTCTGGGACAATGAAGTCGTCCCGATGCTGAAAGCCGCGCCCGGATTGAGGCCGATCGGCGTCTTCGAGGAACTCTGCCGCCGGCATCCGGACCTGGGCGCCGGCACGCGGCGGACTTTGGAACGCCGCATCAGGGCGTGGCGGGCGGTGAATGGCCCGGATCGGGAGGTGATCTTTCGCCAGGAGCATCCGCCGGGGCGGATGGGATTGTCGGACTTCACCGAAGTGGCCGATCTCGGCGTCACCATCGCGGGCCAAAACCTCGATTGCCGACTTTACCACTTCCGCTTGCCCTTCTCGGGCTTCGAGCACGCCCATGTCGTGCTCGGCGGCGAAAGCTTTGTCGCGCTGGCGGAAGGGCTGCCAGAACGCCCTGTGGGCGCTGGGCGGCGTTCCCGAGCAACATCGCAGCGACAGCCTCTCGGCGGCCTTCCGCAATCTTGGCGCCGACGCCAAGGAGGATTTGACGACACGTTACGAGGCGTTCTGCGCCCATTACGGCATGACGCCGACCCGCAACAATCCCGGCGTCAGCCACGAAAACGGTTCGATCGAGAGCGCCCACGGCCATCTCAAGAGAGCGCTCGCCGACGCCCTGTTGCTGCGCGCCTCGCGCGACTTCGACGATCTCCCGGCATGGCGGGGCTTCGTCGACGAGATCGTCGGGCGCGGCAACGTCCGCAACGCCAAGCGCATCGACCAAGAGCGGATGGCGTTGAACAAGCTGCCAATCCGCAAGACCGCCGACTACGAGGAGGTCAACGTCGACGTCACCACCTCCAGCGCCTTCACCTTGCGCAAGGTGTTCTACTCGGTCCCCTCCCGACTGATCGGCCATCGGCTGCGGGTGCGCCTTTATGACGATCGGCTCGAATGCTTCCAGGGCTCGACGGCCATCCTCACCTTGCGGCGCGGGCGGGCCCAGCCGAACGGCAAGCATGGCCATGTCGTCGACTATCGTCACGTCATCCACTCCCTGCGCCGCAAGCCCATGGCGCTGCTCAATCTGGTCTATCGCGACCAGCTCTTCCCCCGCCGAGCCTTCGCCCTGGCGTTCGAGGCCTTGCTCGCCGGTCTCGGTGAGAGACCAGCTTGCCGCGCCATGGTCGGCCTTCTCGCGCTCGCGCACGAACGCGCCTGCGAGGCCGAACTCGCCGTTGCGCTGCAAACGGCTCTCGACGACGGCGTCCTCCCAGATCTCGAGGCGCTGATCGAGCGCTTCCGTCCGAAGGATGTCGCGTTACCTATCGTCGTCGTCAGGCTGCCCTCTCTCGCCGTTTACGACCAAATCGGCACAAGCGTGGGAGAAGCGGCATGAACGCGAGCGAAAAACTCGACGCCGCCCGAATCGACCTGCTGCTGAACGAGTTGCGACTGCCGGGGATCAAGCTGATCTGGGCCGCCCTGGCGGCGACTGCCGACAAGGAGGGCTGGCCAGCCGCCCGTTTCCTGGCCGCCCTCGCCGAACAGGAGATGGTGGAGCGAAGCCGGCGTCGCTTCGAACGTCATCTGGAGGAAGCGCGATTGCCGCCGGGAAAGACCCTCGACGCGTTCGACTTCACCGCTGTGCCGATGATCTCGAAGGCGCAGGTGCAAGCGCTCGCTGCTGGCGACGCCTGGCTCGAAAAGGGAGCCAATCTCTTGTGCTTCGGGCCGCCAGGCGGAGGAAAATCCCACCTTGCGGCGGCGCTCGGTCTGGCCTTGATCGAAAAGGGCTGGCGCGTGTTGTTCGCCAGAACCACCGACCTCGTGCAAAAGCTCCAGATCGCGCGCCGCGATCTCGCCCTCGAAGCCGCGATCACCAAACTCGACAAATATCATCTGCTGATTCTCGACGATCTCGCCTATGTCACCAAGGATCAGGCGGAAACGAGCGTTCTGTTCGAACTGATCAGCGCTCGCTACGAGCGGCGATCGATGCTCATCACCGCCAACCAGCCCTTTGGCGAATGGGGAAAAATTTTCCCCGATCAAGCTATGACGCTCGCGGCCATCGATCGCCTCGTCCATCACGCAACCATCCTTGAAATGAACGTCGACAGCTATCGCCGAAAGGAAGCGGTCGACAAAGCGCGTGGGGCAGGACGACCGCCGACGCGCGCCACAATCAAAGGATCATCCTGATTGTCGCTCCGCGACAAGCAAATCACGCATCACGAAAATATCGCTTGCGTTATCGTCGCGCCGCGACAATCATCCCTCCGCCGCGACCGCCAAAATGGCCAGCCTGATTGTCGCTGCTTTCCCATCCAGATTGTCGCGCTACAGTTTGAGGATTGCAGCCGATCTTCACACTCGCATAGCGACTGTTGAATGGCAAATTCGCATGTACGAACAGGCAGCATCCTAAAGCCTCTGAATCGTCCAGCGGCTTACATTGTAGCTCCGCGCGATGGCTGCGGGCGACTCCCCTTTGTCGCGGCGCTTGATCTCTTCCTTTTTCTGGTGAGGCGAGAGGGTCGGCTTGCGGCCAAGCTTCACGCCTGCGGCCTGGGCGCGGGCGCGGCCTTCGGTCGTGCGGCTAACGGCTCAAAGGATTGGCTATGCGGTTCATCGTCGCGTCGCGGTGACCATATCTCCCGCGCAACCGCGCGCCTTCGATGAGCTTCTCCACTTCCCTGACGGTGAGATATTCGCGTGGCCGGCGCTTCGCATTCAAGAGCCGCCGCGGGGGCACTGTCCCATTTACGGTGTTCGGAGCCGGCTTGCGCTTGCCTCTTTTCGTCGCTGAAATTCGAGTGTTCACAAAAGATACTGTCCCGATAAAGGCTCTTTTCGGGACAGTTGAAGTGTATCACGCAACCGTCTCCCTTACTCCGGGTACTCCACCTTCGTGCCGTCCGGCATCTCGATCAGCTTGAATTCCGGGACGACCGAGCCGTTCCAGGAGTCGAGTTCGCGCTTGCAGACACGGCACCCATAGGTGTCGCGGTCCCGGTATTGCAACTTGTGCGTCTCGCGTTCGTAGACGGTGCCACACTGACATCGGACGATCGTCTTGGACATGTCAAATAATCCGACCGATGAGATAGCCAATTAAATAGCCGAAACCTTGTGATACCAGTGAGGACGTGAAAGCGACTATTACATAAAACGCGAGACCGCCAATTAGGCTTCCGACCCCGTGCTTGGAACCACCTTGCGACAATTTCTTCCAATTAAACCAGACGTCTCCAACTACCAATGCACCCGACACGGCGAGGACAGCGATGAGAGTGGAATGCTTATATCCGTGCCACGCCCCCCACACGAACGAAGCAAAAGAAAGGAGATTCATCCACCGCCTCCACATGCAGTTGCACAATGACCCTTGTGCGACCTATGTATGCAGGAATTCTGGAATGCGGGTTTTGCCCGGAAAAGTGGGGTGAGAAGCCGCTGAGCAGTGTGCGATTCAGACAATGGAGCTCCCAGAACCCCGGCGTCGGTCACGGATTCCTACCGCGAGCGGCCAACGGGTGTGACAAACCACAGAGAATTGAACCGGACATGGCTCATAGATACTACACAGATGAGGGTTTGCAGAAGATCGAGGAGGGATACGCAAATCTATCTCAGCGGTGCATGGCCATTCAAGAGCGATGCATGGAGTACAAATTTTTCAACGAAAGAGCGAAAGAGTTTGCCCTGCACGGATTCGCCAGACGACTGAATACCTTGGCGCGGTGCATTCAAAATGTCTTCGACGTTATCCCGCCGGAACTGGAAGGCGTGCCGACTGCTGATGAGGTGAAAGACGCGGCCATTCAAGTGCAGGCGTTTGTTATCAACGTTTTTGGCGCACTTGATAACCTGGCTTGGATGTGGGTTTTAGAAACGGATTTAAAGAAGCCGAATGGCGAGGAGATTCCGCCAGAATGGATCGGGTTGCGCCCTCCCAACACTCTTGTCAGAAGATCGTTTAGCCATGACCTTCAAGCCTATTTGGATAACATGGCCGAATGGTTTGAGTATCAAGAGGGCTACCGACACGCCCTTGCCCATCAAATTCCATTGTATATTCCGCCCTACGCGGTCGATCCAAAGCACGAGAGCCAATTTGACAAGCTAGAGGAAGAGATAACCCGCGCCGTCTTCAGGAGCGACTTTGACGGAGCCGACGCGCTGCGGTTGCAGCGAGACAGCCTGAAGTTTTTCCGCCCCTTCATTGTGCATTCTTGGGGGCGCGCGAGGCCAATGCCCTTCCATGTGCAAATGATCGCCGATTTCAAAACCATCGAGGCCATCAGTCTAAAGGTTTTGGGCGAATTGCCGCCTCCAAAGCCATGAACGTGCAGAAATCAACAATCGCGCACGTCGATCTTGGTGCTGAAACTTCAAAGCCTTAGTGTCTGTCCGGGAACATATTGAATCAGCTGAGTCATTTGTGATTCAAGGGAGGCGGCCTGATTCTTTTTGGGCATTACGGTGACGCTTGCATATTGCCCTTTTCCGCGCGATGTTCGGCGCGGCGCTTTTCCCCGAGGGCCCCTCGATGGCGCGCATCGGCCGTTTCGTGGTTCCCGACCTGCCCCATCACGTCACCCAACGCGGCAACCGTCGCGAGCGGGTGTTCTTTTGCGACGACGACGATTCGCTCTATCGCGACCTGTTCGGCGAAGCCTGCCGGCGCGAGGGGGTGACGCCGTGGGCCTATTGCCTGACGCCCAACCACGTCCATCTCATCCTCGCCCCGCGCACTCCCGAAGGCCTCGGGCGCGCGCTCGGCAAGGCGCATCGGCGCTATGCGGCGTTCGTCAACGCGCGGCTGCGGGCGAGCGGGCGTCTCTTCCAGGGCCGCTTCGCCTCGGT
The DNA here is from genome assembly GCA_963759955.1 of uncultured Alphaproteobacteria bacterium. Taxonomy (GTDB): domain Bacteria; phylum Pseudomonadota; class Alphaproteobacteria; order Rhizobiales; family Beijerinckiaceae; genus Roseiarcus. The sequence goes on from CAVXCA010000080.1 coordinate 5,169, forward strand.
GGTCATGGACGAGGAGCATCTGATGGCGGCGGCGCGCTACGTCGCGCTGAACCCGGTGCGGGCGGGTCTCGTCGGGCGCGCCGAGGACTGGCCGTGGTCGAGCGCGGCCCTAAGCCGAGGGGAGGAGAGGCGGACGAGGCGGATGAAAAGGGGTTTGTGCAGGCGTCACCGTAATTTGTCCGGACTATGCCATCGTGCCCGGCTCACAAGGCCCGCGCCGCGGCTTTCGTTGCACAATGTCCCTTATGCGACCTATGTATGCAGGAATTCCTCCACCATGCCTTCACTGGAAAAACTATAGAATGCTTACCTTTGCTTTGAACAGACGAAAGAAATAGTACGCGAACAGTATTAGAAAAATAAAATCACCTACTATGATAATTAGTATGAAAGAATTGGCAATCTCCGACAAATATAATTGCAACTCTTTAGCGGCAAAAGCAAATTTGCCGATTCCACCAACTATTACAATTCCAAGATGCTTCACGGGATTGTAAGCCACGAGTAAATATCCAAAAACGTACACAAAGGTCGTGCCCCAAGTTCCTTGATAAATGTCGAAATATAATGGATCTGTGAGTTCTCTGCCGAAAATACCTTGAAACGTATAGGCCGTGTTGAAATATCCGAAAATGGCTCCAGTTAAATTCCAGAGAGCTGCCAATACGAACATGAATTTGAAGAGTGTCAATTCTTTAGCGTTCAGCATGTGTATCGCCCTTTGTTGTTACGATAAGTGATGGTAGTCATTGCCATCGTCTTGGACCTGATACGACCTCGTGCTAGAACCTCTGCCGTGTATACTATACCCAAGGCGGCCGAAAACGTTGACGAGTGTATTGTGGCGGCCCCGAGTAGCGATTAGGTTGCCACATTCCAAGTGGATACACAACCGGATTCTGATTCAGCCGTTGTATCCGAAAAACTACACCCGTATTGGGCGCAGTTCATGAAATATTGTCCGTGATTACGGTGACGCTTGCATATTTCCCTTTTCCGCGCGATGTTCGGCGCGAAGCTTTTCCCCGAGGGTCCGTCGATGGCGCGCATCGGCCGTTTCGTGGTTCCCGACCTGCCCCATCACGTCACCCAGCGCGGCAACCGTCGCGAGCGGGTGTTCTTTTGCGACGACGACTATTCGCTCTATCGCGACCTCCTCGGCGAAGCCTGCCGGCGCGAGGGGGTGACGCCGTGGGCCTATTGCCTGATGCCCAATCATGTCCATCTCATCCTCGCCCCGCGCACTCCCGAAGGCCTCGGGCGCGCGCTCGGCAAGGCGCATCGGCGCTATGCGGCGTTCGTCAACGCGCGGCTGCGGGCGACCGGGCATCTTTTCCAGGGCCGCTTCGCCTCGGTGGTCATGGACGAGGAGCATCTGATGGCGGCGGCGCGCTACGTCGCGCTGAACCCGGTGCGGGCGCGTCTCGTCGGGCGCGCCGAGGACTGGCCGTGGTCGAGCGCGCGCGCCCATCTCGCCGGGCGCGACGACGCGCTGGTCGCGGTCGCGCCGCTGCTGGCGCGCTGCGGCGGGCGTTTCGCCGACCTTCTCGCCGTCGAGCCGTCGCCGGGCGCGGTCGCCGCGCTGCGGGCGGCCGAGACGATCGGCCGGCCGCTCGGCGCGCCCGCCTTCCTCGACCGGGTCGCGGCGCTGACCGGCCGCGACCCCCGCCCGGCCAAACGCGGCCCCAAGCCGAGGGGAGGAACGGCGGGCTAGAAGAAAACGGGGTTTGTGCAAGTGTCACCGTAATTCCTCCCTGCCGAGTTCGCCGCCGCGCCGCCGGCCCCTCGCGGCCGGCGCCGACAATTCCTTCCAGAAAATCAGAATCCGCGATATGTTGAACCGTTGGCGCGCCCGGCAGGCCACTCTCCCGTGCGGTCGGTCCCGCAGCCGGAGCCGCGCAGAAATTGGAGACAACGCGATTCCGGCCCGACCGACCGATAACCGCTTGATTTCCCTCGAAACCGCCAAGGAAAATGTTTGGAAATCCTTGGAAAAAGCTTGGAAAAGTTTGGAATTTCCTTGGAAAGGTTTGGAATTTCCTTGGAAAAGCTTGGAAAAATTTGGCCGCGTTCGCCGCGGCCGCTCGTAGAGCGTGTTGTCTTTCGATTGAAACAGGCCTCCGTCGTCATTGCGAACAAAGCGAAGCAATCCAGACTAAGCCGCCGCTGCAAACCCTTAGTCTGGATTGCTTCGCTTTGCTCGCAATGACGGCTGAGACAATTCGACTTGAACACATCGCCCCCTACCCCTTCTTCCCCGCGATCCTGGCGATCTCGCGCATGATCGCCAGCGTGCCCTCCAGGCGCTCCGGCAGCTCCTCGAAATCCCCCACGACGACGATCCGCATGTCGGGCCGCACGCGGGCGAGTGAGCCCTGGTTCGCCACCCATTTGACCAGGCCGGCCGGGTTGGCGAAGGAATTGTCGCGGAACGCCAGCGTCAGCCCCTTGGCGCCGGCGTCGAGCTTCTCGACGTGGGCGCGCCGGCACAACGCCTTGATCGTCACCAACTTCAAGAGCAGCGCCACCTCGGGGGGCGGCGGGCCGAAGCGGTCGACGATCTCGGCGCCCATGGCGTCGATGTCGGCGTCCTCTTCGAGCGCCGAAAGCCGGCGATAGAGCGTCAGGCGCGTCGGCAGATCGGGGATATAGCCTTCAGGTATCGTCACCGGGGCGCCGAGCGAAATCGTCGGCGACCACATCTCCTGCGCCGGCTCTTCGACGCCCGCCTTGAGGCGCTCGATCGCGTCCTGCACCATCTGCTGGTAGAGTTCGTAGCCGACTTCGCGGATGTGCCCCGACTGTTCCTCGCCGAGCAGGTTGCCGGCGCCGCGCAGATCGAGATCGTGGCTCGCGAGCTGGAACCCGGCGCCGAGCGTGTCGAGCGACTGCAAGACCTTCAGGCGCTTCTCGGCCTGCGGCGTCATCGGCTTGTTGGCCGGCGTGGTGAAGATCGCGTAGGCGCGCGTCTTGGCGCGCCCGACCCGGCCGCGCAACTGATAGAGCTGCGCGAGGCCGAACATGTCGGCGCGATGCACGATCAGCGTGTTGGCGCGCGGAATGTCGAGCCCCGATTCGACGATCGAGGTCGACAAGAGGATGTCATACTTGCCGTCGTAGAAGGCGCCGATCCGGTCCTCGAGCTCGCTCGCCGCCATCTGGCCGTGGGCGACGACGAACTTGGCCTCGGGCACGTTCTGGCGCAGGAACGCCGCGGCCTCGTCGAGGTCCTCGATGCGCGGGCAGACGTAGAACGACTGTCCGCCGCGATAGCGCTCGCGCAGCAGCGCCTCGCGCACGATCAGCGCATCGAAGGGCGAGACGAACGAGCGCACCGCGAGCCGGTCGATCGGCGGCGTGGCGATGATCGAAAGCTCGCGCACGCCGGTCATTGCGAGCTGCAGCGTGCGCGGGATCGGCGTCGCCGACAGCGTCAGCACGTGCACCTCCGAGCGCAGCTCCTTGAGGCGCTCCTTGTGGGCGACGCCGAAGTGCTGCTCCTCGTCGATGACGACGAGGCCGAGATCCTTGAACGTGACCGCCTTGCCGAGCAGCGCGTGGGTGCCGATGACGATGTCGACCGCGCCTTCGGCGAGGCCCTTCTTCGCTTCGCGCTGCTCGGCGGCGCCGACCATGCGCGAAAGCTGGCCGATGCGGATCGGCAGCCCGACGAAGCGCTCGATGAAATTCTTGGTGTGCTGGCGCGCGAGCAGGGTCGTGGGCACGACGATCGCGGTCTGCTTGCCGTTGATCGCGGCGGCGAAGGCGGCGCGCAGGGCGACCTCGGTCTTGCCGAAGCCGACGTCGCCGCACACCAGCCGGTCCATCGGCCGGCCCGCCGCGAGATCGTCGAGCGTGGCCTCGATCGCGTTGGCCTGGTCCTGCGTTTCGTCATAGGGGAAACGCGCGCAGAATTCGTCGTAGAGCCCTTCGGGCGGGATGAGGCGCGGCGCGGCGTGGGTCATGCGCTGCGCGGCGATGCGGATCAATTCGCCCGCCATTTCGCGCACGCGCTTCTTCAGCCGCGCCTTGCGCGTCTGCCAGCCCGTCGCCCCCAGGCGATCGAGCTCGCCCTGCTCGGAGCCGTAGCGCGACAGCAGTTCGAGGTTCTCGACCGGCAGGAACAGCCGATCGCCGCCGGCGTAATGAATCTCCAAGCAGTCGTGCGGCGCGCCCGCCGCCTCGATCGTCGCCAGGCCGACGAAGCGCCCGATGCCGTGATCGACGTGGACGACGAGGTCGCCGGCGGTGAGCGCGGCGGCTTCCGCGAGCACGTCCTGGGCGCGGCGCTTGCGCTTTTGCTGGCGGATGAGGCGGTCGCCGAGAATATCCTGCTCGCCGACGACGGCGAGATCGTCCGAACTCGAAGCCGTGCTCCATCGCGACGACCGCGAGCGGCAGCGCGCCGGCGCGCGCGCTTTTGGCTTGCGCGTAGGAGGAGACCAGCTCCTGCGATTTCATCCCGTGCTCGGCGAGCACATGGCTCAGGCGCTCGCGCGAGCCGTCGCTCCAGCCGGCGACGACGACGCGAAGGCCGTTGTCGCGCAGAGCGCGGACGTGCCGGACCGCCGCGTCGAACACGTTGACGTTTTCGTCGAGACGCTCGGGGGCGAAATCGCGTCCGACCCGGCCGCCGCAATCGACCACGTTCGCGGCGCCCGGCGCGGCCTCGAACGGCGTCAGACGCGCGAGCGGCGCGCCCGTCAGCCGCTGACGAAATTCCTCTTCGCTCAAGTAGAGCCGATCCGGCTTCAGCGGCCGATAATCGGAACTCACGGGATCGTTCTCGTAGGCCGTCAGGCGCGCGCCGTAGTAGTCGGCGATCTGCTGGAAACGCTCGTGCGCGGCGTCCTCGACGCGCGCGTCGATGACGAACGGCGCTCCCGCGGCGTAATCGAAGAGAGTGTCCATCGACTCGTAGAGCAGCGGCAGCCAATGTTCGAGGCCGATCGCGCGCCGCCCCTCGCTGACCGCCTGATAGAGCGCATCGTCGCGGCGCGGGGCGCCGAATTCGGCGGTGTAGGCTTGGCGGAAGCGGCGGATCGACTCGGTCGTCAGCCGCGCTTCGCTCATCGGCACCAGATCGAGCGCGCGCAACTGGCCGACGCTGCGCTGGGTCTCCGGATCGAACGCACGGATCGATTCGAGCGTGTCGCCGAAGAAATCGAGCCGGATCGGCGCCGGCGCGCCGGGCGGATAGAGATCGAGAATGCCGCCGCGCGTCGCGTAATCGCCGACGTCGCGCACCGAGCTGGCGCGGCCATAACCGTTGGTCTCCAGCCACAGCGCAAGGTCCTCCATCCGCACACTGTTGCCCGGCGCGGCGGAAAAGGCGGCGCCGGCGACGAACTTCAGCGGCGGGACGCGCTGCGCAAGGCCGTTGACGGTGACGACGAGGACGCGCGGCCGCTCCAGGGCGCCGCGGGCGCCCGCGAGCCGCGCCAGCGCGGTCATGCGCTGCGCCGAAACCGCGGCGTTGGGCGAAACGCGATCGTAGGGCTGGCAGTCCCAGGACGGCAGGTAGAGCGCTTCGATCTCCGGCGCGGCGAAGGCCAACGCGTCGATGAAGCTCTGCGCGCGCACGCCGTCGCGGGCGACGAAGACCAGCGCGGCCGCGCGCTCCTCGCCGGCGCGCGCGAAGCTGCGCGCGAGTTCGGCCACGACGAAGGCGTCGAAGCCTTCGGGCGCGCGGCAGAGCGTGACGGCGGCGCCCTGAGCGAGGCGGCCGACGGCCGCGGCGAGCGATTTCACTTCTTCGCGGCTTCCCTGGTCAACGCTTCGCGCGGCGCAGCGCATAGCCGCGCGAACAGCGGCGTGTCGAAGCTCGGCGGGATCGGCTCGTCGCCGGTGATCCAGGCGAGAACCTGCGGATCGGGAACATCGAGCAGGCGCTCGAATTCGCCCAAGTCGGCTTCGTCCATCAAGGGCAAATTCATGTCCGCGAACTGGCCCATGACCAGATCCATTTCGCGCAAGCCGCGCCGCCAGGCGCGAAACAATACGCGCCGCCGCCGCGCGTCGAGGCCGCCGCTGGAAAGCTCGGAACCGGACATCAAAGTTCCCTGGGGGAGGCGCGGCATGAAGCGACGCGCCGAACATCGCGCGGCTTATAGCGGGCGCGAACGAGATTGTCAGCCGTCGCGCGGGCTCAGTCGCGCGCTAGTAATCGGCGCTGAGTTTCAGCAGCGAGGCGACGAGTCCGAACAATGCGGCGCCGATGACGACATAGCGCAGCGTGTCGCTCTCGTTCGAGGCGGACACACTCGCGCTCGCCATTTCGTAGATTTGCCAAACGACCACCGCCGCGCAGGCGGCCGCCCTCACTCTCCAGTTCTTTCCTGCCCTTTGCGCCATCGCGTCACCTCATCCCGTATAACGCCCGACGCCGCCGCGCTCCGCATTTCGGCGGAGACGGCAGGACGGCGGCGAGCGCTCATGGCGTGCGACAGTCGGCAGAATAGATTCACACTCTTTGCCGTTTCCGGCGAAAACTCTCTCAAATTGTCCGCGTCATGCGCATTCGCTCACGAGTTGCGTCGGCCGGCGCGCTACGACCTCTGCGCGAAACGACGTCGGCGAGGGCGTGCTATTGTTCCTTGCCCTGCAGGCGATCCAGCACATGCGCGCCGCCCGCCATTTGCGGGTTCGAGGGATCGAAGCCTTCGGCCTGTTCGCGCGCCGCGATGCGGCTTCGCGCGAGGGCGAAGGCTTCAGGCAGGGTCTTGGTCTGCGCAACCGCATCGCCGAAGAACGCCTCGCCGAACGTCGTCCATTTCGCGCCGTCGCGGCAGCCGAAGGAGGCGTGGTCCGCGTCCGCCGCGGTGATGACGAGCGTATCGGGCTCGGCGAGCGCGTCGGCGAATATCCCGGAATAGCACGCGGAGACGACGACGACGCTGAGGCGCGCGCCGCTCTCGCGCAACATATCGCGCAATTCGATCGGCGTGATGAAGGACTTGTCGCTCGGCGTCGCGACATCGATCCCGCGCTGATCGCCGTGCGAAGTGAGGATGAGAAAGAGGACGTCGCGCTCCGGGTCCATCGTCGCGCCGAGCGAGGCGAGCGTCGCGCGCAGATTGTCTTCGGTGGCGTCGCCGCGCTTTTCGGTGTTGACGCGCACGACGACCTTGCCGCCGTGGCCGTATTGGCGCGCGACGATGCGCGCGGCGCCCTCGGCTTCGCTGGCGAACACGCTCTGGTCGCCCCACAGGCCGAAGGAGACGACGTCGACCTTGGGCGGCGCGGCGCGCGCGCTCGACGCGCACGCCAAGGCGGCGATCGCCGCGACAACCCACAGCCGCGCCGCGCGCGACCAACTCACAAAATCCATCCGACCCGTCCCTGGAACGTTTGGCGCCTCACGCAATGTAGGGCGAGACGCCGGCGAGGGAAACCTCGCAAGCGCAGAGCAGGACGGCAAAAAGCGCTGGCTACGTCATTTCGGGTCGGCAGGCCCCAACGGCACAATTCCGGTGGGATTGATGAACAGAAGGCTGCCGTAATAGTGGTGCTTGATATGGAAGAGATCGATCGTCTCGGCGATTCCCGGCAAGGCGCGCAGTTCGCCGAGGTATCGCGTGAGATGGGGATAGTCGGCGATGCGCCGGACATTGCACTTGAACAATCCGACATAGACGGGATCGAAGCGCACCAGCGTCGGGAACAGTCGCCAGTCCGCCTCGGTGACGCGGTCGCCGCACAGGAAGCGCCTTTCGGCGAGCCGCGCCTCCAGCGCGTCGAGGGTTTCGAACAGCGCGACGACCGCCTCTTGATAAGCGGCCTGCTTGCCCGCGAAGCCGCAGCGATAGACGCCGTTGTTGACGGTCGAATAGACGCGCGCGTTGAGTGCGTCGATCTCGGCGCGCAGATCCGCAGGGTAATAGTCCCCCGGCGCCGCGCCGAGGCCGTCGAACGCCGAATTGAACATGCGGATGATGTCGCCCAACTCATTGCTCACAATCCGGCCGCGCGCCTTGTCGAACAGCACCGGCACGGTGACGCGGCCGGTGTAGCGAGGCCGCGAGGCGGTATAGAGCTCGTAGAGACGGCGCGCGCCGCGCACGGGGTCGGGAATGACGCCGCGGCCGTCCGCGAACGTCCAGCCCTCGTCGCCCAAATGCCAATTGACGACCGACAGGCCGATCATCGCTTCGAGGCCTTTGAGCTTGTGAAAGATCAGCGTGCGATGGGCCCAGGGACAGGCGAGCGAGACATAGAGGTGATAACGGCCGGCCTCGGCCGCGAAACCGCCCTCGCCCGTCGGCCCGGCCGACCCGTCCGCGGTCACCCAATCGCGGAACGCGGTGTCGGGCCGCACGAAGCGCCCCGAAGCGTCCTTCGGGAACTCGCCGCCGGCGCTCCATTCGCCGTTCACCAGAACGCCCATGCCGTCTCCTCGTCGTTTCGCAGCGTCAGGGATACGCGGAGGAACGCCGGTCCGCTATTGCGATGGCGAAAGCGCCCGCTTGCAGCACCGCGCTCACGCGGCCCGGGCGTCATAGCGCCGCTGGGCGTCGAGCACCGCCTCGATATGGTTTTCCGCCCATAGGCGCAGGGCGTCGACAGCCGCCGAGAGCGTCAACCCGAGCGGCGTGATCGCGTATTCGACGCTGACGGGGACGGTCGGCGCGACGGTGCGGGTCACCAAGCCGTCGCGCTCCAAGCTGCGTAAGGTCGCGGCGAGCGTCTTCTGCGTCATGCCCTCGATTTCGCGCCGCAGGCGATTGAAGCGCAGTGGCTGCGCGGCCAGCCGGCCCAGGATCAGCACTGTCCATTTGTCGGCGATGCGATCGAGCGCAAGACGCGTCGGGCACGCGGCGACGTAAGGATTGGGCCGCTGCGGCGACGCCGGCGGTTCCCTATCGGGAACTAGATTTCGTTCGGGAGCCTTCTTTACAGCGGCGCCGGACTGGCTCATTGAGTTTCCGATCGGTACTTGGTTTCATTTTTATACCACAGTGGAGACGAACATGAAAGTCGCCTTGATCGGCGCCACCGGGCAGGTCGGATCGCGCTTGCTGAGCGAATTGACCCGCCGCGGCCATGCGGTTACCGCCATCGCGCGCAACGCGGCCAGGGCGTCGCGGGGACCGCTGGTCACCGCCGCGCCCGGCGACGTGAACGACAAGGCGGGACTTGCGGCGTTGCTTGGCGGCCATGACGCGGTGATCTCGTCGGTGCGCTTTCTCGACACCGACCCGGCCGCTCTGGTCGAGACGATGCGCGCCGCGGCCGTGAAGCGCTATCTCGTCGTCGGCGGAGCGGGCAGTCTGGAGGTCGCGCCCGGCGTGACGCTGCTGTCGACGCCGCAATTCCCCGCCGCCTACAAGCAGGAGGCGACCCGCGGCGCCGAGTTCCTCGCCTACCTACGCGGCCTCGACAATCTCGATTGGACCTTCCTTTCGCCGTCCGCGTTGTTCTTCGCCGGCGAGCGCACGGGCAAGTTCCGGCTCGGCGCGGATCAGTTGCTGACCAACGAGAAGGGCAGCAGCATTTCCTTCGAAGATTTCGCCGTCGCCATGGTCGACGAACTCGAAAAGCCCGCCCACATGCGCCAACGCTTCACGGTCGGCTACTGAGCGCGCTGCCTTTAGATAGAACGAGACCTACGCTCGCGATGACGGCGAAGTCGCTGAACTCAGGGCAAGGCGTCAGGCTCGCGCGATCTGCTTGGCCCTGGCGAGCCATTGCGTTTGATTGCGGCGCACATGCGCGGGGGCGCGGCTCAGCGTGCGCACGACGTCCTGAGCGAGTTCGCGCGCGTCGCCGTCGCGACCGAGCTTCTGCAGCAATTGGGCCTGGCGCACGCGCGGCTCGGCGCCGGGAAAATACTGGCCGACGGCGGCGTAGTTGACGAGCGCTTCGTCTTCGCGCCCGACCTTTTCGAGCGCCATCGCGTACAGCAGATGGCCCTCGGCCGACTGATAGGCGGGCCAACGGCGCTTCAGCTCGTCGAGCGTCGCGACCGCCGCTCCTGCGTCGCCTAGGCCGTATTCGGCGCGCGCCTTGCCGAGCATGAACGCCGGCTCCTCGCCGAGCGGCTGGGCGAGGATCGCGTCGTATTGCGCGACCGCCTCGTCGCATTTGCCGAGCGCCAGGCATTCCTGCGCCAACGCCGAACGATTGGCGATGGTGTCGACAATTCCAAGCTCGTCCTGCAATTGTCGATAGCGGCGGGTTGGATTGATCGCGCTGGCAATCTGCTGTCGCGCCTGCCGCGCCTTGCGGGAGCCGAACCATTCGGGAAGAAGCTCGGCGACGACATAGGCGAGCGCGCCGATGCCCGGCAGGAACAAGATGATCCAACCCCACGGCATGAAGCGCCCGCTCTTGGCCGCGTGCACGATCAGCGTGATGTCGAGAACGACGAGGATGATCTCGATGGGCAAATTTCGGCTCCGGATGTGGCGGGACGCGGCGGTGGGGAAAGGAAATCTTGGGGTTTCCGATTTCCCGAGCGGCGGGCGGATTAAACAACTTCGGCGCGCATTTGTCCAACCTCCCGCGCCGCCCTCACCCCGCCTCCAGCAGCCGCACCGCCTCGTCGCGCTCGAAGAGGTAGAGCAGCAGCCTGAGGCCGCGGTTCTCTTCGCCGCACAGCCCCTCGCCGTTCGCCAGCGCCGCCTCCGCCTGATTGCGCGCGAGGCGCAGCAGCGCGCCATGAACTTCCAGACGCGCGAGGCGGAACCCGGGAACGCCGGCCTGGCGCGCGCCGAGCACGTCGCCTTCGCCGCGCAGGCGCAGGTCCTCTTCGGCGATGCGGAAACCGTCCTCGGTATCGCGCAGGATTTCGAGGCGCGCGCGCGCCGCCTCGCCGAGCGGCCCCTTGTAGAGCATGAGGCATGAGGAGCGGCCGGCGCCGCGCCCGACCCGGCCGCGCAATTGGTGCAATTGCGCCAGGCCGAAGCGTTCGGCGTGCTCGATCACCATGATCGTCGCCTCCGGAACGTCGACGCCGACCTCGACGACGGTGGTGGCGACCAGCGCTTTGGTTTCGCCGCGCTGGAAGCGCTCCATCGCGGCGTCCTTCTCGGGCCCTTTCATACGGCCGTGCACCAGCCCGACCGCGTCGCCGAATATCTCGCGCAGCGCCGCCGCGCGCTCTTCGGCCGCGGCGACGTCGAGCGCCTCGCTCTCTTCGACCAGCGGGCAAATCCAATAGGCGCGAGCCCCGCCGGCGATGGCGCGGCCGATCGCGGCGACGACCTCGTCGAGCCGCTCGAGCGGAATCGCGCGCGTGTCGATCGGCAGGCGGCCGGGCGGCTTTTCCAGCAAGGCCGAGACGTCCATGTCGCCGAAATAGGCGAGCACCAGCGTGCGCGGGATCGGCGTCGCGGTCATCACCAAGAGATCGACCGCCTCGCCCTTGCTCGCGAGCGCCAGGCGCTGATGCACGCCGAAGCGATGCTGCTCGTCGACCACCGCGAAGCCGAGGTCGCGGAACGCTACGCTTTCCTGAAACAGCGCATGGGTGCCGACGACGATGTCGATTTCGCCCGCCGCCAGCGCCGCCAGCCGATCGCGTCGCTCCGCCGCCTTGTCGCGCCCGGTCATCAGCGCGAGGCGCAGCCCGGCGGCTTCGGCGAACGGGCGCATGCGCTCGAAGTGCTGACGCGCGAGGATTTCCGTCGGCGCCATCAGCGCCGCCTGCTGCCCCGCCTCGACGACGTCGGCCATCGCCAGAAGCGCGACGATCGTCTTGCCCGAGCCGACGTCGCCTTGCAGCAGGCGGATCATGCGCTTGGGCCGGCCGAGATCGGCTCGGATTTCGGCGATCGCCTTGGCCTGCGATCCCGTCAGCGCGAACGGCAGCGCAGCGACGATCCTTTGCGCGAGGCGGCCCGCGCTGACATGCGCCCGGCCGGCGATTTCGCGCATGCGCGCGCGCACCATCAAGAGCGCGAGCTGGTTGGCGAGCAGTTCGTCGTAGGCGAGCCGCGTCGCGGCGGGGCCGGCAGGGTCGATGTCTCCGGGCGCGCTGGGGACGTGCAGCGCGGCGAGCGCGCCGGCGAAGCTCGGCGCCTTCAGGCGATGCGCGGTCGCGTCGTCGATCCATTCGGGCAGGCGCGGCAGCCGCGCCAGCGCGCCTTGCGCGGCCTTGGCGACGGTTCGGGGATAAAGCCCCTCGGTGAGGCCGTAGACCGGCTCGACCGCGGGCATTCGCGCCAACTCTTCGGCGTCCATCACCCGGTCGGGATGGACCATCTGCAGATGGCCGTCCCACATTTCGAGCTTGCCCGACACCCAGCGCGTCGCCCCGACCGGCAGGCGCTTCTTGATCCATTCGACGTTGGCGAGAAAGAACACCAGCTCGACGTCTCCGGTGTCGTCCTCGACCAGCACCTTGAACGGCGCCTTTGAGCGCGGGCTCGGCGGCGGGCGATGCTCGACGACGCGCACTTCGAGCGTCGCGATGGCGTCGCGCTGCGCGTCGCGAATTTTCGGCCGCGCGCGCCGGTCGAGCGCCGCGTAGGGCAGATGGAACAAGACGTCGACAACGCGCGCGCCCTGCGAACGGTCGAGCAACTTGTCGAACAGCTTGGCGTTCTTCGGGCCGACGCCGGGAAGCGTGCTGGCGGGGGCGAACAGGGGATCGAGCAAGGCGGGGCGCATGGCTCGTTTATACAGGCGGTGGCGTGCGAGGCGAAAGGCGGGGGCGGCGCGCCAAATCGGACGAAGATGCGGACTCGGGAGACGTGGTTCCTCTCCACCGTGACGGAGCGCGGCGGAAAATAGGCCGCAAAATACTTGCCAAATTGTTCACTATATGTTCTACTGAATTTCAGAAGCCCGCAGGAACCCCAGATGGGCGAGATGTCTTTCGCGCGCTATTTCCGGCTCTGCCCCGGACGCATCGAGTGCGACGCTCAAGGGTTGCGGGTCGGAGCCGTCGCGCTGCTGGCGCGCGAGGCCAAGGGCGGGTGGACGAGGCGCGACGAACGCGATCTCAGCCGCGAACTTTCCAAGCTCTACGGCTTCCCGCTCGACTTTGCACACATGCGCAGGGGCGTCGACGCGGTCGCCGTCGCGTTGCGCAACGGGGAAATCGCCCGCGCCCAGATCGCCACATTGCTGCTGCAACTTCCCGACCCTCCCGCATCCGCGAGTTCCCAACCGAGCGCATTGGAAAAACAGGTTCTCGCTCGCGACCTCATCGCCTGCGGACTTCTGAAAGCGGACGCCGACTGGGACGAGAAGCACCCGAGAACGGGCGCGCCGCCGAATCCCGGCTGGTTCGCGCCAAGCTCCGGAGAGCCGGGGGCCGACGAGCCGAAGACCGACCCGAGCCCCGCGGCGGGCGCGCCGTCTCGCGGCGGCGAGGCGCCGGCCTTCGTTCCGCCCCTGCCGGCGGCCGGCGTTAGTTCGCTGCTCGCCGGAGACTTGTCCGCGACCGCCCTGCGCGGGCTCGCGATGTTGGCCGCTCGCCTATCCGCCGCGACGATCCTTTTCGGCGCGATCTTCGTGCCGAGCGACAACGGGATCGTCGAGGAGCGCCCCGTCCCCGGTCGTCCCGACATGACTTATCGCTGGGCTCGCGACGAAACCGCGGTGACCTTCAAGGTCCTCATCGACGGCCAGTGGCGAACCCTGACGGTCGGGCGCCTAGGACCAGACAGCGTCTTCTATGATCGGGACGGCGAAGCGGTCGCAAGGGTGGTCAGCGGCCCCGATCGGCGACAGACGCTGGTCACCGTGGTCGACGCCCTCGACCGCGCCGTCGCGGATTTGCGTCGCAGGGACGGCGAGCCGGCCGCTGCGCCGATCGGCGACGATCGCGAGCCGAAACTCTGCCCGGACCCGACGCAAGAGCCGAAGACGACCAAATCAGCGAATTCCATCGCCTACCAGGAATACGTCAGCAAGCTGCCCTACGGCTGGGCGATCGTTCTCGGAATCGTCAGGTTCGACGGCTGCGATGAGACGACGGGATGGATGCAAGAAGCCAAGGCGGACATCGACTTCATGTTCGACGAGAACGATAACTTGTACTCATGGATCAAGCCGGAAAATAACCCCGCGATTCAGATGAGAAGCCAAGCGGAAGAAGCGCTCGCCGCGGGCCGCGTGGTCGTCTGGCACGCGCAAACCGAGAAGGGCTATCGGGGATTGAAGAACATCGCGGATGGCCTGCCATTTGGAAACTTGTCGGTCGTTTACGATCCGAACTGAGCGGAGGTCTGTGATGAGCGATCTGGCGCTCAAGCTTTGGTGGGAGCCGCGCGACCCGTCGCAAGCCGACGACGCGCGCAGGCTCTCCCGGTTCATCACCGGTCTGCCGACCTTCGACCCGATTTATCGCAGTTGGCTGGAGTCGCCGAAAACCAAGAAGGAGACGGTTCGCGTCCCCCTCAGCGAGGCCGCGGCGAAGCAGCTCCTGATCGACAATGTGGCTCGAACTGACGTTGGTCACCGGCCTTGGCCGGAACTGGGAAGCTATGTCTGGGGCGGCCACGCGGGACCTCAGCCTTATGATTTCCGCGAGTCGAGCTACGCCGACACGCTCTGCGCTATCGGCTGCTTCGGGCCGCCCCTGATCAACCGAAACGACATCTCGATGCGGCTCTCGCAGTTGCGTCCGAGTACGGGGCGGCCGTGGCGCGCCTCCGAACTGAGGCCGCTGATGAGGTTTGCGCGCGATGTGTGGAACCCGGCCGAAATGTGCGCGATGTTTTCTTTCTACAGCCCGCCCAAAATCCGCGACCCAAAGCGCGCTGCTATGCTCGCTCCCTACGCCCGCGCTCGCCCCAAGATCGCCGATTCCATAATGGCCGGCAGCGAACGGCCGCTCAGACCCTGGATCGGCTGGATCACCTACCTGCCGCCCGACCTCGCCACAAGGGCGAAATATCCCGCCGACGTCGAAGTCGAAGCGCTCACAGACGGCGCCGCGCTGGTCACCCTGTGTGAGGAGCCTTTCGGAAAGGGCGACGCCGAAGGCCTGGCGCGACTGCACGCGCTCGAAGCCGCGCTACGCCCCATTCAGAGCTGAGCGCCGTCGGCGCGACGACCGAACCGACAAGACTAAAGGCGGGCTCCGACGGCGTCGCGGCCCCGCGAACCGACCAGAGTTTGGATTTGCCGCCCACTGGCCCTGGAAAAGCTGGCGCCCAACCCAGACCGTCGTGGGTCGCCGCCAGTTCATTGATCTCTTGGCCGCGATTGTGCGCGAGAAGAGCGCGAACGCATCCGCCAATTCGCCGATAGTCTGTCTGTCGCAGAGGTCAGCGGCCCAGGACGCCATTCCGCGTGCTCGGCCTTTTGCCCGCCCGCAAACTGGCGTGCGCCGCGCTGGGGGGGCCTCACATTGGCGGCGTGACCCCGCCGACTCCGACGACGATGCGGCGCGCTTCATAGGCCCCGCCCTCGCCCGCGGCGCCGCGCGCGACGATCGCGGCGCCGGCCATCAGATCGCCGAGTCCGCCCGGCTCAATGGCGACGATCGGCGTCGACTTGTCGACCGCGATCGTCTGCTCGCCGCCCTTGTAAGCGACGACGATCTGCGGCCCGTTGACTTGCTCGACGCGCGCGTTGACGGCGCCGTTGGTCATGGTGCTGCCGGGGGCGAGATCGAACGGGCGGAACCCCTCGCCGGCGCCGCGCATCGATTCCGGGAAGATGTGGACTTCGAGCGCCTTCAGCGACCCGTCGTCGCCCGGCACGGCGGCGACGCCGACGTAGGCGCCGGGCTTGACGTCGGCGAGGCTGGCGGCGACGACGCGCGCGATCTTCGCGTCGCGCGGCAATTGCAGCGTCCGCTCGTTTCCTTCGCGGGTCTTCACGTCGAGGCTCTCACGGTCGGCCGCAACGCGCTCGATGACGCCGCGCACGGCGGTGGACGGCGTCGCCTGCGCCCACGCGGGCGCCGACAAAGCGAAGACCAAAGCGGCGGCGATCAGCGGCGGTTGCATGGCGGTCTCCCGTGCGTTGGTTCGGGCGCCAGCTTCGCGCCGAACTCCGGCGGATTTTGGGGCGGCGCCCGCGGACCGGCGGGGACGAGGCGAGCCTTGCCCCGCCGCCCCGCTCTGTGGCAAGGCTCCGCGATGACCGATCAACCCCCCGCCCCGGCCAAACCGGCGCCGCGCATTTCCTTCGTTTCGCTCGGCTGTCCCAAGGCGCTCGTCGACAGCGAGCGCATCCTCACGCGGCTGCGCGCCGAAGGCTATGAACTGTCGAAGAGCCACGCCGGCGCCGACGCGGTGATCGTCAACACCTGCGGCTTTCTCGACAGCGCCAAGAAGGAATCGCTGCAAGCCATTGGCGCGGCGATGGCCGAGAACGGCCGCGTGATCGTCACCGGCTGCATGGGCGCCGAGCCCGACGCGGTGCGCGACGCCTTTCCCAATGTCAGCGCGATCACCGGCCCGCAGGCCTACGAGAGCGTGATGGCGGCGGTGCGAGCGGTCGCGCCCGCGCCGCACGATCCGTTCGTCGACCTCATCCCTGGCGAGGGCGTCAAGCTGACGCCGCGCCACTACGCTTATCTCAAGATTTCCGAAGGTTGCGACAACCGCTGCACGTTCTGCATCATCCCGAAATTGCGCGGGCCGCTGGTCTCGCGACCCGCCGGCGAGGTGCTGCGCGAGGCGGAGAAGCTGGTCAAAGCCGGCGTCAAGGAGCTGCTCGTCATCTCGCAGGACACCAGCGCCTACGGCCTCGATCTTCGCTACGCCGCGAGCCCATGGCGCGACAAAGCGGTGGCCGCGCGCTTCGTTGATCTGACGCGCGAACTGGCGACGCTAGGCGCTTGGGTGCGCTTGCATTACGTCTACCCCTACCCGCACGTCGACGAAGCGATCGCGCTGATGAACGGCGGCGCTGTGCTGCCCTATATCGACGTGCCGTTCCAGCACGCGGCGCCGGCCGTGCTCAAAGCGATGCGGCGGCCCGGCAATCAGGAGAAGACGCTGGAGCGCATCCGCGCCTGGCGCGCGATCTGCCCCGACCTGACCATCCGCTCGACCTTCATCGTCGGCTTCCCCGGCGAAACGGAAGAGGATTTCCGTCTCCTGTTGGACTGGCTCGGCGAAGCCAAGCTCGACCGCGTCGGCGCCTTCAAATACGAGCCGGTCGCGGGCGCGCGCGCGAACGAACTCGGACTTCCAGCAGTGCCCGAAGAGATCAAGCAAAGCCGTTGGAAACGCTTCATGGAGCGCCAACAGGCGATCAGCGCCAAGAAGCTGGCGGCCAAAGTCGGCAAGCGCATCGAGGTCATCGTCGACCAAGGCGGCGCCTCGGGCGCCAAGGGCCGCTCCAAGGGCGACGCGCCCGAGATCGACGGCGCCGTCCACATCGCCACCCGCCGGCCCTTGCGCGCGGGCGACATCGCGACGGTGAAGGTCGAGCGCGCGAACGCGTATGATTTGTGGGGGACGGCGGTTTAGGGGCCGCGTAGAGACGTCACGGCGTTCTCCGCCTTTGCGTCTACGGGCGAAACCACGGCGCATTCTGATGCCGTCGCCCCGACACGCGGTCGGAAACACCGGCGCCTGTCATGTCGCCTTTGACGCAAATCGGCGGAGATGTCCTTAAGGGAAATTGCACCAAATTCACACTCCGGCGAAGACAGTTAACACGTCGACAAGGTGAGGAGGGGATTTTTCGACTTGGCATGACGGGGCCCTGTCGGCACGGCGCTCCGTCCGCCTAAGGGCGGGGGCGATCGGCCTCCACGAACCGACTTTGCCAAGTGGGGCCGCCGATGGGTTTCGAAAGGCAAGAGACCGCAGTTAGGACATTCGGGCAACGCGGCGTCCGATCGCCGCAGGCCCGGCCGGCGCGCCCGGAGCCAGCGCGGACGGCGGCGTCGACGCCTACCGCGACGCGACCTGGCGCGGACGCGGGAGCCGGGACGTCGAGCGGCGTCGAACGTTTCCTCGGCGGCATCCCCCTGCTGACTTGCGGCTTGGTCGTCGGCCTGGCTCTCGTATTCGCCCTCGAGCAAGCTTTGGCGTTCGACGTCGGTCCCAACGCCACATTGAGCGAGGAATCCCTGGTCGCGCTCGGCGCGGTCAGCTTCGAGAGGGTTGTCGGACTGAAAGAGGCGTGGCGTATATTTCTCGCTCCGCTCATCCATGCCAACTCATCGCATTTGTTGGGCAATTGCTTCGCAATGGCCATGGTTGGTCTATGCTTGGAGCCTTTGATCGGCCGCGGCTGGTTCGCGCTCATTTTCGCCGCGAGCGCCTTGGGCGGCGTTGCAGGTTCGCTGATCGGCAACGAATCCGCCATCGCCACGGTGGGCGCATCTGGGGCGATAACCGGTTTGATTGCCGCTGTATTCGTCATGAGTTTCCACGAGCGGGCCGACTCGGACGATGCACGGAAGATGCGGCGGCGCGCGCTGTTCTTCGGCTTGCCAGCCTTGCTGCCGCTCTTTTTCGGCGTGCGGAGCCATGTCGATTATCATGCGCATCTGGGCGGAGCGATCATCGGCGCCGCAATCGGGCTGGCTTTGTCCAGTGCATGGGACGGCGGGACTTACCGCCCGCCCGGAGCGCGGCGGGCGGGCCAAGCCGGGTTGGCGGCTCTCGCCGCCTCCTTCGTTTCGTGCGCCTTCGTCGTCCCGCATTATGCGGAACAGGCAGCCATCGCCGACACGATCATGCCGCAGTCCATCGCGTCGCAACCGTTCAACGATCTTGCGGACCGGTCGGCTTCATTGGTGGATCGACACCCCACTGACCCTCGAGCGCAGCTAATCCGCGCCGTTTTCTTCCTGAAAGCGAACCAACCCAATGAGGCGCAGGCCCTGCTGCGTCGAACCATGACGATGGAATGGCCGGCGCGAAGGTCAGACGAGCTGTCAGTGCAAAAACGCGCGCAGGCGATGCTGGCGCTCGTACTGCAATTTGAACATCGTCGCTCCGAAGCGTCTGCGCTCGCCAACAATATCTGCGCCGACAAAGCGCACGCGGAATTGTGGCCGATGCTGATCAAAGCGAATTTGTGCAAGGGCTGACCCACCTCAGCCCCCGTGTGCGACGGTTGCGCGCGCAGCGCTTGCGATCGGAAGCGCAGCTTAGGGACCCGGCGGTCTAGCGCGCGGCGAAAGACGCGACGGCGGAAACGACCTGCATGTCGATGCCGTTGAACCCATGGTGCGCCCAGGCCTCGCAGGGGTCGCCCTCGCTCTCGCCGCCGTCGAGCCAAACCGCGTGCGCCCTGCGGCCCGCCCAGTCGAGGAAAGGCTTGACGCCGTCGGGCAAGGTCTTTCTGCATTCGTCGTGGCGATGCTCGACGATCAGCGTCGGCGGCAAGGCGTCGGGCGAGCCGAGAATGCGCATGACGTTGTCGCCGTCGCCCGACGCGTCGCTGAGGAAGCCCGACGTCAGCACGAGGCGCGTGGGTCGGGCGCCGGCGGCGATGCCGCGCGCCGCGCGTTGCGTGCCGCGGCTGGTCCCGACCACCGTCACGCGTCCGTACTGGCCCATGTACGCAACGGCGGCGGTGAGATCGACGCAGCAGTCGGGCACGAGAACGGCGAAGCCGCGCGCCGCATAGGCCATGCGCGTGCGCACCAACTGGTTGCCTTCCCTGGCGATCGCGCCGTCGGCGCCGACCCCGATATAACCGTCGCCGCCCGCCAGCAGGATGATCGCGCCGCGCGGATGCGCCGACCTCAACAGCGCCGCCGAAACGCCGCCGACCTGGACGGTGCTCGCCGAGACCTCGGCCGCGGTCGCCGTCCGCGCGGAAATAGCGAGGCCGACGAGCAAAGCCAGAGCGACCGCCACATGCGAACCGACCTTGAGCATGTCGTTTCCCTCGTCGCCCCTGGCCCGTTGCGCTCAGAATCGGCACCAACATAGCGCGGCCGGCGAGCCTCGCCTAGGCGCCGCCGCCCACAGATTTTGCGGCGCCGCAAGAATCTTTCCTCGCCGAATCGCTCCCGATCCGTTACACGTCGAATCCCATGGCGCGCTATATCTTCATCACGGGCGGCGTGGTTTCCTCGCTTGGCAAGGGTCTGGCTTCGGCGGCGTTGGGAGCGCTGCTGCAGGCGCGCGGCTATTCCGTGCGCTTGCGCAAGCTCGACCCCTATCTCAACGTCGATCCGGGCACGATGAGCCCGACGCAGCACGGCGAGGTGTTCGTCACCGACGACGGCGCCGAAACCGACCTCGACCTCGGCCATTACGAGCGTTTCACCGGCCGCAACGCCAACCGCCACGACAACATCACCACCGGGCGCATCTACCAGGAATTGATAGCCAAGGAGCGGCGCGGCGATTTCCTCGGCGCGACGGTCCAAGTGATCCCGCATGTCACCAACGCGATCAAACAGTTCATCCTGGAAGGCAACGAGGGCGTCGATTTCGTGCTCACCGAGATCGGCGGCACGGTGGGCGACATCGAAGGCCTGCCGTTCTTCGAGGCGATCCGCCAGCTCGGCAACGACCTGCCGCGCGGCCACGTCGTCTATATCCACCTGACGCTGCTGCCCTATATCCCGACCGCGGGCGAACTGAAGACCAAGCCGACGCAGCATTCGGTCAAGGAGCTGCGCTCGATCGGCATCCAGCCGGACATTCTGCTGTGCCGCACCGACCGCGAAATTCCGCGCGAAGAGCGGCGCAAGCTCGGCCTGTTCTGCAACGTGCGCGAGAGCGCGGTGGTCGAGGCGCGCGACATCGCCTCGATCTACGACGTGCCCGCCGCGTACCACGCCGCCGGGCTCGACCGCGAAGTGCTCGCCGCGTTCGGCATCGAGCCCGCCCCCAAGCCCGACATGCGCCGCTGGGACGGGGTGACGCGCGCCTTCCACAACCCCGAGGGCGAGGTGACGATCGCCATCGTCGGCAAATACACCGGCCTCAAGGACGCCTACAAATCGCTGATCGAGGCGCTCACCCACGGCGGCATGGCCAACAAGGTGCGCGTCAAGCTCGACTGGATCGAGAGCGAGATTTTCGAAACCGCCGATCCGGCGCCGCATCTCGAAGGCGTCAACGGCATTCTCGTGCCCGGCGGTTTCGGCGCGCGCGGCGCCGAGGGCAAGATCATGGCGGCGCGTTTCGCCCGTCAGCGCAAGGTGCCCTATTTCGGCATCTGCTTCGGCATGCAGATGGCGGTGATCGAGGCCTGTCGTTCGCTCGCCGGCCTGCCCCACGCCAATTCGACCGAGTTCGGCCCGACCGACGAGCCGGTCGTCGGCCTAATGACCGAGTGGATGCACGGCAACGAACTCGAGCGCCGTCAGGCTTCGGGCGATCTCGGCGGCACGATGCGGCTGGGGGCTTACAAGGCCGAGCTGAAGCCGGGCTCGCGAATCGCCGAGATCTACGGCGCGACCGAAATCTCCGAACGCCACCGCCACCGCTACGAAGTGAACACCGCCTATCGCGCGCGGCTCGAGGACAAGGGAATGGTCTTCGCGGGCATGTCTCCCGACGGGCTGCTGCCGGAGACGATCGAGTTTGCCGACCACCCCTGGTTCATCGGCGTCCAATATCACCCGGAACTGAAATCGCGCCCCTTCGAACCGCACCCGTTGTTCGCGAGCTTCATCGCCGCGGCCAAGGCGCAGAGCCGGCTGGTGTAGGCCGGCGGATTGGGATATGCGAACCCGCGCCGGAGTGGTGGCCGAGTGGTTTAAGGCAGCGGTCTTGAAAACCGCCGTGGGCGCAAGTCCACCGTGAGTTCGAATCTCACCCGCTCCGCCAGCCCGACCTACGGGCTGAGCGATGACGGGATGTCTATCGAAAGAGAACGCGAAAAGCGCGTCTTCGCCCCCGCCTCACCGCTCCGCTTCGGCGGGTAGCAGCGCGGCCATTTTCGCCGCGATCTCCTCGGCGAACGCGCAGGACTTGCGCCGTTCGGCGTCGAGATGCACCGCCTTCAGCGTCGTTCTGGCGACGACTTCGCCTTTTTCGTCCTCGCTCATCTCGTGAACGAACTGCACGCTCTTTTCCTTGAAGCCGATCAGGCGCGTGCGCACGCTGACGACGTCGCCCGCGTGCAGCTCGCGGAGGTAGGAAATATGCTGGTCGACCGCTGCCATGCCGCGTCTTGCGCTGCGTAGGTATCGCGGGGTCAGGCCGAGGGCGTTGAAGAACTGCCAGGTGGCCTCGTCGAACTTGCCGACATACCACATGACGTTCATGTGGCCGACGTGATCGCAGTGCCAGGGATAGACCGTGCCGCGATAGGTGAGGAGCGGTTCGAGCGTCATATCCCCCCGGGATCGCAAGAGAACGTACGGACGCGACGGGCGCCGGCCGTCCGCCGCTTTGCGGGCTAGGCTGTTCGGATCGCCTGCCGTTGTCAACCGGCCGATCGCGCGAACGTCGAGCGGATTCGTCGCATGGATCGGCCTCGCCAGTTCTGCGGGAGCGAAGCAACGATTCGCCGCGATCGAGCGCCTTCTCCTGCCTGAGGCGGTTCGCGAACGGAACTCGGTGATTTCCGCCTGACGAAACAAGAGTTCTGCAACAATTGCGGCGGCACGGTGACAGTCAGAGTGATTCGTAGCGCCAGCGCCGCATTGCAAGGCTTAGCGTCTTGCCTATGCTGATGCGATGTGTTTATGTTCCCGTGTACATACGGGAGCCTAATATGAAAAAGACCATAATTGCCTTTAGTATTGTGGCCATGGCCGCGTTCATCGGAACAGCCCAAGCGCAAGAAGCAAAGCAAGACTTCACGCTCGTGAATAAGACTGGCTATGAAATCAAAGAAGTCTACGTGTCTCCGAGCAAGTCGACGGATTGGGAAGATGATATTCTTGGAGATGGCGTGCTCGACGATAGGAGTTCGCGCGACATCCACTTCCACCGTTCGACAAAAACCTGCCACTGGGATCTGAAGGTGGTCTACACCGTCGATTCCTCGGACGCAGTCTGGAATGATATTGATCTTTGCACGGTGGAAAAGATCACGATCCACTACGACAAGGACGCCGACAAAACCTCCGCGACCTTTGATTGAATGGCGCGCGCGGCCGCGTTGCTTCGGCCGAACGTTCACGACCAAACGGCCGCCGGGGGGCTCTGGCGGCCGTACTTGTTTCGCCGCAGGCGGTTCAGTCGCGACGGCGCGCGCGTGGCGAATCCCGTGCGCCCCGGACTGCGGGGCTTTCGAAGGCGACCTGGCGACGATGAAGCCGTCGAGCTACTGTGCCTTTGCGTGGCGCGGCGGGCCGCGCCGCACGCTCCCTTGACGAGCCGCCGACGATTCGGAACACCGCCATCTCGTTTCTTGAGAGCCTATCCGCGAGCGGCCGCATTTTCGCGCGACGAACATCATGGCCAAGCCTGGAGAGATTCGCGTCGGCATTTCGGGCTGGAGCTATGACTCCTGGCGCGGCGTCTTCTATCCCGAGGGGCTTCCTCACGATCAGGAACTCGCCTACGCCGCGCGGCGGTTCTCCTCGATCGAGATCAACGGCACGTTTTACGGCCTCCAGCGGCCCGACGTTTTCGCGCGCTGGCGGAGCGCGACGCCGGACGGATTCGTGTTCGCGATCAAGGGATCGCGCTACATCACCCATCGGTTGAGGCTCAGAGACGCCGCAACGCCGCTCGCCAACTTCTTCGCGTCCGGCGTGCTGCGGCTGGGGCCGAAGCTGGGGCCGGTGCTATGGCAATTTCCCCCGCAGATGAAATTTGACGCCGAGCGGCTCCGGGACTTTCTTGCGTTGTTGCCGCGCGACACCAGAGAGGCGCTGGCGCTCGCGCGCCGTCACGACGCCCGGCTCGCCGGCCGCGACTGGCTCGCGTGCGAAGGGGAGCGGCCGATCCGCCATGCGGTGGAAATCCGCAACGAAAGCTTTCGCGACCCCGCGTTTATCGATCTGCTGCGCCGCCATCGAACGGCGCTGGTCTGCGCCGACACGGTCGAATGGCCGCGGCTCATGGATGTGACCGCGGACTTCGTCTACTGCCGCCTGCATGGATCGCAGCAGCTCTACGCGAGCGGCTACGACGACGCTGCGCTCGATCGCTGGGCCGATCGCGTTCGCGCCTGGGCCTGCGGCGGCGAGCCCGCCGACGCCGAACGCGTTCTGGGGCCGGCGAAGCCGCGCGCAAACGGCCGGAACGTTTTCGTTTTCTTCGACAACGACGCGATGGGTCGGGCGCCGGTCGACGCCGCCGCGCTCGCCGAACGCCTCGCGGTCGCCCCGCTCTGAAGCGCCGGCGTCTTAATCCCGCGCCAACGTCTTTTCCGGCGGCGCGTCCGCCGCGGCGGCGAAGCGCGCGCGATAGACGCCGAGGTTCTCGCTGACGCGCTCCACGTAGTCGCGCGTCTCGTCGAAGGGAATGCGCTCGACCCAGTCGACCGGATCGATTTTCCCGGTGCGCGGATCGCCGTAGGCGGCGAGCCACTGCGCGACGCGTCCGCCGCCCGCGTTGTAGGCGGCCAAGGCGAGCTCCAGCGAACCGCCCTCGTCCTCCATCAATTGGCCGAGGAACGCCGCGCCGAGTTGAAGGTTGAACGCGGGATCGGCGCTCAGGCGGTTGGCGTCGAAGGGCACGCCGGCGCGCCGCGCGGTCGACAGCGCGGTCGAGGGCAGGATCTGCATCAGACCCTTGGCGCCGGCGCCGGAAACCGCGCGCCAGGCGAATTCGCTCTCCTGCCTCGCAACGGCGTAGACGCTCGCCAGGTCCGCCGAATTCGGCAGCGGCGTGAAGGACGGCACGCCGAAAGTCGGAAACGCCGCCTCGTCGATCGCGAAGCCGCGTTCGGTCGCGATCTTGCCGAATTCGACGCTGGTCGTCGCGTCGCCGTGGGCCGCCACCACCCTGGCGAGCGCCGCGACCTGCGCCTCGTCGCGCCAACGCCCGGCCGCCGCCTCGGCGAGCGAGGTCGCGAGGTCGTCGAGCCCCGCGGCGTAGAGCAATTCGACGACGCGCGTCGCCACGTCGCGCGCGTCGCCGCTCGCGACCTTCGCCGGCTCGCGCAAAGCGATCTCGCTGCGGCCCAGGCGCTTGGCCGCAAGCTGGCCATAATAGGCGATCGGCTCACCCGCGGCGCGCTGGTAAAAGCGCCGCGCTTCGTCGCCTTGGTCCATCGCCTCGGCGGCGCGCCCCTGCCAATAGGCGGCGCGGGCGATCGACAACGGCGTCTCGGCGATCGCGCTCGCCGCGGCGAAACGGCGCGCGGCCTCCGGCGCATCGTTGACGAAGCGCAGCGCAATCCATCCGGCATGGAAGTCCGCGTCGATGCGCGCGGGAACAGAAGCGGGCGCGGCCGCCGCGCAGATCTGGTAGGCCTTCTGGAACTCTCCGAGGTCGAGCAGTTGGCGCGCGACCATGCGCTGTTCGCTCCACCACTTGTCCGGGTCGATCAGCGCTCCGGCGTCGCTCGGCGCGCGGGCGAGCCAGGCGGCGGCCTCGAGCGGGCGATTGCCGCGCCGCGCGTCCTGCACGCGCGCGAACGTGAGGCCGGGATCGCCTTGCAGCGTGGCGGGCACGGCGCCGATCGCGCGCGCCGTCAGCGGGCTGTTCATCGCGGCGATGCGCGCCTGGGCGAGCGCCACTTCGTCCGGGCCGGCGAGCGCAGCGGCGCGCAGCGCCGGCCCGGTCTTTTCCGCGTAGAGCAGCCGGTCGGCGCGATATTTGT
Organism: uncultured Alphaproteobacteria bacterium; assembly: GCA_963759955.1. GTDB lineage: Bacteria > Pseudomonadota > Alphaproteobacteria > Rhizobiales > Beijerinckiaceae > Roseiarcus. The sequence goes on from CAVXCA010000080.1 coordinate 30,729, forward strand.
GGTCGGCGCGAGTCAACATCGCGGTGAACTCGCCGAGAACGGCGCGTTCGGTCCAGGGATCGAGATCGCTTTCGCGCCACAGCGCGCGCACGATTGCCGCCGCCTCGTCGCGCCGCCCGGAGTTCGAGCGCGGCGCGCGCCGCGGCGAGCTTGCCGGGAGGGGTGTGCGGCGGATCGGCCGCGAACAGCGCGGCGACGGTCTCGGGCTTGGCGCGCTGGGTGTAGAGGTGAGCTTCCTGCTCGGCTCTGATCCAGTCGTCGCCCGGCCACTCGGGATGGGCGCCGGCGAAAGCGGCGAGGCGCCGATCGTCGGGATTGGCGCTGAGGCGTAGCGCCGTCCAATCGGCCGCCGCGCGCTGAACCGGGTCGGCGATCTGCGCGGCGATGGCGTCGCCCCCCGCTGCGTCGCCTTTGCGGTAGAGCGCCGCCGCCGCGACGAGACGGCTCACGTCGGGCCGGACGACGGGTTCGGCTTTGAGCGCCGGCGCGGCGGGCGCGCTCGGCGGCGGCGAGGCGGCCGGCTCGGCTTCGAGCGCCGCGACGGCGGCGCTCGGGGGCGGCGCGGCCGCAAGCCCGATGCTGCCGGTCGGTCGGGAATCGAGGCTGGCGACGAGCGGCGGAGAGGCCAGCGCCGCCACCGCGATCGGCGCCCGGTCGAAGATTTTCGCCTCGCTGCGCGGCGCAGCGACCGCTTCGCGCACGAGCGGCGATCGGCGCGCCGAATTGTCCGTGGCGCCGAGCCCGGCGATAAAGAGTGCGCACAAACCTGCCGCCGCCGCGGCGAAACGCAATACGATCATAGCGATGGCCTCGGCGAAAATTGTGCGCCGGTTTTGCTGACCATTCGTTAACCACGGCGCATTCGGCGCATCCCCCTTTCGCGCGGCGGTTGTTGGGGTTATGTGTCGGTTCGGGCTCGTTTCGGACGCGCCCGCTCCCCGACGAGCTGGAAACGCCAGATGGACAAGCCCGCCAAGTTTCACGGATCGATGCCGGCCCTCATCACCCCGTTCAAGGACGGGAAAATCGACGAGCCGGCGTTTCGCGCGCTGATCGACTGGCAGATCGCCTCCGGTTCGCATGGTCTGGTGCCGGTCGGCACCACCGGCGAGAGCCCGACGCTGAGCCATGAGGAGCACCGCCGCGTCGTCAACATATGCATCGACGAGGCGCGCGGCCGCGTGCCGGTGATCGCCGGCGCCGGTTCGAACAACACTTTCGAAGCGGTCGAACTCGCGCGCCATGCCGAGAGCGCCGGCGCCGACGCGGTGCTGGTGGTCACGCCCTACTACAACAAGCCGACCCAGGAAGGCTTGTATCAACATTTCAAGGCGATCAACGACGCGATCGGGATACCCATCATCATTTACAACATTCCGCCGCGCAGCGTGATCGACATGTCCGTGGATACGATGAAGCGGCTGTACGAGTTGAAGAACATCGTCGGCGTGAAGGACGCCACCGGCGACGTGGGGCGCATCTCCCGCCAACGTCACGCGATGGGGCCGGACTTTATTCAGCTTTCGGGCGAAGATATGACCGCCCTCGCCTGCATGGCCGCGGGCGCCGACGGCTGCATCTCGGTTACAGCCAATGTCGCGCCCGAACTCTGCGCAGAATTGATGGAACTCGCGCTGAAGAGCGACTTCGCCCATGCCTTGCGCGTGCAGGACCGACTGACGCCGTTGCATGCGGCGATCTTCGTTGAACCGGGCGTGTGCGGGACTAAATATGCGCTGAGCCTGCTCGGGCGCGCGCGCAACGAGGTGCGCCTGCCCCTCATTCCCGTCGACGCCCCGACCGAGGCGGTCATCCGCCGCGCGATGGTCCACGCCGCCGTGCTCAACGCGTAATATCGGTAAGGAGCGTTTGAATTCGTGGCCGTCGCCAAGGAGAAACCGAACTACAAGATCGTCGCCGACAATCGCCGCGCGCGCCACGATTATGAAATCGGCGAGGTCTACGAGGCCGGCATGATGCTGACCGGCCCGGAGGTCAAATCGCTGCGCAGCGGCAAAGCGACGGTGGCGGAGAGCTACGCCGCGCTCGACCGCAACGGCGAGCTGATGCTCTACAACGCCAACATCCCGGAATATCTGCAGGCCAACCGCTTCAACCACGAGCCGCGCCGGCCGCGCAAGTTGCTGCTGCACGCCAAGGAGATCGCCAAGCTCGCCAAGGGCGTCGAGCGCGAAGGCATGACGATCGTGCCGCTACGCGTCTATTTCAACGACAAGGGCCGGGCGAAAATCGCCATCGCGCTGGGGCGCGGCAAGAAGCTGCACGACAAGCGCGAAGCCGAAAAGGCGCGCGACTGGAGCCGCGACAAGTCGCGGCTGATGCGCGAGAAGGGGTGAGGCGAGGGCGACGCCGAGACGCCGCGCCCGGCCGGATTTTCGCCAAGCTTTCGCAAGCCTTTCCAAATCTTTCCAAGCGAATTCCAAACTTTTCCAAGGAAATTCCAAGAAAATTCCAAACTTTTCCAAACTTTTTCCTTGGCCGTTTTGTGGGAAATCAAGGGGTTGCCGTCGTTTGACCCGAAATTTCGTTTTCCATGAATTCTGCGTCGGCTCGGCTGTGGGGGGAACGACCCGACGATAGCCTGCGGACGCGCTCTCTATTCAATATAGCGCGAACTCCGATTATCAGAAAGAAATTGTCGGCCGCAATTTCCTGGAGCGGGAGGACCCGCGTGGCCGCTCCGCCGCGTCGAAGCGCCGAAACTGGCCGGCAGAGCGCCGCATTGCGGCAGACCGTAACACGACCGAGGAGCGGATCGGTTTCGGCGCCCGAGATTGACCGCGGTCCGGCGCTGGAACTAGATGCGAGCGTCGCGGCTCACAACGCATCGGGCAGAGTCGGTGTCCGACGCCGAAAGAGGGCTCGATCGCGACGCCGTTTCGCGGTCGCCATTGGGGAAATCATTGCAAGGAGTGGAACCATGAAAACTATCGCTCGCAAGACGGCCGCCGTCGTCGTCGCGGCCGCGTTGGCCGTTTCCTTCGTGACCGGCGCGCAGGCGCAGTCGCGACGCGCCTATTGCGATCACTTGGCGCGCGATTACGCCAACCAGCAGGCGACCGGCAGCACGGTCGGCGGCGCGGTCGGCGGCGCTCTGCTGGGCGCCGGAGTCGGCGCGCTCGTGGGCGGTCACCGTGCGGTCGGCACGGGCGCGGCGATCGGCGCCGGCGCGGGCGCCGTGGGCGGCGCGGCGAACGGCTCCGCCCAATGGAACGACGCCTATGCGCAGCGGTACAACGACTGCATGAACGGCTATTGAGCGAAGATCGGCGCGCGTCGACAAGCCGCGCGCCGTTCGCGAGCCTGGGCCTCTTTCCCCGACCCAATGCGCGGCGGGAAAGAGCCGCGATTCCCGCTCCTGGATTGCTTCGTCGCTGCGCTCCTCGCAATGATGGTGTGGACGGCCCCACCCTAACGGCATCAAGTGCCAAGACGTGGTCGCTGGCGCGCCACCAACGGGGAGACCGTCCGTGAGAACGTTTATCAGAATCGGCGTCGATTTGGCGAAGAATGTCTTTCAGCTTCATGGGATCGAGCGCGAAGACGGATCGTCGTTTCAGCGCAAGTTGACCCGCGCGAAGTTTCGAGAGTTCTTTTCTCGGCTGACGCCTTGTCGCGTGGGCATGGAGGCCTGCGGATCGGCGCATTATTGGGCGCGCGTCCTTGCAGCGATGGGGCACGAGGTCGTCCTGATCGCGCCCGCCTACGCCAAACCCTACGTCAAACGCGGCAAGAACGACGCGGCCGACGCGGCGGCGATCTGCGAGGCGATGTCGCGGCCCGACATGCGTTTCGTGCCGGTCAAGAGCGCGGACCAGCAAGCCGTGTTGATGTTGCACAAGACCCGGGATCTGCTGGTCAAACAGCGAACCATGAGCGTCAATGCATTGCGCGGCCATCTCCAGGAGTTCGGCCTCATCGCGGCCAAGGGCATTCATCGGGTCCAGGAGTTGGTCGCCCTCGCGCAGGCCGACGAAGGTCTTCCCGAGGAAGCCAAGCAAGCCGTCGCTCTGTTGGCCTGGCAGAGCGAGCAGCTCGCTATGAAGATCGACGGGTTGGAGAAGACAATCGCCGCGGCCAGCGCGAAGCGCCCGATGAGCCGCTTGCTGCAAGAAATTCCCGCCATCGGCCCGCTGATCGCCTCGGCGTTGGCGGCGAGCCTTCCCGATCCCAGCGCATTCAAATCGGCGCGCGATTTCGCCGCGTCGCTGGGCTTGACGCCGAGCCAGCACTCCAGCGGGGGAAAGGAAAGGCTCGGGGCTATCACCAAGAAGGGCAATCGATACTTGCGCAAGATGCTCGTCGTCGGCTGCACCTCGGTGCTGCGCGTGGCCCACAAACGCAAAGGCGCCTTAGCCGAGTGGATCGTGGCGATGAAGGCCAGCAAGCCCGAACGTGTGGCCGCGGTGGCTTTGGCCAACAAACTGGCCCGAATATGCTGGGCGGTCCTATCGACCGGCGAGAGCTTCCGCAAAGAGCTCTACGCCAGAGCCTGAAACCGAAAGACCCCGACGACAGGCCTTATCGAGGAGGCGTTCAATTCTTCAAAGTTTGGCAAGCGCACCGACGTGATGATCCAAAACGGTCGCCACCGAAAGCCGAGGACAACCCGCCAGCCGTCACGAACCTCCAGTTCGCCGCAATGATAGGGACCGAGGCCGTCGGAAATCATCAGGGCCAGCGGTCAAAGGCCGCACACAAAGGCCGGACATATGACCGCAGCCGACCAAGCCGATCAAAACGTCAAAATGTCTCTTGCCAATCGGGGCCGTCCACATATGACGGCCCAGTTCGAGCCGAGCCGCCCTACGCCTGCTCGAGCTCGATCAACGTCCCGTTGAAGTCCTTGGGGTGGAGGAACAGCACCGGTTTGCCGTGGGCGCCGATCTTGGGTTCGCCGTCGCCGAGCACGCGCGCGCCCGACGCTTTCAACTGGTCGCGCGCGGCGAGGATTTCGTCGACCTCGAAGCAGAGGTGGTGCATCCCGCCGTCGGGATTTTTCTGCAGGAACTTGGCGATCGGCGAGTTTTCGCCGAGCGGCTGGAGAAGTTCGATCTTCGTGTTCGGCAATTCGACGAACACGACGGTGACGCCGTGCTCGGGCAGCGAGGCGGGCGCCGAGACGCGCGCGCCGAGGCTGTCGCGATAATGGGCGCTCGCGGCCGCGAGGTCGGCGACGGCGATGGCGACGTGGTTCAGTCTTCCAATCATAGGCTCCTCAGGGCAGGCTCAGACACATTTGACGCGGGCGCCGGCGTCGGCCAATCGAAGGCGCGAACCCCCTTCCCCCTCGCGGGGGAAGGTGTCACGCGGAGCGTGACGGATGAGGGGGATCGCGCAGAGCGCGATGGCCTTTCGTGCCACGTCTCATTTTGCGGCAACATTGCAACTCTGCGCAATCTTCGGATGGCGCCTTGCGATTGGCGTTCGTCTCGAAACTACAGAACCGTCGCGCTATAGGGCGCGACCCCCCTCATCCGGCCGGCTCCGCCGGCCACCTTCCCCCGCGAGGAGCGAAGGGGCGCACTCCTCCAGCGCCATGTCCGGACACCCTCTCTATATCTCGACGATCAGCACGTGCACCGTCGGCTTCTTGCCCCAGGCGGCGTTGACGGCGTTGCGCACGGCGCGCTCGATCGCGCCGCTCACGAAGTCGGCGTCGCGCCGCTTGCCGCGCGGCAGGCTCTCGAACGTTTCGAAGATCGCGGCGTCGATGATCTCGTCGAGGCCGACGCCCTGCCGCGTATTCTTCGGCAGTCCGGCGATCAGGACGTCCGGGTCGCCCGCCATTTCGCCCTTGGCGGTGAGGGCGAGCGCGATCGACACCACGCCGGCGAAGGAAAGCTTGCGGCGCTGGCCGACGCAATCGTCGTCCTTCGTGACCAGGATTTCGCCGTCCTTGTAGAGCCGGCCGTGATCGAGGCGGCCGACCACCCTCGCGTCGCCGTCGACGAGGCGCACCACGTCGCCGTCGAAAGCGCGCACGACCTGACGAACGCCCTGTGCCTTGGCGAAGGTGACGTGCTCGGAAAGGTGCACGGGCTCGCCGTGCGCGGGAACCGCGATCTTCGGCTTGAGCCAGGCGTACATCTGCGCGACTTCGGCGCGGCGCGGATGGCCGGAGACGTGCACCAGCTGCGTGCGGTCGGTGATCACCTCGACGCCCTGCGTCACCAGCCCGTTGATGATCTTGCCGACCGCCTTCTCGTTGCCGGGAATGGTGCGCGAGGAGAAGACGACGAGGTCGCCGCTCGCCAGAGAGGCGCTGGGATGTTCGTCCTCGGCGATGCGCGCCAGCGCCGCGCGCGACTCGCCCTGGCTGCCGGTGGCGAGCGCGAGCACCTTTTCGCGCGCCATGCGCTCGAACGGGTCCGGGCCGAGCAGCGGCGGCACGCCGTCGAAATAGCCGCATTCGCGCGCCACCGCGACGACGCGCTCCATCGCGCGGCCCATGATGATGACTTGCCGGCCGTTGGCGAAACCCGCCTCCGCCGCAGCCCTGAGGCGCGCGACGTTGGAGGCGAAGGTGGTGACGACGACGCGGCCTTTCGCCTTGCCGACGATCGCCGCAAGGTTCTCGGCGACGTCCGTCTCCGAAGGGCTCACGCCTTCGCGCAGCACGTTGGTCGAATCGCAGATCAGCGCCAGCACGCCTTCTTCGCCGAGCTCCCTGAGGCGCCGCTCGTCGGTGGCCGAGCCGATCATCGGCGTCGGATCGATCTTCCAGTCGCCGGTGTGAACGACGAGGCCGGCGGGCGTGCGGATCGCCAGCGCGCAGGCCTCAGGAATCGAATGCGCGACGGCGATGAATTCGACATTGAACGGGCCGATGTCGAGCCGCATGCCCTGAGCGACGACCTTGATGGGAATCTTCGGCGCGCCGGGCTCGGCGAGCCGACGCGTTTCGGCGAGGCCCGCGGCGAAGCGCGTCGCGTAGACCGGAACACCCAGGCGCGGCCAAAGATCGGCGAGCGCGCCGATATGGTCCTCGTGGGCGTGAGTGATAACAAGGCCGACGAGGTCCTTCTTCACTTTTTCGATGAAGGAAAGATCCGGCAGGATCAGGTCGACGCCCGGCAGGTCGTCGCCGGCGAAGGCGACGCCGAGATCGACCATCAGCCACTTGCGGCTGCGCGGCGGGCCGAATCCGTAAAGCGCGCAGTTCATGCCGATTTCGCCGAGACCGCCCAGGGGAGCGAATACGATTTCGTTGTCATCGCTCATCGGTCGAGGCTTTCATTGACAATTTGGGTGAGCGGCGCCGGGTCGTCGGACGCAGGCACGAGGAAGAGGTCGGCGGCTTCGATCGTCTCGAGCGCGCCGGCCGTGCGCATCAGCAGGCGGCCGTCCGAGTCGAGGCCTTCGAAGATTCCTTCGCGCGACCCGCGCGCGCCCGCGACGCGGATCGGACCGCCGAGCCCGGCGGCGGCGGCGAGCCAACGCGCGCGGATTTCGGCAAAGCCGGCGCCGCGCGACCATAGGCCGATCGCCTCGTGAAAGCGAGCCGCAAGTCGGCGGAACAGCGCGTCCGGCGATACGGCGCGTTGCAGCGCGGCGCGAAGGTCGGCGGTCGGGTAGGCAAGCCCCCGCGGCGAGGACGCGCAGTTGACGCCGACCCCGACGACGCAGGCGAGCGCCCGCCCAGGCGCAGAGACCCCTTCGACCAGCAGGCCCGCGACCTTGGCGCCGTTCCACATGAGGTCGTTGGGCCATTTGAGCGCGACGCCGGCGCCGCCGAGATCCTCCACCGCCTTGACCAGCGCGACGCCGGCGACGAAGCCGATCTGCGGCGCGATCGCCGCCGCGCACGGATCGACCACGAGGGCGCTGGCGTAGAGATTGCCCGGCGGAGAACTCCAGGCGCGGCCATGGCGCCCGCGCCCCAGCGTCTGTTCGCCGGCGACGATCCAAAGCCGCCCCGGATCGCCGGCGAGCGCGCGGCGGCGCGCTTCGTCGCTGGTCGAACCCAGCCGCGCGTAGCGCGCGACCCGCCAGCCCGAAAAGAGCGGCTCCGGTTCGCCCGTCTGAGCGACGAAAACCTTCAAAACAGCGACTTGGCGGCGGCCATCGCCGCATCGGTCAGGGGCGCCGGCGCCAGCGCGTAGAAGATCACGACCGCGGTGGACAGCGCGAGCACGATGCGCGCCGTCGCGCCGGGCTGATCGAACGCCTTGGCCGGCTCGTCGAAATACATGATCTTGACGATGCGCAGATAGTAATAGGCGCCGACCGCGCTCATCAGCACGCCGATGATGGCGAGCCCGTAGAGATCGGCCTTCATCGCCGCGGCGAAGACATAGAACTTGGCGAAGAAGCCGGCGAGCGGCGGAACGCCGGCGAGCGAGAACATCATCGCGCCGAGGAAGAACGCCATCGGCGCATTGGTGCGCGCGAGGCCGGCGAGATCCGCGATGTCCTCGACATAGGCGCCGTCGCGCCGCATCGAAAGGATGCCGGCGAAAGTGCCGAGGGTCATGGCGAGATAGATCGCCATGTAGACGACGACGCCGTGCGCGCCTTCGACCGTGCCGGCCGCCAAGCCCACCAGCGCGAAGCCCATGTGGCCGATCGAGGAATAGGCCATCAGCCGCTTGATGTTGGTCTGGCCGATCGCGGCGAAGGCGCCCAGCGCCATCGAAGCGATCGAAATGAAGGTCACGATCTGGCGCCAGTCCTGCGCGACGCCGGGAAACGCGGTCATCGAAACGCGCACCAGAATCGCCATCGCCGCCATTTTCGGCGCGGAAGCGAAGAACGTCGTCACCGGCGTCGGCGCGCCCTCGTAGACGTCGGGCGTCCACATGTGGAAGGGCACGGCCGAGATCTTGAACGCGAGGCCGGCGAGGATGAAGACGAGACCGAACACGACGCCGAGGCTCGCGTGCTGGTGCAGCGCCGTCGCGACGCCGGCGAAGTTCACCGTGCCGGCATAGCCGTAGATCAGCGAGGCGCCGTAGAGCAGCATGCCGGAGGACAGCGCGCCGAGCACGAAATATTTCAATCCCGCTTCCGTGGCGCGAAGATCGTCGCGACGATAGGCGGCGACGACATAGAGCGACAGGCTCATCAGCTCGAGGCCGAGATAGAGCGCGATGAAGTCGCCCGCCGAAATCAGCATCATCATGCCGAGCGTCGCCAGCAGAATGAGAATGGGAAACTCGAAGCCGCCGATCTTCTCCTTGCGCATGAAGTCGACCGACAGCAGCAGCGTCGTCAGCGATCCGATCAGCGCCAGCGCCTTCATGAAGCGAGCGAACGCGTCGTCGACGAAGGCGCCGTAAAAGGTGACGCCGGGGCCGTGGCGGTCGGCCAGCGCCGCGACCAGCGCGGCGGCGAGCAGCCCGGCTGCAATTTCCGTCACCAGCCAGACCGAGCGTTCGCCGCGCAGCGCGCCGATGAGCAGCAGCGCGAGCACACCGGCCGCGATGATGAGTTCGGGCAGGACCATCGGGAGCGAGAAAGCCGTCACGTTCATTTGCTGATCAATCCCAATTGTTCGCGCGCGTGGCCGTCACTCTACAGCCCCGCGGTATTCGTTACGGCGATCGCAGAATTGAAGCCCTTGATCAGGGCGTCGATCGAGGCGGAGCTCGCGTCGATGATCGGCTGAGGATGCACGCCGTAATAGACGGTCAGGACGAGCAATGGCGCCAGGATGGCGATCTCGCGCCCGCTGAGATCGACGATGCCCATCAGGTTCGGCTTTTCGATCACGCCGAAGATCACCCGGCGATAGAGATAGAGCGCATAGGCCGCCGACAGGATGACGCCGGTGGTCGCGAACAGCGCCACCCAGGCGTTGGCCTGGAACGTACCGATCAGGGTGAGGAATTCGCCGACGAAGCCCGAGGTGCCGGGCAAGCCGACATTGGCCAGCGTGAACACCATGAACGCGACGGCGTAGCGCGGCATGCGCTGCACCAGCCCGCCATAGGCGGCGATGTCGCGCGTGTGCATGCGGTCGTAGACCACGCCGACGCAGAGGAACAGCGCGCCCGAGACCAGGCCGTGACTGATCATCTGATAGACCGCGCCCTGCACGCCCTGGGTGTTGGCGGCGAACAGGCCCATGGTGACGAAGCCCATATGCGCGACGGAGGAATAGGCGATGAGCTTCTTCATATCCTCCTGCACCAGCGCGACCAGCGAGGTGTAGACGATCGCGATGATCGACAGGGCGTAGACGAGCGGCGCGAAATTGTGCGACGCGTCGGGAAACATCGGCAGCGAGAAGCGGATGAAGCCGTAGCCGCCCATCTTCAACAGGATCGCCGCCAGGATCACCGAGCCCGCCGTCGGCGCCTCGACATGCGCATCGGGCAGCCAGGTGTGAACCGGCCACATCGGCATCTTCACCGCAAACGAGGCGAAGAACGCCAGCCACAGCCATTTCTGCATCGACGCGGCGAAATGCGTTTGCAGCAGCACCGTGATGTCGGTGGTGCCCGCCGTCCAATACATCGTCATGATCGCCAGCAGCATCAGCAGCGAGCCGGTGAGCGTGTAGAGGAAGAACTTGAACGCCGCATAGACGCGCCGCTTGCCGCCCCAGACGCCGATGATGAGGAACATCGGGATCAGGCCGCCCTCGAAGAACAGATAGAACAGCACCAGATCGAGCGCGACGAACACGCCGATCATCAGCGTCTCGAGGATCAGGAACGCGATCATGTATTCCTTGACCCGAGTCTGGATCGAGGTCCACGACGCGGCGATGCTGATCGGCATCAGGAAGGTCGTCAGCAGCACGAAGGGGATCGAAATGCCGTCGACGCCGAGCTTGTAGAGAATGACGTGGCTGAACCAGTCGTGCTGCTCGACGAGCTGGAAGCCCGACAAGGCGGGATTGAAGCGCGCCCAGGCGACCAAGCTGAGGCCGAAGGTGATCAGCGTCGTCCACAGCGCGATCCAGCGTGCGTTGTTGTTGCTCGCTTCGTCCCCGCCGCGCAGCAGAAGGATGCACGCCGCGCCGACGAGCGGCAGAACGAGCAGCCCGGTCAGGATCCAAGAGCCGGACATCAGCGGATCCCCCCGAACAGATACCAGGTGACGAAGGCGGCGACGCCGAGCAGCATCGCGAAGGCGTAGTGATAAACGTAGCCGGTCTGCAGCCGGACGGCATAGCGCGTGACGTCGAGCACGCGCGCCGAAACGCCGTCGGGGCCGAAGCCGTCGATGAGGAAGCCGTCGCCGCCCTTCCAGAACAGGCGGCCGACCCAGAACGCCGGACGGACGAACAGGAAATCGTAAAGCTCGTCGAAGTACCACTTGTTGAGCAGGAAGCGGTAGAGCAGCGGATTGGCGCCGGCGAGCGCCTTGGGCGCCGCGCGGTTGACCACGTACATGTAAGTGGCGACGAGGAACCCGCCAACCATCATCAACGTCGGCGACAGCGAGACGATCCACGGGACCGTCTCCATCTCCTCGAGGATCTTGTTGCCCGGAGCGAGATACAGCGCGTGCTTCCAGAAGTTCTCGAAGCCGGCGCCGATGAACCAGGAACGGAACGCGACGCCGGCGAACGCCGCGCCTAGCGCGAGCGCAGCGAGCGGGACCAGCATCACCAGCGGCGATTCATGAGCGGCGTGGTCGCCGCCGTGGCCGTGATCGTCGTGAGCATGATCGTCATGAGCGTGCGCGCTCGCGCTCGGCGCGACGGCCCAGTCGCCGCGCTTGCCGAAGAAGGTCATGAATATGAGGCGCCAGGAATAGAATGAGGTCAGGCCCGCCGCGACCACCACGCAGAGGAACGCGTAGCTGGAGGCGAGGCCATGCGAAGCGTAGGCGGCCTCGATGATCGCGTCCTTCGAGACGTAGCCGGCGAAGCCGATCGAGGTGAAGGGAATGCCGACGCCGGTCAGCGCCAGCGTGCCGACCATCATCATCCAGAAGGTGAACGGGATTTCTTTGCGCAGGCCGCCCATCGCGCGCATGTCCTGTTCGTGGTGCATCGCTTGGATGACCGAGCCGGCGCCCAGGAACAGCAGCGCCTTGAAGAAGGCGTGGGTGAAGAGATGGAAGATGCCGAGGCCGTAGCCGCCGACCCCGAGGCCGACGAACATGTAGCCGAGCTGCGAGCAGGTGGAATAGGCGACGACGCGCTTGATGTCGTTCTGCACCAAGCCGACGGTGGCGGCGAAGAAGGCGGTGGTGGCGCCGACGATGGTGACGACGGTGAGCGCGGTCGGCGCGAGATCGAACAGCGGCGACAGCCGAGCCACCATGAACACGCCGGCGGTGACCATCGTCGCGGCGTGAATGAGGGCGGAAACCGGGGTCGGGCCCTCCATCGCGTCGGGCAGCCAAGTGTGCAGCAGGAACTGCGCCGACTTGCCCATCGCGCCCATGAACAGCAGCAGACAGGTCAGCGTCAGCGCGTCCCAATCGGCCCCGAAGAGATGGATGGTGTGGCCCGCAAGGCCGGGCGCAGCGGCGAAGATCTGTTCGAGGCTCACCGATCCCGTCAGTTGGAAGACGAGGAAAATGCCGAGCGCGAAGCCGAAGTCGCCGATGCGGTTGACGACGAAGGCCTTGATCGCCGCGGCGTTGGCGGACGGGCGCTCGTACCAGAAGCCGATCAAGAGATACGAGGCGAGGCCGACGCCTTCCCAACCGAAGAACATCTGCACCAGATTGTCCGCCGTCACCAGCATCAGCATGGCGAAGGTGAACAGCGAGAGATAGGCGAAGAAGCGCGGGCGGCCCGGGTCCTCGGCCATGTAGCCGATGGAGTAGACGTGCACGAGGAACGAAACGCTGCCGACGACAACGAGCATCACCCCCGTCAGCGCGTCGATGCGCAACGCCCAGGCGACGGCGAGCTTGCCGGAAATCAGCCAATTGGCGACCGGGACGATCAGCGCCTGCTCCTCGTGGCCGGCGCCGATGGAAAAGAAGGCGATCCAGGAGAGCAGCGCGCTCACCCCCAATAAGCTGGTGGTGACGAGTTCCGAAGCGCGCGAGCCGATCTGCGGCCCGATGAGGCCGGCGATCAGGAAGCCGAGCAGTGGAAGGAAGACGATCAGATCGTACATGAGCGTCCTCAGCCCTTCAGCGCGTTGATGTCTTCAACCGCGATCGAGCCGCGATTGCGATAATAGGCGACGAGAATGGCGAGGCCGATCGCCGATTCCGCCGCCGCGACGGTGAGAACCAGCAGCGCGTAGACCTGGCCGGTGAGGTCGCCCGCGTTGGTCGAAAACGCCACCAGATTGATGTTGACCGCAAGCAGGATCAACTCGACCGACATCAGAATGACGATGATGTTCTTGTGATTGAGGATGATGCCGGCGACGCCGATCGTGAACAGGATCGCCGCGACGGTGAGATAATGGGCGAGGCCGATGACCATGGGGCGGATCCTTCAGATGCCGGCGCGCGAGGGGACTTTGCGCAGTTCGACCGCGCTGGCGGGGTGACGCGCGACTTGATCGGCGACGTTCTGCCGTTTGACGCCCGCCTTGTGGCGCAAGGTCAGCACGATCGCGCCGACCATCGCCGTCAGCAGGATCATTCCCGCCGCCTGGAAGAAGTAGAAATAGTGGGTGTAGAGCACCTGGCCGAGCGCCGCGGTGTTCGACAGCGTTCCCGACGGCGAGGCCGCCGCGGCGGCGGCGGGCGAGCGCGTCCAGCCGACCGCGACATAGCCGAGCTCGAAAGCGACGCACAGCGCGATCAGCGCGCCGATCGGCAGATATTGCACGAAGCCCTGCTTCAATTCGGCGAAGTCGACGTCGAGCAGCATGACGACGAACAGGAACAGCACCGCCACCGCCCCGACGTAGACGACGATCAGGATCATGGCGAGGAACTCGGCCCCCAGCAGCAGGAACAGCCCGGCGGCGTTGACGAAGGCGAGGATCAGGAACAGCACGGAATGCACCGGGTTCCGGGCAAGGATCACCGCGAGCGCCGAAACGATCAGCACGCCCGAGAACAGCCAGAAGAAAATCGCGTCGGCCTGCATGGTCCTATCCTCACCGTCCTTCTTCCTTCCCCCCTTGCGGGGGAAGGTGGCCCTCGCGTCAGCGAGGGTCGCAGACGAGTGCTTCGCACTCGCTTCGCGATGAGGGGTCGCGCCATCAGGCGCACTCGCCAAAGCGGCGCTCACGCGCCGACCCCTCATCCGTCATGCCACAGCCCGTCCCGCAGGACGGGCGTCTTTCGACGCCCTATGGCAATGACACCTTCCCCCGCAAGGGGGAAGGGTCTTCTCACCTATATTTCGCGTCCATCGCGATGTTGCGCGCGATCTCGCGCTCCCAGCGCGCCCCGTTGTCCAGCAACCGGTCCTTGTCGTAGAACAATTCCTCGCGGGTCTCGACCGCGAATTCGAAATTCGGCCCCTCGACGATGGCGTCGACCGGGCAGGCCTCCTGGCACAGGCCGCAGTAGATGCACTTGGTCATGTCGATGTCGTAGCGGGTGGTGCGACGCGTGCCGTCGTTGCGGCGCGGCCCGGCTTCGATGGTGATCGCCTGCGCCGGGCAGATCGCCTCGCACAGCTTGCACGCGATGCAGCGCTCTTCGCCGTTGGGATAACGGCGCAGCGCATGCTCGCCGCGGAAGCGCGGGCTGAGCGGCGACTTCTCATTTGGGTAGTTCAGCGTCGCTTTCGGCTTGAACATGTAGCGCACGGAAAGCGCCAATGCGGCCAGGAACTCGCTCAGGAAAAGCGAGCGCGCGGCTTGGTCGAGTCTCAGCGCCATCGGTTAGTCCTCACAATGAGCCGCCCCATCTTCAGTGATGCGCTCCCCAGCCGGTCGCTTCCAGAACGCCCGCCACCGCAACGACCATGAACAGCGAGATCGGCAGGAACACTTTCCAGCCGAGGCGCATCAGTTGGTCGTAGCGATAGCGCGGCACGAACGCCTTGACGAAGGTGAACATGAACACCACCGTCCACGCCTTCAAAAGGAACCAGATGACGCCGGGAACCCAGGTGAACGGCGCGAAGGGAATGGGCGACAGCCAGCCGCCGAGGAACAGGACCGTCATGATCGACGACATGCCTAAGATCGCGACCAGTTCGGTGAGGAACTGCAGCAGGAACAGCGAAGCCGAATATTCGACGAGATATCCCGCCACCAGTTCCGATTCCGCCTCGGCCAGATCGAACGGCGGGCGGTTGGTCTCGGCGAGCGCGGAGACGAAGAAGATGACGGCCATCGGCAGCAGCGGCAGCCAGTACCAGCCGAACAGGCCGAACCGCGTATCCTGCGCGCGCACGATGTCGCTCAAGTTGAGCGAGCCCGCGCACAGCAGCACGGTGACGATGACGAAACCGATGGAGACCTCGTAGGACACCATCTGCGCCGCCGCGCGCAGCGCCGACAAGAACGGGTATTTCGAATTCGACGCCCAGCCCGCCATCACGATGCCGTAGACGCCGAGCGAGGACACCGCGAAGAGGTAGAGCACGCCGACGTTGATGTCGCCGACCACCCAGCCGTCGGCGACGGGAATGACCGCCCAGGCCGCGAGCGCGAGCGTCACCGACACCAACGGCGCGATGACGAACACGCCCTTGTTGGCGCCCGCCGGGATGACCGGCTCCTTGAAGATGAACTTCAGGAAATCGGCGAAGGGCTGCAGCACGCCCCAGGGGCCGACGACGTTCGGCCCGCGCCGGATGTGAATCGCGCCCCAGATCTTGCGCTCGCCGTAGATGAGCACCGCCGTCGAAACGAGCACGCAGACCAGCAGCAGCAGGCTTTCCAACACGTAGCGCACGAAGGCGCCGAGCGACGAGGCGTACATCCAGGCGCCGAACGCCGCCGCGGCGCCGCTGGCGAAGAACCAATAGACCGCCGCGACGACGAGGACGGCGACCACCAGCAGCGCGACGAGCGCGGCGACGACGAGTCCGTTGGACTGCGCGGGACGAGAAGGAGTGGCGCTGCTCATCGTTGGTCCTATTCGGCCGCCTGCCGCATGCCGCCCTTGGCCAGGGCCGAGCACTCGGCCATGACGCGGGACGCGCGTGCGATCGGGTTGGTGAAATAAAAGTCGGAGACGCTTGCGGCGAACGGCGCGGGATCGATCGTCCCGCCGAGGGCGGCGAGCGCGCTCAACGCGCCCGCGTCGGCCGGCGCGAGCTGATCGATCTTGACGAGGTCGGGATGGGCGCCGGCGAGCGCGGCGCGCAGCGCGCTCAGCGAATCGAACGGCAGCTTGGCGCCGATCGCGTCCGAAAGCGCGCGCAGGATCGCCCAGTCCTCGCGCGCCTCGCCGGGCGGGAACACGGCGCGCTCGGCGAATTGCGGACGCCCTTCGGTGTTGACGTAGATGCCGGTCTTTTCGGTATAGGCGGCGCCGGGAAGGATGACGTCGGCGCGGTGCGCGCCCTTGTCGCCGTGTGTGCCGAGATAGACGACGAAGGCGCCGGGCTCGATTCCGATTTCATCGGCGCCGAGGTTGAAGAGCACATCCAACGCCCCGCCCTTGGCCATCGCGAGCGCGTCGAGCCCGCCCTGCCCCGGCACGAAGCCGACATCGAGGCCGCCGACGCGCGAAGCCGCCTCATGCAGCACGGCGAAGCCGTTCCAGCCGTCCTTGACGAGACCGAGCGACAGCGCCGCCTTGGCCGCGAGGCCGAGCACCGCGGCGCCGTCGGGGCGCGCCACGGCGCCGGCGCCGAGAATGAACATCGGCTTCGCTTTGTCGGCCGGCGGGTGCTCGGCGAAGGCGGCAAGCGAATCGGGGCCCGCGCCGAGGTAGTTGTAAGCGTAGGTCAGATCGACCTTTTCGCCGATCACGCCGATCAGGCAATCGCCCTTGAGCCAGCGCTTGCGAATGCGCGCGTTGAGCACCGGCGAGGCGAGGCGCGGATTGGCGCCGACGATCATGATCGCGTCGGCCTCCTCGATGCCGGCGACCGTGGGATTGAAGAGATAGGACGCGCGGCCGAATTTCGGATCGAGCTTCGAGCCGTCCTGCCGGCAGTCGATGTTGACGACGCCGAGCTTGTCCATCAGCGCCTTGAGCGCGAACATCTCCTCGATGCTGGCAAGATCGCCCGCGATCGCGCCAATGCGCGCGGCGCTGGTCTTCTTGACCTTGGCGGCGATCGCGGCGAAGGCCTGAGCCCATGTCGCGGGCTTCAGCTTGCCGTCGACGCGCACATAGGGGCGATCGAGCCGCTGCGTCTTCAGCCCGTCGACGATATGGCGCGTCTTGTCGGAAATCCACTCTTCGTTGATCGCCTCGTTGACCCGCGGCAGGATGCGCACCACTTCGCGCCCGCGCGAATCGACGCGGATCGCGCTGCCTAGCGCGTCCATCACGTCGACCGACTCGGTCTTCACGTATTCCCACGGCCGGGCATGGAACTCGGTCGGCTTGGAGGTCAGCGCGCCGACGGGGCAGAGGTCGACGACGTTGCCCTGCAATTCGGAGGTGAGCGCGCGTTCCAGATAGGTGGTGATCTCCATGTCCTCGCCGCGCCCGATCGCGCCGAGTTCGGAGACGCCCGCCACTTCCGTGGTGAAGCGGACGCAGCGCGTACAGTGGATGCAGCGGTTCATCGACGTCTTGACCAGCGCGCCGATGTACTTGTTCTCGACGGCGCGCTTGTTCTCGGCGTAGCGCGAGGAGTCGACGCCGTAAGCCATCGCCTGGTCCTGCAGATCGCATTCGCCGCCCTGGTCGCAGATCGGACAATCGAGCGGGTGGTTGATGAGCAGGAATTCCATTACCCCCGCGCGCGCCTTGCGCACCATCGGCGAATTGGTCTCGACGACCGGCGGCTCGCCCTTGGGGCCGGGACGCAGATCCTTGACCGCGGTCGCGCACGACGCCGTCGGCTTGGGCGGCCCGCCCTTCACCTCGACCAGGCACATCCGGCAGTTACCGGCGACCGAAAGCCGCTCGTGGTAGCAGAAGCGCGGCACTTCCGCGCCCGCCGCCTCGCACGCCTGGAGCAGCGAGTATTCGGCGGGAACGTCGATTTCCTTGCCGTCGATGATGATCTTGCTCATGGGCCTCTACTCCGCCGCCGCGCGCACGGGCTCGCCGTGCGGATTGGCTGCGTATTGGTCGATGCGCCTCTCGATCTCGGGGCGAAAATGGGCGATCAAGCCCTGGATCGGCCACGCCGCCGCGTCGCCGAGCGCGCAGATGGTGTGGCCCTCGACCTGCTTGGTGACGTCGAGCAGCATGTCGATCTCTTTTTTCTGCGCCCTGCCCTCGGCCATGCGCGTCGGATCGCGTCCATCTGGGCGTTCCAGTTCACCGGCTGGGGATACCTGATCCTCGTTCTGTTCGAATCGCTCGTCGGGATCGCCTGCGTACTCGTCGGGCCGAACCGGGGCCGCCTGATCGGCTTCGCCGCATCGATGACTCTGCTCGAAGCCGTGCGGGACTCGTTCCCTTTCGGGGGCGTCCCGCTCGGCGGTCTGCTGCTCTCCCAGGCCGACGGACCGCTCCTCGGACTCGCACGCATTCGGTGGTCCGTACCTCGTCGTCGCCGCGGTAGCACTGGCGGGATCGAGTCTCGCCCTCCTCGGGCTCGTCATCGTCGATGCTGCGGCGCGCGCTCGCTTCCGACTAAAGACCGCGCTCATCGGCGCCGGCGTGTTGGTGCTCATCGTGATCGCAGCCTCGATCGCGAACCTCGCGCCCAACGGCGGCACGGCCGTCCACCGCGATCTCGTCGCCGCGGTGCAAGGCGGGGGGCGGCGGGGCGTCACGTCGACAGAGGTGTCGCCGACGACCGCCTTTCCGGCGACGTTATCGGTGCTCAACCGAATTCACGATGCGCCACGCCTCATCGTGACGCCCGAGGATGCGCTCGCGTTGCTGACTCGGCCCGGGCGTTCACCACGTGCCGAGAGATTCGCCACGATCGCCAGGCGACTGCACGCGACCCTGCTCGCCGGCGTGACGTGGCCGGTCGGGCGCACGCGATTTCGCAACGAACTCGTCGCATTCGGACCGAGCGGCTCGCTCATCGCGTCGATAGAGAAGGTTCACCCCGTACCGTTCGGCGAGTACGTACCTTTCCGCTCTTTCATCTCAAAGGTCGTGAGCCTGTCCGCGGTACCTCGAGACGTCATCGTGGGCGGCTCCGGCAGCACCGCGACGACGCCGGCTGGACGACTCGTGCTCCTCAACTCATTCGAGGCGTTCTTTCCGAAAATCGGAAGGCGCGGGGTCGAGGACGGCGGGCAGCTGCTCGTCGTCGAGACGAACACGGCGTCCTATGGGACGTCACAGGTTCCAGCGATGGAACTCGCCGCGTCGCGCATCCAGGCGGTCGCCGAGGGCCGAACGCTCGTCCAGTCAGCGACCACCGGCTATTCCGCCGTCGTCGCCGCCAATGGCACCGTCACGCACGAGAGTGCGCTCGGCAGGCCGGATCTCATCACCGCCTCGGTGGCGCTGCGCGACGGGCGGACCTGGTACGACGACACCGGGGACCTTCCCTTTGTCATCGGCGCGCTGATCCTGCTCGTTTTTTCCTGGTCGATCGATTCGCGCGCCTCGGGCTTCGCGGTCGCGCTCGTCAGGCGTGTTCGACCTCGCCGAGGACCGTCGGCTGCTCGCTAGCTGTGGCGGAAGTCGCTCCTTGTCGCGCAAGCACCGGAGTCGTCGTAGCGGCGAGCGGCGCATGCACGGGTTCGGTACCGGTGTTTTGCGGAGTGCTCGTCTCGATCTCTTCGGTCGGCTCGGTCTTCACCTTGAAAAGGAATCGGTTGAAGAAGGAGAACTTCGCGAACCACAACACGCCGTAGGTGAAGAAGTTCGCGAACTCGACAGCGATCGTCTCTCCGTCTTTGCTCAGGTGATGGCTCTTTGCCTCGACGGCGGCGAAGTGGACTGCCGTTGTCGACAGCGCCACTCCGAGGATCGTTACCGCCCAGAAGGGAACGACCTCGCGGAAGACGTGCGAACGTCCGCTCTTCCCCCACGCCCAGGTGCGGTTCAGGTAGTACGCAGGGACCGACGCGATCGCCGTCGCCAACAGGTTCGAGTCCGTTGCTGTGCCGATGTGCAGCACTCTGAAGAACAGGTACAGGCCGCCGAGCGAGACGCTCGTCGAGACCGCCGAGACCGAGGAGTACTTGAGGAACCGACGGAAGTGCGGCGAATGGATGTATTCGCGCGCGAAAACAACGGGATGTTGCACCGCTTTGCGCAGGACCGACGCGGTCAAGTTGCCGGTTAAACGGGCCAACCGCACACGTGGCGGCTTTGATCTGTCGGTTCAGCAAATCCCATGATTGCAGACAGGTCGCCGCCCACCCGTCAACTCGCCCACCTTGCGCTAGTTCGGATGCCGGGAGGGAAGGGCGTTTCTCAGGCACAATCTGCCAGAGGTGGTCGGAAGGGCTGTCCTCCCTTGTTGTCAGCTCTGTCGCTCTTGATGTCCTTGTTAACGAGGGGGTGCGGGGGCGGCCGTCCCGCCTGGCACCTGCCTTCCCCTCGGCGGATGACGAGGGAGTGTCGTGCGGCTCAACCGACACCGCGCCGCAGGGCGCTTCAGAGGACAAGCGCACCACTTTCCGCGCCAAGCGAAGATCGTTCCCGAGGAGTGCAATCGCCTGGCCTCTTTCGCCCAGCACCTTGAGAAAAACCTCCGCGGGCGAGGAAACACGATTCCCGTTAAGCAACGCCCCAGTGACGTTCCGGAACAGCAGCAGGGGCTGGTGGGGCGGCACGTTCGTGGAGTCGAATCCCGAGATTTCAACGCGGCTTACGTCATCGAGCATCACGGCAGGGCGTCCGTCAGGTTGTGCGGTATGAACTTTGAGGTTCCGGATGGCCACCCGAAAGTGCCCCTTTCTAAACGCTTCGCACAAAGCCATAGGCCGAGCCATCCCAGAACAAAAGCTGGATCCTGTTCGTCGCTTGTTGGTGAAGACGAACAAATGCCGATGTAGGACTTCTTGGTTGAGGACTGTTCGTTGAGCGTGTAGAGACCATTGAAGCCAAGCCTCATATCCATGGGATGAGCGCTACGAACACATGCGTAGCCGGCGAAATGCTCAGCACGGGTCCTGCAGCAACCGGGTTAGGACCTTCGCGGGAAGAGGCTCGCGGTAATGGACTGTCAGACCTGAGGCAGCGACGACTTCCATAGCCGATGGGTACTGAATGGTGTCGTTGGCGGGGGTGCCAGCTCATCTCTGGAAACGATGGCGCTGGCAGACGCGCAGCATGTTCGGCTTTGCCAGCCACCAGTTCAAAGTGGCCGAAGGGATTCTGTATCGTCGGAAAATGTGCGCGCGCTAGCAACTGCTATGCTGGAATCGCTCGACCATCCGCAGCCGTCGAGCCGCAGACACCTACGCTGTTGCTGGCTGCATCCTCTGATCTCCATGCCCCAGTGTATCGAGCCGAGGGAGGCCACGGGAGCAATGACGCGCTGACCGCATACGATCATTGCTATTG